>NZ_QUFG01000001.1:0-545988 GCF_003478405.1 Faecalibacterium sp. AF28-13AC | reverse complement strand
TTTGTAGACGAACACACCCTGACAACCTCCATCAGCCGGATTCGCAGCAAGATTGAATCTGACGGCGGCGCACCCTACATCAAGACTGTTTACGGCATGGGCTATCAATGGACGGGAGGCGAGGCAAAATGAAGTTTCAAAACCTCTCGGTAAAGCGGCTGTTTGGCCGGGTGGCAATGGAGCTTGTCCTCTCCATGTCCGGGATCACCATAGCCCTGTTTCTTGTGACAAAACAGATTGCGGTGCTGCTGACAGGCGGGACGCTGCTGCTGTGCGCCCTTGTGGGGATTTTTGTACTGACGCAGGCGTTTGGAAAGCGGCTGTCGCAGTTTACCGCTGACCTGTGCCAGACCTTAGACCACATGATCGCCGGGAATGAAGCGCCCCAGCGGCCAGAGGACAGCGAAACCCAGCTTGCCAGAATCGGACACCGGCTGGCAAGGCTTTACCAGATCATGCAGGAGAACCGCCGCCGGGTGGACGAGGAACGGCAGGAGTTACAGACCCTTGTATCAGATATTTCCCATCAGGTGAAAACGCCGGTAAGCAATCTGAAAATGGCGACGGACACCCTGCTGGAAAAGCCCATGACCGAGGCGGAGCGCACCGACTTTATCCGGGGAATCCGCAGCCAGACGGATAAGCTGGACTTTCTCTTTCAGGCCCTTGTGAAAACCTCCCGACTGGAAACAGGCGTGATCCAGTTGGATAAGAAGCTGGGCCGTCTTTTTGATACTGTGGCGCAGGCCATGAGTGGGATCGTGTATGCGGCGGAGAAAAAGGAAATCGCCGTGTCCGTGGACTGCCCGGAGGATTTGACCGTTTCCCATGACAGCAAGTGGACATCCGAAGCCCTCTTTAACCTGCTGGACAATGCGGTGAAGTACACCCCGGCAGGCGGGAAAATCGCTGTGTCGGTGGTGCTGTGGGAAATGTATGTGGAGATCAAAGTGACCGACACCGGCAAGGGCATTTCCGAAAGCAATCAGGCTGCCATCTTCCGGCGCTTCTATCGTGAGGAAGAAGTACACGAACAGCAGGGCGTGGGCATTGGCCTGTATCTGGCCCGCGAGATTGTAATGCGGCAGGGCGGCTATGTCAAAGTGGTTTCGGAGCCGGGCAAGGGTTCGGAATTTTCCATTATGCTGCCTACAAAATGAAAGTAAACAAGCGAGGTGTTTCTATTATGAATGAACGAGAAAAAATAATCCGACTGTGGTTTGATATGTGGCTTTATCAGAAAGATATGGGCATTGATGATATTTTTGCGGAAGATGTACTCTATACAGAAAGTTGGTGTCCCCAGTATAGCAATCGTAAAACAGTAAAACATTGGTTTCAGGAGTGGAATACCCGTGGAAAGGTGGTAGTTTGGGAAATCAAGCAATTTTTCCATAAAGAAAATCAAACGATTGTAGAGTGGTATTTCAAAAATGGAATGAACAATGGGGATATAGAGGAATTTGACGGTATTTCTTTGATTGAATGGACAGAGGACAATAAAATAAAATCATTAAAAGAGTTTGGGTGTAACCGTAATACCTACAATCCTTATCAAGAAAGCGATACTCCTCAATTTAGAAATCAAAAGGCGAATTGGTTTTAGAACAGATCATGAGCTACGGCGGACGGCCATTTCCGGCTGCCCGCCGTAAATTTTTTTGAAATGTCCGAGCGCTGTAACATTTCACCCCGATTTTCAATGAAATTTTTTGGCCGCTGTAACATTTCGCGGACATTTGGGTTTTACAATGACCTTATCAACAGGCAGAAAGCCTTGAAAGGAGTTTTGAGTATGAGCGTTTTGCAGACGATTGATCTGAAAAAGTATTACGGCACAAAGCCGAATATCACCCGCGCCCTTGACGGCGTGAACTTCTCCGTAAATGACGGTGAGTTTGTGGCCGTTGTGGGAACCTCCGGCAGCGGCAAGTCCACCCTGCTTCACATGATGGGCGGGCTGGACACTCCCACCAGCGGAACAGTGATTGTCCGAGGCGAAGAACTGGCAAAGAAGAACGACGAGCAGCTTACCATCTTTCGCCGCCGCAACATCGGCTTTATCTTCCAGAACTATAACCTTGTTCCTATTCTGAATGTGTATGAGAACATCGTCCTGCCGGTGGAGCTGGACGGGGACACGGTGGATCAGAAGTTTTTAGACGAGATCGTTCACCTGCTGGGACTGGAAGATAAACTGAAAAATATGCCGAACAATCTTTCCGGCGGACAGCAGCAGCGTGTGGCTATCGCCCGCGCCTTGATTACCAAACCGGCTATCGTGCTGGCCGACGAGCCGACCGGCAACCTTGACAGCAAGACCAGCGCCGAGGTGCTGGGGCTTATCAAGCGCACCAGTGCAGAGTTCCGGCAAACTGTTGTGATGATTACGCACAATGACGACATTGCCCGCCTTGCAGATCGGATTGTCCGCATTGAGGACGGCAAGATTGTGGAGTAAGGAGGTGGCAGGCTATGACATGGCCTTTTGAGAATGATACCAGCGCCATTACAAAGAAGCTGGCAAAGAAAAGTTTGCAAAGCGAGAAGCGCCGGAATCTGATGGTGGTGATTGCCGTTGCGCTGGCGGCATTTCTGATCTGCTTTACGGGAATTGTGTCTACCTCCCTGACACAAATGCAGCGCAATCAGGTTGTCGATACTTATGAGGCGGTCTGGCTGGGCGTAGAGGAAAACGACATTGAAACCCTGAAAGGACTGCCGGAGTTTGAGCGCGTAGGCGGCTACTATATGCTGGGTGAGGAGCTTTCAGAACAGGGCTATCATGCGTCTTATGTGTATTGCGACGCGCAAATGATGGAGATTACCAAGGCGCAGATGGAGTTGTTAGAGGGCCGGGTTCCTGAAAAAGCAAATGAAGTTGTTGTAAGCGAATACTTTCTTTCCACCTATGGAAACAATGCCAAGATCGGGGACACTGTGACCTTAGATACAGAGAGTTTTCATGGTGATTATGTCGTTACCGGCATTATGGACAGCGTAAATGAAAAAGAAGCGAATACCTGCGCTATCATTCTTTCCAACGCTGCCCTGACAGGATGGAAAGGGTTTGACCCGACTGGCTATCGCGCCTATGTCCATTTCAAAAACAGCGACCAGTTGGGCGAAGAACTGATGACCTCTTATTGCAGGGAGATTGCGGAGGAATATCAGCTTCCTATGCCCAAAATGAACAGCAAGTATTTTGCCTATGCTTCTAAATCCTTTGATTTTGCACTGATGGCTGGCGTGATTGCCATTGTTCTGATCGGCGGCTATATTGTGATCCAGAGTATCTTCCGTATCTCCATCAATGACAAAATCAAGAGCTACGGGCAGCTACGGACGATTGGTGCAACGCCAAAGCAAATCAAGCGGATTGTAAAGCGGGAGGGGCGTAAACTCGGCAGTATCGGGATTTTGATTGGTACAGTGCTGGGTGTATGCGGCGGTTTTCTTTTGTTTCCCAAGGGATTTAATGCTGTTTCCTATGTGGCAACGATTATTTTGACACTCATAAGCAGTTGGATCATGGTATCTGTTTCCATCCGTAAGCCGATAAAAATTGCGGCAGGGATTTCCCCGATTGAAGCCGTCCGTTTTACCCCGGCACAAAAGGACATCCGAAGCCGAAAAAAGAATATCAAGCTCAATCCTGTTTCAATGGGAATTGCGAATTTTAAGCGTGACCGAAAAAAGACCGTTGCTATTGTAGCCTCATTGAGTTTGGGCGGAATTATTCTGCTTGTGGTATCCTCCATTGTTTTGCTGCGTTCTCCAGAGGCGCTTGCAAGACGGTTTTTCCCGGACGGCGACTATAAAATTTATTTGGATTCTGAAATGACAGAAGAAAAGGTTATGGCAGCGGGAAATCCGTTGAATGAAGAATTAAAACAGGAAATCTTATCTATTGATGGTGTTACAGATATAATTTCAAGCAGACAATCTCTCTATGCAACCCTTAAGACGGACATTTACCAAAGCGGTGGTATGTGTGATATGCTGACCGACCAGAATTATGCAACAGTTGAAGCGGCTCTGACAGCAGGAACGATGCCAAAAGATTCCCGTAGTATTGTAATTGACTATAATGTGCTAAAGCAGAATGAGGATATGGGTGTTGGTTCAACAGTTGACTTTTATTTTGGAGAGGGGCAACCGCCTGTTTCCGTCACTGTATCAGGATTGTTTGATTCCAACAAGACGCCTTCCGGGCATGGAAAACTGGCCCTCGATGGAGTACTCTTTTTCGCACCAGAAGCATTGTTCCATGAACTGCACCCGGAAATCGCTTCTTTCGACTATTCATGGAGCATTGTAAACGATCCGAAAAAAACGGACTATGTGGGAGCTGAATTGAAAAATATTGTTGCCAGCCATAGTAATATTGCCTTAGATGAAATCAATACAGTGATTGAATATGAAGAAATGACAAATTCTTTTGCGTTTGGCAGTATGGAGATACTTTCATGGTTGGTATTTCTCTTTGGCGTTATCAACCTTATCAATACGACACTCTCTAACCAGATAGCCCGAAAGCAGGAAAACAGTATTCTGCGTTCTATCGGCCTAACACAAAAACAGCTATGTGAAATGAACATCTGTGAGGGGCTGTGCTATGCGCTCTTTGCAACATTGGCGACGCTGATCGTTGGGCTTCCGGCTTCCATCTTTGCTTGCAGAAAAATGAGTGTAGGTGCTTTTGCCGGAAATGTAGTGCCTTATCAATTCCCGGTTTTGGAAATGGGGCTGTTCATTCTGGTATTGTTCGGAATGGAGCTGATCTTGTCTGTATGGACAATCCGCAGACAGAAAAAACAATCTCTGATTGAACAAATGCGGGCAATGGAATAACCGTATGGGATCGGCGGGGCGGCGTGTGCTGCCCCGCTTTTTTCGCCATTTCTCAAAAAATTTTTGAAATGTCCGAGCTTTGTAACAATTCAGCCTGTTTTTCTGTCGAAAATTAGTTCTGCTCGGACATTTCTGTGACATTTGGATTTTATAATAATCCTCATAAAGAAAAATAGCCTGTTAGCAAGCTGCCGCACGACGGCAAAAGAAAAAAAGCCGTCGTACAGCAGACATATCCGCGCGCCCATTTTGAACCGGCGGCTTTTGAGAAAATCAAGGCCGCCGGTTCTTTTTTGCGTATCAGAGCGTTTCATCGTCTGTATGGCGGCCATAGGAGGATGCCGCCATGCGCCTGATATTCTATCGACCGTTCAATCTTGACCTATCAAAAAAAGCCTTGCTCCCGCACAGGGTCAGCAGGGCTTTTACTATGTACTATACAATGTAGCTACTGCGCGTTTCGTGCTGTTATTATGCCCAGTTGGCCGTTTTTGGTCTGCTGGGCTTTTCTATTGCCATCTGAAAATCTACCTGTTTCAAAAAATATTTTTGGAAATTTTCAAAAAAGCGGGCAGAATCGGGTGTTTCAGGTGTCATATTAGCGGAAAGGGAAAAATCCACCCGACATCCCCACGGAAAGGGGGTGAGAAGATGGAAGCTATCCCTCGCAACGATGGCGAACAGTACCGATTCGATGCGTTCTGCAAAGCGGTGCTGCGAAATGAGGCCCGGAACTATCACCGAAATAAGAAACGTCTGCTTGACCGTGAAAAGTCATTCAGCGTTCTTTCGTTGGAAGAACTGGGGCAGCTCACGAGTGTAGACCATTATCCAAGTGAAGAATTTGTATTTTCATCCTACGGCTGTGATCTGCACATCGACAATGAACTTGTTGCCAATGCGTTTGCCGCTCTGCCAAAGCAAGAACAAAGCATTCTGATTCTGTTTTGCGTTCTGGAACTGGGCGATGGCGAGATTGGCGACCTCATGGGAATGTCCCGGAGTGCTGTACAGCACCACCGGACAAAAACGCTGAACGAGCTGCAAAAAAAGCTAAAGGCGCACTTGCCGGAGGGAGGTTAGGCGTAAATGAACTCCTATGAACACACGAGCAGAGAGTTTTTACCGCTCTCGGTGATTCGCTCTGCCTGCGCTGGGGACACCGATGCAGTTGAACAGGTTTTGCGACATTACAGAGGTTATATCAACAAGCTCTGTACAGGCATTCTCTATGACAAGCACGGTCAGCCTCATGTGTGCATAGACGAGTACATGAAACGCCATCTGGAAATCAAACTGATTTCTTCTATTGTAACCAAAGCCGAAACGGTCTGACCCTTTCCACGTTTCGGGACAGCACCTTGAAAAATATGCCCGCAGGACAATGGCGGTGCATCATAGAGCAAACGGATACGTTGCTGTCTGTATCGAGCCGGACGGCGGGTGCGCCATGATGCTTTTCTCTGAAAAGTGGAGCGATCATCACCATGCCGCAATGCAAGCGCGGCTGCTTGTGGGCCATGACATACAGGCAGGCTGATACTCCCTTACCGTCAAAGTCCGAGCGTTCAGAGCGTCGCAGGCAATGAGTAGGGCTGCATGAGGAATGCAGGGGTGAGATTCCCGTGGGTTGCTGCCAGCAGCCGTCCGTTGGCTCATTTTTTATTTTGTGAAAGGGGGATATTTTTGAAAGAACAAAATTTGATACGTTATAGCATTCAGCTTGCTTTTTTGAAGCAGCTGTTAGAAAGAAAGCTCATAACCGATAGAGAGTATTCCCTTATCAAACAGCGCTTAATGAAAGATTATCGTGTGGTTTCCGAACTATCCTCTTGATTTTGTGTCGCATTGGCGTTATGATTAACGCAATGAAAGGAACACATTTAGCAAGGAGGTCAAGCATGAAAGACGTTGAAGTCATTAAAGCGCGCAACACGCTCTCTCCACGAGCGCGTACGAACTTTGAAAAAAGGCTGCGCGTAGCCGCCTATTGTCGTGTCAGCACCGATACCGAAGATCAGCTGAACAGCTACAAATCGCAGGTCAAATACTATACCGAACTTATAAAAAGTAAGCCGGAATGGTCTTTGGCCGGCATCTATGCTGATGAAGCTATCACGGGTACGCAGGTAAAAAAGCGCGAGGATTTCCAGCGTTTAATCAACGACTGTATGAACGGTGACGTGGATATGGTGATTACCAAATCCATTTCGCGTTTTGCCCGAAATACGCTTGACACTCTGAAATATGTTCGGATGCTCAAAGATAAAGGCGTGGCTGTGTTTTTTGAGGAAGAAAACATCAACACCCTTACTATGGACGGTGAACTGCTCCTTGTAATTTTAAGCTCTGTTGCACAGCAGGAAGTCGAAAATATTTCTGCAAATGTCAAAAAGGGCTTGAAGATGAAGATGCAGCGCGGTGAGCTGGTCGGGTTTCAGGGCTGTTTAGGTTATGACTACAATCCAGCGGACAAAACCATCACCATCAACGAAGAAGAAGCGGCTGTTGTCCGTTACATTTTTCAGCGATACACGGAGGGTGCCGGTGGTTCGGTTATTGCCAAAGAACTTGAAAACTTAGGCTATAAAACCAAACGCGGCAGTCCCAAATGGGCAGACAGTACCGTAATCGGCATTATCAAAAACGAAAAATACAAAGGCGACATTTTGTTAGGAAAGACATTTACCGTTGACCCTATTTCAAAACGGCGTCTGTACAACTTCGGCGAGGAAGATCAATTTTATATTCGTGAGCACCACGAGCCCATTATTTCGGAAGAAGTCTTTGAAGCCGCACAGGAAATTTTGCGGCGGCGTGCAAAGCCCCGCAGCCTTAACGTGGACGGCAAACGTGAAAAGTTCAGTCGGAAATACGCTTTTAGCTGCATGATAGAATGTGGTTTCTGTGGTGGCACCCTGACAAGGAGGAGTTGGCATAGCAGTTCACAGTATAATAAAGCTATCTGGCAATGTGTTGTTTCCACCAAAAAAGGAAAAAAGTTCTGCCCGGAGAGCAAGGGCGTTGACGAAAGAACGATTGAGCGGGCTTTTGTAGAATCTTATCGCCTCTTGTGCCAGAATAACAAGGATGTTCTGGACGAGTTTATGAAACGGACAGAAGAAACTCTTTCTGAAAGCAACGCGGGCAAGCGTCTTGCGAAAGC
The DNA here is from genome assembly GCF_003478405.1 of Faecalibacterium sp. AF28-13AC. Lineage (NCBI taxonomy): Bacteria > Bacillati > Bacillota > Clostridia > Eubacteriales > Oscillospiraceae > Faecalibacterium > Faecalibacterium sp. AF28-13AC. The sequence continues at coordinate 537,968 of NZ_QUFG01000001.1, read as the reverse complement.
CGAAAGAGATATTCACGCTCTGGAAGTCAAGAAAAACAAGCTGGTTGATATGCGTCTTGAAGATACCATCGACAAGGAGACCTACGACCGAAAGTATTTGGACCTGTCTAGCCAGATTGAGCAGTTGCAGAAAGAGTGTGAAAGCCTGCAAGATGCAGCCGAAACCGAATCTACAATGCGCAAGCGTGTTGCCACGTTTCGGCAGACCCTTGAACAGAATGAGGTTCTGGACACCTTTGACCGACATATTTTTGAAAGTATAGTTGAAAAAGTAATCGTGGGCGGTTATGATAGTAATGGGAACAAAGACCCCTACATGATTGTCTTTGTTTACAAGACCGGGTTCAAAAACAGTGTGGACGGCAAGAATTTCAAGCCGCTTCGCAAGAATAGCAAGGAGAACCACTCCCCTGCTGTTTTGTGTTCCCATGCTTCTAACGAGGCTGAATCCATGTGTTCCGATTCTAGCGACGACACATGTGGAATGTGTCATTGCATTTTCCAAGGGTGAGATCGACTCCAAAAAAGTCCGTGTAGAGTTCTCCTTGGAGGGCATAGACACTTCAGGATTGCAAAAGGGTGCGACTTATCCTGAAATCAAAGCCCGCGTGTTGGAACAAACTGGACTGAAGGTGTCTTCCCTGTATATCTCGCAGGTCAAGCAGAAATGCGGTCTGGAGGTACGAGAGAACCACCATAAGGCGAAGTCCGAAAATACGAAGCAGCCCCAGTGTCCACCGGAGAAGGAAGCGGCCATAAGGGATGCGCTGAAATATTTTAAGATGATTTAATTTATTTTAGGGTTTTGACAACTGATAAAGCAGCTCCTGATTTTGAAGTCAGAAGCTGCTTTATCAGTAGAAAGGACAAAGATGACAGAAGCCGAGGTATTTGCATCTTGTTTAGCACTCTCGCATTGCCACTTCTTGGATACGCCATATGAGGGTGACCCTTTTTCTGATGAGCTTAACAGTGGTGCATCAAACGTGTGTCATTACTGTACTATTGACACGCTTTTATCCATAATTGAAAAACAATGCCTTCGTTTTACTGATGTGAGATTTCTGAACGACTCTACTGAATTTCTCGAAATCATCCCATTGATAGAGCATGTACTTACCAACGGCAATTACTCGAGCTCATTCAAACAGTTCTTTTTGCAGCCATCTATAATAGAAGATTTGAAAAGTTATCGTCAATCATATTCTGCCATATCTAATGTTGATCAAACATACAAAGATATGCCTTACCGCACTTATACCTGCTCGCTTTCCAAAAACTGTGATTCTCTTAATATGTGGAACTATTATGCAACTTCATCGGCAGGCGTCAATATTGGTTTTGACTTTGCATGGAATATGTTTGAGGGTAGCAACTCATACAAAACCAACACAGGAAAAAGATTATCAGGTGATATCTGGCTTTCTCGTGGATTGGTAATTTATAATAATTTCGACAAAGAAAAGTGTGTCATCAAATTTTTAGATCATCTATTCAATGTTTATTCCAACCTTCTTCAGTTAAATTTACTAGACAAGTATCGTGCTTTACTGGTTCAGTCTTTTAAGGAACCAATCAACAATATGCGCTGCTTTTTCAAAAACAGCCACTTTGACGGGGAACAAGAATACCGTATCGTTCTAAAAATTCCAGAAGAAACTTTACGTTCTCCAAAATCCAATTCGAATATCGCCGATGTATCTTTCTTCCGTCGCGGAAAAGCTTTGGTTCCCTATGTTGATTATAAATTCAAAAAATCTTCTATCAGTCAAATTGTCATGAACCCTTATAATTGTGAAGACAGCTCCATGATGGAATTGGGCATTCAAGAGCTTCTGACCATGAACAACCTTGACAATGTAAAGATCTACCATTCCAATATTCCTTTGAGAAGATACGACTAATCTATTATTCGCTATTCGATTTCGAGGCCAAGAAATGTATTTTTACAGTTCTTGGCTTTTTTCATACATACAGCCTGCCTGCCATTGTGCAGGCTTTTATTTTGCCACAAGGAGGTGTTAGATTGATGATTCACCAATCACATGGCAGAAATGCCGCAAACCAAAGGAGTAACATTTGGCTAATATCTATGGTTATATTCGTGTCAGCACCCGCGACCAGAACGAGGACCGGCAGTTGATTGCACTGCGAGAACTGAAGATTCCGGAGAAAAACATCTTCATGGATAAGCAGTCCGGCAAGGACTTCAACCGCCCGCAATACAAGCGGCTGGTGCGAAAACTGAAAAAAGACGATCTGCTCTATATCAAGAGTATTGACCGTCTTGGACGCAACTACGCAGAAATATTGGAGCAGTGGCGACTGCTCACCCAAACAAAAGGTATCGACATCGTAGTGCTGGACATGCCATTGCTGGACACCCGCCGTGGCAAAGATCTGATGGGCACTTTTCTAAGCGACATCGTGCTGCAGGTGCTTTCCTTTGTTGCCGAAAACGAGCGCACTAACATCCGGCAGCGGCAGGCAGAAGGTATTGCCGCCGCTAAAGCCCGGGGCGTGAAATTCGGCAGGCCGCCTCGCCCCTTGCCGGATAACTTTTATGAAGTCCACAAGGCATGGCGTGCCAAACGGTTGAGCTTAAAGCAAGCCGCACAAGCCTGTGATCTCCCCGTTGGAACCTTTTACAGCAAGGCTTTGAAATTCGAAAATACCACTTAATAAAAGACCCTGAGAATTCGGAAAAGCGTACTTTTTCAAATTGGTTAGAATACATGGCGCCTTTTGTGGAAGATGAATGGGATTTGGCTGAACTCTTGCCGGAAATTGTTGCGTTTGCTGGGGTTTCGCGGTATACTGTTACTATATGTAAAAAGCCCTGAGAATCCGAAAAAGTACAGATTCTCGGTGGGCAATTCGGAAAGGAGTTTCCATGGCACATCTGGAGGAGATCACGGTCGGCTGCCAGCTGAACGGCATTGCGGCAAGGGAAACTGTGACAGTTATTGCGGTGCAGTGGTATGGCAATGCAGCACTGGAAGTTACATTCAAGAACAGCCGAGGGCAGCTTGGCAGTCAGATCCTCTATCGTGGAGATGAGGCAACCGTGGATGTGCTGGGTGACAGTCTGCCATGGAGTTTCGGCGCAGATATGCCGATTATGAAGATATGGTCATTGCTGGAGAATATTCTGACGAAGGATTTTCCGGTAAGAACATTCAAGGTCGGCACGAATTTCAACAGATGCTGCGAGATGTGCAAGACTGTAAAGACGGCGTTTCTTATGTTCTGGTATTCAAACTCTCCCGTTTTGGGCGCAATGCGGCCGATGTTCTGAACTCCTTGCAACTTATGCAGGATTTCGGTGTCAATTTGATTTGCGTAGAAGATGGCATCGACAGTTCCAAAGATTCCGGCAAGTTAATGATTTCTGTTCTTTCTGCTGTTGCTGAAATCGAACGTGAGAATATCCGTGCTCAAACGATGGCCGGCCGTGAACAGAAAGCCCGTGAGGGCAAATGGAACGGCGGCTTTGCACCCTATGGCTATAGGCTGGAAAATGGCGAGCTTTCGATTGCAGACGAAGAAGTGGAAGTTATCCGTGTTATTTTTGACCGCTTTATCCATACCAACGATGGTGTAGCAGGTATTGCCCGGTATCTGAACACCCATGGCTATGTGAAAAAGCTCCGTCAGAATGGAACTATCCCAAAGTTTTCTGCTGTATTTGTTAGAGGTATTCTGGACAATCCCATTTACTGCGGTAAGATTGCATTTGGTCGCCGCAAGGTTGAAAAGAAACTCGGCACTCGAAACGAAATGCACGTTGTGAAGCAATCCGAGTTTCCCGTCTATGTCGGTCAACATGAAGCCATCGTTTCCGAGGACGACTGGAATCTTGCACAGACCAAGCGTCAGCGTACCACAGGGCGGCGTGAAAAGGTCCGTGACCCAGACCACGCGCATATTCTTTCCGGCATTCTGAAATGCCCCTGCTGTGGACGGAATCTGTACGGAAATGTCTCTAAGGCTCACAGCAAGGATAACAAAACTCGTTACTACTACTTCTGCAAGAGCATCAAAGGGCAGACTGGACACGAATGTTCTTTCCGGTTGAACATTGAACAGAACGAAATCAATCAGATGGTCGCATCCATCGTATCCGCTATGGTTCACAACCCACGCTTCGTAGATGCCATCAAAGAAAAAATCAGTTCTGCAGTCGATACCAGCGAGTTGGAGCATCAGGCTGATACAATCAAGGCGCAGCTCCGCCAGCGACTCAATACAAAGTTCCGTCTGGAGCACCAGATGGACACACTGGACTTTAATGATCCCTATTATGACCGTAAGTCTTTGGATTTACAGCGGCGTTACGATGAGCAATATGAACTGATTGGGGACATGGAATCCCAGCTCGCTGAAATCCAAGGTCAGATTGATGACATCCATCAGGAGAAGATCACAGCGGACAACATCTATCACTTGCTTCTGGCCTTCGATGAAGTCTACAATGCCGCCACTGAGGTGGAGCAAAAGGAATTCATGCGTGCCTTCATCGAGCGCATTGATATTTTCCCGAAAAAACAGCCGGATGGCAACTGGATTCGGAACATTGTATTCGCCTTCCCTGTTCCCTACAATGGAAAAGAGATTCGAGAATTTCCCTTGGAATCGCAATCAACCGTTGAGTGTGTACTCTTGATGTCAAAAGTGCAGTAATATCGTGCGGTGATTCGTTCAATATCGTTCGGACATCATTTTACAGTCTGAACCGTTCTCGTCCTTGGAAACAGGTCGAGGGCGGTTTTTGAGAATTTGGGCAATATCTAAATCGTAGCCACAGGGGTAGCAGATAATTGAGTTTCTGGATTAGATATTTGGGCTAACAGCAAATCCGGCAACTCAGGTATCTTGGGGTATCCAGTGTAGGATTTAGATGTCATCCCCCTATAACGCAAAAAACGCCGTCAGCGTATCATGTGAAATCCATCACACGGTACACTGGCGGCTTATTCTTTTGAGTTTTATATTGTGGGCACTTATACTGTTTTTTGAAGAAGCAAAAGGACACGAAAACCGCTAAAACTCACGTTTTCCATGCCCTTTTCTATATTCTTGAAGCAGTCCGATGCTGCTCCATTCTCCTATTTCATTTTGCGCCGAAACGGATTAGACCCCCACCCTACCCAATTTGCGAATTTTTATGGAAAAGGGGCCACCGGTCTCCGTATTTTTTCTCACAGAGATTATGACCGCCCCTCCCCCCGGCGCAGCCGACCAGCCTTTTGCGTATGTCGTAGGACTGCCGAGCATCAGCATGTCCAGTCTGCCATCGACCTGTCGCTGAAAATCGGAGATCTCTTTTTGATCTTGAACGTCCAGTTCAGAGTATTGATCTTTGTCGGTCGGAATCCCAGAGTCCACATTGCTTCCTTCATCTGGTTGTTCGTAATATAAATTCCGGTACGGTTGTTCAGGATGTGCTTCATTCCATACGGTTACAAAAAGCTCCAAACCGTTTCACCTGACGAAATCTTCCCGCATGGGGGTGAAGATATCCAGCAGGATGCCCGCTTCGGTGCAGACACAGCCATGCTCGACGCCGTCTTCTTTCAAGATGGTGTCCCCGGCGTAGACCGTTCTGGTCTCACCGTCCACGGTGAACGCGAACGCTCCCGACACCACATAGGTGATCTGGGTGTGCGGGTGGTGGTGCAGCGCTCCCACTGCACCCTTTTCAAACGTGTTTTCCACGCACATCAGGCCGTCGGTATAGGCCAGCACCCGGCGGGTGACCCCCGCGCCTGCGGGCTGGGGCAGAGCGTCCGCATGAAAGACCCAGCGCTGTTTCTTTTCCGGCAGATCCATATCAGGTTCCTTCTTTCTTGTTTCTGGCAAATCCATTTTTTCCATTATAAAAGACCGGAGCCTCTTTGACAAGGGCTCCGGCCTGATCTCAAACAAAAAAAGTCCCATCCGAAGCTCTCATCGCTGCTGCCTCTCTGCTCCGGCACCCCGTTCCCACACAACGATGCCGGAAGAAGCAGCATTTGGAAGAGTCTCTATGAACAGCAATCCCCCGATCACCGTCAAGAGCTTCGTCAGGACTTTTACCAGACAAGGCCGCCTGCACCGCCACACGCTCTGCGGTGCCGTATGAGCCCGTTCCGCGCTTCCGGATCGCTCCGGCCGCAATGCGCCGTTCTTGGCTCTCTGCCTTATTCCTGCCTAAATTATAGCAAATATTCCCCCAAATTTCACGCAAAATGTCATATTCTGCGGGGGAGGATGTCATATTCTGTGTACCGGCACCGAACAGGTAAACCGGAACCATTTATCCCGGCAGCTGATGGCGTACTCACCCTGATACTTGCGGAGCACATCCGTCACATTCCACAGGCCGATGCCGTGGCCCGGCTCCTTTTTGGTGCTGCGTGGGAGCTGACCGTCCGGCAGGTCCAGATCCTCCCGGACCCGGTTGCGAACGGACAGCAGCAGTTCCTCCTCCGTTTTCCGCATCCGGAAATAGACTTCCGGCGGGTCGGCCTGGGCGGCAGCGTCGATGGCGTTGTTGAGCAGGTTGGCGACGACCATCACAAGGTCGGTCTTTTCGAGCGGGATCGCCCGCAGGTCAGGCAGATCAAAGTAGAGCATGACCCCCTTGCGGGTGGCCTCCTCGTATTTTTTGCTCAGCAGCGCATCCAGCAGCGGATTGTGCGTGTTCATGATGGTGGTATGGGCCGCGATGATCTTTGTGACCGTGGCAAGGTACGCTTTGGCTTCCTCGTATTCGCCCTGTTGCAGCAAGAGCGTCAGCGCCTCGATGTGGTTGGTGAACTCGTGGGTCAGGCGGCGCTGGGTGGTGTAGGAGTCCATCAGCGCTTCAGCCCGCTCCCGCTCCAGCGCCGTCTGCACATGAAGCTCCTGCTGCCGGGCCATCTGCTGATTGAACATCTGGACGATGTACATGTGGAGGAGCACCGCCACCGTCAGGCCCAGCGTCAGCAGCAGCATGAGGGAGTCGGCGGGTTCGTCCTTCGCCGAAAGCATCAGGACTACGTTCAGCACCACGACGATGCCGGGAAAAAAGGACATGACCAGCGCCTGCGGGGATTCGAGCGCCCGCTCATCCTTCCACTGGTGCGAGAAATAGGCCACCACCACGCCCACGATGAGGTTCGTGAGCGTCATGGTCACCAGACATCCGGGCCGCTGCCAGGCCACCTGAAGCGACGTTCCGGTCACCCAGGAGACCACATAGCGGACCGTGTTTTCGGAGAGCAGGCACATGGTGCCGTTGATGAGGGCGGCGGTCAGCTTCTGGGGCAGCGTCCCGCCGAACAGCAGGGTGGACAGCAGAACATAGCCCACATTCCACCAGACGGTCTCCAGCGTGAAAAAGCCGATCTGGAAGATCAGACTGAACGCCAGCATCCCGGCCACCAGAACAACGCTCCAGAACCCGACATGCTTCACCCGCCCTTTGCCGAGGTAAGCGCGATTCACCAGCAGGAAGGCGGCCCACTGCGACACGCAGACCATGTGCCCGATGAAGAACCAGGATATCTCATTCATCGCCAAACTGCCCCTTCCATTCCAGATAGGTCTCCCGGATGGCCGCATAGCCGTTCCGGCTGACGCTCAGTTCCACCCCGTTGCGCATCGTGACCTTGTACCCGCTGATCTGGCGGATGTAGCGCATGTTGACCACATCGCTCCGCCCCACCCGCAGAAAGCCGTTCTCGAACAGCGCCTGCGGCAGATCGGTCAGCTTGCCGTAATAGGAGCAGAGCGGCTGATGCGGCACATCCCCATAGACATTGACCTTGCGCAGGTCACTTTCCAGGCAGTAGATGCTGTCGTAGGGCAACTCGATGCTGGTGCGGTTCTGCCGGATGGTCAGCACCTTGCGGCTGCGGGCAATCTTCTCGTGGAAGAGCGCCTCCAGGCAGCTGGGCAGCATCCGTTCCAGATCCCGTTTGAGGATGTACCGGAACGCCTGGACCGTGTAGCCCTCCGGGGCAAATTCCAGATAGGCCGAAATGTAGATCAGGCAGATCTCCGGGCTGCGCTCCCGCAGCTGACGCCCCAGCGAGATGCCGTTCATGGTGTCCAGATCCACATCCAGCAGCGCCACCTGATACAGCTCCAGATCCGGCACGGCCAGTGCTTCTTCGCCGCTGGTGCAGACCACGATCTCCGCCGGGATCTCCCGCTGGCCGAGACAGGCCCGGACCAGCTGCTCCACCCGTGCGGCAAACCGCGCGTCGTCATCACAGATCAACATGTGCATGATCGGTGTCCCCTTCTTTTGAAAAAAGCGGGCTCCCCGATGCGAAGAGTCCGCCCTTTCGAATGTACATTACGCAAAGAATTTGTCGTAGAGGCCGAAGGCAAAGATGAACAGAACGATCAGCGGCAGACCATAGGTCAGATAGCCGCGCATCCAGTCCTGCATCTTGGGGCCTTCGCCGGTGTTGACTTCCTGTTTGTAGTTCTTCCAGCCCCAGCCGCAGCGGGAAACGCAGAACAGCAGATAGACCAGCGAGCCCAGCGGCAGGAACAGATTGCTGACGAGGAAGTCCTCAAAATCCAGCACCGCACCGCCGAAAATCGCAAAGCCGTCCCAGCTCCACACATTGTACCCCAGCACACAGGGCATGGACAGCGCTGCGATGAGGAACAGGTTCACAAGGCTGGACTTTTTGCGGGAGCAGCCGGTCAGCTCCATGCCGCAGCAGATGATGTTCTCGAAGACGGCCAGCACGGTAGAAAGCGCCGCAAAGGCCATGAACAGGAAAAACAGACTGCCCCACAGCCGACCCATCGCCATGTTGGCGAAGATGTTGGGCAGGGTGATGAAGATCAGGCTGGGGCCGGCGGTCTGGTCCACACCGTAGGTGAAGCAGGCCGGGAAGATGATGAGGCCAGCCGTGATGGCCACGAAGGTATCCAGCGCCACGATGCGGATGGACTCGCCCAGCAAAGCGTGTTCCTTGCCGATGTAGCTGCCGAAGATGGACATGGCACCGATGCCAAGGCTCAGGGTGAAGAAAGCCTGATTCATGGCGCCCACCAGCGTATTGACCACGCCGACCTCTTTCAAGCGAGCAAAGTCCGGCACGAGATAGAAGTGCAGGCCCTCCTTAGCGCCGGGCATGAACAGGCTGTTGACAGCCAGAATGACCATGATGACGAGCAGAGCGATCATCATGACCTTGGTCACCCGCTCCAGACCATTCTGCAGGCCCTTGGCGCAGACCAAGATACCGAACGCCACCACGAAGATCATCCAGAACGCCATGATGCCGGGGCTTGCCAGCATCTCGCTGAAGGCATTTGATACCTGGTCTGCATTCAGACCGGCCAGCTTTCCGGTGGCAGTCATGTAAAAATAGTGCAGCATCCAGCCTGCAACGGTGGTGTAGAACATCATCAGCAGATAACAGCCGATGAGGGTGAAATAGCCGTGGATGTGCCACTTCTGGCCCGGCTTTTCCAGCGCCTGATAGGCGCGCACCGGGCTCTTGCGGCTGGCGCGGCCCACTGCAAACTCCATGGTCATAATGGGCAGGCCCAGAATGATGAGGAACAGCAGATAGAACAGCACGAAGGCACCGCCGCCGCCCTGCCCCGCCATATAGGGGAATTTCCAGACATTGCCGATGCCGATGGCACAGCCCGCCGAGAGCAGGATGAAGCCCAGCCGCGATTTTAGGGTCTCACGTTCCATGATAAAATGTTCTCCTCTGTAATCCATTTGCCCCGGTCTGCCTTTTGCAGCTTGCAGCCGGGCACAACAGAATTATTATATCACAGTTTTCCCCCATTGGGGAGGAGTCGCATGACGTTTCAGAAGAGAAAAAGATTCATTTTTGACCGTTCTAAAAGGAGCGGAATTTGATAGCATTCAGAACGTCAACCGCATCTGATACCATGTCACGCCGCCGTGTGCAGACCCGGAAACGCCCTCGCTGACAAAACCGAATCGGGCGTAATAATGCACCAGTTTGTCCTTGCAGGTGAGCACAAGGCCCTTTCTTCCCTGCTGTTTTGCCTCCGCAATGGCCGTTTCCAGCAATTGCCCAGCCAGGCCGCGCCGCCGGTATTCCGGCAGCGTGTTGACCCCAAAGATCATCTGCCATGCACCGTTTTCGTTGTGGAGCGAGGCATCTGCGTACATTGCATCGGTCAGGTCTGCCGCGTCCGTGACCATGCCGTCCACAAAGGCTGCGAGTGTTTCGTCCTCCCACAGGAGCCAGAAATGATTTCCATAATACCGCAGCCGCTCGGCAAATTCTGCACGGGTCGCCGCCTCTGCCGCCGGGAAGCACTCTGCCTCCACCGCTGCAATGGCGTCGAGATCCTGCTCGACTGCGGTTCGAATCGTTTGTGCCATGGTTTCTCTCCCTTTCTCATGCTGGGCCGTCCGAGCCGTTTCCGGTCGGGCTTGCGGCGGCGATTGGCCATCCGCAGCCCGCGCTGAATGGCGGGACGTCGCAGCGGAACACATTATGACTGCTAAAATCATAGCATACGCCGCGCAACTTATCAAGGCCCGCTGGATGCACAAGCCCCCGCCAACACCTGCTGGCGGGGGCTTGGGATTGATTTTTGTGAAACGTTATTCGAGCTCGGTAAGCTTAGATTTTTACTAAACAAATTTGTTTAGTAAGTCTATTCTTGGATGTTCACTTTTCCATGAGATTGCTGTGCTAGATGTGGCTTGCTGATTTTTTAGTATCAGGATAGTATCACGCAACCAGCGGGATCTCTGTGAGTATTATAACGTATTTACGTTCAGGATGCAACTGTATTTTAAGGATTACTTCTTGCTTGCATCTGCCAGATAGTTTTCTCCCCATTTACACATCGCATCCAAAATAGGAATGATGCTTCTTCCAAAATCGCTAAGCGAATATTCCACCTTCGGCGGCACAACAGGATAGACTTTCCGAGTAATCAGGTTATCGTTTTCAAGCTCCCGAAGCTGCTGTGTCAGCATTTTGGGTGTAGCTTTTGGAATCAGCTTTCCTATCTCGTTAAAACGCAAGGTATTATCAATCAAGTGCCATAGGATAAGTGCTTTATATTTCCCACCAATCAAATCAAGGGTTGCTTCAACCGGGCAGCTAAAGGTACTTGGACATTTCATTTTTCTCTTCCTTGTACTATCTTTTTGGGTAGTATATAACAAAAAAGTACGTTCTTGCTTTTTTGAAAACAGCTGATAAAATCATAGCATAGGCTGATTGAATTATCAAGACCCTACACAAACTTACACTTCCAGAAAGGACGATCACATTATGGATTTTTTGTCACTTGCAAAGAAACGGTATAGTGTACGCTCTTACACAAAGCAGAAGGTTGAGAAGGAAAAGCTGGATGCCATCTTAGAGGCAGCTCATGTTGCACCCACAGGTGGTAATTGTCAGCCTCAACACCTGATTGTAGTGCAGAGTGATGAGGGCCTTCGTAAAATTGGAAAGGCCACAAATATCTATGGTGCGCCGCTGGCAATTATCGTTTGCATCGATACAAATAAGGTCTGGACACGTCCCTTTGATGGTAAAAAGCTGACCGATATTGATGCAAGCATCATTACCGACCACATGATGATGGAAGCAACCTACTTAGGTTTAGGAAGCGTATGGGTATGCTATTTCAAGCCGGACATCCTGAAGGCTGAATTTAAGATTCCCGACAACCTTGAACCGGTCAACATCCTTGTCCTCGGCTACGCCGACACCTCTCGTGAAAAGGCTCTGTCCGCAGATCGCCATGAAAAAATGAGAAACCCGCTTTCCTCTATGGTGTCTTTCGAGGAACTTTAATTCGAAATTATATCTTTATATCTTTTTATTTCCTCTAGTGCGTCCAACCATTAAGTTTTTCTTAATGGTTGCCATCGCCAAACTCGAACCATCCGAAAATCCCGGATAGTTGACAGACTGCCCGAGTTATTAAGCATCCCTTAACAACTGCTCTGAACTGTTCGGAAATTCCGAAGAGTCACCCCTATATGTACAGCCCCTGCCAGTGGATTTTGGCGGGGGCTGCTATGCTATCCCATCTTACAGCTCTGCGCTGTTCTGCCTGTTCTTCTTTTGGCTCTTATCTGCGGTCTGCTCCTGCTCCCTCATATGCCCATTTGTACCCTAACAAGCAGCAGGAGCTTGTGTCGAAGCTGGAGGCCATCGGCTCCCCCACTTCTAACAACGATGACTCTGATTTGATGTCACTCGGCTAGGCCGAAAACAGGTGATGTCACGGCCCGTTTTGTGATGTCACGATGTCAAAAAAGCCCCGGAAAGTTTCGATTTCTCGTTACTTTCCGGGGCTTTCAAATTATTCTTCGATAATAAACTGTACTACCATTTCCCGGCGCGTCCAGCAGGTGCTTTTTGCCGCAGGTGATGTCAAAGTGATGTCATTCTTCCGAAATTCATCATTTTTCAGTCGTAGACACGTTTTATTTTCTCGTATTCCATTATTCGAGCTCGGTAAGTTCGGATTCTTACTAAACAAATTTGTTTAGTAATGCTATTCTTGAATGTTCACTTTTTCATGAGATTGCTGTGCTAGATGTGGCTTGCTGATTTTTTAGTATCAGGATAGTATCACACAACCAATGAACCCTCTATCAATATTATAATCGATTGCTCACACATTTTCAAGCTTTTAACTTTATAGACAAATCTCTTCCAACTGACTTATCAACGCCTCAAATTCCGAATCAGACATTGAAACATACATTCGTGGTATGCACTGTTTTTGAAACAGTATAATTTTCCTAACGGATAATCCGCACGCTTTTATCACCTTCAAGTGTCTTTTTCGTTTCACTTTTTTATCCCGCGGCTCTTTAAAATGCATCTGTATAAATAGCATTTCGTATTTCGAATATAGTTCAAATGCATACTCTAGCGGTGTGACAAGAAGTAAATAGACAATTGGAATAAAGAAACTCACTAATGTATTTATCACATTAAGTTCTCGATATTCCAGAATTCCCACTCTCACTGTTTGAAGTATCACACATAGTCCAGCAAAGGCCATCATATCCTGCAATAGCTTATGTACTGCTATTGCATCACTTTTATGTTCTGCAACTGTATCGAACAACACAATAACTGTTGTTATCGGAATTATTATCAATTCAACCCAAAAACTAAATGTAAAAGTGCTCAATAGAAATTCCGTGACTACAGTAAATCTGATATTGTCTTTAAGGACTTTAGATATATACTTTTCGTCAGCTTCGCCAGCGACTGCATTCATACAAATAGTCAATCCAGAAAAAAGCGTCCAAAGAATAATATCTTTTAAATATATATTTTTCCATATTGGAGACCTTGAAAACATCAGCGTGATTATTCCGATGTACAAGAAATATATTTCCCATAATTTCCTTAGCTTCCTGTTGAAGAAGCATTTCAGAACTCCTATAAACCCCTGCCTTATCTTTTTATTGGTAACTATAGCCATTCCTACAGCTATCAAAATCGCACCGACCCAAAAAGCCGTTGCCAATTCTCTGGTTGAAAAAATATCCATTTTTCTCTACTCACCATTATCGATGTTACCGTTATAGTACTATCCTCTATACCATTTAGTCATGTTTTCCCTCCTCAAATGAACTTCCACCAATCCCAAAGAACTTATCAAAGAAGCTCTTCAGCTTATCGATCACGCCTTGCTTCTTCTGCGCACGGCCACCGCCGCCAAAGCGGGAAACAGGCGGCATCAGCTTGTCAATATCGGTGCCCACAGTTTTGATTTCACCATCACGGAACGCATTGGCCAGATACTTGCGTGTCTCCGGCTCCTTCAGCTTTTCCTCTTGGATGATCTTTGCAAGCTCTTTCTCCCGCTGTTCGGACACATAAGTGTTCCACTCTGCCATCACATCATCCACATCGTTGACACCTGCAATAAAGGTTTCAATCAGTTGCTTTTTGCTGCGCAGTTCCGGGCTGGCATCAATCGCCTTGCGAATCGTGATGAGCACCTCTTTGTCATCGCAATGGGTGTCATGGTACTTTTTGACCAGCATCAGAATGTAGTCAATGTTGATCTCGACCTGCCGAATCAGCTCCACCTCGAACACCACATCATCCGTGATGTCCTCTTTGGTTTCATCGTGCTTCTTATTGCGCCATTCATCTCGCAAGTCCTGATAGCGGCCTAAGTAGTCCTGTAAATCCCGTTCCGAGATCATCTCGTTGCCTTTGAAATCATCAAAGGAGGACAGCAGGTTCCGCATCCGCAGCAGTGCGCCAAACAGCACGATAAAGTCTTTCTGGTTCTGCTCTCCGACGATCTGCGGCTCTGTCAGCGGGAACTTCTGCGTCAGGTCATCGATCATGTCTGTATAACCCTGATGGTATTTTCCCTGCTCGTCCATATAACCGTGGTAGTAGTCCGCATATTTGCGCAACAGAACGATGCCACCCGCATTTTTATCTCCGAACAGCGAGATAGCCGCATCTACCCGCTTCTGCAGATTGCGGAAGCAGACGATATTGCCAAAGGTCTTGATGCTGTTCAAGATACGGTTCGTCCGGCTGAACGCCTGAATCAGACCGTGCATCTTCAGGTTTTTGTCCACCCAAAGGGTGTTCAGGGTCGTGGCATCGAAGCCCGTCAGGAACATATTGACCACGATCAGCAGGTCAAGTTCCTTGTTCTTCATGCGGAGCGATACATCCTTGTAGTAGTTCTGGAACCGTTCGCCATCGGTCGAGTAGTTCGTATGGAACATCTCGTTGTAATCCTGAATGGCTGCGTCCAGAAAATCCCGGCTGCTCTGGTCAAGGTTGGAGGTATCTTCTGGGTTTTCCTCGTCCAGAATGCCATCCGTTTCCGCTTCATTGGCTCCATAGCTGTAAATGGTAGCAATGCGCAGCCGCTTGGTCGGGTCTGTCGCCATCTGTTTTTTGAACTCCTGATAATACAGCTTTGCCATCGGCACAGATGCCACGCAGAAAATCGAATTAAAACCGCTGACGCGCTGTTTTTGCTTGATTTCCTCCACTGCACCACGCTGGGCAGAGGCCACCTCTGCCACATTCGTCAGCAGATTAAACTCATACGATTTGTCTCCCCGATAGGTTTTCTGGTCGAAGTGGTCAAGGATGTACTTGGTCACCAGCGAAATGCGCTTGGGAGCCATGAACGCCTTTTCCCGGTCAATGTCCCAAACCTGTTTATCGTCCATGTCCGGCTCTGCGTCCATCGTCTTGATGTAGTCCACACGGAACGGCAGCACATTCTTATCATTGATGGCATCCACGATGGTATAAGTATGCAGCTGGTCGCCAAAGGTCTGTGCCGTGGTAAAATAACGTGGGTCAGTAGAAGTTCCTGCATTGACTGCAAAAATCGGCGTTCCAGTAAAGCCGAACAGGTGGTATTTTTTGAAATTGTGGACAATGGCTTTATGCATATCACCGAACTGGCTGCGATGGCACTCGTCAAAGATGATCACAACGTGCTTCTGGTAGACCTCATGCCCCGGATTTTTCTTGATAAAGGTTGCCAGCTTCTGGATGGTGGTAATGATGATATGAGCTTCCGGGTTTTCCAACTGGCGTTTCAGAATCGTGGTGCTGGTGTTGGAGTTTGCTGCGCCCTTCTCGAAGCGGTCATATTCCTTCATGGTCTGGTAGTCCAAGTCCTTGCGGTCTACCACAAACAACACCTTGTCGATGTAGGGCAACTGCGATGCCAGCCGTGCCGTTTTGAACGAAGTCAGCGTCTTGCCGGAGCCAGTGGTGTGCCAGATGTAGCCGCCGCCTTCGATGCTGCCATACTTTTTGTAGTTGTTGGCGATCTCGATGCGGTTCAGAATCCGCTCCGTTGCCGTGATTTGGTATGGACGCATCACCATCAGCATCTTTTCTGAGGTAAAGATGCAGTACCGGGTCAGCACGCTCAGGATCGTGTGCTTTGCAAAGAATGTCCGGGTAAAGTCGATCAGATCCGTCAGCACACGGTTATTCGCATCGGCCCAGTAGGAGGTAAATTCAAAGCTATTGCTGGTCTTTTCCTTTTTCATCTTGCCGTGTTTGGCATCCTTGATGGCATTGTAGCGGGTGCTGTTGGAGTAGTACTTGGTATTTGTGCCGTTGGAGATCACGAAAATCTGCACATACTCGTACAAGCCGCAGCCCGCCCAGAACGAATCCCGCTGATAGCGGTTGATTTGGTTGAACGCCTCCCGGATGGCCACCCCGCGCCGCTTCAGTTCCACATGAACCAGCGGAAAGCCGTTGACCAGAATCGTCACATCGTAGCGGTTATCATGCCGTGCGCCGTCTGCTTGTTTTACCTCATACTGGTTGATGACCTGCAGGCGGTTGTTGTGGATGTTCTTTTTGTCGATCAGTGTGATATTTTTGGAACTTCCATCATCCCGGTGCAATACCTGCACATTGTCTTCCTGAATCTTTCGGGTCTTTTCGGGAATATGCTCGTTGGGGTTGGCAATCACATCACTGAAAAACTGCTGCCATTCCGTATCGGAAAACTGGTAGTGATTCAGCTCTTCCAACTGACTGCGGAGGTTGGCAATCAGTTCATCCTCGGTATGTAGCGGCAGATAGGTGTAACCCTGCTCGCACAACAGCCGGATAAACTCTTTTTCCAACTCCGCCTCACTCTGGTAGCTGTCAGAGCGCACCTTGGAGGGTTCATAGGTAGCAACAACGGTATCCTCATTGGTAGCCGCAACGATATTGAAAAAGGACATTTCAAATTCCTCCTACTTCAGATTGCTTCCCAAATCATTTCTCATAGACTGATATATTTCTTCCGCATATTTTTCTATGACTTCTTTCGCCGGTTTATTTGTTTTCTTATATCGCCGAATTTCATCATTAAAGGCATCCAATTCTTCCCGACTAACATCTACCCATTCCGATTCGTTTCCATTTTCATCATATGTCGTATGGTGGCGACTTTCGTCGAACGCAGGATCATTTTCCAAGGAATATTTATGATAATCCGTCCACTTTTGCCGAATGAACCAAAAGAATTCGTCAAATGCCTTTCTTGTGTTTTCTGAGGCCATCAAAGTCATTTTCGCTTTGTAAGTCCCAATCTTCTGAAAATATTCCTGTTCAAAGACAATTTGTCTGTTCTTTAAGCATCGCTCCACTTGTTCATAAAAGCTCATGTACAATTCAAGTCTTTTCTCATGGAGGAGCTTTCTCATTTCATTTTCTCTAGCGTTCCTGGATGTCAGAAAAGCAGTCACAGCAGCAACTGCTACTGGAGATATCAATGATATAACAACTGAGGCCACTTGTTCTAATCCCACAACCATCATCCTCTTTCTTCGAATGTCAAAAGCTTATCCCGATAATACTCGTACTGCTTTTGTCTTGCTTCAATCTCTGCGGGCAAGCCGCTGGTCAAATCATTGCAGATTGTATCAAAACGGTCAAGGATAGAAACGATCCGTTTCTGTTCTTCAATCGATGGGAGATCAATTTGCAAACTTAAAATTCTTGTCGAGTTCAAATCCCCACGTGCGCCCTCCTTTTTCGCAAGAAGTTCTTCCTGCTTTGCACAGATGCAGTAATACACATATCTGTACAATGCCATTTCTGGGTCAACTTCAAGATTCAAACAATGCTGGTTTGTTGTCAGCGGAATTTTATTGATTGCGCATCTTCCAGCAGTCGCGCCCGAAATTGCAACTATTACGCAGTTCTCTGGAATCCACTTTGCCGCAGAATTTTTTACTGCACTCTCCGTAATGAAGCACTCCGTCTTGCAAATATCCCGGAATACAACTTCCTGCGTCCTCAACCAAGGAATATTTCCACCTTCGTAATATTCTGATACGCCTTTTTTCGGTGTTCCGCCAGAACAGCTTTTCTTTACTATATCTTGCAGAGAAACAACTGTATAACCAAACACATACTGCAAGAGCTTAATCAGCGCTCTGCTCTGCTCTGCTCTGCTCTGCTCTGCTCTGCTCTGCTCTGCTCTGCTCTGCTCAAAATTGTGTTGCCGGTTTCTGCAAATGTCAAGAGTTTATCGCGGTAATACTCATATTGCTTCTGCCTGGCTTCGATTTCAGCAGGCAAGCCAATATTGAGGTCAGAACAGATTTTCTCAAAATTGTCTAGCACATTTACAATGCGGTTTTGGACATCAAGAGGAGGAACAGGAATCATAAATTTCTTCATATTTGAAGCCAATATATGTTTAACTGTTCCACCAGTTGTTATCTTTTTCAGTCCAGCTTTTCCCTCTGTTGATCTTAAATAATGCATTACAAATCTCGAATTGCAACGTCCTGCATTACTCATTATAATCAATGCGTGACAGTTTGATCCTGCATAGTTATCATCGACAACCGCACACTCGCCTACATGACCAGATTGCACCATCAAAATATCGCCATCTTTTAATTCATTGCGAATATGTTTTTGGTGAAATTCTTTTGAAACATATATAATTTCATTATCTGAAATCACCCCATCATGGATGTTGGTTCCTTCCAAATAACGCACGCCTTGTTCTTCACCGGTAAAATATGGTGTTACCGTTCCAACAAAGCCATTCCGAATAAATGGAAATTCTTTTTCCATTGGCTTCCATTCTACCGGCGTGTTAAAAGTTAATAGCTTATCTCTATAAAAACTATACTGTGTCTTTCTAGCTGTCATTTCTGCCGCAAGCTGTCTTTGTAGTTCTGTTACATTCTCCGTATAATCATCCAAAATTCGGACAATTTCACGCTGAATTTCAATCGGTGGAACTGGCACTTTAATCTCACGAATGGCAGGAACACTTGAATGAACAACCTTACTTTTAACTTTTCCTTTGCTCTTTTGCTGACGCGCATCTGTTGTTGCTAATGCATAGCTCAAATATTTAGGATTCTGATTATGTTTCAATACAACAATATCTCCACCCGCCAAACATTTCTCATGCCCTATATATACACAGCATTTCGCAATATCGTCTACGCTTTCTCCTGTGATTGCAAACAGAATATCTCCGTGCTCAAAGTATTTCTTACTCAACAATTTTGATTCATCTGTATGCGACACGCATTTGTCAAACCACACGCCATAGGTCGTATAAATTTCACCATATCGCACACACGGCGTTCCCTCAGCAGTTACTTGGTCGCGCGTTATTCCTGCACCTCTATAAATATCGACTGCAATTTCACCCAATGTTTTGTATTCCACACCATCCGGGCAAAGCTCGCGAATCATTTCATCCAGCTTACTCATTCGCACCCTCTTCTTTCTTTGCAATATAGGTACTGTACAGTGCCATCACCGCATAATAGTACATATCTTCCTGTGTTTCAATCAAATCTTCATCGAAAATAATATCTTCTTCTGATTTAGCAAATACCCGGCAACAGTCAATAACGATTCGCATCGTCCAGAATGTCATTATTTCTTCTGGGCATCCAGCTAAATCACATTGCAACCAAACCATATCAATTGGTGGCTGCAGTAGCCATTTGGATTTTCCCAAATCTGCGGAGTGAAGGTAATCATACATATATCCGTATAGCGTTCCGTTATAGCTCGTGTCTTTTAATAATTGGAGTGAATCACCTTGATAAAAGTGTGTTCGCCTTATGTCCTCAAATATGTACGGGTTTACGGTTTCAATTTTTTCATCCGAATAACACTCCATCGCTCGATGAAAGTATTTAGCCCCATCATATAAAGTATCTCGTCCAAAACCGCACACCTTAATATCATCTTTTAGTCGTTTTAATGCAACACTCACCTGTTCTTTAGAAACCTCTATTAGCTGAAAATTGGCTTGCTTCAGAATTTCCTTTTGGACTTCCTCACTACATCTTAAAAACTTAGTCGTTATCGCTCTATGATGCTTTCTTTTGAGATTCAGGCTTTTTGCAATCGCTGACAACGGCAAGCATTCTATTTCATCTTCATTATCAATCAGAAAAACTCTTGCCGCTTCTGCAACAGCTTTTTTCTGCGCCTCCACTTCCATTTGCTCACGTTCTTTTTCATGTGAGCGCTGTAGCCAATAGATTGCAACTGTCAATACAACTGTTGCAATCAATGAGAGCACATCCACTACGAAACTCCAAATCTCAAGGCTCATCTTTACTCTAAGTTTTCCTCCAAATACCTGTCAAAATCGCTCTGGTACAACCGATCCTGCACCACACGGTACTTTTCAAACTCCGTTTCGGCGTGCATCTTTGCAAGCTGTGCCGAGATTTTGCCTGCATCCTTCAGCACTTCCAGATCATCTGCCTGCAAATAGATGTCCAGCCGCTTGGCCCAGTCCTCCATGGTCATGGGGATATGACGGCGGGCACGGTTCTCGGCAAGGTCGAGGTATGCCGAAACGATCAGCTCCATGGACTTCATTTCATCTTCGGTCAGATAGTTTTTCGCCACCGAAACATCGCTCTTTTTAATTTTGCCGTTGGGAGCATCCTTCCATGTGTGAAGCCCCATGTGCGGCTTTTCGGCATCGGCACGCTCATAGATCAGCTCTGCCGCTGTATGGCGATGCACGGCATAGTGCATCTTGTTCTGTACCTTCGCAAAGAACTCTTTTGTGGTCAGCGCATTGCGGTCATAATCCAGCGAAGTAGCGTAAATGTCAGTGAGTTTCTGGTAGAAGTTGCGCTCCGAAATGCGAATCTCCCGGATACGCTCCAACTGCTCTTCAAAGTATTTCTTGGTCAGGACTGTGCCACCGTTTTTCAGGCGCTCTTCATCCATTGCCCACCCCTTGATGGTGTACTGCTCCACGATCTGGTTCGCCCAGACACGGAACCGCACCGCCCGCTGGTTGTTCACCTTGAAGCCGACCGCAATAATCATTTGCAGATTATAGTGGTTCACGCTGCGAGTAACCTGTCGGCCACCCTCATTTTGAACTATTCGGAATTTCCGAATCGTTGCCGCCTCGTCCTGCTCATGGTCAGCATAAATCTTTTTGATATGCTCATTGATGGTCGGAAGCCCCACATCGTAAAGGGTCGCCATCATCTTTTGCGTCAGCCAGATGTTTTCATCCTCGTAGCGCATCTCGATGCTGTCCTTGTCCTCCCCTGTGGATGCAACAAAGGTCAGGTATTCCGCCGCAGAAGAACGTACCAATGCAGAATCCTTCTTGTTGTTTTCCATCTTAGCCCTCGATTTCTGCCACGATCTGGTCAATGGCGGCCCGCAGTTCATTTTCTCGTGCTACGATTTGCGCAATTTCAGCGTTCAGCTTCACAATGTCGATCTTCTCACGGGTGTCCTTAGCCTCCACATAAGTGGAAACGGACAGATTGTAGTCATTTTCCTGCACCTCGGAATACTCCGCCAGATGGGAGAAGTGTGCTTCTTCTGCCCGCTGTGCAAAGGTGTCCACTATTTTGTTAATGTTCTCCGGGGTGAGTTTGTTGTTGTTCGTCACCTTGACGCACTCGGAAGAAGCATCAATGAACAGCACTTTATTGTCCGTTTTGCCCTTTTTCAGCACCATGATGCAGGTGGCAATACTGGTACCAAAGAACAGGTTGCTCGGCAACTGGATGATACAGTCAATAAAGTTGTTGTCCACCAGATACTTGCGAATTTTCTGCTCTGCGCCGCCACGGTACATGATGCCGGGAAAGCAGACGATTGCAGCCGTACCGTTGGAAGCCAGCCATGCCAGCGAGTGCATGATAAACGCTAAGTCCGCTTTGCTCTTCGGAGCCAGCACACCAGCCGGAGCAAAACGCGGGTCATTGATGAGCAGCGGATTCTCGTCACCGGCCCACTTGATGGAGTACGGCGGATTCGATACGATCAGCTCAAAGGGTTCATCATCCCAGTGCTGCGGATTTGTCAGCGTATCCTCACAGGCAATGTCGAATTTGTCAAACTCAATGTCGTGCAGGAACATATTGATACGGCACAGGTTATACGTTGTGATGTTGATTTCTTGCCCAAAGAAGCCATTGCGCACAGCGTCCCGTCCCAGCACCTTTTCTGCCTTCAGCAGCAGCGAGCCAGAGCCGCAGGCCGGGTCATATACCTTGTTGATTTCCTTCTTGCCTACCGTACCCAGCCGGGTCAGCAGCTCCGAAACATCGGCAGGCGTAAAGAACTCGCCGCCGGACTTGCCCGCATTGCTGGCGTACATGGTCATCAGGTATTCGTAGGCATCGCCAAAAGCATCAATGTCATGCTCTTTCACATCTCCAAGGTTCATATCTGCTACGCCGTTCAGCAGCTTCACGAGCTTTTCATTGCGTTTGGCAACGGTCGCGCCCAGCTTGTTGCTGTTCACATCGTAATCATCAAACAGCCCTGCAAACTGTCCCTCAGAGGAGCTGCCCTTTGCGGATTCCTCAATGTGCCGGAACACCGTTTCCAGCGTTTCATTGAGGTTTTCATCGCTGGCCGCTTTTGCCCGTACATTGCAGAACAACTCACTGGGCAGGATGAAGAACCCTTTTTCCTGTACCAGCCCTTCCCGTGCCTGCTCTGCCTCTGCATCAGGCATATCCTCATAGCGGAAGTCCGGGTTGCCTGCATCAATTTCGCCCTGATTGATGTAGCTGGCAATGTTCTCCGAAATATAACGGTAGAACATCGTACCGAGAACGTAGCTCTTGAAATCCCATCCGTCCACTGCGCCGCGCAGATCATCCGCTATCGCCCAGATTGCACGGTGCAGTTCTTCGCGTTCCTGTTCTTTTTTGGTGTCTACCATTTTTATTTCCTCCATCAAATGCGGATTCCCGCATTGTTTTCTTTCATTTTAACATAGCAAATGTACCACTATTGGTACATCATGGTGTCTTTTTCAAAAAAGAATATATTTTTCCTTTATACTATTCTAGTAAAGCGTACCACAGCTTTTCCATGATTGCAAGCCGATAAAACTTTCTATTGCATTTTTTGTCGAATTATCACTTATATGTACAGACCCCCGCCAGCATTCGCTGACGGGGGTCTGCTATACTTACAGCTCTACACTGTTCTGTCTGCTCTTCTTCTGGCTCCTATCTGTGGTCTGCTCCTGCTCCCTCATAAACCCAGTGACCTGCTGCATCTTTTCGGCACCGAAATAGTTCCATACTCGCCTGAAATCACGTTTCATCGCATAGAGCTGCGAATTCTCAGCTTTTACCTGTTCCAGCTGCTGGCTCAAATGGCGGGTAGCTTTCTTCTCGTCCTGATAGAAATACTGGTACTTATCCCTCTCGTTCTTAACCTCCCAGTACTTCCGATGGAGGGCAAAGAGTACCTTCACCAACTTCTGGATCAGCGGCATGGCCTTCTTCTCCCGATAGCTCTTGGCGGTCTCAAATGTGGCTGCTTCTGGCACCCATTCTTCTGGCCGCTGGGAGTATTGTGCTGACAGGTTTTCCAAACCTTCCATAATGGGAGCCAGCTTGTTCAGCTTCTGGCTCTGCTTCTGGTAGGTCAGCTCTGCTTTCTGTACCCGCTGTTCAGCGGCTTCTACGGCTGTCTGCGCTGTTTCCAGCTGTTCCTGCATCTCGGTCAGGTCGGTCTGGCACTCCTGCTTGGCAGCTTCCAGAGCCGCTACCTCTTTACTACGCTCCTGCTTTTTGAAGTCCAGCACAGACAGGTGCTCTTCGTGGGTGCCTTTCTGTTCCCACTCGATGCCATGCCGCTCCATCACGGCAGCAAGCTGCTCTTTCTCGGCGTTGATCCACTGGTTCAGCTCAGATTCCCGCTTGGAGCCGCCTGCAAAGCCCAAGGCCTTCAGAGCCTGCTTCAGGGAAACCTTGGTGTCCAGTCCTTTGCCCTTCCAGCCGGACACATACGGCACGAAGTCGATGTGCAGATGGGGCGTAGCTTCGTCCATGTGGAGGAAAGCCCCGAACACCCGCAGTGTCGGGTTCCGCTCTTGGAAGCCCTGCATATACTCGTCCAGCAGTTCCTTTGCCAGTGCGCCATTCTCGGTCAGGACACCCATATCATCTTTGTTGCCGATCTGGACGATCAGCTCATGGAAAAGCTTTTCCTGCTTGCCTGTCCGCAGGTGCTCATAGTAGTCGGTGATACAGCGGTCCTTGCGCTTCTGCTTGGCATTGTAACGCTTCACTGCCTCGTCAAACAGTTCGTGGTACACCTTCTGAATCGGCTCATCCCGGTACACGACATTCAGACTGCTGCGCTTCGGGTCTACGTTTTCAGCGGTGAAACTTCTCCGGTTATGGTTGAGGGAGCCGGGACCCCGCATTGCGGAAATGGTTCTTTTCAATCGCACGTCCTTTCTCTGTGGAAGGTACTGGTGCCGGACACGGCAAAGGCTTTGTTACTTTCGTCGAAAGTAACGCAAAAGCACTTTTGACAGACGTTCCGTCCATCAAAAGATGCCTTTGCGCCTTGCCGGGGGCCTTCGTCTGCGGACGGGGGTTCGCTGCATCTCGTCGCTGCCCGGTCCAACACCACCTTCCTGCGTGATTGCATTCACAGGAGCGTGACACGCTCCTGTCCTCTGCCAATAGAGGAACTCACCAGCGGAAGCTTTCTGGCACGCCTCGTTTGTCCAGATACTCCTGCCGAGCCTGCTCCCGCTGTTCCTCGGTTGGTGCTGTCTTGTACTGGGCATACAGCTCATGCCGCAGCATCGCATCCAGTTTTTGCTCCAAGCCCTGTTCAATAATCTCTTCGTACTCATTTTCGCCGCTCAAATGATAATGCAGCAAGGCGACGAAAAGTTCCTGCGAAATCTGCACATTTTTCATCGTTATCACCATCCCGTGTCGGTTGTGTCGATTGTGACGGTATTTTACATAGTAGCAAAAATACCGTCACAACCGTCACGAATCGTCACGCCCCAGAATTTTCCAGCGTTAATTTGACCACCCTGCCCTCATGGGTGCGCCTGCTTTCGTACCGAATCCCATAGTCGTTGTAGAGCCTGTCGGCACTCACGTTCAGCTTCCGGGTCAAGATGTTTGCCTGTATGCTCACACCCGGCAGACGTTCCAGCAGCTCCGTGGGCGTACCGCTCCACTCTGGATGTTCCGGGCTGAGCATCTTTGCCACCGCTTCCAGAAGCGGGTCGGGCGGCAGCTTCCAGAGTTCCGTTTCGGCTCCTTGGAACTCCCACACGCAGCGTTCCCGGTTGAACTCCAACGTCAACTCCTGATCCGGCTGGTCACGTCCCACAATGTCCAGCAGGGCGGTGTTGTCTGTGCGCCGCTTCTTCTGCATGATGAATGCGCCATCCGCTGCACCCAACAGACCGTTGGTGCCAGAGATCATATCGAAGCTATCCTCGGCTTCCATCTTCCGGGTGTGATGAACCACCAGCAGGCAGATGCCGTACCTGTCGCTGAAAGTTTTCAGTTTGGTCACGATCTCGTAGTCGCTGGCGTAGCTGTATCGGTCACCGCCGATCTCCCGCACCTTCTGCAGGGTGTCGATGATGATGAGCCGTACATCCGGGTGCTCCCGGATGAATCCTTCCAACTGCTGGTCAAGTCCCTCGCTCACGGACTTGGCCTGCGTTGCGAAGTAGAGATTGCTGGTCTCCTCCACCCCGAACATCCGGGAGAGCCGCCGCTGCAACCGGGCGTAATCATCCTCCAAAGCCAGATAGAGGACGGTGCCTTGATGCACCTCGTACTCCCACAGCGGAAGTCCCATCGCCACATGGTAGGCAAGCTGCCCCATGAAGAACGATTTGCCAACCTTTGGCGCACCTACGAAGAGGTACGTTCCGCTGTAAAGCAGGTCATTCACAATTGGTTTCCTCGGCGGATAGACCGTGTCATACAGTTCGGTCATTGATACCGTATTCAGTCCGAAATTGTTTGCTTTTTTCGCGGCTTGCAGATTGATTTTCTTGTCCGAATTTGTTATAATATTGGTGTGCTTTTTACATGACGGCTGTACCGCATCTGCGCCAACAGATGCACCCGGTACGGTCGTTTTTCTATTGTCCGTCATTCGCATTCCTCCTTAAGTCCGTTCAACGTCAGAGCCACCATTTGAATCGTTTCCAGCAGGTCCGGCGGAATCTCTTCATCCACTGCCAGTCGCTGCAATTCCTGATAGATCAGTTCCATCTGACCTCGCAAGGCTTTATAGACCCTTGGATTTCCCACCACCGTGATTTCCCGGTCTGTCAGGCGGCGGATGATATACTCCTGCTTGGTCAGCCCCGAAAGCCTGACCTTTGCATCCAGCAGTGCATCCTCCTCTGGTGACATTCGGAAGGCCACCACCTTGTTCCGCCAGCGGCCTTGCCTGTCGAGTACCCGTTCCATTTTCACCCTTCCTTTCGCTCCATGTCCAGCTTCTGCGCCATCTCCTGCTGCTTTGAGGGGAAGAGGTGTGCGTACTTATAGGTGATGTCCACGCTCTCATGCCCTACCCGGTCAGCGATTGCCAAAGCCGAGAAGCCCATTTCAATCAGCAGCGACACATGGGAGTGCCGTAGGTCGTGGATTCGTATCCGCTTCACCCCGGCTTCCTTGGCTCCCCTGTCCATCTCATGGTGCAGGTAGCTCTTGGTCACCTCAAAGATTCGCTGATCCGGCTGGACTTTGTAGAGGGATTTCAGGTAGTCTCTGATCTCGTCCGTCAGAAACTGCGGCATCTGGATGACACGGACGCTCTTGGGTGTCTTCGGGTCGGTGATCACATCCCGGCCTTTCAGCCTTTGATAGGATTTGGTGATGGAGAGCAGCCCCTTGTCCAAGTCGAAGTCTGCCGGAGTCAGAGCCAGCAGCTCGCCCTCCCGGATGCCACACCAGTAGAGGACCTCAAAAGCGTAATAGGATTGCGGCTTGTCCATCATGACTTCTGCGAATTTGAGGTACTCTTCCTTTGTCCAGAAAAGCATTTCCTTGTGCTTTTCTGACCCCATGCACCCGGCTGTGGCTGCTGCGTTTGATTTCAGCCCGTAGAACCGGACGGCGTGATTCAGAATGGCACTGAGTTGTCCATGCAGCGTCTTGAGGTAGGTCGGCGAGTAGGCCTTGCCGTTTTTGTCCCGGTAGTTCAGCATCTCGTTCTGCCATGCGATCACATCCCGTGGCTTTATCTCGCTGAGCCGTTTTTCTTTGAAATACGGTAAGATTTTCGTTCGGATGATATGCTCCTTGGTAAACCATGTGTTTTCCCGGAGTCGCTTCTTTTTGTCCGTGATATAAATTTCCACAAAGGCTTCAAATGTCATGGTCAGGTCTGCCGCCTGTTGAAGAAGGAACTCCCGCTCCCACGCCAGAGCATCCTTCTTGGTGGCAAATCCCCGTTTCAGCTTTTTCTGCTTCACACCTTGCCAGTTCTCGAAGTAGAAGGAAGCGTACCATGTGCCCTGTTTGCTGTCCTTGTAGGCTGGCATCCTATCACTCCTCCCCTGCCCCGTAGATTTTCTCCTGATAGTACCTCCTGCTTACCCGGCCTCCTACGGTCGTGTAGCCTTTGGCCTTCAGTTCCTCGTTCCACTGGGCGATCATCTTGTACGCCAGACCCTGGGAGATGTCCAGTTCCTTTGCCAGCTCGTCTGCCTTGATAAAAATGCTGTTTGCCATTTTTTGTCCTTTCCTTGTCGGTTTCGTTTCGGTGCCGCTTCGTCCTCGCTGACTTCCGGCAGGCATATCCCCTTTGCGGTGCTGTGCCGTCCCCTTACGGAGCGCTCGCTTCCTTTCGGAAGGTCTTGGCGGTTTGGGTCAGTTTGGCGGTCATTCAATTTTACTAAGCATTTTTGCTTATCTTTTTGCATCCTCATTATACTAAACACATTCCGTTAAGTCAAGAGGTTTTCAGGTAAAATCTTAAACTTTTTTGTTTATTTTCTATTGCACCTCCTGTTTTTCTGTGCTATACTAGGTTCAACAAATATGTTTAAGTCAGGAGGCAATCGCATGGCAGTCGGTGACCGCATCAAACGTGCCCGCAACCTCCGAGGTATGACCCAGAAAGAACTGGGCATTGCTATCGGGTTTGAGGAGAAGAGCGCAGACATCCGTATCGCACAATACGAAAGCAACACCCGCACTCCCAAGGAAGAGCTGCTCCGCAAGATTGCGGAGGTGCTGGACGTGAACTACCGTTCCCTCTATGAGCCGACCCTGTACGCTGCAGAGGATGTGATGTACACTCTGTTCGAGCTGGACGAGCACTATCCCGGCACCCGGCTCTACGAGGTCACAGACACCACAGACCCGAATTTCCCGGAAAAGCACATGGCTGTCAGTTTCCGTTATCGCCTGCTGGATGATTTCTTAAAGGAGTGGCAGCTTCGCAAGAAGCAGCTCCGGGAGGGCGAGATCACCAAGGAAGAGTATCTGGAATGGAAGCTCAACTGGCCTCAGACCGCCGACGACTGCGGACGCTACGAGCCGAAGAAAAAGTGGCGTAAAGAATAAAAGACACAAAAATGCCCTCTGAAAAACTTACCGTTTCTCAGAGGGCATTCTCATGTCTCTCTTTGTGAATAATCGCCTGATAGTATCAAAGCAGTATCACAGAGCCTTTTGACTCTCAAAATATTGCATTGCATCAATACTTTTCAGGGTTTGCAGATTACTCGAGCTCGATCGTGGCGGGCGGCTTGCCGGTGCAATCGTAGAACACGCGATTGACATGCTTGACCTCATTCACGATGCGGCTGGTGACAGTGCCCAGGACATCCCAGGGCATGTTATAGCTTTCGGCAGTCATGAAGTCGGTGGTGGTGACAGCACGCAGAGCCACAGCGTAGTCATACGTGCGCTCGTCACCCATAACACCGACGCTGCGCATGTTGGTCAGAGCTGCGTAATACTGGTTGATTTCCTTGTCCAGACCGGCCTTCGCGATCTCCTCGCGCCAGATAGCGTCTGCGTCCTGCACGATGGCGACCTTTTCGGGGGTCACTTCGCCGATGATGCGGATGCCCAGACCGGGGCCGGGGAACGGCTGACGGCTGACCAGATACTCCGGCAGGCCCAGCTCACGGCCGACCTGACGGACCTCGTCCTTGAACAGGTTGCGCAGAGGCTCGACCAGTTCCTTGAAGTCCACCGTGTCGGGCAGGCCGCCGACATTGTGGTGGCTCTTGATGACGGTGGACTCGCCGCCCAGACCGCTCTCGACAACGTCGGGATAGATGGTGCCCTGTGCCAGGAAATCCACCTTGCCGATCTTCTTGGCCTCTTCCTCGAAGACGCGGATGAACTCCTCGCCGATGATCTTGCGCTTGCGTTCCGGCTCTGTGACGCCTGCCAGCTTGCCAAAGTAACGCTCACGGGCATCCACGCAGACGAAGTTGATATCAAAGTTGGGGTTGCCGGGGCCGAAGACGGCGCAGACCTCTTCCTTTTCGTTCTTGCGGAGCAGGCCGTGATCCACGAAAACGCAGGTCAGCTGCTTGCCGACCGCCTTGGCCAGCATAGCTGCCAGGACCGAGGAATCCACGCCGCCGGACAGAGCGCACAGCACCTTGCCGTCTCCGATCTCTTTCCGCAGGGCCTTGACGTTGTTCTCCACGAAAGAGTCCATCTTCCAGTCGCCCGTGCAGCCGCAGACGTTATACACGAAGTTGTGCAGCATCTTCTTGCCCTCGGCGGTGTGCAGGACTTCCGGATGGAACTGGACGGCATACAGGCCCTTCTCTGCATTTTCCGCAGCGGCCACCGGGCAGTTCACCGTATGCGCCGTGATCCGGAAGTCGGGTGCTGCCTGCTCAATGTAGTCATTGTGGCTCATCCAGCAGATGGTGGAGGGCTGAACATCCGCGAACATCTTACTGGAATTGTCCACGAAGACCTCCGTTTTGCCGTATTCACGCTCCGGTGCACGGCAGACATGACCGCCCAGCAGGTGCATCATCAGCTGGCTGCCGTAGCAGATGCCCAGGATGGGCACACCCCAGTTGAAGATCTCCGGGTCGATCGTCGGGGAATCCTCCAGATAGACGCTGTTGGGGCCGCCGGTGAAGATGATGCCCTTCGGGTTCTTGGCCTTGATCAGTGCCAGATCCGTCTTGTAGGAATAGATTTCACAGTAGACATTGTTCTCGCGGACGCGGCGGGCGATCAGCTGGTTGTACTGGCCGCCGAAATCCAGAACGATCACGGTTTCGTGCTGCATGATATTCTCCTCCCTGTTGCAGGTGTGCTTTTATAGATAAGAATAGTATAGCACATTTCACAACCAAAATCGACATCTTTTGTGGATTTGACCGGATTTATTTTTTTCGAATTGGGTGCCGCAGGACTGTCTTGCATTTTTCCGGAACCGTGCGGCGAGGGTCGGAGAGATAGATCTCATGGTGGCGTCGGGCTGCAAAGTCAACCTCATATCCCTGCACCTCCGCAAAGGCGTCCATCTGGCGCAGTGTTTCCGGCTCATTGTCGTATGGACCAAGGTGCAGACACTGAACACAAAGCCCCTCGTCATAATGGAAGAATTCAACCTTTGAAAAATCCTTCCGTTTTTTGGCGGTCGCTTCCTGCACAGCCCAGTCAAACTCAGCTTTCGTCACGAACTCCGGCAGGCGGATCATCGACGTCCACTCGAATGTCTCCTTGTGGGCGTAGTCCACCCCATCAACGCCTGCCTGATGCCACAGACCCTCCAGCGGCGGAACGACATATTCGAAGTAACCGTCGATCATGTGACTCCCCTTATAGCTCATCTTGATGGTGAATGCAATGCCGTACAGCAGCTCCATCGCTGCTTTGTATTCGCCATCCGGCTCATTGGGGTCCCCTTTCCCCTGCACCGCCACAAAATTCATAGGCGGGATGGTCACAAGCGTTGGTTGCTTCGGCGGCAGGTAAAATTCCTTGTATTCTTTCTTATAATCAAAGGCCATCGTTTACACCCTCCGGAGATTTATTCTGTTTCAAGTGTATCACAACAACCAAAATTTGTAAAGCCGCTTTTTATCAAAACGAAAAAGCCCTTCTGCGCCTGTCGCAGAAGGGCTGATATAAGCAAAAAGAGCGTTCCCACTCTCCGGAATGGGAACGCTCTTTGTAAGTTTAACCTTATGCCTTAGAACAGGCGCGAAGGGTCAAAATCACTCAATGATCTTGCCGACAACGCCGGAACCAACGGTACGGCCACCCTCACGGATAGCGAAACGCAGGCCCTCTTCCATAGCAACGGGGGTCAGCAGCTCAACGTGCATCATGACGTTATCGCCAGGCATGCACATCTCGGTGCCTTCCGGCAGAGTGATGATGCCGGTCACGTCGGTGGTACGGAAGTAGAACTGAGGACGATAGTTGGAGAAGAACGGGGTGTGACGGCCGCCTTCGTCCTTGGTCAGAACGTAGACCTGAGACTCGAAGACCTTGTGGGGGTGAACAGAACCCGGCTTTGCCAGGACCTGGCCACGCTCGATCTGGGTACGATCAACACCACGCAGCAGAGCGCCGATGTTATCGCCAGCCTCAGCGAAGTCCAGAGACTTACGGAACATTTCCAGACCGGTGATGGTGGTGTTCAGGCGATCGGGCTTGATGCCGACGATCTCCATAGCGTCGCCAACCTTGGCAACACCACGCTCGACACGGCCGGTAGCAACGGTACCACGGCCAGAAATGGTCATGACATCCTCGATGGGCATCAGGAAGGGCTTGTCCTCCTCACGATCCGGGTTGGGGATGTAGGAGTCAACAGCGTCCATCAGCTCCTTGATGCACTCGTAAGCAGGATCAGAAGGATCGTTGGGAGCCTCCAGAGCCTTCAGAGCAGAACCACGGATGATCGGGGTATCGTCACCGGGGAAGTCATACTCGCTCAGCAGCTCGCGGATCTCCATCTCGACCAGATCCAGCAGCTCTTCGTCGTCGACCATATCGCACTTGTTCATGAAAACAACGATATAGGGCACGCCGACCTGACGAGCCAGCAGGATGTGCTCACGGGTCTGGGGCATGGGACCATCGGTAGCAGCAACGACCAGGATAGCGCCGTCCATCTGAGCAGCACCAGTGATCATGTTCTTGACGTAGTCAGCATGGCCCGGGCAGTCAACGTGAGCATAGTGACGAGCGTCGGTCTGATACTCAACGTGAGCGGAGTTGATCGTGATACCACGAGCACGCTCTTCGGGAGCCTTATCGATGTTGGCATAGTCCATGAACTCTGCATCACCCTTCAGTGCCAGGTACTTGGTGATCGCAGCGGTCAGAGTGGTCTTGCCGTGGTCAACGTGACCGATGGTGCCGATGTTAACATGCGGCTTGGAACGGTCAAATTTTGCCTTTTCAGCCATTGGAATATCCTCCCTTTATAATCGGATTGAATTTGGTTACAACAGTCCTGCAAAAACAGAATTGCATTGCAAAACTATTCTACTAGATTCAGCCTGTAAAATCAAGTGTTTTTACAGGAAATTTTGCCGGAGCTACACTACCCCGGCAAAATTCGTTTTCAATTCAGGCAATCAAGCCTTGGTGCGGCCAGCAATGATCTGGTCGGCAATGTTCTTGGGCACCGGCTCGTAGTGAGACGGCTCCATGACATACTGGCCACGGCCCTGGGTCTTGGAACGCAGGTCGGTGGCGTAGCCGAACATCTGAGCCAGAGGAACGAAAGCATTGACACGCTGCGTGCCTGCCATTGCTTCCATGCCCTGGATCTGGCCACGGCGAGCATTCAGGTCGCCGATGACATCGCCCAGATACTCATCGGGAACGATGACAGCAACCTTCATGATGGGCTCGGTGATGATGGGGTCAGCCTTGCGCATAGCGTCCTTGAAGGCCATAGAACCTGCGATGGAGAAGGCCATTTCAGAGGAGTCGACCTCATGATAAGAACCATCCCACAGGGTGACCTTGACGTCAACAACAGGATAACCAGCCAGAACACCGGCCTTCATAGCACCCTGGATACCGTTGTCGATAGCCGGGATGTATTCCTTCGGGATCGCGCCGCCAACGATGGCGTTGACGAACTCGTAACCCTTGCCAGGCTCGTTGGGCTCGATCTTGATCTTGACGTGACCATACTGGCCCTTACCACCGGACTGACGAGCGTACTTGGTCTCCTGGTTGGCCTCCTTGCGGATGGTCTCACGGTAAGCGACCTGAGGTGCGCCGACGTTTGCCTCGACCTTGAACTCACGCAGCAGACGATCGACGATGATCTCCAGATGGAGCTCGCCCATGCCTGCGATGATGGTCTGGCCAGTCTCTTCGTCCGTGTAGGTCTTGAAGGTGGGGTCCTCTTCGGCCAGCTTTGCCAGCGCGATGCCCATCTTCTCGTTGCCAGCCTTGGTCTTCGGCTCAATGGCAACGCGGATAACGGGCTCAGGGAACTTCATGGACTCCAGAATGATGGGATGATTCTCATCACACAGAGTATCACCAGTGGTGGTGTTCTTCAGACCGACAACGGCAGCGATATCACCTGCATAGCAGCAGTCGATATCCTTGCGGTGGTTGGAGTGCATCTGCAGGATGCGGCCCATACGCTCCTTGCTGTCCTTCACGGAGTTGTAGACAGTGGTGCCTGCCTCAACCTTACCGGAGTAAACACGGAAGTATGCCAGCTTACCGACGAACGGGTCGGTAGCGATCTTGAAGGCCAGAGCAGCAAACGGAGCGTCATCAGAAGAAGGACGAGTCTCCTGCTCTTCGGTCTCAGGATTCACACCCTTGATGTCCTCGACATCGGTAGGAGCGGGCATGTAGTCCACGATCGCGTCCAGCAGCTTCTGAACGCCGCGGTTCTTGTAGGAAGAACCACAGACCACGGGCACCAGAGTGTTGGCGATGGTCTCCTTGCGGATCGCAGCCTTCAGCTCTTCACGCGTGATCTCCTCACCCTCCAGATACTTCTCCATCAGGACTTCGTCGTTCTCGGCAACAGCCTCGACCAGGATGTTGCGATACTCCTCAGCCTGTTCGACCATATCTTCGGGGATGGGCTCGGTACGCATATCATTGCCCATGTCGTCATAGTAGACCTCAGCGTTCATATCGACCAGGTCAACGATACCACGGAAGGTATCCTCCTGACCGATGGGCAGCTGGATGGCCACGCCATTGGCGTGCAGACGATCATGCAGCATCTTGATGCAGCGGAAGAAGTCAGCACCCATGGTATCCATCTTGTTGACGTACACCATACGGGGGACTTTGTACTCATCAGCCTGACGCCAGACGGTCTCAGACTGAGGCTCGACACCGCCCTTAGCAGCCAGAACGGTCACAGAACCGTCCAGAACGCGCAGGGAACGCTGGACCTCAACGGTGAAGTCCACGTGGCCCGGAGTGTCGATGATGTTGATGCGGTGACGGTTCTTCTTGAACGCGACCGGATCCTTCTGGGTCTCGGAGTGAGACCAGTAGCAGGTGGTAGCAGCAGAAGTAATGGTAATACCACGCTCCTGCTCCTGGACCATCCAGTCCATGGTGGCGCCGCCATCGTGGACCTCACCAATCTTGTGGTTGATACCGGTGTAGTACAGGATACGCTCGGTAGTGGTCGTCTTGCCGGCATCGATATGGGCCATAATGCCGATATTTCTCGTCATCTGAAGAGAAACTTCTCTGGGAGTAGCCATGAAATTAACCTCCTACAGAACAGATCAATAACGGAAATGAGCGAAAGCCTTGTTGGCCTCGGCCATCTTGTGGGTGTCCTCGCGCTTCTTCACGGCGTTACCAGTGTTGTTGGCAGCATCCATGATCTCGGCAGCCAGACGCTGGGCCATGGTCTTCTCACCACGGCTGCGGCTGTAAGCGGTCAACCAACGCAGGCCCAGGGTCTCGCGGCGGGCAGGGCTGACTTCCAGAGGAACCTGGTAGTTGGCACCACCGACGCGGCGGGTCTTGCACTCGAGGCTGGGCATGATGTTCTCCATCGCCTTCTCGAAAGTTTCCAGAGGATCGTTGCCGGTCTTCTCCTGGATCATGGAGAAAGCCTCGTAAACGATCTTCTGAGCGACGCCCTTCTTGCCATCCAGCATCACGCTGTTGACCAGACGGGTGACCATCTTGGAATTGTAAATAGGATCAGCTAAGACATCGCGCTTAGCAATGTTACCTCTTCTAGGCATCTTTCTTCCCTCCTTCACAGAATGATATCATCGGTACTCGAAAGTAATAAAACTCCCGTTGTGTCACAAAGAGCTGACCTTACATAAACCGTTACCCTCCGCAGTTGCGGACTTGTTATTTATATAATGGAAAGCCGTTTATGGCGGTTCGTTCCTTAATTACTTCTTCGCAGCACCGGCCTTAGGACGCTTCGCGCCGTACTTGGAGCGGGCCTGGTTACGGCCTGCCACACCCTGAGTATCCAGGGTACCACGGATGATGTGGTAACGCACACCGGGCAGGTCCTTAACACGGCCGCCACGGATCAGCACGACGGAGTGCTCCTGCAGGTTATGGCCGATACCGGGAATGTAAGAGGTGACCTCAATACCATTCGTGAGGCGGACACGAGCAACCTTACGCAGAGCAGAGTTAGGCTTCTTCGGGGTCATGGTACGAACAGCGGTGCAGACACCACGCTTCTGGGGGCTGTTCAGATCAGAATACTGTTTCTTCTGAGAATTGTAGCTCTTCAGCAGTGCGGGAGCGGTGCTCTTGGTAGCCAGGACCTGACGGCCTTTGCGTACAAGCTGGTTAAAAGTAGGCATTTTGTTTCTCCTTTCTTAATGATGAACATCGGACAGTTTCCGACTTTTTTTGCCGCACTTCCCCTTCAGGGACGCGCAACAGTTATATAATACTCGTTTTGATTTGGAATGTCAACAGTTTTTCCAGAAAAATTTGCAATTATTCTCTTTTCTTTCCGTTTTGCCGCAACACCCGGCTTTTTCTGCGATCCCGTCCCCTGCCCAGCCTGCCGATGGCCGGAGCGGAACAGGCAAACGGCGCAAAAAGCCGCCCTGCGGGGCGATTTCCCACAGGGCGGCAATTGCAGTGCTTGAATTTCAGTTCCGGGCGCTTACTGCTGGCTTGCAGCAGCCATCTCAGCAGCGACAGCCTCGTCGCGCTCTGCCTCACGGCGCTTCAGATCCTCGCGGACCTCCGGGAGACCGGTACCGGCCGGGATCAGCTTACCGATGATGACATTCTCCTTCAGGCCGGCCAGCGGGTCGACCTTGCCCTTGATGGCAGCTTCGGTCAGGACACGGGTGGTCTCCTGGAAGGAAGCGGCGGACAGGAAGGACTCATTGGCCAGAGCAGCCTTGGTGATGCCGAGCAGCACCTGCTGGTACTCGACCAGCTTGATGCCCTCTTCGCCAGCATCGATGCGCTTCTGGAGCTCGGCGTTGATGTTCTCCACTTCGAGGCGGTTGGCCAATGCGCCGCCGATCAGGTCGGAGGAACCGGAGTCGGTCACGCGGACCTTGCGGCACATCTGACGGACGATGACTTCGATATGCTTATCGTTGATCTCAACGCCCTGCAGACGGTAGACCTTCTGGACCTCGCTGATGAGGTAGTTCTGGACGTCCTCCAGACCCTTGATGGCCAGAATATCCTGCGGATACAGAACACCTTCGCGGGTGATGATGTCGCCCTTCTCCACACGGTCGCCGGGCATGACACGTGCATGCTGGGTGAACGGGATGGAGTAGCTCTTGACGACCTCTGCGCCCGTCTCATCGTGGCCGGTGACCTTGATGACGACGTTCTTCTTGGTGTCGTCCTGCGAGACGACGCCGGAGATCTCGCTCATGATGGCCATGCTCTTGGGGCGGCGGCTCTCGAACAGCTCCTCAACACGGGGAAGACCCTGGGTAATATCTTCTGCCGATGCGATACCGCCGGTATGGAAGGTACGCATGGTCAGCTGGGTGCCGGGCTCGCCGATGGACTCTGCTGCGATGACGCCGATGGACTCGCCCAGCTGGACGGGCTCACCGTTGGCCATATCGCTGCCGTAGCAGTGTGCGCAGACGCCCACCTTGGCGCGGCAGGTCAGCAGGCTGCGGATCTTCAGCTTGGTGATGCCGGCTGCCTCGATGTCGTTGGCATCGTACAGGTCGATCATCTTGCCTTCGGGCACGATGACGTCGCCGGTGACGGGGTTGACCACGT
The DNA here is from genome assembly GCF_003478405.1 of Faecalibacterium sp. AF28-13AC. Taxonomy (NCBI): domain Bacteria; kingdom Bacillati; phylum Bacillota; class Clostridia; order Eubacteriales; family Oscillospiraceae; genus Faecalibacterium; species Faecalibacterium sp. AF28-13AC. The sequence continues at coordinate 501,004 of NZ_QUFG01000001.1, read as the reverse complement.
CGCCCACAGCGTAACGACCGATGATACGCTCACGGAAGCTCTCGATCTTCTCCTTGCCCTCGTGGATCTCAGAGACCCACAGGCCATCGGTGGTGCCGCAGTCAATCTCACGGACGATGACCTCCTGAGAGACATCGACCATTCGACGGGTCAGGTAGCCGGAGTCCGCCGTACGCAGAGCGGTATCGGCCAGACCCTTACGAGCACCACGGGCAGAAACGAAATATTCCAGAATGTTCAGACCTTCACGGTAGTTGGCACGAATGGGCATCTCGATGGTCTTACCGGCGGTGTTTGCCAGCAGGCCGCGCATGCCGGCCAGCTGCTTGATCTGGTTCATAGAACCACGCGCACCGGAATCTGCCATCATGAAGATCTCGTTGTCCTTGGGCAGGTTTGCTGCCAGCGCCTTGGAGACCTTATCGGTCGTTGCCTGCCAGATGTTGATGGTCTGGGTGTAGCGCTCGTTCTCGGAGATCAGGCCGCGGTTGAACAGCTTGTTGACCTGGGAGACCTGCTTGTCTGCATCGGCGATCAGCTCGTCCTTCTGGGGCGGGATGACAGCGTCGCAGACTGCGACGGAGATGGCAGACAGCGTAGAGTACTTGTAGCCCTGTGCCTTGATGGCATCCAGCATCTTGGCGCAGGTGCGGGTGCCGTTGCGGGTCATGCAGCGGGAAATGATGTCGGGCAGGGTCTTCTTGGTCACGCGGAAGCTGACCTCATACTCCAGCCAGTGCTCCGGATCGGTACGGTCGATATAACCGAGGTTCTGGGGCACCGGGGTGTTGAAGATGATGCGGCCGACGGTCGCATCGACCAGACCGGTGTGCTCGACACCATCGATGGTCATGGTGCGGCGGACCTTGATGGGAGCGTGCAGGGTGACGACATGCTCAGCGTATGCCATCAGGGCCTCGTTCTCATCGCGGAAGATCTTGCCTGCGCCCTCTTCGTTCTCGCGAACGGTGGTCAGGTAGTAGCTGCCCAGGATCATATCCTGCGTCGGGACGGTAACAGGAGCGCCGTCCGAAGGCTTCAGCAGGTTGCCGGAAGCCAGCATCAGCATCTTGGCCTCACGGCAGGCATCCTCGCCCAGGGGCAGATGGACTGCCATCTGGTCGCCGTCGAAGTCGGCGTTGAATGCGGTACATGCCAGCGGGTGCAGCTTGATGGCACGGCCCTCGACCAGCACGGGGTTGAAGGCCTGGATGCCCAGACGGTGCAGGGTCGGTGCACGGTTCAGCAGAACCGGGTGGCCCTTGATGACGGTCTCCAGGCTGTCCCAGACTTCGGGCTTGGCGCGCTCGACCATCTTGCGGGCGGACTTGATGTTGTTGGCAACACCCTTCTCCACCAGATCCTTCATCACGAAGGGCTTGAACAGCTCCAGAGCCATCTCCTTGGGCAGACCGCACTGGTCCATCTTCAGCTCAGGGCCGACGACGATGACCGAACGGCCGGAGTAGTCGACACGCTTGCCCAGCAGGTTCTGGCGGAAGCGGCCCTGCTTGCCCTTCAGCAGATCGGAAAGGCTCTTCAGGGCGCGGTTGTTGGGGCCGGTGACCGGACGGCCGCGGCGGCCGTTGTCGATCAGGCTGTCCACTGCTTCCTGCAGCATCCGCTTCTCGTTGCGCACGATGATGTCCGGCGCACCCAGCTCCAGCAGGCGGCGCAGACGGTTGTTGCGGTTGATGACGCGGCGGTACAGATCGTTCAGGTCAGACGTCGCAAAGCGGCCGCCGTCCAGCTGGACCATGGGGCGCAGGTCCGGGGGCAGAACGGGCAGAACGTCCATGACCATCCACTCCGGGCGGTTGCCGGAGATGCGGAAGGCCTCGACGACCTCCAGACGCTTCAGGATGCGGACCTTCTTCTGGCCGGAGGACTTCTCGACCTCGGCGGTCAGCTCAGCGCTCAGCTGATCCAAGTCGATCTCCTTCAGGAGCTCCTGAATGGCCTCGGCACCCATGGATGCCTCAAACTCGTCACCGTAGCGCTCGCGCATCTCGCGGTACTCTTTCTCGGTCAGCAGCTGCTTCTTTTCCAGCGGGGTCAGACCGGGATCGGTGACGATATAGCTTGCAAAGTAGAGGACCTTCTCCAGCAGGCGGGGGCTGATGTCCAGCATCAGGCCGATGCGGCTGGGGATGCCCTTGAAATACCAGATGTGGCTGACAGGGGCTGCCAGCTCGATGTGGCCCATGCGCTCACGGCGGACCTTTGCCTTGGTGACCTCGACGCCGCAGCGGTCGCAGATCTTGCCCTTATAGCGGATGCGCTTGTACTTGCCGCAGTGGCACTCCCAGTCCTTGGTGGGTCCAAAGATGCGCTCACAGTACAGGCCGTCGCGCTCCGGCTTCAGGGTGCGGTAGTTGATGGTCTCAGGCTTTTTGACCTCACCGTAGCTCCAGTTGCGGATCTGCTCCGGAGAGGCAAGGCCGATCTTAATGGAATCGAAAACGTTGTTTTCCATGAAACGAACCCTTTCTTAATCTCTCGTTGTTTCGATGATGGCAGGCGATCCAAATCCGCTGCTCTCCCCCGCCCTTGCGGCGGCAGCACGCGCACCGCTGCGGGGGCGGCAGCTTGTCCGGGATTTAGTCGTCCAAATTCACTTCGTCGGAGGAGGACTCTGCGGGGGCAGAATTGTCATCGTCCAGCACGGAAGGATCATCGAAACCTGCGTCGGCGTCCTTGATGGTGTAATCGTTCAGCAGCTCGTTCTCGTTCGTCACGGTCTCGGAACCTGCAACGTCACGCATATCGAAGCCGGTCTCTTCGTCGTCGAAGTTCTGGCGCATGTCGATCTCGTTGCCGTCCTTGTCCTGGACCACGACGTCCATACCCAGGGACTGCAGCTCCTTCAGCATAACGCGGAAGGACTCCGGAATGCCCGGCTGCGGGATGGGCTCGCCCTTGACGATGGCCTCGTAGGTCTTGACACGGCCCTCGACATCGTCCGACTTCACGGTCAGGATCTCCTGCAGGGTGTAAGCGGCGCCGTATGCTTCCAGTGCCCAGACCTCCATCTCGCCGAAACGCTGGCCGCCGAACTGGGCCTTGCCGCCCAGAGGCTGCTGGGTGACCAGAGAGTACGGGCCGGTGGAACGGGCATGGATCTTATCATCGACCAGGTGATGCAGCTTCAGGTAGTACATATAACCGACGGTGACGCGGTTGTCGAACTTCTCACCGGTGCGGCCGTCGTAAACGGTGGTCTTGCCGTCGCGGTCAAGCTCGATCTTGGAGAAGTCGATGATATGGCCCTTCTCGCCCATGATCTTGGGGAGCTTGGTGGGATAAGCCGGTGCGTTCTCGCCGTGCCACAGCTCACGCGCGGTATCGAAGGTATCGCCGATGTCGTTCTCACGAGCGGAGTCGAAGACGGGGGTCATGACCTTGATGCCGCATGCCTTGGCAGCGTAGCCCAAGTTGACTTCCAGCACCTGACCGATGTTCATACGGGAAGGAACGCCCAGGGGGTTCAGCACGATGTCCAGCGGGGTGCCATCGGGCAGGTAGGGCATATCTTCCTGCGGCAGGATGCGGGAAACGACACCCTTGTTGCCGTGACGACCTGCCATCTTATCGCCGACGCTGATCTTGCGCTTCTGTGCGATGTAGCAGCGGACGACCTCGCGGACGCCGGGCTGCAGCTCATCGCTGTTCTCCGGGGTGAAGACCTTGACGTCCACGATGATGCCGTACTCGCCGTGGGGCACACGGAGAGAGGTATCACGGACTTCGCGGGCCTTTTCGCCGAAGATGGCGCGGAGCAGGCGCTCCTCAGCGGTCAGCTCGGTCTCACCCTTCGGGGTGACCTTGCCGACCAGGATATCGCCGCTCTTGACCTCGGCACCCACGCGGATGATGCCACGCTCGTCCAGATCCTTCAGGGCATCCTCCGAAACGTTGGGGATGTCGCGGGTGATCTCTTCGGGTCCCAGCTTGGTATCGCGGGACTCGGTCTCATATTCCTCGATGTGGATGGAGGTGTAAACGTCCTCACGGACGATCTTCTCGTTCAGCAGGACGGCGTCCTCGTAGTTGTAGCCCTCCCAGGTCATGAAGCCGATCAGAGCGTTCTTGCCCAGAGAGATCTCGCCGTTGCGCATTGCGGGGCCGTCGGCCAGGACCTGGCCTGCCTTGACGGACTCGCCCACCTCGACGATGGGACGCTGGTTGATGCAGGTGCCTGCGTTGGAGCGGGCGAACTTGATCAGCGAGTAGTTGTCCAGGGTGCCCTGCTCATTGCGGACGACCACATGGTCTGCGTCCATCTTCTCGACGACGCCGTCGTTCTTTGCCAGAACTGCGGTGCCGGAGTCGGTGGCGGCCTTGTACTCCATACCGGTGGCCACGATGGGCTGCTGGGTGACCATCAGAGGCACAGCCTGGCGCTGCATGTTGGAACCCATCAGAGCACGGTTGCAGTCATCGTTCTCCAGGAATGGGATGCAGGCGGTCGCGACAGAGACCATCATACGGGGCGAGACGTCCATGTAATCGACCTTCTCGGCGTCGATTTCCAGAATGTCGTCGCGGCGGCGGGCAGAAACGCGGGGACGGATGAAGTGCTTGCCCTCGTCCAGCGGCTCGTTGGCCTGGGCGACGACGTATTCGTCCTCGACGTCAGCGGTCATATACTCGACCTCGTCGGTAACGACCTGATCGATCAGACGGCCGTTCTCGTCGTAGGTCTTCTTGACCTTGCGGTACGGAGCCTCAACGAAGCCGTACTCGTTGATCTTGGCATAGGATGCCAGATAGGAGATCAGACCGATGTTCGGGCCTTCGGGCGTCTCGATGGGGCACATACGGCCGTAGTGGCTGTAGTGAACGTCGCGGACTTCGAAGCCTGCGCGGTCACGGCTCAGACCGCCGGGGCCCAGAGCAGACAGACGGCGCTTGTGGGTCAGCTCCGCCAGAGGGTTGTTCTGGTCCATGAACTGAGACAGCGGCGAAGAACCGAAGAACTCCTTGATGGCGGCGACGACCGGGCGGATGTTGATGAGGGCCTGCGGCGTGATGACGCTCTGGTCCTGGCTCTGCAGGGTCATGCGCTCACGGATGACGCGCTCCATGCGGGAGAAGCCGATGCGGAACTGGTTCTGCAGCAGCTCACCGACGCTGCGGATGCGGCGGTTGCCCAGGTGGTCGATGTCATCGGTGGTGCCCACGCCGTGGCCCAGACCGTTCAGGTAGTTGATGGAGGACAGGATGTCCTTCACAGTGACGGTGCGGCCGATCAGCTGGTCATGGTTGCGGCGGAGCATTTCCTTCTGCTCCTCCACATCGGAGGTGGTGTCGAGGATCTTCTTGATCTCATCGAAGGAGCAGCGCTCGTTGATGCCGCACTCCTTGACGTCAAAGGAGAAGAAGCCCTGTGCATCCACACAGCCGTTGGTGATGACCTTGACCTTCTTGCCCTCGATGAGCAGGACGACGGTATCGACACCGGCGTTGTCGGCCTTCTCGGCCAGCTCGCGGCTGATCTTGCCGTTGGCCTCCACGATGACCTCACCGGTCAGCGGGGCAACGATGTTCTCTGCGGCCACAAAGCCGGTGATGCGGCGGGCCAGAGAGAGCTTCTTGTTCATCTTGTAGCGGCCGAAGCGGGACAGATCGTAACGGCGCGGGTCGAAGAACAGCATATTGATCTGGCTGGTAGCGGACTCCACCGTGGGAGGCTCGCCGGGGCGCAGCTTGCGGTAGACCTCCAGCAGACCCTCTTCCTGGTTCTTGGTGGTATCCTTCTCCAGCGTAGCGAGGATGCGCTCATCGTCGCCGAAGAAGTTCAGGATATCCTCATTGGTGGACAGACCCAGTGCACGGCACAGCACGGTGACGGGCAGCTTGCGGTTCTTATCGATACGAACGTAGAAGACGTTCGCTGCATCAGTCTCGTACTCCAGCCATGCACCGCGGTTGGGGTTCATGGTGGCGCTGTACAGATCGTTGCCGACCTTATCTTTGGCATCTCCGTAGAATACGCCGGGAGAACGAACCAGCTGGCTGACGATCGCACGTTCTGCGCCGTTGATGACGAAGGTGCCGGCGTCGGTCATCAGGGGGAAGTCTCCCATGAAGATCTCCTGATCCTTGACCTCGCCGGTCTCCTTGTTCAGCAGACGGGCCGTCACGCGCAGGGGGGCAGCGTAGGTCACGTCGCGCTCCTTGCACTCCTTGATGCTGTACTTCGGCTCCTTATCCAGCCGGAAGTCCACGAAGCTCAGTGCCAGATTGCCGGTGTAGTCCTCAATGGTGCCGATGTCGTGGAAGACCTCTTTCAGGCCCTCGTCCAGGAACCACTGGTAAGAGTTCTTCTGGACCTCGATCAGGTTCGGCATACTGATGACTTCGTCGATGTGGGAGAAGCTCATGCGCTCGGTTTTGCCGAGCTTGACGGGCTTGACTTTCATCATAAAATCAACCACTCCTTACTTTTATACTCTACGGATGTTGCGTTCTACGGGTCAAATTTGAGCAGACGCACATAAATCGACCCGTATCCTCCGAGGAAGTTCGGCGTTTTTCACAAACTTTTCATGTCTGCCCCTTGGGCCGACCGAACCGAAGCTCCCTTTTTGGCGCACTAGGCCATTATGTGATACTAATGCAGTATACACCGGGAAAGCCCTGTTGTCAAGCCATTTTTCCTATTTCGGGCCGATTTTTTTGTCAAGCCCCCGCTTTTGTGGCACACCCGGTTCCGTGTTCGCTTTGTGCGTTTTGGGTATTGCTTTTTGAGTTTTGCACGTTCTCACCAAAAACACCCTTGTGCATTTTGTACAGGTTTGCTCTTGTGCTTCCGGGCAGACGAAAGGGGCACCCGGCGTGATGGGTGCCCCTTCGGGAGCTTTATTCCAGATAATCCCGCAGCCGTTTGGCCCGGCTGGGATGGCGGAGCTTGCGGAGGGCTTTTGCCTCGATCTGGCGGATGCGCTCCCGCGTGACGTTGAACTCCTTCCCCAGCTCTTCCAGAGTGCGGGGCCGGCCGTCGTCGAGGCCGAAGCGGAGCGTGATCACCCGCTCTTCGCGGGGCGTCAGACTCTTGAGCACACTCATCAGCTCCCGGCGGAGCAGCTGGCGGCCCGCTTCATCCACCGGGATCCCGGCTTCTTCGTCCTGAATGAAATCTTCGAGGTGGGCGTCTTCTTCCTCGCCCACCGGCGTTTCCAGGCTGACCGGCTCCTGCGCCAGCTGCAGCAGTTCCCGCACCCGGTCCGGCTCCATCTCCAGCCGGACAGCGATCTCCTCCGCCGTGGGCTCGCGGCCATTCTTCCGCAGCAGCTCCCCTGCCGTCTTCCGGACCCGGTTGATGTGCTCCACCAGATGCACCGGGATGCGGATGGTCCGCCCCTGGTCGGCAATGGCACGGGTGATGGACTGCCGGATCCACCATGTCGCGTAGGTGGAGAACTTGAAGCCCCTGTCCGGCTCAAACTTCTCCGCTGCCTTCATCAGGCCGAGGTTGCCCTCCTGGATGAGGTCGAGGAAGGGCAGCCCCCTGCCCGCGTAGCGCTTGGCCACCGAGACCACCAGCCGCAGGTTCGCCTCGCTGAGGCGTCGGCGGGCGTCCGCATCCCCTGCTCTGGCGGCGCGGGCCAGCGTCTGTTCCTCTTCTGCCGAGAGGAGCGGCACCTGCCCGATCTCCTTCAGATAGGCTTTCACCGGGTCGTCCAGCGCCACGCCCTCGGCAGAAAGCTCATGTTCCAGTCGGCCGATCTGGGCATCGTCCAGCAGCGGGAGGTCGGCGTCCTCTTCCTCCACCCGGATGCCGCGGGCCTCCAGCGCCTCATACAGCGCGTCCAGCCCGGCGACATCGTACTCCTGCTCTTCCATGGCGCGGCTGACCTGCTCCGGCGTCAGAAGGTGGTGCCGGGCACGGCTCGCCAAAATCTTTGCAAGTTCTTCCGTCTGCGACAATTTCCGCATGATTCCTTCTCCTTCCAGCTCCAGCCGGGAGGAAAGGGAGCGCTCAGTCTTCTGCAGGGAGAGTTCCCTGTTTCTTTTCTCGCATCGACTGGAGATACTGCTCTAAGTCTTCATTGGACATCTGGGCCGCCTTCTTCGCGATCGGGGTGCCGCGGGCGATGCGTTCCAGATAAAAGTTGATATCCTCGGTGGTACAGTTGACATCGCTGTATTGTGCCGCAAGGCGGCTCAGTTCATTCAGGGCCTCTTCGCTCTGTACAAAGCCGCGCAGGGTGGAAAGGCTGACCTCGATGCCCTGCGCCTGACAGTCCAGCATGGCCTGATACAGCTCCTTCTGCTGGGGCAGGAGGAACTTTTCCGCCGGCAGTGCGGCCCGCACCCTGGGGATGTAGCTTGGCTCCCGCAGCAGTGCCGCCAGCAACCGCTGCTCAGCCGAGGCCACACCCAGCGCCTGCGAGCCGCCTGCGCTGTAAGGAACATTGATCTGATCCATCTCACCGGAGTGCAGGCGGGAGCGGTTCTCCTCCCGTCGTCGCTTGCTGCCCGCTTTTTTGACAGCGGTGCCCAGCTGGGTCAGGATGGCGGTCTTGGAGATGTTCGTCTCCTCGGCCAGCCGCCCGGCGTAAACCTCCTGTTCGGTGGGGTTGGAGCGCTCGGCCAGCAGATCCACGGCATCGCGGATGTATTCGAGCCGCTGGGCGTCCTGGGTCAGGTCGTATTGATCCCGCAGGCGCTTGAGCCGGAAATCCAGTGCGTTGCCTACGCCGTCCAGCAGGGCGCGGAAGCGGTCGGCACCATAGCGCTTGATGTACTCGTCCGGGTCCTTTGCGCCGGGGATCTGAAGCACCCCCACCCGCACCGTGCTGTTCCGGAACAGTTCCAGCGAGCGGAGGGTGGCTTTCTGGCCCGCCTCGTCGGAGTCGTAACTCAGGATGACCTCATCGGCGTACTCACTGATGAGCCGCACCTGCTCCGGCGTCAGGGCCGTGCCGCAGGCGCAGACGGCGGTGTCGATGCCCGCCTGCTGCATGCTGATGACATCCATATAGCCCTCGCAGAGGACGAACCGGCGGGAGGCGCTCTTTTTGGCGATCTGCAGCGCGAACACCGTCTCGGATTTGTGGTAGACCAGCGTTTCGGGGCTGTTGACGTATTTGGGCTTGGAGTCGTCCAGCACACGCCCGCCAAACGCGATGATGTTGCCGCGCAGGTCGAAGATGGGGGTCATGACCCGCTTCCAGAACAAACAGTAGATGCGCCCGGAAGCGCTGCGCTTGAACAGGCCGCTGGCGTCCAGCTCCTGCTGGTTGTAGCCCTTATCCCGCAGGAACTGATAGAGGGCCTGTCCATCGTTGGGGGCATAGCCGAGGCCGAACCGCACGATGGTCTTGTCGTCCAGCCCGCGGCGGCGCCAGTAGGCACGGGCCTGCCGGGCCTCCTCGACCGTCGAATTCAGGCAGGCGTGAAAGAAGCGGGCCGCTTCGCGGTTCATCGAGAGGATGCGGCTGCGCATCCGCCCGGTCTTGTCGTCCTCCTGCGGCTCCGGCATCCCGGCGCGGGCTGCCAGCATCTTGACAGCCTCGCCGTAGTCGATGCTGTTGATCTTTTTGGCGAAGCTGATGGCATCGCCGCCCGCCCCGCAGCCAAAGCAGTAAAAGCTCTGGGTGTCCGGGTAGACGTAAAACGAGGGGGTCTTCTCGCTGTGGAACGGACACAGGCCGCCATAGAGGCGGCCCTTCCGTTTCAGCTGCACATAGCTGCCCACCAGATCGACGATGTCGGTGCGGCGGTTCAGCTCTTCAATGTACTCGTGTGGGATCATGGCTCTTTTTTCCTGCTTCCTTTTATAACACGTGCCACTTGCGGGGCACGAACACATCCTCAAAGGTCCGGATGGCGAACTCGTCGCTCATGCCGCTGATGTAATCGGTCACGGCGCGGTCACGGCCCTCCTGATAGGCCAGCTGCAAATAGAAGTTGGACATCTGGTCGATGTGGGTCAGGTAGTATTCGTACAGTTCCGTGAGGACCTTTTCCACTTTCTGCTCTTCGCGCTTGGCGGTGCGGTCATTGTAGACATTGGCATACATGAAATCCTTCAGCGCAAGGAAGGCTTCCTCTTCCTCCGCGCCCATGGCCACATCGCCGTCGCTATGGGCGAGGATGCTCTGGATCATGGTCGTGATGCGCTGGGATTTCGTTTCGCCCAGCACGGCGGTGCATTCTCTGGGCAGGATCGCCGGGTCCAGCACCCCGGCACGGACGGCATCCTCGATGTCGTGGTTGACGAACGCGATCTGGTCCGCCATCCGGACGATGCGGCCCTCCGGGGTCGCCGCCCAGGTGCCCTTGGTGTGGGTGATGATGCCGTTCCGCACTTCCCAGGTCAGGTTGAGGCCCCGGCCGTTCTGTTCCAGCTTGTCCACCACCCGCAGGCTCTGGCGGTAATGCTTGAAGCCATCCGGACAGAGCTTGTCCAGTGCGCTCTCCCCTGCGTGGCCAAAGGGCGTGTGGCCCAGGTCATGCGCCAGACTGATGGCCTCGGTCAGGTCTTCGTTCAGGCGCAGGGCGCGGGCGATGGTGCGGGCGATCTGCGCCACCTCCAGCGTGTGGGTCAGCCGGGTGCGGTAGAGGTCGCCCTCCGGCGAGAGGAAGACCTGCGTTTTCTGCTTGAGGCGGCGGAACGCCTTGCAGTGGATCACGCGGTCCCGGTCGCGCTGGAACACCGGGCGGATGGGGTCCTGCGGCTCCGGCCGGGCCCGGCCCCGGCTTGCATCGCTGAAGGTCGCCCAGGGGGCAAAGGTCAGCCGCTCGATCTCTTCGGTACGCTGGCGTACATCCATCCGGTATCCCTCACTTTCATGCTGGTTCCTGCCCCCTTCCCAGCGCAGCTGCGCCCGCAGCTATTGTAGCAGAATTGCTCTGTCGAAGGGGGAATCTTCCTGTCCTGTCCAAAATTATCCTATAAAAATCTCTCGGTGCTGCTCCCAGAGCGCAGCGGCCATGCAGCCATGCAGCCGACTGCCAATGGCTCCCACTTCGGGGGAGCGGACGAGCGAATGCGAGACGGAGAGGGGCATCAGAACGGCGCATAGAACGGCTGCGAGACGCTCACCTCGGCCCCGCCCCGCGTCAGCTCCCGCAGCTGTTCCAGCAGCGGCGGCTCGGTGCCCTCCGGCATCTGCCAGTGCAGGGTCACGCGGTCGGTGAACTGCGGGTCGGCGAGTTTGGCCCCGGCGGCGTGGATGAGCAGCGCAGCCCGCTCGTAGAGTGCATAGTCCACCGTCACTTCCAGCTCCACCACGCTGCGCACCGTGACGACCTCGGCGTTTTCCAGTGCGCGGGCGGTCGCGGTGGTGTAGGCGCGGACGAGGCCGCCCGTGCCCAGCAGCACCCCGCCAAAGTACCGGGTCACGACCACGATGAGGTCGGTCAGGCCGCTGTGCTGCAGCACTTCCAGCGCCGGGGTCCCGGCGGTCTTGGCAGGCTCGCCGTCGTCGGAGTAGCGCTCCCGGTTGCCCTCCCGCAGGCGGTAGGCGTAAACGTTGTGCCGCGCGGTGCGGTTGGCGGCGCGCACCTGCTCCAGAAAGGCCACGGCCTTTTCCTCACTGTCTGCAAACGCGAGCTGCGCAATGAAGCGGCTCTTCTTCTCCTCATATTCGCCGATGGCTGTGCCCCGGATGGTGCGGTAATCCTCCACGCTGACTCCTCCTGTTTGTTGTGTTCCTTGCAAAACAGTATATCATAAATCCGGGTAAAGAAAAAGCCCGACACAAGCATTGCTCGTGTCGGGCCTTCCCCGGATTTATTTGAAGCACGGAGATGTCATAATGAAAAAGGTGTCGATTTGCCAAGGCAAACTCGGCAAATCGACACCTGCTGTTCAGATGAAGGTCGCTCAAAAGGCGGGTACACATCGTGCCCGATTTGAGAAGCAACTGGCTGCCATTTTACAGGCCCTATAGCTTTGCGTCACAGCCTTTCGACTGCTTTGCCGAGAATATTCAATTCCGTAGATCTTGCATCGCAGTCCAGCCGCCGTTCGCGCGTCTCCCTGACTACTTTTTTATTCTATCATGTTTGTCTTCATTCGTCAAGATTCTGCGGCCGGTTTTTTCCGTTTTTGCAGATCTTTTTCATGCCTCCCGGCTGCTGCTGTTTTGTTCTGGCCCGTTTTCTGCCGCCTCGCCCTCCCTGCCAAAAAAAGCATCCGGCTCAACGTTGCTTGCGTGAGCCACCGCAAAAAAGGGAATTTCTGGAATTTTTCCATGTTTCACGCAGGAAATGCACCCATTCACGCAGAAAAGTCTTGCATTTACCCCCCCCCCCACGTGCTATATTTAGCTTAGCAAGCAACCTCTGTTTTCTGGTTCCTCAATCCATGTTGTGGTACGAGTTGGAAGGGACGGTGGCGCACCGCCCTGTCCGGTTCCAATATATTATAGAATATATGTAATAGGAGGTATTCTCAATGGTCTCTTATCGCAGACTCGCCATGCGCGTCCTGGGGCATGTTCCGGTGCCTTTCGGCAAGAAAAAGGCAGCTCCCCCTCCCCGCGTTGCCGCACAACGGATCGCAGCCCTCGCTCTCGCCTGTGCCATGATGACCGGCATGGCCCTTCCTGCTTTTGCCGCTACGTATGATATTGCCAGCGGCTCCATTGATATCCACGCTACGGAAAACGGCAATCTCATCAGCCAGTGGTTTATGAATGGGGAACAAAAGGAATACGTCAGCGACAGCAGCGGATACATCCAAGATCGTGAGGACAACGAAATCACCATCACCGGCACAAGCACGGGGAACACGGTCACCATCGACGCAGACAAAGACCAGACGGCCAATGTCACCTTGAAAGATGTGAACATCAATGTTGATGAAAAATACGAACACGGCTACGACCCCGATCAATACAAAACCGCCGTGGAAGTGACCGGCAGCGGCAATACGAACATCGAGCTGAACGGCAACAACACGCTGACAAGCGGATATGGCCACGCCGGTCTGGAGCATAACAAGACCGACGACAGCGGCACGCTGACGATTCAGGACGAAAAGAATGATGATGGCTCCGCAAAGGGAAGTGCGTCCGATACTACTGGCAGTTTGACTGCCACGGGTGGTTACCACGGTGCTGGCATCGGCGGCAGTGACAAACAAGACGGCCAAGTGACCATTACGGGCGGTGAGATCACTGCCAACGGTGGTAGTCAGGGTGCCGGTATTGGCGGCGGTGCCGGTGACACGGACGCCGTCGGCGGTGACGGCGATGTGACAATTTCCGGCGGTACGATCACCGCTACGGGCGGCAGTCTGGGTGCCGGTATTGGCGGCGGTGCCTACGGCAATGGTACTGTCACAGTTACCGACGGCGATATCACCGCAAAGGCTACGGGCAATTATGGTGCCGGTATTGGTGGCGGTCTTGGCGCGATACCGAAGGACACTCTTATTGGAGGAAATGGCACTGTCACCATCAGCGGCGGCACCATCACCGAAGCCTCTGGTGGCTATATGGCTGCTGGCATCGGCAGCGGCTATCAGGGTCTGGGCACAGTGACCGTTGAAGGTGATGCCGTCATCAAAAACGCACAGGGCGGTGAAGCTGGAGCCGGCATCGGCAGTGGCACCTATGGTGACAGCGAGATCCTCATCAGAGGTGATGCAGTCATTGAAAATGCAGAAAGTAGCGCAAACGGCGCTGGCATCGGCAGCGGCCAAGGCGATTTGTATCCCGATGGCGATGGCATGGTAATCGATCCAACTGTAGGCAACGTGACCATTGAAGGCAACGCCAAAATCGAAAATGCAAAAAGTGGTTCTGGTGGTTCCGGCATTGGCGGCGGCGCTATTGGCATCGGCAATGTAATCATTAGAGGCAACGCTCAAATCGGCAACGCCGCCGGCGGCGAAGAAGGTGCCGGTATTGGCGGCGGTGCTCTTGGAACTGGTGACGTGACCATCGAGGGCAATGTCACCATCGAAAACGCACAGGGCGGCGCTGGTGCTGCCGGTATCGGTGGCGGCGCAGAAACAGAACCCGACACCGAGGATACCAGAAACAAAGTTTCCATCAAGAGCACCGAAGCTGGTTCTCCTAACATTACTGCTACAGGCGGCGGCGTTCTGAATGACGAGAATTATCCCCTCGCCGGTGCTGCGGCCATCGGCAGCGGCAGCGTTGCTGACGGTGCTACTGAGGTAAAGTCCGATATTACCATTGAAGGCAAAGTAACCATTGATGCCACCGCAGGCGGAAGCATTGCCATTGGCGATACACCGCTCAAAGAACAGAAGTTTGCCGGTTTGCCAGTAGGTGCTGTCATCAAACGGTGGGATTCGGCCGGTGTGGATCTTACCCTAAAGGATGACAAGCCTACGGAACCGGAAAAGCCGGAGAAACCTGACCCGGAGAAACCCAATCCTAACCCCAACCCGGAGAATCCTAACCCCAACCCGGAGAATCCTAACCCCAACCCGGAGAATCCTAACCCCAACCCGGAGAATCCTAACCCCAACCCGGAGAATCCTAATCCCAACCCGGAGCAGCCCAACCCTAACCCGGAGCAGCCCTCTGAGCCGTCGGGTGCGGTCTCGACTTCCGCTCCTGCCGAAGAGCTGACCGCCTCGGATGCAGAGTATCTCGTTACCGTAGAGGGGCTTTCCGTCACCAATGCACTGGGAAAGCAGATCACGCACACCTGCACACTGAATGCCCAAGGCAAGGTCCTTACCATTCGCGTCAACAGCATTGTGGCCACCGCACATCTCACCATGGAGACCCTCCGGACGCTCAAAGCGCAGGGGGTAGAAACCATCCGTTTCTGCACACTGCTGTACCGTCCGACTTCGGTCTCCATCGACGCACTTCTGAATCTTGGGGTCGATGAAGCCGACATCCTCTGGACGCACAACGGGATCCAGGCCCGCCTGACGGCCGGCGGCACCGATTCCAGCAGCCTTTTGCAATAAGACCCTCTGAACCATAACAGCCGGGAGGCTTCCGTTTCGGAACGCCTCCCGGCTGTTTGGTTATGCACACTTTGTCTTCCGTTTTTTTCCTTTTCCAGATCTCAACAGAATTTTGTGCGGTATTCGCGGGGGGTGCAGTGCTTGATCTCCCGGAACGTTTTAATAAAGTAGCTGCCGTCCGAGAAGCCGCATTCCAGACCGATCTCGCCGGTCTTCAGCCGGGTGGAGCGCAGCAGCTCGGCGGCCTTTTCCACCCGGAACTGCTTGACGTACTGGATGGGCGTGATGCCCAGCAGCTGCCGGAAGCTGCGCAGGCAGGCGCTCTCGCTCAGGGCCACGCAGGCCGCGATCTTCTCCACCGTCAGCTCCTCGGCGTAGTGCTCCTCCACGTAGCGGAGCATCCGCTTCATCCGCTCCGAGGCGATCTGCTCCTGCTCCGAGACCTTGGTCTTGCCGCCCACGCACTGGGTGCTCAGCAGCCGCAGCGCCGCCGAGAGATGATACCGCACCCGGTTCTCGTAGTCGAACGGCTCGTCCGCCACCTCTTTCCAGGCGTCCCGCAGAAAGACGAGTACCTGTTTCTGCCAGGGCACCGCCTCGTCCAGCAGAAAAAACGCCGGGGCACCGGGCTGCAGCAGGGGCCGGATGAGCTTTTGCCAGAAGATGGTGTCCATGCCGCCCACCAGACGGGGCTGGAAGACGCCGGAGTGGAGCAGGGCCGTGCCCTCCGCCTGTTCCACCGAGTGCAGCGCCCCCGAATTGAGGAAGACGCCCTGCCCGGTCTGCAGTGTCAGGCGGGTCTTGTTCACATCCACATGGAGGGGGCCCTGTATGGTGAGGATGTATTCAAATTCCTCATGCCAGTGCCACGCCACCGAGTAGCTGGCCAGGTCTTCGGCGTAGCAGGCGATGGGAAACAGCGCACTGCCGTGCTGCACCAGCTCGCGCCCTTCGGCGTCAGCCACGATGTCCGGTTCGCAGTGGACGCCGCCCTCATGGACGATTGTTGCACAGCTCGTTCGATATGCCATATTGACCAGTTCCTTTCCGCAAATCTTTGAACATTTTTTATCAATGCCGGTTTTGTTGTACAAAATTTCAGATTTTCTCCTACCACAGCCGCTGATTTCGTGGTATTATTTCATCAGAGGCCGCAAGTCCAGTATAACACCGAAACGGGAGGAACACAACCCATGGCACAGCTTCTTCTGCCGGTCATCTATCTGGCGTTCATCAGCCTCGGCCTGCCGGATTCGCTTCTCGGCTCCGCCTGGCCGAACCTCTACCCCGCTTTCGGGGTGCCGGTGTCCTACGCAGGCATCGTCTCGATGATCATCTCCTGTGGGACCATCGTTTCCAGCCTGTGCAGCGACCGGCTGACCCGTGCGCTGGGCACCGGCAAGGTCACGGCCCTCAGTGTGGCGATGACGGCGGCGGCGCTGTTCGGATTCTCAGTGTCGAGCGCGTTCTGGATGCTCTGCCTCTGGGCCATCCCCTACGGGCTGGGTGCCGGAAGCGTGGACGCCGCCCTGAACAACTACGTTGCCCTCCACTACGAGAGCCGCCACATGAGCTGGCTGCACTGCATGTGGGGCGTGGGCACCATCATCAGCCCGGTGCTGATGAGCCTGGCCCTGACCGGCGGGCAGGGCTGGAACGGTGGCTACCGCATCGTAGCCCTCATCCAGGTCGGCATCACAGCCGTTCTGGTGCTGAGCCTGCCGCTCTGGAAAGGCAGCCCGGCCGCCGTAAGCGCGGACGGCACCCCGGCCAGGCCGCTGACGCTGCCCCAGATCCTGGCCATCCCCGGTGCGCGGGAAGTGATGCTCTGCTTCTTCTGCTACTGCGGCCTCGAAACGACGGCGGGCCTCTGGGCCAGCAGCTACCTCACGCTGAGCAAGGGCGTCCCGGCCGACACGGCCGCTGCCTTTGCGGGCCTGTTCTATCTGGGCATCACGGTGGGGCGCGGCTTCTGCGGCTTCGTCACCCTCCGGTTCAACGACACCCAGATGATCCGTCTGGGGCAGACCGTTCTGGCCGTGGGTGTGGCCGCCCTGCTTCTGCCGAGGCCGCAGGCGCTCTCGCTGGCCGGCCTCGTCCTCGTGGGGCTGGGCTGTGCGCCCATCTACCCCAGCATCATCCACTCCACGCCGGACCACTTCGGCGCGGACCGGTCACAGGCTGTGATCGGCATCCAGATGGCAAGCGCCTATGTCGGCAATCTGGTCATGCCGCCGCTGTTCGGCCTGCTGGCAAACAACGTTGCCCCTGCCCTCTTCCCCGTGTATCTGCTGGCGCTGCTGATCCTGATGATCGTCATGCACGAGCAGCTCACCCGGAAGACGGCGTGCAAATAAACAACTTTCTGACAGGAGGTATTTTTATGCTTCGTATCGAATATTTTGATAAAGACCGTTTCATGCGTCAGGTTTCCGCCAGCCGCGGCAGTGTGCTGCTGCATCTGGACAACGGCAAGACCTGTGACCTGAAAGAGGATGCCGCTGCATCCTCCATCCTCCGGATGATGGACGCCCCCAGAAAGGGCTTTGACATCACTGTGACCGACCCCGCCGACGTGACCGGCTTCCTGCGCTACATGCTGGAGGCAGGCCGGATGGACCGTGTGGCCGGCTGATCGTTCGCCATTCTCCGTTATTCGCATATTACAGCAAACGCAGAGCGCCCGCTCCGGGGTCAGAAGCCGGAGCGGGCGCTCTGCGTTTTTGTACGGTGTTACAGGATGCAGCGGCTGATGGCGCGGGCCACACTCAGCAGCTCGTCCTGCCCGATGAACCCGAACTTTGCCTCGTGCTCATCCGCGAAGCAGACCGTCAGCTCAGAGGTCTGGAGCGGGTCGCCGAAGCCTGCGGTCTGGATGCCAAAGTGCAGCACCTTGCGGTACGGCAGGACGAAGATCTCCTGCCGGGTGCCGGTGACCCCCTGCATATCCACCAGAAAGATGCGGTGCGAGGTAAAGACCGCCTGGTCGCGCACGGTCTTGTACGCGCCCACGATGGTCTCGCCGTCCAGCAAAAGCGCCTGCACATTCTTGCAGATCTCCTTCTCCTTGATGCGAACGAGGTTCTGCATGGGCTTGTCCCGAAATTCCATAGTTCTATCCCCTTTCAGCATGGTCGCTGGCTCCATTGTAGCACCCCCGGCGGGCTTTGACAAGCGGCACGGAACTCCATTCTACTTGTGAGCGAAAAAACGTTGAGCGTCCAGCAGGAGCTACCCGACATGCCATTGCCTCACCCTTTGGGAGAGGTGGCATTGCGAAGCAAGGACGGAGAGGGTCAGTAATTCAGACCGAACCCGCTGCGGTAATAGTTGCCGTCGGCGTCGCAGTAAGCGTAGCTGCCGCCGCGCACCCCGGCGAGGATGGCCGGGTCGATGTACGGGTCCTTATCGTAGCCGGGCACATCGTTGGGCGAAGCGCAGATCTCACGCACCACACCGTCGATCTCCTGCTCGGTGATGGCGATGACGGCGGGGTCGGACACCATGGTCAGGCTCAGCTTGCCGGTGGGGGCAAAGTCGCCGCTGATGACGTCCACCTGTGCGTTCAGGGCGTTGTTCAGCGCCACCGTGCTGACGGTGTACTGGATGGTCAGCGCGTCGCAGTAGGGCTCCAGCTTGTCCAGCAGCCAGGGGTTGTTCACCACGCAGGTGCCCACGACCTTGCCGCCGCGCGCGTGGATGGCATCGGCCAGCTCCCGGATCTTCTCGACGTTCTTCAGGGTGGTCACCGTGACCTGCTTGCCGGTCTTCTTCTGGCTCTTGTTGGTCTCGCGCTCGTCCGTGACGATCTCACCCATCTCGATGACGGGCATGGCGAACTGGTAGAACACCACGCCGTTGCTGATGGGCCACACGTGGAGGTACAGCACATCGGCCTCCTCCGGGGTGGCGACGACAGTGTATCCCTTCTTCTCGAAGGCCTCCGCCAGTGTCTTGCGCAGCGCCTCGTCGGCATTGGCAGAGCCCAGACCGGCACCCATGGCCTGTGCCATTTTGGCAAAGCCGGAGTCCACGCCCTTGAAGGTGACGATGCAGACCTTCTTCTCTTTGGCCAGCGGCAGAACACCGCCGTGGTTCTTGACCAGAACGACAGCCTTCTGGTTGGCTTCGTAGGCCTTCTTCCTGGCACCATCGAAGTTATCCTGCCGGGCCTGGTCGGCCTGGTCGGGGTCCAGATAGGGGTTGTCCACACGCTTGGTGCGGAACAGGCTCAGCAGACGGTTGTAGCTGGCGCGGTCGAGGTCGGCCTTGGGCAGCAGACCGTCCTCCACCGCCTTGACGATGTTCTCCGGGTCGGTGTTGCCGCCGATGACATCGGTACCGGCGGAAATGGCCTTGGCGTAGCGCTGGGGCACCGTCAGGTCCTCCACGCCGTAGATCTGCACGGTGGTGATGCCGGAGTCGGAGTTGATGTAGCCGTCAAAGCCCATCTTGTTGCGGGCCAGGTCGGTGAGCAGCTCCTTGCTGTATGCGCTGGGCACCGCCTCGGTGCTGGTCACCTCGCCCCGGTAGGTCTGGGGCACGGCGCGGCCATCGGCGGCGATGCGGGAGTAGTCGGGCATGATGGAAGATGCCTTGTGGTCGAATGCCCGCTGGAACGGGGGCAGATGGTACTTTTCCATCGAGCCGGGGGTGCGGTAGATGCGCCACTGACCGATGGGCACATGCGGCTCGAAGCCGTTCTCGGAGGGGGCATCGCCGGGGAAGTGCTTGACCGTCAGGACGACCGAACCCTCGTTCAGGCCGTCGTCGCCGTTCTGGTAGCCCTTGATGAGGGCTTCGGTGATGTCGCTGGTCACATCGGTGCGCTCGCCGTAGGTGCCGTTGGTGCGGGGCCAGCGGGGGTCGGTGGCCACGTCCACCTGCGGGCCGTACATGATGTGCAGGCCCTCGGCCTTCATCATCTTCCGGTCCGTGTCGGCCATTTCATAGACGAAGTCTGCGTTGCCGTCTCCCAGCACCGCTGCACCGATGCCCAGAGAGTCCGGGTAGCCGATGTTGATGGGGTTGGTGTGCAGAGAGTACGGAATCGCCACGCCGCCCTTGCAGGCTTCGCATTCCAGCATCTGGGTGCCCGCATTGTGGTACAGTGCCACCATACCGGCCTCGCAGTGCATATCGCCGCGGTAAACGCCCGCCGTGATGTGCTTGTCCAGCACATCGGCGTCATCAATGCTCATGGTCATGCCGGGCAGCGGGCCGGGGATGGGCTTTTCGTCCGGGTCGTGGTGCTTGTAGATCTTGCCAAACTCCGGCTTGCCGTCGGCACCGGCAGCCTCGGCGCGGGTGGGGGCCACCGGGGTGTTGAACAGGGTGTTCAGCACAAGGCCAGCCTGCTGGTCCAGGCGCAGATGGGCCACCATATCCTTTGCGCGCTCTTCGGGGCTGAGCCGCCAGTCCTTATAAGGGGCCAGCTCGCCGCTGTTGTCCATATCCTTGAAGTACAGGCCATCCCTGACGATGACGCCGCAGGTGGTCACGCCGATGTCGGGGCCGTTTTCGTTGTGGAAGACCACCGGCTCCAGGTAACGGTCGGTGATGCTCTCCCCCGCTTCCAGAGCATAGGGTGCCGGAATGACACCGTCGCGGGCATCGACCCACTGGGCAGCGCTGGTGTATCGAATCTCCATCTTGTTTCTCCTTTTTCGTGCGCGGGAATGCGCAGCTGATATATCACTTGTCATTTTTTATTATACCCCACGGTCCGATCGTTCGCAAGCGAACAACCTGTGCTGTTCTGAATTTCAGCATTGCTCACAAGGAACGCTCCCGGAATCTATGCAATTCCCCGAACCAGCGCAGCGCGTTCCCGCGCTCGGTCCGCTCCGCCGGGCACAAAAAGAGACCGCTGGCCCCGTCGATAACGGAAGGAGCACAGCGGTCTCTCTCGGTTCAGGGCATTACCAGATCATCTGGATGCGGCCTGCGCCGTAGGGATCTTCGTAGTTGAGCAGATAGCCGGGGTAATCGGCCAGCGGGCTGTTGGCACTGGAAAGGTGCGGCAGACCGTTTGCATCCACGCCGCCGAACATGGCTGCGTAGCTGGACATGACGAGGTAATCCTCCGAGACATAGTCCTTGATCAGCTCTGCGCCGTCGAACATGGCGAAGCCGTCGCCCAGGTTGCGCAGGGTGTAGTTCATACCGGCCAGCGCATAAGTGGCGTTCGGGTCCAGAGGCTTGTATGTGCCGGTGGTCTTGTCGTAGATCTCCACATTCGAAACACGCGGGGTCGTAGCACTGCCGACCCAGACATTCTTGTCGTCGGTCTGGACGGTGTTGGGGACCATGGCGTGGATCTCATACTTGGCACCGGCAACCTGCAGGAAACCGCCGTTCTCCTTGCCCTCGGCACCGGCGAAGCGGGCACCAAATTCGAGGGCGTCCAGGATCTGCTGGCCGGTGACGGACATCAGGCAGGCCACATTGCCGAAGGGGCTGACGGTCTTGCAGGTCTTGAAGCTCCAGGGGCCTGCGTCCACATTTGCACGGATGCCGCCGCCGTTCATGATGGCGATGTCGCAGTGGAGGTCTTCGATCTCATTGAAGTAGGCATAGATGCCGTCGGCCACGAAGTCGCCCAGGTTGGTCTCGCCGGAGCGGATGCGGCGCTTGCCGGTGGCGGGGTCGGTGATGTAGAACTTGGAATCGCCCACGGCGATCTCCTCGCCCAGCATGTCGTCCACTGCGCTCACCCACTCGCTGGTAGCAGCGGCCACAGCGGCGTCTGCGCCGTCGTAGCTGGGCAGCAGCTCGGTGGTGATGGAGCCATCGGCACCGATGGTCATCTTGCCGACATTCTTAAAGTAGGAGCCGGTCTGGGTCAGGGTGACGGCCTTGCCGGAAGCATCGGTCACCTGCTTGTTCTCCATCACGGTGTGCGAGTGGCCGTCGATGAAGGCATCGAAACCGGTGGTGTGTGCGATGACCTCTTCGCTGGTCCAGGGGGCGGACGAGGGGTCTACGCCCAGATGGCCCAGACCAATGATAGTTGTTGCACCCAGCAGCTTTGCCTTGTCGATGGCCTTCTGGACGGCCTTGTACAGCTTCTGGCCATCGTCGCCGCCGAGGATGTCATAGATGTACTTGGTCTGGCTGGCGTTCATGAAGTAGGCCGGGGTGGACTTGGTAAAGGTCTCCGGGGTGGTAACGCCCACAAATGCGATGCGCGCGCCGCCGATGGTGAAGATCTTGATGCTGGGCAGCACCTTCAGGCCGGTGCGCAGGTCCACCCAGTTGCAGGAAACATAGGGGAAAGCGGCTTCCTTCATGGCTGCCTTTGCGCGGGCCATGCCGTAGTCGAACTCATGGTTGCCGGGGGTGGCCAGGTCGTAACCGGCCTCGCTCATCAGCTTGATGATGGTCTCGCCGTCATCCATGGAGCCATAGGCCGTGCCCTGGATGTGGTCGCCGGCGTCCACCAGCAGAACGTTCTGGCCAGCGTCCACATAGCTCTGCTTCAGTGCAGCGATGCCGGCATAGGTCAGTTCGGGGGATTTCTTGTCGATGTAGGTATGCACATCGTTGGTGTAGAGGATGGTAACAGCCGACTTTTCGCCCAGGAAGCAATTGGTCTCTTCGGCCGATGCGGCGGGTGCGCCGAGGGAGACTGCGGTCAGTGCAGTGGCAGCTCCGGCAGCCTTGAGGAAGCTGCGGCGGGAAATGAACTGTTTCACAGGAAATGACCTCCTTCAATTTACGGTACTCTCTTTTTTGCGGCCTCTCTGCCGCCGCCCGCACAAAAGCTCCCCAACGGGGAGCCGTGGTGTGCAGCGCAGCCGCAGCGAGGTCTGCATTTCTGGATTAAGCATATCACAGAATATCGTTTCGGGCAAGAGAAAACTGTAAAATCCGCGCAAATCCTTTTCACAAAAGTCGTACTATTTTGGAAATTCTCCGTAAAATCATACGAAAAAGGGCCGGGCCCTGCATCCTGTCTCAGGGTGCAGAGCCCGGCCGCATTCAGGGGGAGGTCCAAACTGGATCGGAGGAGACGTTTGAGAAAACGCCTTAAATGGCGTTGTACTCCTTGAGGAACTTTTCAAGGTCGGTGCCCTCGATCTTCTTGAGCACTTCCTTGAGGGCCACCCTCTGGATGAAGGGCAGGTCCATATCGGTCAGCTTCTTGCCGTCGCGGAGCTTGACGGTGGCGTCGATCAGGCAGCGGACATCATAGGTGCTGCCCCAGACCTCCGGCACACCGCGGTCGATGTCCAGCAGGGTGTAAACAGCCTCCATGCCGGTGCGCATCGAATACTCGGTGGTGAAGATGGTGTCACGGCCGGTCTCGGCAAACTGGCCCAGGAAGGCGAAGTTGACGGCACCCTTCGGCACAATGTCGGGGCGGTCGCCGAAGGCACGCGGCATGAAGAAGGCGTCGATATACGGCATCATGACCGGCACGGTGTTGGCGCTGTGGTCGGCCAGCTCGGCGATGTCCTCGGTGGGAACGCCCAGATGGTACAGCCACTCCATGCAGATCTCACGGCCGGTGCAGTCGCGCATGGGCTTCTTCACATAGTCGCCGGGCTTGTCGCTGAACAGGCCGTAGACCCAGACGCAGAGCTGGTTCTTGGGCTGGTCACGGAACTGCTGCTGGCGGTTCAGTGTCCAGCTGAGCAGCCAGCTGGAATCCTTGACCGTGACGATGCCGCCGGTGACGGTGTGGCCGGTGAAGGGGTCGCGCTTGCAGATCTTCTTGATATACTGCGGGATCTTGTCGTCCAGAGTGGTGATGGTGGCACTCTCCCAGTTGGACAGTTCCGGCTGCGAGCAGAACTTCTCCGGATGGCCGAAGGAGGGGTCCTGTGCGGCAATCTTCTTCCACAGATCCCAGCCGTTGCCCGGCTTGATGGTGGGGTCGAAACCGGCTGCCTTGTCCTGTGCGCCGATGGTGCAGCTCTCGACGCAGCCGCCGTTGGTGATGAAGAGCAGGTCGTTCTCGGTCAGCGGCAGCACCTTCTCCTCGCCCTTGTGCTCCACAGTGATGGAGCTGGCCTGCTTTTTGCCGCCCTCGATCCGGAAGCGGACGTCGGTGACCTTGGTCTCATACCGGAACTCCACGCCGTGGTCCTTCAGATAGGTGACCATGGGCAGGATGATGGACTCATACTGGTTGTAGCGGGTAAAGCGCAGGGCGGTGAAGTCGGGCAGACCGCCGATGTGGTGGATATAGCGCTTGAGGTAGAGCTTCATCTCCAGTGCGCTGTGCCAGTTCTCGAACGCGAACATGGTGCGCCAGTACATCCAGAAGTTGGAGCTGAAGACCTCGTCGTCGAAGATGTCGGTGATCTTCTTGTCCTGCAGCTGCTCGTCCGGGGTGAAGAAGAGCTTCATGATCTCCATCGCGCCCCGGTCGGAGATGCCGAACTTGCCGTCGGTGTGGGCATCCTGGCCGCGCTTTTCGGTAGCACGGCAGAGGGACTTGTTGGGGTCTTCCTTGTTCAGCCAGTAATACTCATCCAGAACGCTGGCCCCCTCCGTCTCCAGAGACGGGATGGAGCGCAGCAGATCCCACATGACCTCGAAGTGGTTGTCCATCTCGCGGCCGCCGCGCATCACATAGCCGATGTCGTACTTGTAGCCGTCGCAGGCACCGCCGGGCAGCGGGTCCTTCTCGATCACATGGATGTGGTCGCCCTGCATCTGACCATCGCGGACCAGATAGCAGGCAGCGGTCAGTGCCGCCAGACCCGAACCGATGATATAGGCCGATTTATTGTCAACGCCTTCCGGCTTTTTGGGGTGTGCAAACGCTTCGTAGTTGCCACTGGAATAATACATAACGCAGACCTCCTGAAGTTTTGGTTCTTTCCGGGCGGCATTCCCGCTCGCCCTTTCGTTGTGCTTAGTATATCCCATCCCCTGTGACAGAACAACATACAAAAGATGACCAGTGTATAAACTTTATGCAAAACCCAACCTTTGTCGGAAATATGGCGAAAGTGTGAAGCGCAAAAAAGCTCCCGCCTTCCTGTGACAGAAGACGGGAGCGGATGAAATCCGTTCGGGTTACTGTTTTGCCTCCGGGGCGACCTCAAAATCGATCTTGCCGAGGTTGACATCGGCGCGGACGATGGTGATCATCATGCTGTCGCCCAGGTTCCAGTTCTTGCCGGAGACCGGGTCGGACAGGCGGATGCCCTCGGTGAGCATGGTGCCGGTGGGGGTCAGGCTGGAAGCGGGCACGAAGCCCTCCACGCCGTTCTCCAGTTCGATGAACAGGCCGCGCTGGGTCACGCCGGAGATGATGCCCTCGTAGCACTCGCCCAGATGGCGGCGGGCATACTCGGCCTTGTAGCAGTCCTCGGCCTTGCGCTCGATCTGCACCGCGATGACCTCGCGCTCGCTGGACTGCTTAGAGGCCTGGATCGCAAAATCGGTGTAGCGGATGGCCATGGTCTCCTTGTCGGTGCCGCTGAGCAGATCGGTCATGATGCGGTGGATGGCCAGATCCGGGTAGCGGCGGATGGGGCTGGTGAAGTGGGCATAGTCCTTCAGCACCAGACCATAGTGGCCCTTGGGCTTTTCTTCGTAGCAGGCCTTGGACATGCAGCGGAGCATGCCGGTATTGACGATCTGTTCAAATGCCGTGCCGCGCACCCCTTCCAGAATGGCGCTCAGCTCCTTGGGCGTGGGCACCTCCTTGGCAAAGTGGTCGTTGATGCCGCAGGCCTGCAGCAGTGCATGCAGGCGCTCCAGCTTTTCGCCGTTGGGCTCCTCGTGGACACGGTAGACGAAGGGGATCTGCTTGACGCGGGCAAAGTGGGCCGCGCACTGGTTGGCCAGCAGCATGAACTCCTCGATCATGGCCTCGCTCTCGCCGGAGGTGCGCTTCTTGACGTCGATGCAGTGGCCGTCCTCGTCGAGGATGAGCTTCACTTCCCCGCTCTCGAAGTCGATGCAGCCGCGCTCGGTGCGCAGGCGGGCACGGTGGGCGTACAGTTCCTTCATGGCGGGCAGCTGGTCGGCCACCTCGGCGTACTTGGCCTGGATCTCGGCATCGGCCGTTCCGGCCAGCAGGGCATTGATCTCTGCGTAGACGCCCTTGACCCGGCTGCAGATGACCGACTTCACGAAGCGGTAATCGGTCAGGTTGCCGTCCTTGTCCAGCCGCATCAGGCAGGAGAAGGCCAGGCGCAGCTCCTTCTCGTTCAGGGAGCAGATGCCGTTGGACAGACTCTTGGGCAGCATGGGCACGACCTGGTCGGCATAGTATACGGAAGTGGCGCGGTTGAACGCCTCTTCGTTCAGCTCAGAACCGGGCTTGACGTAGTTGGAGACGTCCGCAATGTGGACGCCCAGCTCAAAGCCGCCCTCCGGAGTGCGGGTCAGGCTGATGGCATCGTCGATGTCCTTGGTCTCGGCGCTGTCGATGGTGAAGATGGGCAGAGCGCGCAGATCCATGCGACCCTTGCAGTCCTCTTCCGAAACGGTCATGCCCTCAAACTTCTTGGCTTCCTCGCGGACTTTGTCCGGGAAGCGGGTGTGGATATCGCGGGCGTAGAGCAACGCCTTGGCGCAGCGCTTGGCTTCATCCGAGCTGCCGAACCGCATGGCCACGCCGACGCGGTGGTCTTCCTGGCGGCTGCCGCGCATCAGGATCTCGACCGCCACCTTGTCGCCGTCTTTAGCGCCGCCTTCGCAGTCCCGCATCAGCTGCATGGAGATGGCCGGGCAGTCGTCCGGCACGAACTTCAGACGGCCCTCGATCCGGCGGGCCGTGCCCACCAGGTCGTTCTTTTCGGTAAGCACCGCAAGGATGGCGCCCTCGTCGCTGCCCTCCACACGGGGATGCTCGAACTTCTCGACGAGGACCTCGTCGCCGGGCATCGCGCCGCGGGTGAAGCGGCCGGGGATGAAGATATCGCTGGTCTCATCTTCCAGCATGACAAAGGCAAAGTTCTTGCCCAGTTTGACCACTTTGCACAGCAGGGCCTTCTCGGCGCGGCCGGAGCGCACGGTGAAGAACACGCCCGAACGCTGGCAGACCACGGCCTCATGCACCAGAGCATCCAGCGCTTCCATCACCTTGCGGTCTGCCCCGCGGTCGCCGCCGAAGCGGGCCTTCAGGTCCTTGACGGTGCAGGGCTGGTTCTGGATGGCATGCTCGATCTTATCGCGTAATGACATAAATTTTACTCCTTAACAACATTCTCAAAATTCTCCAGCGGAATCCTGAGTTTCCCACCTTCTGCCGGAGGCATCCGCACCCGGCAGTGTTTGCCCATCGGGCTTTTCTCATCCGATGCAGGCCCACCCGGCCTGTCAGAGGCTCCCCTCAGAAGAAGAGCTGTCCGCAGCGCAGACAGAGAAATTTCAGACAGAAAAACAGCCCCGCCTTACACGGGGCTGTGCGCGGGTCCTCAAGCCAGACGGCTGGCGAACACACAGGCCAGGACGGCCACCACGAAGAAGACGACACCGGCGATGCGGGTCACCTTGGCCAGCATCTGGTCGGCAGGGGTCAGCCGTGCGTTGTTTGCGCCGTATGCGCCGCCGTTGATCGCACCGGACAGGCCCTGACCGTGGGTGTGCTGCATCAGGGTAAGGACGATGATAACGACCGAGGCAGCAAGCAGGATGGCGCCGCCGACGATTTCAATAGCAGACATGGATGGAACGCTCCTTTTATTGTAAATTT
Source organism: Faecalibacterium sp. AF28-13AC (assembly GCF_003478405.1). Taxonomy (NCBI): domain Bacteria; kingdom Bacillati; phylum Bacillota; class Clostridia; order Eubacteriales; family Oscillospiraceae; genus Faecalibacterium; species Faecalibacterium sp. AF28-13AC. The sequence continues at coordinate 473,426 of NZ_QUFG01000001.1, read as the reverse complement.
GATTGAGACTGCATACAAATACAAGAATATGATAGCATACAACCGCGCAAATTGCAAGATGGACTCTGCCTCATCGGGCCAAATTTTCCAGCATTTCGGCCAGAGCGGCAAAGACTGCGGCGCTGGAATGGGCAGGTTCTGTCTGGGCGTCCTGCAGGACCACGATGGTATACCGGGGCTGTTCCGCCGGAAAAACGCCCGCAAACCAGCTGTTTTTCAGCTCTTCACCCGCCCGGAACTGGCCGGTCTGGGCCGTCCCGGTCTTCCCGGCGGCGGTGGTCTCCGGCAGGGCCGCCTCGCGGCCGGTGCCGTTTGCCACCACGCCCGCCAGCAGACCGCGCAGGGTTTGCGCCGTCTGTTCCGAGACGACCGGCTCCGCCCTCCGGTGGGCCAGCGTTTCCAGCGGCTCCCCGGTCGCTTCGTCCAGCGTGTTCCGCAAAAAGAGCGGCATCCGCCAGGTGCCGGTGACCAGCGCGTTCAGCATCCCGGCCACCTGCACCGGCGTTGCCAGCAGCTCCCCCTGCCCGAAGCAGAAATTTGCATAGGCCCCGGACGAGGTCAGGGCTTCCGCCGTTGGCAGGATGCCCGCCGCCGTGCGGAAGCGGTCCGTCAGTTCCGCAGCCTGCCCAAAGCCCACCCGCTCAGCCAACGCACGGACCCGCTCGGCCCCCAGCACCTGCCCCAGCCGGATAAAGTATCCGTTGCAGCTTTTTTCCAGTGCGGCGGCAAGGTCTACCTCCCCATGCGGGATGCCGCCCGCACAGCGGAACACCTGCCCGTCCACCTCGCACCAGCCGGGGCAGGTGTAGACCAGACCGGTCTCCCCTGCTTCCAGCGCGGCTGCGGCCAGCACCGGCTTGAACACCGACCCCACCGCGTAGCTCTGGAAGGCCCGGTTCAGCATCGGGCTGTCCGCCGCATTCAGGCTGGCAGCCGGGTCCGCCGGGTCGTACCCCGGCACACTGACGCAGGCGCGGACTTCGGCGTTTGCGGCATCCAGCACCACGATGCAGCCAGTGGTCATCATCCGGCCCGCAACGGCTTCCGCCGCCCGCTGGACCGGCCGGGAAAGAGTCAGCTGGACCCCCACGGCCCCGCTGTCGGCGTGGGTCTGTTCCGGCTCGCTCCGCAGGCGTCCCTGCGCATTGACAAGGCAGGTCAGAGTGTCGCCCTCCCCGGTGCCGGAAAGCGCCGCATCAAACGCGGCTTCCAGCCCGGCGGCTCCCCTGCCGTCGCCGTCCACATACCCGATGAGCTGCACAGCCAGCGGCGCGGCCGCATAGCGCACGGCCACCGGCCAGCAGGAAATGCCCAGCGGCGAAACATCGCGGTTCACCGTGAGCAGGAACGGAGAGACTGCGTTTCGTTTCTGGTACAGCAGCGCCTGCCCAGCCGCATCGGTACAGGAAAAGAGCCGGGTATAGTTTCCCCCGCCGGGCACACAGAGCGCCATCCACTTTGTGCCAAAGCCCGTCAGAAGATGGCCCTCGCAGTCGTAGAAATTGCCCCGCCGCGCCGGGAGTGCCAGCGTCACCACGCTCTGCGCCGCCGCGCGGGCTGCATAGTCCGCGTGGGAGCACAGCCAGTACAACCGGCAGACCACCGCCGCAAAACACCCCACCAGCAGCGCATACAGCGCCAGCACCCGCCGTCCGGACATGAAAACGCCCCCTTTGGCCTTTTGAAACAGTGTGGGCCAGACAGGGGGTGTTGATGCGGTCATTTACGACTTTTCAACTCAGAGCGTTTCTCTTTCTGACTGCTCAGGTTGGTTCAAATTTTGTGATTATTTGCACTAATTCGTGGGATTGCTATAAATGATGACACACAGCAGACTCTTGCGGACAAACTCGGTATTTCCGTTTGGTCTATCCGTGCGTGGGAACAGGGAAAGAGCTACCCCTTCAGCAATGTGCTGCTTGCCATCTGCAAGCTCTACGGCACATCTGCCGACTACCTACTGGGTCTGACCGACATCGACCCCTCGGACGAAGCCCGCAAGCAGCGCCAGCGCCTGACCGAAGAAGAGCAGAACGAGATGCACCGCTACGAAGAATATTTGCTCTGGAAACGCAAAAAATAAGCCGCCCAGCGAGACCGTAAGGTCGCTGGGCGGCTTATTTCGCCTCTTGACAAATACGTAAAGTACGTATACAATGAAGATGTAATCCTGAAGGAAAGGAGGGGCACTCACCATGCCGATGACTCCCAAGCAAATGATTCGCTTGCTGGAGCAGAACGGCTTTGTTTTAGTCAGTGCAAATGGGTCACACTACAAGTACCATAACCCAACTACCAACCAAACCACTGTCGTTCCATTTCACGCAAAGGATCTGAAGCCCGGCACCGAGAAAAACATTCTCAAATTAGCCGGACTCAAAAAGTAAAAATATGATGATTGTAGACTTCATATTCTGAAACTGCGAAGCACTGCATAGACTATTCTACAATTTCCAACCAATAATGTAGGCCTGTTAAATGAAGGTACATTGATTGTTTGTTGAATTATAAAAGGTGAGGTCACATTATGAACGCTATTTTCTATCCCGCAATTTTTCACCCGGAAGAAACCGGGTACTCTGTTGAGATTCCCGATATTGAGGGCTGCTTCACCCAAGGCGATACCATGGACGAAGCCGTCCGCATGGCACAGGATGCCATCGGCCTTATGCTGGAAGATTGCAAAGTCTGCCCGGAGCCTTCTATCCCTTCTGCACTCCATGTTGACCCGGAAGATTTTGTGGTGATGGTGCCTTTCGATATGGAAGAGTACGAAAAGCGATACAGACCCGTAAAGAAAACTCTTTCCATTCCCGGCTGGCTCAACGATGCCGCCGAATCGGCACACATCAACTTTTCCGGCGTTCTTCAGGATGCGCTGAAAGAGAAACTCCATTTGGCGTAAGTATAGCTATAAGTACAACAACAGCCGCCCAGCAGTTGACCGCTATAGTCATGCTGGGCGGCTGTTGTTGCTATTAAACCGTCTTCATCCTATAACTCCAAATACACTTGCTTTGTTATTACCAAGACTATAAAACAAGTCTCTTAGTTCATTTCTCTGTGCATTTCCATAATATCCAACGGTTCCGGGTTCTACTTTTGATTTGAATGTGCGTTCAAGGTACTTTTCTAATTCCTGCACATGAACCCAGTCACATATATCCCTGAGGTTTCCTACTTTAAGCGTGTACGCCTCGATGCTTTTTTCTCCACGGTATAAAGCGACTCTCCATTCATTTTGATACTTATAAATATCTTCTTTATCAAAACAATCCCGTCGGCTAACAATATTGCTTTTTATTTTGTCAAGATCAATTTCTTCTCCACATCTTACAATTATATGAGGCGTTTTCTTCAAAACATCTCCATTCTTTATCTGTTTGTAATTAACATTCCCACAGACAAACTTGAATTTTTCTCGCTCCGCTTTTTTCGAAATCCTTCGAATCAGTTCCTGCTCATTCTTCACAACAACAACATATTGGCCAAAAGCATTCATAGCTGAGGATGTATCGAAGCTTATAACCTTGCCCTTTGCCGCAAAAAAAGATTGATAATCAAGCCTATAAAAACATAGCGTATTACAATATTCAAATCCATTCGCTCTGCATATGCAATCTGTCAGAAGATGATTTTTGAACGCCTTAGCGAATCTCGTATTTTCAGTCGGAATCATTCCTACCGTTCCTTCTAGAATATCACCCTGACCTTTTGGAAGTTGATTCGGAATCTTTTGGGGTCTTATTGTCTGATTGCTCGCAAGTTCTATAGGGTCTTCGCCGTTTTTGGGCATATACTCATTCCAAAAATAAGAAAGAGTATTCATATAAAGATTCCCATTCAAAAAATCGTGCAAATATTTTAGCTTATCGCCATCGTTTGGTTGCGAAATAAATTTGAGCAAAATGTGCCCTTTGTGCCCCTGTGGATACAACATATCGCACCTCATAATTTTATAACAGCGCTCCGATATACTTTCTTAGCCCATCCTCCGTCCGAATATTATACTTCTCATCCACCTTTTTGAAGTACGCCTTCATCGCATCCAGCGAAATCTCCGCATGAGAAGTTTCGTCCGGCAGAAATCCCTTCCGGGCATCCAGCCAAGGGACTTCTTTATGGGTGATGCTTTCCAGAACCTTTCCGCTGTACATACCAAAGGTATCCAGCACCCGGTCTACCACCTCTTTGGCCTCCGGGGTAAGCGGCAGAGCGCTCTCCTTCAGCGGCACAAAGCGGTCATCGTCAATGGGGTTGTACTTAAAATCCCGGAACAGATTATAGACATTGCGATACACCGGGCCATGCACCCACGCTTCACAGAGGGCATCAAACAGCGGTTTGTCATAAATCGCCGCATAGTTGCCCTGAATATAATACAGCAACTTTTGCAGGGTCAGCGGTGTCACCTCATGCAACGCCGAGAAGATATAGGCGATCACTGCCAGCAGCTCCACCGGGACAGCCACATAGAGATTTTCCAGTTGCGTTGCAGCCGTATAGGCCTTTTTGTAGGCGGTCTCTCCGATCTTCTCACGGTTTTGGTTCAGCAATTCCTTCATATAGGAAGCCGATGCCAATGCGTGCAGCATGATATCCGAGTACTCTTTGGAGGGCACCTGTCCTGCAAGATAGCGGGAAATCGTCACTTCCCCAAAACCCAATGCCAACGACAGAGGAGCTTTGCCGATATTGTAGAGCTTCATCAGGCGTTCGATGTCCTCCACCGTGATGATCTCCTCCGCTTTACGATACTGCTCGTCAATCTCCTTTACGTTGTAGTCCATCAGGCCGGGAACACCCATCTCGCCGCCGCATTTGTTGCAGAAAGCAGCCGTGAGCTCAAAGGTATACTCCTTTTCCCGGATGGTCTGGTTGATTTTGATTTTCTTCAGGGTGTAGCTCCTTTTTCTGCGGCATTCTGTGCAGAAGTCCCTCTGATTTTCCATGGCGGCACGCTCCCTTCCAGTTTTACATTCTTTTTTATTATTGTATCCCTACCTTTGATTTTCGTCAACAATAAAGCTGCTGACAGTCTGCCGCTCGCAGAATCCACCAGCGGGTTCATCATTTTTTAATTCTTCCGGATACAAAAATCGGCACCCGCTTTTCAGCGAGTGCCGATTTTGTTACCCTATAGTGCGCTTTGATTTTTGGCGTAAGTGGCGTAAGTTTGGCGTAAATCCGCTTTTGCGCGCTCCAAAAATCAAGGATTCATGCGGTTTTTAGGCAGTTATTAGTACATGCCGCCCATACCGCCCATGTCGCCGCCGGCAGCTGCGGGAGCAGCCGGGGGTTCGGGCAGGTCAGCGACCAGGCTCTCGGTGGTCAGCACCATCTCGGCGACGGATGCTGCGTTCTCCAGAGCGGAGCGGGTGACCTTGGTCGGGTCGACGATGCCAGCAGCGATCATGTCGTCCACGAAGACCTCGTTCTGTGCATCAAAGCCGTAGTTGGGCTTGTTGGCAGAGATGATCTTGTCGATGATGACGCTGCCTTCCAGACCGGCGTTCTTTGCAATCTGGCGCAGAGGTGCTTCCAGAGCCTTCAGGACGATCTTTGCGCCGGTGCGCTCGTCGCTTTCCAGCGTCTCGCACAGCGCACGGACAGCGGGGATGGCGTTGATGGGAGCGGTGCCGCCGCCGGCAACGACGCCTTCCTGAACGGCTGCCTTGGTCGCGTTCAGAGCGTCCTCAATGCGGAGCTTCTTGTCCTTCATCTCGACCTCGGTCGCAGCGCCGACCTTGATGACGGCCACGCCGCCGGCCAGCTTTGCCAGACGCTCCTGCAGCTTCTCGCGGTCAAAGTCGCTGGTCGCAGCCTCGATCTGGTTGCGGATCTGTGCGATACGGGCTGCGATGGCGTCCTTATCGCCTGCACCGCCAACGATGGTGGTGTTCTCCTTGGTGACCTTGACCTGGCGGGCATGGCCCAGCATCTGGACGGTTGCGTCCTTCAGCTCATAGCCCAGATCAGCGGACACAACGGTGCCGCCGGTCAGGGTCGCGATATCCTGCAGCATCTCCTTGCGGCGGTCGCCGAAGCCGGGGGCCTTGACGGCGCAGACGTTCAGGGTGCCGCGCAGGCGGTTGACGATCAGGGTAGACAGAGCCTCGCCCTCGATGTCCTCAGCCACGATCAGCAGCTTCATGCCGTTCTGCATGACCTGCTCCAGCAGGGGGACCAGATCCTGAATGACGCTGATCTTTTTATCGGTGATGAGGATGGCGGCGTTGTCCAGGTCGGCGACCATCTTGTCGGTATCGGTGACCATATACGGGGTCAGATAGCCGCGGTCGAACTGCATGCCTTCGACGATCTCGTTGTAGGTCTCAGCGGTGGTCTTGTTCTCCTCGATGGTGATGACGCCGTCGGAAGTGACCTTTTCCATGGCCTCTGCGATCAGGCGGCCGATCTCCGGGTCACCTGCAGAAATGGTGCCGACACGTGCGATGTCGTTGGCATCCTTGACCTTCTGGCTGTGGGCCTTGATGGTCTCAACGGCGGTGTTGACTGCCTTGCTCATACCGCGGCGGATGTCCATCGGGTTTGCACCGGCGGTGACGTTCTTCATACCCTCGGTGACCATTGCCTGTGCCAGAACGGTTGCGGTGGTGGTGCCGTCGCCTGCTGCGTCGTTGGTCTTGGTTGCGACCTCACGCACCAGCTGCGCGCCCATGTTCTCAAACTCGTCCTTCAGCTCGATCTCCTTGGCGATGGTCACACCGTCGTTGGTGATGACGGGGGCGCCGAACTTCTTGCTCAGCACCACGTTGCGGCCCTTGGGGCCCAGGGTGATCTTAACCGTATTTGCCAGCGTGTCAATGCCAGCGCACAGTGCCTTGCGGGCGTCCTCGCCCTGCTTGATCTGTTTAGCCATAATCCAATCGCTCCTTCAAAAGCTCAATTTCTTACAGTAGAGGGGGAAACTCAGTCTTCCACAACGGCCAGGATATCGCCCTGACGGACGATGGTGCACTCCTCGCCATCCACCTTCACTTCGGTGCCGGAATACTTGCTGGTGAGGACCTTGTCGCCGACCTTCACGGTCATCTTGACTTCCTTGCCGTCCACGACGCCGCCGGGGCCGACTGCGATGACCTCGCACACCTGGGGCTTTTCTTTTGCGCTGCCGGTCAGGATGAGGCCGCCCTTGGTGGTCTCCTCGACCTCAACAGTCTTGATAACAACACGGTCTGCAAGAGGAATGATCTTCATAGTTCTTGCCCTCCTATTATAAAAATAAAATGAAAACATCGTTGTGCCCGGAGGCTCTGGTTTACCGGCTTCCGGTTGTTTAGCACTCCTTTTCTCTGAGTGCTAAGTGTATTGTACTCATCTTGCCCGCAAAAATCAAGAGGTTTCAGAACTTTTTTTGTTAAATATTTATGACGATTCCAAAATCCCTCCGCACCACGTAAAAATCCCTGTGCGGAATGGACTCCCGCACAGGGATCTTTGCAGTCATTCTGTCACATCGGCCGGTGTGCTGCGCGCTGCACAGAACCGCTCATAGGCAGGCTTCGGCAGCAGGATGCGGCCTGCCAGCGGCTGAAGCACTGCCGTCACTTCGCCGCAGGGGGCGCACTCGCCGTCCGCCGTGGCCACGATGGGCCCGCGCCCATCTGACGGGCGGAGCGACACACGCTTTGCGCGGCGGTAGATGAAATACGGTTTTGCCGCCTCAGTCAGCTGGCCGTTCACGAAGTGGCGTCCGTTTTTGTACATGCTCAGCAGCTTGGCAATGGTCAGCCGCCCGACTTTGCGGACGATGAAGACATCCAGCCAGCCGTCGTCGGGCACCGCCTCTGGCCCGGCCAGGAAGCCGCCGCCATACGCCTTGCCGTTGCAGATGGCGCACATCAGGCAGTCCACGGTCAGGGTTTCTTCGTCGATGGTGAAGGTCAGCGTCCGGCCGATGCGGCCGCACAGCTGCTCCACGATGGAGAGCAGATATGCCGCCTCTCCGCCGCACAGCGGGATGCGCCGGAATTTCGGGATGCCATAGGCCACCTGGGCGTCCAGGCCCGCCGCGCAGATGGTGGCGGACAGACCCAGGTTCGTCTGGAGCAGGTCGATGGTCACTTCCCCGCCTGCCAGCTGTGCGTCCAAGTCCGCAAACTCTTCCTTTGTGCCGTAAGTGCGCAGAAAATCGTTGCCGCTGCCGTAGGGCAGGCATCCGACCGCTGCGCCGGGGATGCCCTGCACCCCGGTCATAGCCTCCATAAAGGTGCCGTCGCCTCCGGCGGTATAGATGCGGAGGGGCACGCCCTCCGCTGCGGCCTGCTGTGCCGCTGCGCGGGCCAGTTTCCGCGCGTGCCCAGCGTATTCGGTGACGTGGATCGTGACCTCTTCCGGGGCAAGGCCCGCCCGCCGGGCAGCGGCTTCGATCTGCGGAATGAGCTGGGCCGTACAGTCCTGTTTGCCCGCAGCGGGATTCAGTAAAAATAAGGTGCGCATGGCGTCCTCCTATAATTTCGATTACCTCTATGATAACAGAAATCGCAGGAGTTTCAAGGGGTCTTTCGGCAGAGCAGCGGGTCGTCAGCCGGTGGTCTGCCCCACGGCTGCTGTTTCCGTTTGGAGCAGCGTCACCTGCCCATCGGCTGTGCAGTCGGCCGTCCAGTGCTGACCGGTGTGGGCGGCACCGGCGGCGATCTGGTCGGCCAGGGCCTGTTCGACGGCGCGGTCCACCTGCCGCCGCAGTTCGCGCGCCCCATAGGGCGAACGCGCCCGCGCCGCCAGCACCGGGCCCACGCGGGACGTATGGCTCAGCTGATAGCCGCTGTGGGCCGCCCGCTCTTCCAGCTGGCCCAGCAGCTTTTCGGCGATGGCACACAGGCTGTCCTCGGCCAGCGGGCGGAAGACGATCAGCTCATCCAGCCGCCCGACCAGCTCCGGCCGGAACCACTTTTTCGCCTCTTCAATGGCCTGTGCCGACTGCTTTTCGAACACGGCCTCGCTGCCCGCCGCAAAGCCCAGCGGCGCGTTCTGCCCCGCCAGAAAGCGCGCGCCCAGATTGGACGTCAGCAGCACGATGGTGTTGCGGAAATCCGCCTTGCGGCCCATGGCATCGGTGAGCTGGCCGTCCTCCAGAATTTGCAGCAGGATGTTCTGGATGTCCGGGTGCGCCTTTTCGATCTCGTCAAACAGCACGACGCTGTAAGGACGGCGGCGGACGGCCTCGGTCAGCTGCCCGCCCTCATCGTGGCCGAGATAGCCCGGCGGCGCACCCAGCAGCCGGGCCGTGGTGTGCTGCTCCTGATATTCCGACATATCGAACTTGAGCAGGGCTTTCTCACTGCCGAACCAGCTGCGGGCCAGCGCTTTGGCAAGAGCCGTCTTTCCCACGCCGGTGGGTCCCAGAAAGAGCAGCGCCCCGATGGGCCGCCCCGGCTCCCCCAGCCCGGTGCGGCTGCGCCGGATGGCACCGGCCACCGCCGCCACCGCTTTCTGCTGGCCGACGATCTCCGCGTTGAGACGCTCTTCCAGACGGTCGAGCCGCTCCCGCTCCTTCTCCCCCACCCGCTCGGCGGGGACGCCGCTGGCCTGCGCCACCACACGGGCGATCTCCTCCCGCGTCAGTTCCGGGTCCCGGATGCCCTCCCGCTCGGCGCGGATGCGGGCGGCGGCACAGGCCTCATCCACCAGATCGATAGCCTTATCGGGCAGGCACCGCCCCGGCAGATACCGCACCGAAAGCTCCACGGCCTCCTGCAGGGTCTCCAGCGGCAGACGCACATTGTGGTAGCGCTCGTAGCGGGGGGCCAGCCCTTCGAGGATGGCCACTGCCTGCTCCGGCGCAGGCTCTTCGATCTGCACCCGGCCAAAGCGGCGTTCCAGCGCGGCATCCTTCTGGATGTGGGTGCGGAACTCCTGATTCGTGGTCGCACCGATGAGCTGCAGTTCCCCACGGGCCAGCACCGGTTTGAGGATGCTGGCCGCGTCAATGGCACCTTCCGCCGCACCGGCCCCGACAATGGTGTGGAACTCGTCCACGAACAGGATGGCCGTGCCGTCCCGCACCAGTTCTTCCAGCAGGTTCTTGAACCGCTCTTCAAAGTCGCCGCGGTATTTCGTGCCCGCCACAAGGCTGGCCATATCCAGCGCCAGCAGGCGGCGGCCCTGCAGCATCCGGGGCACCTCGCGGGCTGCAATGCGCTGGGCCAACCCTTCGGCCAGTGCCGTCTTGCCCACGCCCGGCTCCCCCACCAGACAGGGGTTGTTCTTCTGGCGGCGGCACAGGATCTCCACCATCCGGTCCAGTTCCTTTTCCCGGCAGAACACCGGGTCCAGCTCGCCATCGGCGGCGCGGCGGGTCAGGTCGCGGCAGTATTTGTCGCTGGCACGGCTCCCGCGCGGCATGGCCGAGGCGCGGGGCTGGCTGGGCAGGATGAACTGCCCCGAAAGCTGGCGGCACTCCCGCACGGCATCCGTCAGCTGGACGCCCATCGACGCCAGCAGCACCCCGGCGGCGCAGTCGGTATCCTCCAGCATGGCGCAGAGCAGGTGTTCCGGCTCAGCGCGGGGCTGGTGGGCATTCTGCGCCCCGATGAGGGCATAATCCATGGCCCGGCGGAGGTCCGGTGCCAGCGCACGGCGGTCCAGATGCTGCACCGGGCCGGGGCGGTCCTCGGCCAGCTGCCGCCGGACGGCCAGCTCGGTGATGTTCTTTCCGGCCAGGAACCGCCCTGCCGCGCCCCGGTCTGTCTGGAGCATGGCGAGGAGAAGGTGGCCGGTATCTGCCTTTTTGCAGCCAAAGCCGCCCGCCAACTCCACTGCCTCGTCCAGCAGCAGCCCCGCCTCCCGCGAAAAGCCCTTGTATCTGCCCATGCCGAATGCTTCCCAAATGCTCATTTGCCTGCTCCCTGTCGTTTGATATGACTCAGCAGAAGTATAGCCCCATCGGGCCGGAAAAAATCAGCAAAAAAGGCCGAACCGCACAAAACATGCAGTTCGGCCTTTGGAACACGGCAGGTTACAGCTCTGCCAGTGCCTTTTTCAGGTTCTTTGCGATCTGGTCGGGGCAGCTGGTGGGGCGGGGGCCGCAGGTAGTGCCCTCCATCCGCTCAATGGCGTCCTCTGCCTTCATGCCCTTCAGCAGGCGGCTGATGCCCTTCAGGTTGCCGTTGCAGCCACCGACGACCTCGATGGACTCGATGGTGTGGTCATCGTTCAGGACGATCTTGGTCAGCTTGGAGCAGGTGCCCACATTGGGGAACTCAAACGATTTGCTCATATCGGAAACATCCTCTCTTTTTACATTTGGGTGTTTTTTATTATACTATTTTCTCCGCTTCTGCGCAAGCACTTCGATCCGAGCGATCTGGTCGTCCGGGGTCGTGCAGGTGCCGACCGGGTGGGGGTGCTTGTGGTTCGAGCCGTGAAAATCCGTGCCGCCGGTGCGGATCAGGCCGTACTGCGCACACAGGGCGATGCACTCGGCGCGGTCTTCCGGGCTGTTGCGGGGGTGGTCCACCTCGATGCCGTCCACCATCCCCTCTTTGACCAGCTCCCGCAGCAGCGGCATGCTCTTGTAGACGGTCGGGTGGGCAAACACCACGACGGCTCCCGCCGCTTTGGCTGTGGCCAGCACCTCCTGCACCGGCGGATACTCCGGCGAGTGCAGCACGATGCCGCGCGGCTCCCAGCCGAACAGCCGGTGGTACTCCTCGCCGTAGATGCCCTCGGCCAGACCCAGCTCACACAGCGCCTGCATGATGCCGCTCTTGAACAGCACCCCGCTGTCCTTTGCATATTCCAGCGCCTGCTCGGTGCGGAACTGCGGGTAGATCTGCTCGATCTCCCGCGCACTTTGCAGGCAGCACTCGTTCCGGCGCTGACGCATGATGTCGCAGTGGCGGATAAGTTCCGGGCTTTCCGGGTCGGGCCAGAAGGTCAGCAGGTGCACCCGGTGGTGCCGCTCGTAGTCGTAACCGGTCAACTCGGTGGCCGGGATGAGCCGGACGCCGTCCTGAGTGGGGTGTTCGTAACAGTACCGGACGCTCAGGAGCGTATCGTGGTCGGAGATGGCCATGGTGTCCAGCCCCACCCGCGCTGCCATCTGGGGCAGGCGGTGGATGGGGACGGAGCCGTCCGAACAGGTGGAATGATTGTGAAGATCGCCGGGCATTGTGTTTCCTCCCATGAAAGCCCAAAAAGCACCCGTCCCAAAAGGGCGAATGCTTTTTCGGCATCGTATCAATGCTTAGTGCTTATAGAAATTGATGAGGCAGCCGTCGGCCAGGATCTGGCGTTCGTCCGCAGTCAGCGGAGCCATATACAGGGTGAACGGCTTGACGGCCCCGCCCAGCACATAGGCGGGGATGTTCTGCAAGTCGCCCTTGAGGGCTTCGCGGATGTTGGGGATGAGGATATAGTCTCCCAGCCCAAACGGGGTGGCCCCGGCCAGCTGGAAGGGCAGCATGCCCCAGTTGATGAGGTTGGAGCGGTAGCGCTTGGTGGCATATTCCACCGCGATGTTCGCCCCGGCCCCCAGCACACGCTGGCAGGACGCTGCCTGCTCACGGGCCGAACCGTCGCCGGGCTTGACGGCGAAGATGGTAGACGAGAGCTGCACATCCTCCCAGGTCAGCTGCTCACAGCCGGGCACGGCGCGGATCTGTTCCAGCAGGGCCGCATCCCCCTGCCCGGCGCGGCGGGCGGCTTCTTCGGCCTGCACAGCCTTGGCGCGGCCCACATAGGCGGGGTCCTTGCGGCTGAGGGTGAACTCTGCCAGACCCAGCGGGTTGGAGCGGTAGGACGACGTCTCGCCGGAGGGGATGAGCTCATCGGTGGTGGTCACCGGGTCGGTGATGTAGGAGGCCACCTTGAGCAGCAGGTTCTCGCCCAGCGGGGCGATCTCCGGCCAGTCCTTGATGTTGGGACCGAACTTGAGCAGTGCGTCGTAATCGCCGTGGCCGAAGCCCTGATAGACTCTGGTCTCGTAGCTGGACGGGTCGTAGTGGTACTCCGGCACGGTAGGGTCGTAGTCGATCTCAGTGGCCGGTGTCAGGATGCCGCCGTTGACCGTAGTGGCCGCGATGCTGCGGGCATCCATCAGCGCCACCCCGGCCAGCTGCCCGCTGCCGGGCTTGGAGCCCTCGCGGCTGGGGAAGTTGCGGGTGGTATGGCGGATGGACAGTGCCCCGTTGGCGGGCACGTCACCGGCACCGAAGCAGGGGCCGCAGAACGCGGTGCGGATGGTGGCGCCACTGGCCATCAGGTCGGTCAGGACGCCGGTGCGGGTCAGCTCCATCATGATGGGCTGGCTGCCGGGGTAAACGCTGAGCGCATAGTCGCCGCAGCCGCCGGTGTGGCCCTTGAGGATGGAAGCCGCCTCATAGATGCTGTCGAACAGGCCGCCTGCGCAGCCCGCGATGACGCCCTGATCCACCCGCAGTTTCCCGTTCTCGATCTTGCTGCACAGGTCCAGCTTCACGTCCCTGCGGCCCACGAGCTTCTGGACATTTTCCTCGCAGTCATGCAGGATGTCGTGCAGGTTGGCGTTCAGTTCCTCGATGGTGAACGCATTGGACGGGTGCATGGGCAGTGCGATCATCGGGCGGATCTTCGACAGGTCCACCTGCACCACACCGTCATAGTACGCAAGGTCTGCGGGCTTGAGGGGCTTGTAGTCCCCTGCTCGGCCGTGGGCTGCGAGGAAGTTCCGGGTCTTTTCATCGGTCTCCCAGATGGAGGACAGGCAGGTGGTCTCGGTGGTCATGGCGTCGATGGCGTTGCGGGTATCCTGCCGCAGCGAAGCAATGCCGGGGCCGACAAATTCCATCACCTTGTTCTTGACGTAGCCGCTCTTGAACAGCTCGCCCACCAGTGCAATGGCCACATCGTGGGGGCCGCAGCCCGCAGGCAGCGCACCCGTCAGATAGATGGCGACCACGCCGGGGCGGGCCACATCGTAAGTGCGGCCCAGCAGCTGCTTTGCCAGCTCACCGCCGCCCTCACCGATGGCCATAGTGCCCAGCGCACCATAGCGGGTGTGGGAGTCCGAACCCAGGATCATCTTGCCGCAGCCCGCGAACCGCTCGCGCATGTACTGGTGGATGACCGCCAGATGGGGCGGCACGAAGATGCCGCCGTACTTTTTGGCTGCGGACAGGCCGAACCGGTGGTCGTCCTCGTTGATGGTGCCGCCTACGGCGCACAGGCTGTTGTGGCAGTTGGTAAGCACATACGGGATGGGGAACTTTTCCAGGCCCGATGCGCGGGCCGTCTGGATGATGCCCACAAAGGTGATGTCATGGCTGGCCATGGCGTCGAACTTGATCTTCAGGTTCTGGTCATCGCCGCTGGTGTTGTGTGCCGTCAGGATGCCGTAGGCCATGGTGCCCTTGGGGGCATCCGCCACAGCGGCGGCATCAAAGCCCTGCGCAGCCAGTGCCGCCGGGGCGTCTGCATCTGCGTTGACCCATGCGCCGCGCACATAGTACGCGCCGCCCGTGCTGCATTTGATGGATTCCAACATTTTCCTTCGCCTCTCTCTATCAGACCGGAGATTTTCCCGCCTTTCCCTGCGGACGCCCTGGAGCCGGAGCCCTTACACCGCGGCCCCGCGCTTCCGGTGCTTCTTAGTCGAACAGCATATCGTGGATGGCGCTGACGGCCTTGTCGGCGTCGTTGCGGTCGATGATGCAGGAGATCTTGATCTCGCTGGTGGAGATCATCTTGATGTTGATGTTGTTGTTCGACAGTGCCTCGAACATCTTGGAAGCAACGCCGCTGTGGCTCTGCATACCAGCGCCCACGATGGAGACCTTGGCGCAGGTCTCGTCACAGGTGACGTCCTGGAACTTGCCGCTTTCCTTCAGCACACGCAGTGCGGTGTCTGCCTCGCCCTCGGAACAGGTGAAGGAGATATCCTTCTTGCCGTCGCGGCCGGTGGACTGCAGGATGATATCCACGTTGATGTTCTTCTGGGCCAGCAGGCCGAAGATCTTGAAGCTCGTGCCCGGCTCATCGGGAACATTCAGAATCGTAATAACAGCAACGTCGGTGTCCTTTGCGACGCCCTTGATCAGCATACCTTCCATTTTTGTAACCTCCTTGACGACCGTACCCGGAATCGGGTTCAGGCTGGAAAGCACTTCCAGCTCCACGTTATACTTTTTGGCCAGCTCCACACTGCGGTTGTTGAGCACCTGTGCGCCGAGGGAGGCCAGCTCCAGCATCTCGTCGAAGGTGATCTCCTTCAGCCTGCGGGTGTTGCGCACCTTGCGCGGATCGGCGGTGTAAACGCCCTCCACGTCGGTGAAGATCTGGCAGCGGTCTGCATGAAGCGCCGCCGCGATGGCAACGGCGCTGGTGTCGGAACCGCCGCGGCCCAGGGTGGTGATGTCATCCAGCTTGTTCAGGCCCTGGAAGCCTGCCACGACGACCACGCGGTTGCGCTCCAGCTCGGAGGAGATGCGTTCGGTCTCCAGCCGGGTGATGCGGGCCTTGGTGTAGGCACGGTCGGTGCGGAAGCCTGCCTGCCAGCCGGTCAGGCTGGTGGCGTGGCAGCCCAGCTCGTTCAGGGCCATGGCCAGCAGCGAGATGCTGATCTCCTCACCCGCTGCCAGCAGCATATCCATCTCACGTGCGGAGGGGTTGTGGGTGATCTCCGCTGCTTTTGCGATCAGGTCGTCGGTGGTATCGCCCTGGGCGGACACCACGACCACCACGTCATTGCCTGCGTTGTGGGTATTGGCCACGATGCGGGCCACGTTGAAAATACGGTCCCGGTCCTTCACGGAAGAACCGCCGAACTTCTGTACGATCAACGCCATAGTTTGTCACTCTCCTCTTCTTCTGCCCTGCTTTTCTGCGCAGGGCGTACGCCTAATATCATTCCACGGTTGCGCCGGCATTATCTGCATCCAGGCGCAGCAGCGTAAATGCTTCACATCCGTCCAGCCCTTCCAGCTGTTCGAGGCCTGCCTCCAGGCCCTTGTAAAATTCCTCTGCGTCGGTGCGCTCGGCCACCGCCATCACGGTGGAACCGGCACCGGACACATACACGGCCTTTGCCCCGCACTGCTTTGCCAGCGCGAAGACTTCCTTCGAGCCGGGCATCAGCGGCATCCGGTAGGGCTGGTGCAGCTTATCCTCCGTCGCAATGGCCAGCAGCTCGTGGCGGCCCTCACAGAAGGCCGCAGGCACCAGCGCTGCGCGCGACAGGTTGTAGACCGCATCCTTGTGGGAGACCTGCTTCGGCAGGGCTGCACGGGCGGCCTCGGTCAGGAGCTTGTAGTCCGGCACGATGGCCGCGAAGCAGAGGCTCTGGTCCACATCCCGTTTGACGGAGTAGACCACACCGTCCTCATAGACGCTGCTGGTCAGGCCGCCGAGCAGGGCCGGTGCCACATTGTCCGGGTGGCCCTCGATGCTGGTGGCCAGGGTCAGCAGCTCCTGGGTGTTCAGGATATCGCCCAGCATCCGGTTGGCACCCAGCAGGCCCGCAATGATGCAGGCCGACGAGGAACCCAGACCGCGTGCCATGGGGATGGGGTTGGTCTGCACGATCCGGAGCGGCGGGATCTTCTTTCCCACTTTGTCGAACAGGCCTTTGGCCGAGCGGTAGACCAGATTGGACTCGTTGCGGGGGATGCGGGTCCCGTCCGCTGCCGAGATGTCCAGTTTCTCGCTCTCTTCAAAGGTCACGGTATTGTACAGGGTCACCGCCAGGCCCAGGGCATCGAAGCCGGAGCCGACGTTGGCGCTGGTGGCCGGGACAGAGACTTTGATCTTCATGATGGCTGCACCTTCCCTTTTATGCTTCCTCCGGCAGACGCTTGAGCAGCAGCTTCACGCTGCCGCCCACGGCCTCCACCTTCCGGGCTGCTTCGGCCAGCGCTCTGGCGTCGGCCTTTTCGACGAAGTACGAGCAGCCGTCGAACCGCTCCTCCACGACCTTTCCGGTGCCGTAGATGGCCTCCACCACAGCCGGTGCAATGCCTGCCACACGCACATAATATGCGGCGGGCGCGGGGTCGGTGAGCATCCCCTCCACCGGCTCGGCAGGCTGCCAGAACAGGCTGTCGTGGACCTTGGAGCCTTCCTTGATGGCATCCACCACATCGGCCACCACGGCGCTGGCGGTGGGCAGCTTGCCCGCGCCCTTGCCGTAGAAGATGACGTCGCCCAGCATATCGCCCTTGACCAGAACGGCATTGAAGACGTCGTCCACACCGGCCAGCTGGTTCGACCGGGGCACCAAGCAGGGCTCCACGCCTGCGGCCACGCTGCCGTCGCCGCCCTGCTTCATCCAGGCGATGAGCTTGATGACGCAGCCCAGTTTCTCCGCCGCCGCCACATCGGCGATGGTGATCTCGCGGATGCCGCGGGTGGGGATGTTCTGGGGGTAGATCTGGTGGCCGCAGACCAGCGAGGACAGGATGGCGATCTTGCGGCAGGCATCGCGGCCGTCCACATCGTCGCCGGGGTCTTTGGTCTCGGCATAGCCAAGCTCCTGTGCGATCTTCAGCGCCTCGTCAAAGCCCAGGTTCTCGTGGATCATCTTGGTCAGCATGAAGTTGGTGGTGCCGTTGACGATGCCCTCCACCTCGGTGATGACGTTGGCCGCGAGGCACTGGTGCATCGGGGTGATGATGGGGGTGCCGCCGCCGACCGAGGCCTCGAACAGGAACGCGCAATCGTGCGCCTTGGCCAGACCCAGCAGCTCGGCACCGTAGGTGGCCACCATCTCCTTGTTGGAGGTGCAGACGCTGCGGCCGCTCTCCAGGCAGGCTTTCACATACGGGTATGCGAACCGGGTGCCGCCGATGGTCTCGACCACCACCTTGATCTCCGGGTCTTCCAGAATGGTGTCAAAGTTCTTAATGAAGAGATCCGCGGCCGGGTGGCCGGAGAAATCCTTGGGGTCGAGGATGTACTTCACCTCAACGGGTTCCCCTGCCCGGCGGGAAACGCCCGCTGCATTGCGGCACAGCACTTCGTACACACCGCTGCCAACCGTGCCAAAACCTAAGATCGCGATCTTTGCCATGGTAACCCCTCGTTCCTGTCTCTTAGTTGTTTACAGATTGTATCCACAGTGCACACCGACGACCATCCGCTGCCGGGAGAGCTTTTCGGTCAGTTCTTCCGGGGTCATCTGCATCGTGTCAGTGCGGATGGTGACAGCCACCAGCGCAGCGCCATTTTCCGGCGTGGACTGGTTGATGGTCACGATGCTGGCGCCTGCGGCACTGATGCCGGCCAGCAGACTTTGCAGCGCACCGGTCTCGTCCCGCAGGGTTGCCATCACAGTGATGACCTCACGGCCGTTCTCGGAGTCAAAAATGCAGTCTTTGTATTTATAGAAAGCACTGCGCGACAGGTCTACGCTGCGGGTCGCAGCCGAAATGCTGCGCGCCTCCCCGCTGGCCAGAAGCTCCTTGGCCTTGACGACCTTCAGGAAGACCTCCGGAAGGACCTGTGCATCCACCAGATAAAAGCGGCGTTCCAACTTGTTCACCTCACAAACACAAGTGTTCTTGCAGAGAATATAATAACATCCGGCCCCCTGCATTGCAAGAGGCCGGATGTGTTTTTGTCAGATTGTCCAGTTTTGATGCGTGAAGTGGCGCATTGCCTTGCCGGAATGGCACCCATCCCATGGGAAAAAGTATGAGTTTTGCGCTCAGTCGGTGTCGAGACCGGAAGTGTCCGCCGGGATGGTGGTCTGGTCGGCTGCGGGCTGGGCCGCCTGCGTCACGCCCGAAGAGTGGGAGTAATTGCAGGTATCGGGCAGGTCGTCCGCACGGTAATAACCAGTAGCGCGGCTGGGGCAGCTGGGGCCTGCCAGCAGGCCGCTCTGGGTGCAGTAGGCGCGCTCCACCACGCCGTCTGCCGCCGGGAACGGCTTATAGGGCAGGTCCTTCTGGACCTCTTCCATATAGGCCTTCCATGCCATGACGCAGGTGCGGGTCTTGGCCTGATTCTTGCTCAGGGTGTTGGTCATGTCATACGGCGCATCGTAGCCCCACCACACAGCGGTGACGTAATACGGTGTGCCGCCCACGAACCACAGATCCTTTTCGTCGCTGGCTGTACCGGTCTTGCCGAAGGACTCCATGCCGTTGGAGTTGGGGTAGCGGCCGCTGGCCGTACCAACGTTGGAGTACAGGACGTTCTTCAGCAGGCGGTTCATGACATAGGCCGTCTGCGGGGTCAGGGCCTGATAGCTGGTGGAGTTGTTTTCCAGATAGATGTTGCCGTCACGGTCCAGCACACGGGTGTACAGATGCGGGGTGGTGTACTGGCCGTCGTAGAAGATCTGGAAGGCTGCGGCCAGCGCCGTGGGCGTGACGCCGTGGGTCTGGCTGCCCATGACCATCTGGGCAAGGCCGACGTCGCTGGAGGGGTCCAGCGTGTCCAGCTGCAAGGTATTATAGACGAAGTTGAAGATGTTGCTTGCGCCCACCAGGTCGCCCACACGGATGGCGATGGTGTTCAGCGAGCGGGCCAGACCGTTCCACAGCGGCAGGTCGGAGTTGTCGCCGTAGTTGCCGCCATAGTTGCGGGGCCAGCTGCGCCATGCGTTGGGGTAGGCCTTCAGCTGGGTGTCGGACAGGCCCATCAGGCCGTTCTTTCGGCAGTAATCCTCATCGCGGATGACCATATCCTGCTTGAGGTAGAGGGGCGAGTTGTTCAGCATGGTGGACCAGTTGACAAGGCCGTACTCGATGCCCAGAGCGTAGGCGCCGATGGGCTTGATGGTCGAACCGGTCTGCCGGGTGACGCCGTAAGCACGGTTCAGGGAGAGGCTCTTGGTCTTCTTGCCCAGGCCGCCCACCATGGCCAGCACATTGCCGTCATAGTCCAGGGTGACCATGGCCGCCTGGGTGCGGACATTGCGGTAATAGTAGACCGTGCCGTCGTCGCCGGTGCGGGTCTTGGGGGTGCCGTCCTCGTTCATCACCTGCACGTCGTCGTCCGAGATGGAGGTGACTTCCTCCTCATGCCAGCCTGCCGGGAAATAGGCATCGTCGGTGTTGAGCATGAGGTTTTCCATGGCGGTCTGCATCTTGGGGTTGACAGTGGCTTCGATGGTGTAGCCGCCGGTGTAGAGCATGTTCTGGGCCGTGGCTTCGTCCACGCCCTCCTTCTCCATGATGTCGCCGACCACCTCGTTGAACAGGGCATCGGTGAAGTAGCTGGTCACGGAGGAGGTGTTCTTCTTGCTGGTATCCTCCGCCAGCACCAGCGGCTGGGCGGCGGCATTCCGGTAGTCATCCTCCGAGATCACACCCTGCTGCCACATATTATACAGGATGAAATTGCGGCGGTGGATCAGATTTTCGGGGTTCGTATAGGGGTTGTAATTGGTGGGGTTCTTGGTGATGGACGCAATGGCCGCGCACTCCCACAGGGTGAGCTGGCTGACATCCTTGTTGAAGTATTCGTTTGCCGCCGTCTGAACGCCCTGGATCGTGCCGGTGAAGCTGATGGTGTTCAGGTAGGCTTCCAGAATGGTCTCCTTGGAGTAGGTGCGGCTCAGGCAGAGGGCGCGGTAGATCTCGCGCACCTTGCGCAGCGCACCCTGGATGCCGCTGGCGCTCTTGTCCGAGGTCAGGTTCTTGATGAGCTGCTGTTCCAGCGTAGACGCGCCCTGCTTGGAGCTGTAGATCGGCAGCACATACTCGTTGACCATGGCGCCAATGGTGCGCTTGAAGTTGACGCCCGGCTCATTGTAGAAATCTTTGTCCTCGGTGCAGATGAACGCATACTGTAGGTTGGTGGGGATCTGCTCCAGGTCTGCCCAGACACGGTGGCTGTTGGAGGAACGCAGGGTGGCGTACTCCACCTGCGCCCCGGTGTCGGGGTCGGTGGCCACCACCGTGCTGGACTGGCTCAGCTCGATGTTGTCCAGATCCAGCAGGTCGCCGTCGTTGGCCGTGGCCTGCACCGCGTAATAGACCATGCCCACCATCAGCAGGCTGCCCGCCATGATGCCCAGACAGATCAGCATCGCGAGGGTGCGGCCCAGGAACCGCAGCAGGGGGTGCCTGCTCTTCTCCTTCGGCTCCTTGGGGGGCTTCCCGCTGGGAGCCGGGTCCCGGCGGCTGTTGTTCACATTGACTTGACGTCCCACGGAAGGCTGGGGTTCTCTCTTCGCCCCGCTCTGGTGGATCTTTCTTGGTTCGATAAGGATCGCCTCCTGACCGGCCACTGGGCCGATGATTCGCTGGTTATACGACAAGCTGCCCCGCCCGGTCCGACCGGCAAAAGGGCAGAATTTTCCCCGGATAGAGGTAGTATAGCACATTTTGCCCTGCAAAGTACAGCATTCTGCTGTGAAAATTCTGTTCTTCTGTCTGGAAAACTTTCTTTTTGCGCATACTACCGTTTGAAACTTTCCCTGCAAAGGAGTGATTTCCCTGTGCGCAAGCTTGTTCTCTGCCTGTTTTATGCGCTCTGCGCCTTCGCCATCGCGTTCAGCCTGTTCTGGATGGCCCTCCCCCGGCTGACGCTGCCCTCCCCTGCCCCGCAGGACGAAACGCCGGACTCGGTGCCGCTGAGTCTGGCGGCGCAGGCTCTGCCGGAGCGGACAGCCCTCTACTACCTCTGCGACGAGGGCGGGATGCTGACGGTCTATGCCTGCGGGGCCGACGGGGAACCCGCCGACCGGTTGGAGGAGACCGGCATCTACGTCAACCTTCTGCCCGAAAACGACGCCCTCCGCATCAAGCAGGGCCTTGCGGTCTACAGCGAGACCGAGCTGCGGACCGTGCTGGAGGACCTGGGAGAATGACAGAGACCCTCCCGCCGGGGAGGGTCTCTGTTGTCATTGGTGCATTACGCTTCCATGGCTTCCAGCGGCACAAGGTAGTCCTTGCAGCACTGTTCGTAATGGAGCGAGTATTCCTTGGTGGGGTTGTGGTGCATCAGGCTCTTCAGGGTGTGGGAGTCGTAGTCGTCGCCCTGGTTCGTGCCGATCAGACGGGCTGCGATGTTGGAGCAGTGGTCGGAGATGCGCTCCACATTGTTCAGCACATCCAGGAAGACGACGCCGGTGTCGATGGAACAGATGCCATTCTTCAGGCGCTTGATGTGCTGGTCGCGCAGCTTTTCGACCATGATGTCGATGACCTCTTCCAGCGGCTCCACCTGGCGGGCCAATGCGACGTCATTGTTCTCAAAGGCGTCGTTCGTCAGGTCCAGCACGCGCTCCATCGCGCCGGTGAGGAGCTTGAGCTCCTCCTTTGCGTGGTCGCTGAAGGACGCTTCCTTCTCATAAAGCTCCTCGGATTTTTCCATGATGTTGACGGCATAGTCGCCGATGCGCTCGTACTCGGTGACGAAGTTCAGCAGCTCGGTCACAGCATGGCTCTCGTCGTCGCCCAGCTCCTGGTCGGTCATCTTGATGAGGTAGTTGGAGATCTCGACTTCCATCCGGTCGATGAGGTTCTCCCGGACGTTCACCGCACTCACGACGTCTTCGTCCATCTTGAGCAGCAGCGGAGCCGACAGGTTCACGTTGCGGGCAGCACGGCGGGACATCTTGACCACTGCGTTCTTGGCCTGCTGCAGGGCAACGGCCGGGCTCTTGAACAGGC
The DNA here is from genome assembly GCF_003478405.1 of Faecalibacterium sp. AF28-13AC. NCBI lineage: Bacteria > Bacillati > Bacillota > Clostridia > Eubacteriales > Oscillospiraceae > Faecalibacterium > Faecalibacterium sp. AF28-13AC. The sequence continues at coordinate 450,864 of NZ_QUFG01000001.1, read as the reverse complement.
GCTCGTCCAGCACGGGCATACTGAGCTCCTGCGCTTCCTCGGCGCTGTCGGGCACGGTGAGGACAGCCAGCTTCGACAGCACACTGCTGAACGGCAGGAAGAGGAGCATCGCCGCCACGCTGGACATGGTGTGGATGTTTGCGATGGAGCTCTTGTTCATCACATCGCCCCAGACAGGGATGCCGATGGTGTAGCGCACCGCATAGATGGCCGCCAGCAGCACCACACTGCCGATGATATTAAAATAAAGGTGGATCAGCGCGGCGCGCTTGCCATCCTTGGAGGAGCCGCCGATGGTCAGCAGCGGGGTGAAGGCCGTGCCGATGTGGGCACCCAGAATGATGGGGATGGCTGAGCCGAAGGTAACAAGGCCGGTGCTGGACAGTGCCTGCAAGATACCGACCGATGCCGAGGACGACTGGATGATGACCGTGACCACCACACCCACGAGAACGCCGAGGATGGGGTTGGTCATGCTGACGAACAGGTCCTGGAACGCCGCGCTCTCCCGCAGGGGCGAAACGCCGGTATCCATCAGGTTCATGCCGGTGAACAGGATGCCGAAGCCCAGCATGATCTGGCCGATGTTCTTTTTCTTGGCGTTGCGCAGGAACACATAAAAAATGCAGCCAATAAACGCGACCACCGGTGCGAAGGTCTTGGGCTGCATCAGGGTCAGCCACAGGCTGTCGCCGGAGATATCCGCCATGCGGATGAGCTGGCCGGTGACAGTCGTACCAATGTTCGCACCCATGATCACGCCTACCGACTGCGTGAGGGTCATGATCCCGGAGTTGACAAGGCCGACACAGATGACGACCGTGCCCGCCGACGACTGGATGACGCCGGTGATGAGGGTGCCGAAAATGACGCCCTTGATGGTGGAAGAGGTCAGCTTTTGCAATACGCCCTGCATCTTGCCGCCCGCCAGCTTCTCCAGGCCGGCGCCCATGATCGACATGCCGTACAGGAACAGCGCAATACCGCCCAACAGAGAGGTGATGTGTGTGATATCCATCTCGATACTCCTAAAAATGTTCTTCCTTTTTCTTTTGAACAGACAAAGGACGGCCGCCGAGCTCTTTCCGCCTGAACGCCGTCCTTTTTATTATAGCATCGAGCGGCCTGTTTCAACAAGCCTTATTTTACATGTTTTTTGCGTTTTTGATACATTTTTGCGCGTTTCGCCGGGTTTTGGCACAGTTCTTTTCGCAGATTTTACATGGATTTTACAAACGATTCAGTTTGCCGCAGCTGACGCCATTTCCCGCCGCCGGGCCGTTTTTGCGGCGGGCTGCTCAGCGCGGGCCTTATCGTAGCAATACCGGATGATAGCCTGCCGCCGGACGATGCCGATGAACATGCCCCGGTCGTCCACCACCGGCACAAAGTTCTGGTTCATGGCCGCTTCGATGAGCTGGTCCATGCTGGTGCTCACGGTCACGGCTTTGTAATCCCGCTTGTGGGCAAAGCTGGAAATGGGCACGTCCTCGGCGGCTTCCAGGTCCAGGCCATGGTATTTTTTCAGCCCCCAGAGGATATCCCCCTCGGTCAGGGTGCCCACATATTCGCCTTTGCGGTTGAGCACCGGAATGGATGCGTAGCGGTTGTTCTCCCATTTTTCCAAGGTCTGCCGCAGGGTGAAGTCATCGTAGACATACATCAGGTCCTGCTTGGGGGAAAGGAAAAACAAAATGTTCATCATCAGCTCTCCTATCGAAAAACAAATTCTGCCGTTGTGGGCGCAGCGCCCCGTCTCTCTGATTTGATTTTAGCACTTTTTCACAGCAAGTTAAAGGGAATAATCATACTTTTTAGATTTTATTCACAGTCATTTTTCGCTCTTTTTCAAAACATGCGGAAAAACCATGCACGCTGGCGCATTTTGTGCTATACTAAACAGAAAGGAACTGCCCACCGGGGCCTCTGGCACTGCGGCCCTGTTCTCAGGATACCCACTGCGGCGCTCGAAATCGGGTGCAATGGGGCATATCCGGCACAGGAGTTGCAATTTTCCGCTGTACACCGGGCCGGTAAAGAGGTATAATAAGCGTGTAAGATTCCTTTCCCGGTTCGCCGGGCCAAACCAAACAATCTGATAAAAGGAGCAGAGCGACTATGATCACTTCCCGTTTCCCGCTGGGAGATGTCAGCTTCTCCGCCGAGTATTTTTCGACGCTCGTGGGCGAAGCAACCAAACAATGCTACGGTGTGGCCGCAATGACCCCCCGCGATCTGACCGACAAGGTGCGGAGCATGGTACACGGCGCTGATTTTTCTGCAAAGGGCGTCCGCGTCACCCAGGAAGAGGGCCGTCTCGTGATCGAGCTGCACATCGCCGTCAGCTATGGGCTCAACATTTCGACCGCTGCGCGCAGCATCTCGCACCGCGTCAAGGACGAGGTGGAGCAGGCCACCGGCCTCAAGGTCGCCCGCGTGATCGTCTCCGTGGACGACGTGATCGCCTGATCGGACAAGAGAATAAGGAGAAAATTCAAATGATTTCTGGTAAGATCCTGCGCGACGCGATTATTTCCGGCGCAAACAACATCAACAACCAGCGCTCCCGCGTGGACGAGCTGAATGTCTTCCCCGTCCCGGACGGCGACACCGGCACCAACATGGGCATGACCGTGGGCGCAGCCGTCCGTGAGCTGGAAGCTCTGGACGACAGCTGCACCGTCGGCGAGGCCGCCAAGACCGCTGCCTCCGCCATGCTGCGCGGTGCGCGCGGCAACTCCGGCGTCATCACCAGCCTGCTGTTCCGCGGCTTCTCCAAGGCGCTGGAAGGCAAGAAGGAAGCCGGTGCAGACGACCTCGTTGAGGCTCTGAAGAAGGGCGTCGAGGGCGCTTACAAGGCTGTCATGAAGCCCACCGAGGGCACCATCCTGACCGTGGCCCGCGTGGCCTCCGAAGAAGCAGCTGCCTGCGGTGCCAGCGAAGTCCCCGCTCTGTGGGACGTAGTGCTCGCCGCCGGTCAGAAAGCACTGGAGGACACCCCCAACCTGCTGCCCGTCCTGAAGAAGGCCGGCGTCGTGGATGCCGGCGGCCAGGGCATCATGGTCATCTTCGAGGGCATGGGCAAGGTCTTCCACGGTGAGCCCATCGTCGCAGGCGGCGAGGCTGTCCCCAACAAGGCCAAGCTCTCCACCGAGAACGCCGGCCGCGGCGTCTTCACCGATGACCTGATGAAGGTCGAAGACATCAAGAACGGCTACTGCACCCAGTTCCTCATCAACAAGAACGAGGGTGCCAGCGCCGCCAAGATGCGCGCTTTCGCAGAGTCCAACGGCGACAGCGTCGTCTGCATCGAGGACGATGACGTCATCAACCTGCACGTCCATACCGCCGACCCCGGCAAGATCCTGAGCGAGGCCATCAAGTATGGCTACCTGACCAACTTCAAGATCGAGAACATGCACGAGCAGTTCCTGGCCCGCCAGAAGCAGGGCAAGAGCCTGGAAAAGCAGGCTTCTGCCGAAAAGAAGCCCGACCCAACCTCCGAGTTCATCTACGCTGCTGTGGATCCCAGCCGTGATTACGGCTTTGTGGCAGTTGCTGCGGGCGAGGGCCTGAAGGCCGTCTTCACCGACCTGGCTGCCGACGCTGTCGTCTCCGGCGGTCAGACCATGAACCCCGCCACCGAGGACATCCTCGCCGCCATCCAGAGCGTCCCGGCCAAGACCGTCTTCGTTCTGCCCAACAACAAGAACATCATCATGGCTGCCGAGCAGGCCCAGAAGCTGGCCGACCGTCAGGTCGTCGTTCTGCCCACCCGCACCGTGCCCATGGGCATCACGGCACTGCTGAACTTTGACCCCTCTGCCAATGTTGAGACCAACACCATCAACATGATGGCTGCGGCCGACAAGGTCTCCACCGGCCTCATCACCTACGCCGCCCGCGACAGCGAGTTCGACGGCAAGCGCATCCGGAAGGGCGAGATCATGGCTCTGGAGAACGGCAAGATCGTGGCCACCTCCAATGACCTGACCAAGGCCACCTACCGCCTGGCCCGCAGCATGTGCAAGAAGGACTCCAGCTTTGTCACCATCATCTCCGGCTGCGATGTCTCCGACGAGGATGCCGAAAAGGTCACCGAGATCGTCAAGGCAAAGTGCCCCAACCACGTTGAGGTCAGCCACATCCGCGGCGGTCAGCCCGTTTATTATTATATGATCAGCGTGGAGTAATTTTCACTCCTGCACTTGTAAGACACAGAACAAGCCCCCTGCATCCATCCCGGATGCAGGGGGCTTTGCGGTTCTTGGAACCTCTATTTCACGTACATCGCATCATTTTTCGCAAGGAGGTAAACGCAGTATTGATTCATACTGATTCCCTCCCGCTGCGAATGCTCGGCAAGCGAGCGATGCAGACTGCGCGGAAGCCGCAGTTTGAACTGCCCGGAATATTCCTCCAGGCTATCCGGCTCATGGATCTCGATTCCCTCTTCCAGCGCTGCTTCCAGCCATGCTTTTTTTGCGTCCTGTGCATTTGCGATCGCGCGTTCGACCGTTTCGCCGCAGGTAATGCAGCCCGGCAAGTCCGGATAAGAGACAACAAATCCCCCCTCATCCGGGTCCTCCACCAACTCCATCCGGTAAGGCATCTTCAAATACTCATTCAGCGTCTTCATCGTTCTTCGCCTCACTCTCCACGATCTGCCGTACCATTTCCACGTAAACTTTCTTGATGGGTTCATGTTTTGGGATCGTAATGGGCATACAGCCTGCTTTCCGGAAGGTGTAGTGGCTGCTCCCGCTTCTGGGGGCTGTCATCTCGTAGCCATAGCTTTCCAGCACTTTTCGCAGTTCGTCGAACCGCAGGTCCTTCGATAAGGCACAGATGCGCGCAAGCAGCTTATCCCATTTTGACATTCCGAATCCCCCTGTTCCCATTATACATGGTGTCACATATGGTGTCAAGCATTTTTAGAAAAAGCTCACCTGGCTGCTCTCCGGCAGGTCGCCGAGGGCACGACGACCATACCGCCGGGGTGCTGGGCGGGTAGGTGCCGCGTGGGGTGGATACGCCTTTTCTTTGGGCAGATAGCTGAACTGTTTCAGCATGTCCTCGGTGGTGCGGTAGATGGCGTCGTTCGGTCCAGCCCTTTTCCATTGTTCTTTTTCGGCGGCTCTTACAGCCACTGTTTCAGCACGTCGTTCAGCTTATTCAGGTCCAGCGGTTTGGCGATATGTTCGTTCATGCCGGTGTTCTTGGCCAGCTGCACGTCCTCGGCGAAGGCATTCGCCGTCATGGCGATGATGGGCACTTTGCCCCGACTGCCGGGAAGAGAACGGATCGCTGCCGTTGCTTCGTAGCCGTTCATGACCGGCATCTGGATGTCCATCAGGACGAGTCTGTACCAGTTTTCCGGGGCCGCCGCGACCTTTTCGACGGCGATCTTTCCGTTTTCGGCCGTTTCGACCGTCACGCCTGTCATGCCCAGGATCTCGGTCGCGATCTCGCGGTTCAGGTCGTTGTCTTCCACCAGCAGGAGCCGCTTGCCCGTGTAGTCCGTTTTTGCAAAGTCTTCCAGATAATTCCGGGCGTCTTTCTCTTTCTTGCCGGAGGTGAACTGCCGCAGGGTCGCCGTCAGGCGGGAGCGGAACAGCGGTTTTGCCATAAACGCATCCACGCCCGCCGCTCTGGCTTCTTCCTCGATCTCGCTGAACTCGAAGGAGGTCAGGATGATGATCGTGACGTCTTGCCCGACGCATTCCCGAATCCTTCTGGCCGTTTCGATGCCGTCCATCTCCGGCATCTTCCAGTCCAGGATCACCGCAAAATAGTCACTGTTGGTCTCATGACGCGCATAGCAGCGCTCCACAGCTTCCTTACCGGTCAGGACCCATTCGCCTGCGATGCCGATCTCCCGCAGGGTCTCGACGGTGCTTTCGCAGCTGGTCTTGTCGTCGTCCACGACCAGAACCGGCAGATCGAACAGCTCTTTTTCCTGCTCTTTCTCGTCTTTCTGCAATTTCAGATAGACCGTGACCGTGATCTTCGTGCCCTTGTTGGGGGCGCTTTCGACCTGAATGTCGCCATTCATCAGGTTGACGATGTTCCGGGTGATGGCCATGCCCAGACCGGTGCCCTGCACCTTGGTCGTCCGGTGATCGTCCGCCCGGCTGAACGGCTCGAACATGATCTTCTGAAATTCCGGCGTCATGCCGATGCCGTTGTCCGCAATGGAAAATTCATAGCAGCCCAGCTCAGAGAAACCATTCGGTTTTTCCTTGATCGTGAAGGTGATGTTTCCTCCATCCGGGGTGTACTTGATGGCGTTGCTCATCAGGTTCACAAAGACCTGCTGGATGCGCAGGCTGTCGCCGCAGACGGCCTCGTGCTCGATGTGCTCCACGTGGACTTCGAGCTGATGGTGGTGCTCGTCGATCGCCGGATTTGTGAGGGTGAGCAGGTTATCGACCAGCTCCGGCAGGCTGAAATCCTCCTCGGCAAGGCTCATCCGCCCGCTCTCGATCCGGGCCATGTCCAGCACTTCGTTGATCAGGCCCAGCAGATGGCGGCTCGACTTGGTGATCTTGCCAAGGCATTCGACGACTTTGTCCTGATTTTCGATGTTGGCCCCCGCAATGGCCGTCAGGCCCACGATGGCGTTCATCGGCGTCCGGATGTCGTGGGACATATTGGAGAGGAAATCCGTCTTGGCGCGGCTTGCGTTCTCGGCCGCGCGGTACGCTTCCTTCAGCGCCTTGTGGGATTCGATCTCGGCCTTTTTCTCCTGCGACACATCCATCGACGCCAGCAGAACTTTGACCAGCTTCGTGCCGTCCCACTCCAGCGGGATGAAAGACGCGATCTTATACGTGTTTTCGTCCAGTGAGCAGTATTCAAATTTGTAGATGTCGTTCTCGCCCTGCAAATTCCTGCGGATATTTTCCGGCGAGATGAGCGCATCCAATGCGTCCAGCGATTCCAGTGTCTTATACTTTGCAACGACCTGCTCCACAAAACCATGGTAGGTCCCGGTCGGCGCATAGATCCTTTCACCCTGCAGGTTATAGAACTGATAGCGGTCATTTTCCAGATCGCAGACGACGAAGCGGTCCAGCAGGCGCACCATGCTCTGGATCAGCAGCTCCATGGATGCGTTGGCCGAGGCCATCTGCATCCGCCGCGCCGTCTCGGCTTTGCTCTCTGTGATGTCCCGCAAAAAGATCATCGCATAGTTCGAGTCCCCGATCTCGCCGCGCATGACCACGTTGCGGACCCACCGCTTTTCGCCGTTCAGGAAGATGCGGCATTCCTGGCACAGCTCGGTCTCAAGCCCCTTCAATTTTTCGGTGATGTAGGCGCGGTCGTAGAACTCCGTGACCTTCTGTTTGTCCTGTTCGACCACATAGTTGTCCACAAAGAATTTGACCAGCTCGTCCCATGTCTGGCTCTGCTCAAAGGCCGTCATCAGGGAGTCCTCCACCTTGAAGGTATCGAAGGTGTTCTGTTCCAGATCCACATAATATTCGCAGAGGTTCGCGCTGGTGAACGCGCGGTGGAACGCTTCCGCCCGCTGCGCCTGCATCCGGCTTTGCTTTTCTTCCTCAATGTTGCAGATGATGCCGGCGATGCGGCTGGCCGTGCCATCCAGACGGCGGATCACTTCCGCCGAGGCCCGGAACCACTGGTATTGGCCGTTTTTCAGCCTCAGCCGGTACTCCACGCTGAACTTTGTGGTGTTGGTCTTGTCGGCCGCCGTTTCAAAAAGCAGCGTCATCACCCGGTCTTTGTCCTCCGGGTGCAGAAGCTCCGACCACGCATCCAGCTGATCCGGGAAATCCAGAGCGTCATGATACCCCAGGATCTGCCGGAAGGCATGGCTCCAGATCGCACGGGCGATCCTGCCCTTTTCATCGCATTCAATGCTCCACGGTGCCGAGTGGATGGACTCATTGACCAGCGCAAGGTCTTCATACGCCCAATTCACCTGCACCGACAGCACCCAGAGCGGCCTGCCGTCCGCGTCCACGGTATCTTCCTTATAAAGACGCACGAAGACCGGTGTTCCATCGGCTGTGAGGATCTGGCCCTCCCCTGCGCCCTGGATCTGACGAAAGCGCTCCGGTTCGAGGAAGCTGACGTTTTCCCCATAAAACAGGTTCTTCAGCGAACCCTTCGTTTGCTCCATCAGGGACGCATAGCTGTGGTTCAGATTATGCAGCAGCAGTTCGCTGACCGACAGGATCGGCAGGCCCGCATCATAGTACCCGGTCACGGTCCCGATGCCGCCATTCTGATGGATCGTGTTCTGCATCGCCTGAAGCACGTTCTCTCCCAATTTTTCCGTATCGGATGTATAGATCTCATCCGTAAGTCGGTTGTTGAACTTCATTTTCATCCTCGCATATATTTGAATCTGCCGTACGTTCCAGCCTCGCCAGAGGGCATACCATAACGATTATAGTATACCGCTGTCCAGTCACCCGTTCAAGCCATTTTTTCAATCGGGTTGACATTCCTCCGGTGCCCCGCGCTCCCCCATTTTTCGGGCAGATTGCAACAAAGGTCCAGCAATTTCCGCAAAGGGCACCATTTTTCATCGCTTTCTCCCAAAAACACGTTCAGATTCCTTGCAATGCCGTTGTCGGGGTGGTAGAATGGTCTTATATCTCGATCGTGCTGCGCCTTTTTTCCGGCTCTCGAACGGCTTTTTGCCAGAGTGCCGGGCAGGCCGCACGCAGGGGGCGGCGTCATTCCCGTGGGGTGGGCTGTATCATCATGCAAGAGGTCCGGGCCAGCCCGCTGCACTGCGGCGGCTGGCAGCGGGCCGTGAGGAAGAGGAACATAAAAAATGAAGAAGAACACACTGCGCAGCCTGTTTGCCCTGCTGACCGGCTGCGGCGCAGCGGACACCGAGCCGGTGGAAGCACAGGAAGACGCCGAGACCATTCAGGTGTATCTGTGGACCACCAGCCTGTACGACACCTACGCCTCCTACATCCAGGCTCAGCTGCCGGACGTGAACATTGAGTTCATCGTCGGCAACAACGATCTGGATTTTTACAAATTTTTGCAGCAGAACGGCGGTCTGCCGGATATCATCACCTGCTGCCGCTTCTCACTGCACGATGCAGCGCCCCTGAAGGACAGCCTGATGGATCTTTCCACCACCAACGAGGCGGGTGCCGTCTACAACACCTACCTCAACAGCTTCAAAAATGAAGACGGCAGCGTGAACTGGCTGCCGGTGTGCGCCGACGCCCACGGCTTCGTGGTCAACCGCAGCCTGTTTGCGCAGTACGACATCCCGCTGCCCACCGATTACGCGAGCTTCGTTTCGGCCTGTCAGGCATTTGAGAAGGTGGGCATCCGCGGCTTTACCGCCGATTACGCCTACGATTACACCTGCATGGAAACGCTGCAGGGGCTTTCTGCTGCCGAGCTGACCACGGTGGACGGGCGCAAGTGGCGCACCGCATACAGCGACCCCGCCAACACCACGCGGGTCGGGCTGGACGATACCGTCTGGCCGGGTGCCTTCGAGCGGATGGCACAGTTCATCCAGGATACCCGCCTTACGGCGGACGACCTTGCGCAGACTTACGATGACGTGATGGACCTGTTCCGGAACGGGGAGGTCGCCATGTACTTTGGCAGTTCTGCCGGCGTGAAGATGTTCCAGGATGAGGGCATCGACACCACCTTCCTGCCCTTCTTCAGCCAGAACGGCGAACAGTGGATCATGACCACTCCCTATTTCCAGGTGGCGCTGAACCGCGACCTGGAGCAGGACACAGCCCGCCGCGAAAAAGCCATGAAGGTGCTGGACGTCATGCTCTCCGAGGAGGCACAGAACCGGATCGTCTCGGAAGGGCAGGACGTTCTGAGCTACAGCCAGGACGTCCCCCTGCGCCTGACCGATGCCATGAAGGACACCCGCTCTGTGGTGGAAGAAAACCACATGTACATCCGCATCGCCTCCAACGATTTCTTTGCCATCTCCCAGGATGTGGTCTCTAAAATGATCGCGGGCGAGTACACGGCAAAACAGGCCTATCAGGCGTTCGATGCCCAGCTTCTTGCGGACGAGGAGCCTGCTGCGGACGAGGTCGTGCTGACCTCTGAGAAACGCTATTCCAACGTGTTCCACAAAGACGGCGGCACTGCCTCCTTCTCCGTCATGGCGAACACCCTGCGCGGCCTTTACGGCACCGATGTGCTGCTCGCCGCCGCAAACAGCTTTACCGGCAGCGTGCTGCAGGCTGACTATACCGAAAAGATGGCGGCTTCTATGATCATGCCCAACGGTCTGATGTCCCGCCAGCGCACCATGACCGGCGCGGAACTGAAGGAGACAGTCCGTGCCTTTGTGGAAGGCTGCGAGGGCGGCTTTGTGCCCTTTAACCGTGGTTCTCTGCCGGTGGTCAGCGGCATTGCCGTGGAGGTAAAAGAGGCAGACGGCAGCTATACCCTGACCGGCATCACCCGGAACGGCCAGCCGCTGCGGGATGACGACACCGTGACCGTGACCTGCCTGGCCACGGCCAGCCAGATGGCAGCGCTGCTTGCGGACGAATGCGGCAGGTCTGCGGGCGAAGATACATGGGTAAAATATACATGGCGCGAGGCTCTCTCCGGCGGCGGCGTGGTGCTTGCAGAGCCGGAACACTACATGACACTGAGGTGAACAGAATGCCAGACGAAAAGCACGAACCCAACCGAAACAGCCATTTCCGGCAAAAATTGCTCTCTGCTGCTGCCATCCTTCTTCTGGTCCTGCTGGCAGTCCGTTTCGGCATTCAGTATCTCTCGTTCGTGTCGCAGACCATCTATCAGGAAAGCACCTCGCATCTGGAAGAAGTGCTGCACAAATCCAACAATATGCTGAAAGAGATGGTGCGCAAGAACGTGAGCTATCTGCACCTGTACAACTGCTTTCTGGAAAGCACCTCGGACGCGGACGCCATTCAGGCGTATATCGAGAAAGCGCAGCAGGACATCGGATTTGTCGGCTTCTACTTCCTTTCCTATGACGGCAACTACATGACCGTGAACGGGGAAACAGGCTACCTTGGCTTGCAGACCAATCTGGACGAAAAGCTCGCCGATGGCGAGGATATCGTGATGAACGCAGCACTGCCCGGCAAGGCACAGATGCTTGTGTTCATCTGTCCCGAAACACAGGGCAGCTACCGGGGCTTTGCCTACGATGCCGTTGCCATCTCTTATTATAATGATGCGGTGCTGAAGCTGCTGGACAACTCTGCGTTTCAGGGCAACGCCAGCAACTATGTGATCTACCCGGATGGACGGGTCGTCATCGACAATTCCGTAAACCGCGAGAAAACGATCTACAACTTCATTGCGATGCTGCGCGACTATTCCGACCTTTCCGAGGAGGAGATCCTTACGCTTTCGGATGATTTTGCGCAGGGCCGCAGCGGAAACCGGAAGGTAACGCTGGGCGACACCCGTTATTATCTGATCTACGAGGGCACGGCGGTGCAGAGCTGGACGATGCTGGGGCTTGTGCCGGTCAACATCGTCAATGCCAGTCTGGACAAGCTGTGGTTCCACACGGTGCAGATCGTAACGGGCATCGCCGCCGGTCTTGCCGCCGCCATCATCCTGCTCATCCTGCATCGGAACCGCACCACCCTGCGCCGGAAGGATACCGAGATCTCCTACCGGGACGAGCTGTTCCAGAAGCTCTCGCTGAACGTGGACGACGTGTTCCTGATGCTGGACGCAGAGACCTCCAAGGTGGATTACGTCAGCCCGAACATCGAGCGCCTGCTGGGCATCCCGTGGAAAGAAGTCCGCCAGGATGTCTTTGTACTGGACAAGCTGCTCCCGAAAGGCTCCCCGGCGCACGGCAAAAACGTTCTGGAAGGGCTTCTCAGCGGGCAGCAGCGCGAATGGGATCTTGAGTATGAGCATCAAGAGACCAGGGAGCGCCGCTGGTTCCATAACATCGCCATGGGCAGCGAGGTAGAGGGCCGAATGAAGTACATCCTGGTGCTGTCGGACCGCACGGCCGACAAACAGGCGAACCAGGCCCTCTCGGAGGCCGTTGCGGCCGCCGAGACCGCCAACCGCGCCAAGAGCACCTTCCTTTCCAATATGTCCCACGATATCCGCACCCCCATGAATGCCATCATCGGCTTCACCACACTGGCGGTCAGCAACATCGACGACAAGGAGCGGGTGAAGGATTACCTCACCAAGACCCTCGCTTCCAGCAACCACCTGCTCTCCCTCATCAACGATGTGCTGGATATGAGCCGCATCGAAAGCGGAAAGATCCATCTGGAAGAGACCGAGGTCAACCTCTCGGATGTGCTGCACGACCTGAAGACCATCGTCAGCGGGCAGATCCACGCAAAGCAGCTGGATCTGTATATGGACGCCATGGATGTGACCGACGAGGACGTCTACTGCGACAAGACCCGGCTGAACCAGGTGCTGCTGAACCTGCTGTCCAACGCCATCAAGTTCACCCCGGCGGGCGGCATGGTCTCGGTGCGGGTGCGGCAGCTTGCGGGTCCGATGCACGGCTGCGGGCAGTATGAGTTCCGCATCAAGGACAACGGCATCGGCATGAGCCAGGAGTTTGCCCAAAGGATCTTTGAACCCTTTGAGCGGGAGCGCACCTCCACGGTCAGCAAGATCCAGGGCACCGGCCTTGGCATGGCCATCACCAAAAACATCGTGGATATGATGGGCGGCACCATCGAGGTGCAGACAGAGCAGGGCAAGGGCACCGAGTTCATCATCCGTGTGCCGCTGCGCGCGCAGGCGGAACACCGCCCGGTGGAAAAGATCACCGAGCTGGAGGGCCTGAAGGCGCTGGTGGTGGACGACGATTTCAACACCTGCGACAGTGTGACCAAGATGCTGGTCAAGGTGGGAATGCGCTCGGAGTGGACCCTCTCCGGCAAGGAGGCCGTGCTGCGCGCACGGCAGTCCATCGAGATGAGCGATGCCTACCATGCCTACATCATCGACTGGCGTCTGCCGGATATGAACGGCATCGAAGTCACCCGCCAGATCCGCAGCCTGAACGACGACACCCCCATCATCATCCTGACCGCCTACGACTGGTCTGACATCGAGGTGGAGGCAAAGGCCGCCGGTGTGACGGCGTTCTGCTCCAAGCCCATGTTCCTCTCCGACCTGCGCGAGACCTTGATGAGCGCCCTCGGCCAGAAACGGACGGACGCCGCGCAGGAGCTTCTGCCCGAAAAAGAGGAAAGCTTCAAGGGCCGCACCATCCTGCTGGTGGAGGACAACGAGCTGAACCGCGAGATCGCGCTGGAAATTCTGCGCGAGTACGGCTTCCAGGTCGATACGGCCGAAAACGGCGCGGTGGCGGTGGAAAAAGTCCGCACCAGCGCACCGGGCCGCTACGATCTGGTGCTGATGGATGTGCAGATGCCGGTCATGGACGGCTACACCGCCACCCGGCAGATCCGCGCTTTGGAGGACCCGGCGCTGGCCGGGATCCCCATCCTCGCCATGACGGCCAACGCCTTTGACGAAGACCGCCGCAACGCACTGGCAAGCGGCATGAACGGCTTTTTGTCCAAGCCGATCATAGTCGGCGACCTGGTGCAGGAGCTGCGCAAGATCTTATCAGATGCGCGCTCCCCTTTCCCGCCGTCTTGACAAGCCCGGCGCATCTGGTACAATACAACAAAGGCTCTGCGGCGGCCTCATTCCAGCTTGCGGCCGTACACTCCGGGAAAGGAACTTCATCATGGATTCGAACACCAAACGCTCTCTGCTCGTCACCGTTGTGGGGGTAACACTTTTTGTTGCACTGCTGCGGTTTTCGGATGTGCTCGCCTTTGCGGCGCGTCTTGTGGATCTGGTGCTGCCCATTCTGGCGGGCGGCATCCTGGCACTTTTCATCAACGTGCCCATGACCGGGCTGGAAAAGCGGCTGAAGCAGCTGTTCCGCAAGGCCAAAAAGCAGCCGCCGGACAAGACCCTTCATCTCCTCAGCTTTTTCATCACGCTGGTCGGCATCGTGCTGGTGCTGGTGCTTGCGCTGACCCTGCTGGTGCCGGAACTGGTCAAATCGTTCCACAGCCTTTATCTGCAGATCGAGTCGAACATCCCCCGCTGGACCGCCTACCTCAGCGCACAGGACGCCGACATGGGCTGGCTGATGCACTGGCTGGAGGGCATCAACTGGGAGCAGCTGCTCCACAAAGCCGCCGACAGCATCGACAAGGTGCTGGTCAATGCGGTGGGTGCCGTATCCGCCACGGTGAACGTCATCGTGACGGCCTCCTTCGCCCTCATCATCTCCGTCTATCTGTCGCTTGGGACGGAGAGCCTTGGCCGACAGGCCCATACGCTGGTGTGCGCGTATCTGAAGCCCCGCCACGCCGCCGGGCTGCTCCGGTTCTGTCGACTGTTCCGGCAGTCCTTCGCCAATTTCCTGACCGGCCAGTGCAGCGAGGCGGTAATCCTCGGCGTTCTCATGGCCTTTGCATTCTCCGTTTTCCAGCTCCCCTACGGCAGTCTGGTGGGGATGCTGACCGCCATCTGTGCCATCATCCCCTATGTGGGTGCCCTCATCTCCTGTGTGGTCAGCGTGTTCCTTGTTCTGCTGGTGGACCCGATGCTGGCGGTGCGCTGCCTCATCGTTTACCTCGCGGTGCAGTTCATCGAGAACCAGTTCATCTACCCCCGTGTCGTGGGCAAGTCCGTCGGGCTTTCGCCGCTCTACACCCTGATCGCCGCCATGATCGGCGGCAACCTCTTCGGCATCCTCGGCATCATCTTCTTCATCCCGCTGACGGCGGTGGTCATCGAGCTTGTGAAAGAGGATGCCTGCCGACGCCTGCAAGCCAACGGGAACCAATCATGACCCCCAGCCCCCCGGAATGCGCCCGCCGCGCTCCGGGGGCGTTTTTTGTCGGCCCGGCCCTGTTTGCCGGGTTTCTTTTTTCTTGCCTTTTCCCCCGGTGTGTGCTATACTTTTCCTCGAACTGAATAGAAAACAGCAGGTGCGTTCCGCCCATGCCTCCGGGCAGCGGCAGGAACGTTAAAAGGGAAGCGGGTGCAGATCCCGCACGATCTCGTCACTGTGATAAGGGAGTCTACTGTCCGGGTGCTTTGGGCACCGGCCACTGAACCGTCCGGTCTGGGAAGGCGGCAGCAGGCGTTGAACTTTCAGTCAGGAAACCTGCCCGCTGTTGGTACAGGGGCATCTGCCCCAGATCACGAGGAATTGGTTGTACCAAAAAGCCCGAACCACTGTAAGGGGTCTTTTTGTTTTGCCGTCCCGCAAGCAAAAAGACCCTTTTTCGTTGTTCGGGTCCTCTTTCCTGTGCCCTTCTGTTCAGCGCCGCAATGTTTCAAACAGGAAAGGAAGCTCACACATGAGAAAACGCACTCTCCACAAGACGGCGGCCGCCCTGACCGCCTTGGCACTCTGCGCCGGTGTTCTGACCGGCTGCGGCGGGGCCGCAAGTTCCACCGCTGCCTCCAGCACGGCAGGCTCTGCCGCTGCCAGCAGCGAAGTTTCGAGCGAGGAGGCCGACGAATTGGCCGCACAGAATGTCGCAGACCTGATCGACGCCATCTACGTGCAGGAGCACACCGATGACACGGACGCCCAGTGCGCTGCCGCCAAGGCCGCCTGGGACGCCCTGACCGACGCCCAGAAGGAGCTGGTGGAAGGCGAAGAGGCCGACCCCGACTACTTTGGCCGCGACACCGGCGATGCCTCCAAGGATGACCCCCGCAACGCGGACGACATCGGCGAGAACGAGCTGCTGGTCGTCAGCTTCGGCACCTCCTTCAACGCCAGCCGCGCCGCCGACATCAAGGGCATCGAGGATGCTCTGCAGGCAGCTTATCCGGACTGGTCTGTCCGCCGCGCCTTCACCGCTCAGATCATCATCAACCATGTCCAGGCCCGCGACGGTGAGAAGATCGACAACATGCAGCAGGCCATGGACCGCGCTGTGGCCAACGGCGTGAAGAATCTGGTCGTCCAGCCCACCCACCTGATGCACGGTGCCGAGTACGACGAGATGATGGAGATGATCGACAGCTACCGCGACAAGTTCGAGTCCGTCGCCGTGGCCGAGCCCCTGCTGGGTGAGGTCGGCGCAGACGCCGCCGTCATCAACTCCGACAAGGAAGCCGTCGCCAAGGCCATCACCGCTGCTGCCGTGAAGGATGCCGGTTTCGACAGCCTGGATGCCGCCGCTGCCGAGAAGACCGCATTCGTCTTCATGGGCCACGGCACCTCGCACACCGCAAAGATCAGCTACAGCCAGATGCAGACCACCATGCAGACCCTCGGCTATGACAATGTCTTCATCGGCACCGTCGAGGGCGAGCCGGAGGAGACCGCCTGCGAGAACGTCATCGAGGCCGTCAAGGCTGCCGGTTACACCAAGGTCGTTCTGCGCCCGCTGATGGTCGTTGCCGGTGACCATGCCAACAACGACATGGCCGGTGCGGACGATGACTCCTGGCTGAGCGAGTTCAAGGCTTCCGGTGCATTTGAGGAAGTGGATACCCAGATCGCCGGTCTGGGCGAGATCTCCGACATCCAGCAGCTCTACATCGCACACACCAAAGCTGCGATCGAGTCCCTGAACGGCTGATATCGTGTGCCCCAATGCCCGAAGGGAGTGATCTTTTCGGGCATTTTTTATGGAGGATGCCCCCGCATGAGGAGGCACCCTCCCCCATGGGCAGTTCTCTGCCCGCTCAAATTTGATCGCGAGGTATTTTGATCTATGCACTGCAAACAGTTTCTTTCCCTGTCCGTCGCTTCCCTGCTGCTGGCTGCTGCCCTGACCGGCTGCGGGGCGGCCTCTTCCACTGCAAGCTCTGCCGCAGGCTCGGAGGCCGCTTCGTCCGTGGCCTCCTCTGCTGCTGCATCCGAGACCGCTGCCGCCGCTCTGCCGGACGGCGTCTATACCGCCGAATTTGACACCGACAGCGGCATGTTCCACGCGAACGAAGCCTGCGACGGCAAGGGCACCCTGACGGTCGAAAACGGCACGATGACCTTCCACGTCAGCCTCGCTTCCAAGAAGATCGTCAACCTGTATGTCGGCATGGCCGCAGACGCCGACGCCAACAAAGCCGACTGGCTGCTGCCCACCACCGACACCGTCACCTACTCCGACGGCACCTCCGAAGAGGTCTACGGCTACGACATCCCCGTCGCCGCCGTGGACGAGGACTTCCAGCTGGCTCTTCTGGGCACCAAGGGCAAGTGGTACGACCACACCGTCAGCATCCGCAATGCGGAGCCCAAGGCGGAAGCGGCTGCTGAGATGCCCGCAGACGGCGCGTACAATGTGAATGTCGTGCTGGAAGGCGGTTCCGGCCGCGCCACGGTGGACAGCCCCGCCGCGCTGACCGTGGCCGACGGCAAGATGACCGCCACCATCGTCTGGAGCAGCCCCAACTACGACTACATGATCGTGGACGGCGAGAAGTATCTGCCCACCAACACCGAGGGCAACTCCACCTTTGTGATCCCCGTTGCCGCGCTGGGCACGCCCCTCTCCGTCACGGCCGACACCGTGGCCATGAGCACCCCGCACGAGATCGAATACACCCTGACGTTCACGCTGGCGTAACGGCTCCCCCCCCTTTGTGGGGCAGCTGCCGCCCGCGCACCTTCGAAGGCGCAAGGCTGATACCATGAAACTGACCAGACAACAATTCTTAAAAGCGCTCCCCGCCTCTGCGCTTCTGCTGGCGGGCTGTGCGGCAAAGCAGACGGCCCCGGCCAACACGGAAGCGCTGGTGTTCGACCACGCCTATCCGCTGGACTACGCCCGGCAGTTCACCGCCGACTGCTACGAAGGCGGTTCTACCCTGCTGACCCTGACCGGGTCTGGGGAACAGTTCCTCGTCCTGCCGGAAGATGCCGCCGAGGTGGACGGTCTGCCCGCCGGAGTCACGGCCCTGCGCCAGCCGGTGCAGAATATCTATCTCGTCTCCACCTCGGTGATGGACCTGTTCCTCCATCTGGAAGCGCTGGACTGCATCACCCTCTCCGGCACCCAGGCTGCCGGCTGGCATCTCGACGAGGCCAGAGCCGCCATGGAGGCCGGGCGCATCGCCTACGCGGGCAAGTACAGCGCCCCGGACTATGAGCAGATCCTCGCTTCCAACTGCGGCCTTGCCATTGAGAACACGATGATCCTCCACACACCGGAGGTCAAGGAGCAGCTGGAACGGTTCGGCATCCCGGTGGTGGTGGAGCGCTCCAGCTACGAGAGCAGTCCGCTGGCCCGGATGGAGTGGATCAAGTTCTGGGGCATCCTGCTGGGCCGGGAGACCCTTGCCGAGCAGGTGTTCCAAAAGCAGGTGGAGCGCATCCAGCCGCTTCTGGAACAGGCCCCCACCGGCAAGACCTGTGCGTTTTTCTCCATCACGGCCAACAACCTCGCCAACGTCCGCAAGGGCGGCGACTATGTGGCCCAGATGATCGGGATGGCCGGGGCCGATTATGTGTTCTCCGACCTGACCGACAGCGGCAATAACCTTTCCACCATGAACCTCCCGCTGGAGGATTTCTACGCCGGGGCAAAGGACGCCGATGTTCTCATCTACAACAGCACCATTGAAGGCATGGTCTCCACCATCGACGAGCTGGTGGCAAAATGTGCCCTGCTGGCCGACTTCCGGGCCGTGCAGAACGGGAACGTCTGGTGCACCACCCAGAGCTTTTTTCAGCAGAGCATGGAGCTGGCCGATTTTGTGATCGAGCTGCACCGCGTTCTGACCGAGGACGCCCCTGACGGCCTGCAATTCCTGACACCGGTGACGTAACTTCCCCAGAAAGGACCCGCATGACTACCAAAAAACGCCTCCTCTTCTCCTATGGCATCCTGGCCGTTCTGCTGGCGGTGCTCTTTGCCGCCAACCTCTTCTGGGGCAGCGTGGCACTGACGCCGGAGGCCGTGCTTTCGGCCCTGCTGGGCCGCGGGCAGGACGCGCTCTCGGTGCGCATCATCACCCAGCTGCGTCTGCCCCGCGCCGTGATGGTCGTGCTGCTGGGCGCAGCGCTCTCGGCGGCGGGCTATCTGTTGCAGACCTTTTTCGCCAACCCCATCGCCGGGCCCTTCGTCATGGGCATTTCCAGCGGGGCCAAGCTGGCGGTAGCGCTGGTCATGGTGGTGTTCCTGAACCAGGGGCTGCTCACAAGCTCCCTCACCCTCATCCTGGCCGCGTTCGCGGGGGCCATGGCGGCCATGGCCTTTGTGCTGGCGGTCTCCCGCCGGGTGCAGCGGATGAGCATCCTGGTCATCTGCGGCGTCATGATCGGCTACATCTGCTCAGCCATCACCGAATTTGTGGTGGCCTTTGCGCAGGACTCGAACATCGTCAACCTCCACAACTGGTCGCAGGGCAGCTTTTCCGGCATGACCTGGGGCAATGTCCGGGCGGCGGCGCTCGTCGTCCTGCCCGCGCTGGCGGCGGCGTTCTGCCTGTCGAAACCCATGTCCGCCTACCAGATGGGCGAGGCCTACGCCCAGAGCGTCGGCGTCAACGTCAAGCGGTTTTCCCGCACACTGGTGCTGCTCTCCAGCCTGCTGGCCGCCTGCATCACGGCTTTTGCCGGGCCGATCTCCTTTGTGGGCATCGCGGTGCCGCACCTCGTCAAACAGCTGCTGGGCAGCGCCCGGCCGCTGTTCGTCCTGCCGGGCTGCTGCCTGGGCGGGGCGGCGTTCTGCCTGCTGTGCGACCTCATCGCCCGCAGCCTGTTCGCCCCCACCGAGCTTTCCATCAGCGCTGTGACGGCGGTGTTCGGCGCACCGGTGGTCATCTGGCTGCTCATCCGCCGGAATCAGGAGGGTGCACGATGAACGAATTTTCCTGCGAGGCACAGGACCTCGCCGTCGGCTACGGCAAAGCACCGCTGGCCGAGCATATCGCGCTGGGCGTCCGACCAGGGCAGATCCTGACCCTCATCGGGCCGAACGGCGCGGGCAAATCCACCCTGCTCAAAACACTGGCGGGCCAGCTGGCCCCCATGGGCGGCGCAGTGCTGCTGGACGGACAGGATCTGACCGCCTACACCGGCAGCGCCCGCGCACAGCGGCTCGCCCTCATGCTCCCCCACACCCGCCGCACCGAGCTGACCACCTGCTTCGAGTTTGCCGCAGCCGGGCGCATCCCCTACACCGGGCGGCTGGGCCTCCTCTCCGAGGCAGACCGGCAAGCCGTGCGCGATGCGCTGGCTTTGGTGGGAGCTTCCGCTCTCGCGGAGCGGGACTTCAACTGCATCAGCGACGGCCAGCGCCAGCGCATCCTGCTGGCCCGCGCCATCTGCCAGCAGCCGGAAGTCATCCTGTTGGACGAGCCGACGTCTTTTCTGGACATCAAGGGCAAGATCGAGCTGCTGAGCATCCTGCAAACGCTGGCCCACACGCAGCACCTTGCCGTCCTCGTCAGCCTGCACGAGCTGGACATGGCGCAGAAGATCGCGGACGCCGTGGTCTGCGTCTCCCCGCAGGGCGTCTCCGGCGTTCTGACGCCCCAGGAGGCTTTTGCGCCGGAGAACATCCAGACCCTCTACCGCCTGAGCCGGGAGCAGTACGAAACGCTGTTCGGCCCCCCGAAACCTGCAAAACCCAGATTCGAGCACTACGTCCGCAGCGGGCAGAAACTGCTGCGCTGCGGCTACACCACCGGCACCTGTGCAGCGCTGGGCGCGGCGGGCGCGGCCCGGTTGCTGCTGACCGGAAAGGCCCCGGAGACGGTGGCGCTGCGCACACCGAAGGGCATCGTCGTGGAGGTAGCCCCGCTGTTCTGCCGCCGCACCGGGCCGGGGGCCGAATGCGCCATCGAAAAGGACGGCGGCGACGATGTGGATGTGACCACCGGCCTGCCCATCGTCGCCACGGTGGAGCTGCTGCCCGGCACCACGGAAGTCCGCATCGCGGGCGGGCCGGGCGTAGGCCGGGTGACCCGGCCGGGGCTGGACCAACCCGTAGGCGAAGCCGCCATCAACCACGTCCCCCGCCGGATGATCGCCGAGGCCCTGCAGCGGGAGGCCGAAACGGCATGCTACACCGGCGGCTTTGCCGTGACCCTCTCCATTCCGGGCGGCGAAGAGGTGGCCCGGCGCACCTTCAACCCCCACATCGGGGTCGCGGGCGGGCTGTCCATCCTCGGCACCAGCGGCATCGTGGAGCCCATGAGCCAGCAGGCCATTCTGGACACCATCCAGCTGGAGATGAACCAGGCGGCGCTGCGCGTCCAAACCGCTGCCGGGCCACGGCGGCTCATCCTGGCCCCCGGCAACTATGGGCTGGACTACCTTGGCACGGCCTACCCGGCGTTCGCTTCCATCCCGGTCGTCAAAACCTCCAATTTCATCGGTGACACGCTGGATATGGCCGCTTCTGCCGGGTTTGAGGACGTGCTGCTCGTGGGCCATGTGGGCAAGCTCTGCAAGCTGGCGGGCGGCATCATGAACACCCACTCCCACACGGCGGACTGCCGCACCGAGCTGTTCTGCACCCATGCCGCCCTCTGCGGGGCCAGCCGGGAGACCTGCCGTGCCCTGTTCGAAGCCGCCACCACCGATGCCTGCCTCGACCTTCTGGATGCGGCAAGTCTCCGCGCCCCGGTGCTGGAAAGCCTGCTGGCGGCGGTGCAGCTCCATCTGGACCGCCGCGCCGCCGGGGCGTTCCGGGTGGGTGCTATCCTCTTTTCGAACCAGCACGGCCCGCTGGGCCAGACCGCAACGGCGGCACAGATCCTGAACGACTGGAAGGAGCGATAATATGGTACATTTTGTTGGTGCCGGGCCAGGCGCACCGGACCTCATCACCCAGCGCGGCGCGGCTCTGTTGCAGGGGGCCGACTGCATCATTTATGCGGGCAGCCTTGTCAACCCGGCCCTGCTGGGGCTGGCAAAGCCGGGCTGCGCCATCTACAACAGCGCCGAGATGACGCTGGAGCAGGTGCTCGGCGTGCTGCGGCAGATGGAAGCCGCCGGCAAGACCACCGTGCGGCTCCACACCGGCGACCCCTGCCTGTTCGGGGCCATCCGGGAGCAGATGGACGCGCTGGATGCCGACGGGATCGCCTACGATGACACGCCCGGCGTTTCCAGCTTCTGCGGCGCGGCGGCTGCGCTGAACGCCGAGTACACCCTGCCCACCGTCAGCCAGACGGTCATCATCACCCGGATGGAGGGCCGCACCCCGGTGCCCGAACGGGAAACGCTGGCCCGCCTTGCTTCCCACGGGGCTACGATGGTCATCTTCCTCTCCATCGGCCTCGTTGACAAGGTGCAGGAGGCTCTGTTACAGGGGGCCTACACCCCCGGAACGCCTGCCGCTGTGGTCTACAAAGCCACCTGGCCGGAAGAGAAGATCGTGCGGTGCAGCGTGGGAACGCTGGCCGAAAGCGTCCATGCAGCGGGCATCACCAAGACCGCGCTCATCGTGGTGGGCGACTTCCTCGGCACCCGGTATGAGCGCAGCCGACTCTACGACCCCGCCTTCACGACCGAGTTCCGCAAAGGAGCCGACGCATGAGCCGCGCCTATGCCGCCTTTACCGAGACCGGGCTGGCGCTGGCAGAAACGCTGGCGCGCGCTCTGCCCGGCCCTGTGACCCGCTGCGGGCACGGTGGGCCTTCGCTGGCAGAGTGGACCGCCGCCGCGTTTGCCCAAAACGAGGCCCTGATCTTTGTGGGGGCCGTGGGTATCGCGGTGCGGGCCATCGCGCCGTTTTGCCGCAGCAAGGCCAGCGACCCGGCGGTCGTGGTCGTGGACGAATGCGGACACTTTGCGGTGCCGCTGTTGTCCGGCCATCTGGGCGGTGCCAACGATCTGGCGCGGGCCATCGCGGCCCTCTGCGGGGCTGTCCCGGTCATCACCACGGCCACCGATGCCCACGGCCTCTTTGCCGTGGACGAGTGGGCAAGGCATCACAACTGCCAGGTGCTGGAACCCGAACGCATCAAGACCGTCAGCGGGAAACTGCTGGCCGGGGAGCCGGTCTCCTTCTGGTCGGAGTTTCCCATCGCAGGCCCGGCTCCGGCCGGGGTGAATGCAGCACCAGCGCCGGAAGCTGCCGACTTTGCCCTGACCCTCTCCCCCGCCGGGAATGCCCTGCATCTGACCCCGCGCATCGGGGTGCTGGGCATCGGGTGCCGGCGCGGGACGACGGCCGAGCAGCTGGAAGCCGCCTTTTCCGTCTTCTGTGCGGCCCACACGCTGGCCCCGCAGTGCATCGCAGCCGCCGCCAGCATCGACCTGAAACAGAACGAGGCCGGGCTTCTTGCGTTCTGCGCGGCGCACCGGTGGGGCCTCTCGTTCTTCTCTGCCGAAGCGCTGCAGACCGCCCCCGGCAGCTTTACCCCTTCTGCCTTTGTCCGGAACGTCACCGGTGTGGACAATGTCTGCGAGCGGGCAGCCGTTCTGGCGTCCGGCGGGAGCATCCACATCCCCAAACAGGCGGGCGGCGGCGTGACCTTTGCGCTGGCCCTTTCCCCCTTTGCCCCAGATTGGAGGGTTCTTTCATGACGAACACCGTTTTTGTGGTCGGGCTTGGCCCCGGCGGCCCGCAGTTTCTGACCGCACAGGCGCAGAGCGCCTTAACGCAAACCGAGGTGCTGTGCGGCTATACGGTCTATCTGGACCTTGTGCGCCCCTATTTCCCGGAAAAAGAATATTACTCCACCGGCATGACCCAGGAGATCGACCGCTGCCGCTGGGCGCTGGAAACAGCCCGGCGCGGCAAAGTCGTTGCGCTGGTCTGCTCCGGCGACGCCGGGGTCTACGGCATGGCCAGCCCCCTGCTGGAGCTGGCCGGGCAGTTCCCGGAGGTCGCTGTGGAGGTGGTGCCCGGCCTGACGGCGGCTCTCAGCGGCGGGGCCGTGCTGGGTGCCCCGCTGGCCCACGATTTCTGCGTCATCTCCCTGTCGGACCGGCTGACCCCCTGGGCCGTCATCGAGCGGCGGCTGGCGGCAGCAGCGATGGGCGATTTCTGCGTCGCACTATACAACCCCTCCTCCAAGGGCAGGCCGGACTATCTGGCCAGAGCCGTCCGCATCCTGCTGGACCACGGCAAACCGCCGCAGACCGTCTGCGGGCTGGTGCGGAACATCGGGCGCGAGGGGCAGGCCCACCGCATCCTGACCCTGGCGGAACTGGAAACCGCCCCGGTGGATATGTTCACCACCGTCTTCATCGGCAACACCGCCACCCGGCAGCTGGGCGGAAAGATGGTCACACCGAGGGGGTACCGCGCATGAAGATCGTCGTGTTCAGCGGCACCACCGAGGGCCGTCTGTTCTCCCGCCAGCTGGCCGCGCAGGGGGCCGAAGTCCTCGTCAGCGTAGCGACCCCGCTGGGAGCCGAAGAGCAGGGCCGTTTGCAGGGTGTCACCGTCCACTGCGGGCGGCTGACGCCGGAGGAAATGACCACCCTGCTGCAGGGGGCCGCCCTCTGCGTGGACGCCACCCATCCCTATGCGGTGGACGCCACCAAAAACATCCGGTCTGCGTGTAAAACCGCCTGCATCGAGTACCACCGCCTGCTCCGGGCCGAAAGCCCGCTTCCGGCGGGGAGCATGGTCTTTCCGTCGGCTGCACACGCGGCAGAGTTTCTTGCAAACACCTGCGGCAATCTCCTGCTGGCCACCGGGGCCAAGGAGCTCGCGGCCTTTTCCGGCATCGAGCCTGCCCGCCTGTTCCCCCGTGTGCTGCCCACCCCGGAGGGCATCGCAGCCTGCGAGGCCGCGCACATCCCCCACAAAAACATCATCGCGATGCAGGGCCCCTTCTCCTATGCGCTGAATCGGGCCCTGCTGGAACAGTTCCACATCCGCTTCCTCGTCACGAAGGACGGCGGTGCAGCGGGCGGCTTTTCCGAGAAGGCACAGGCCGCGCAGGACACCGGCGCACAGCTCATCGTCCTCCGCCGCCCCGCAGAGCAGGGCGAAACGGCGGAGCAGATCCTGACCCGCTGCAAGGAGGTGCTGGCATGGTCACACTGATCGGAATGGGGGCCGGGCTGTCCGGCTCCCTGACCGCCGAAGGGCTTGCGGCTCTGCAACAGGCCGACCTCATTTTAGGCGCCCGGCGGCTGCTGGAGCACCTGCCGGACGGCTGCACCGAACACCGGAAGGCCCTGTACAAACCGGAGGAGATCCTGACCTGCCTTGCGGAGCATCCGGAGGGAGACGCGGCCCTGCTGTACAGCGGCGACACCGGATTTTATTCCGGGGCTTCCAGGCTGCTGCCCATGCTGCGGGCCTGCGGCATCTCCTGCCGCGTCCTGCCCGGCATCTCCAGCGTCCAGCTGCTCGCGGCGGCGGTCGGCCGCCCCTGGCAGGACTGGAAACTCGTCTCTGCCCACGGCTGTGCCTGCGACCCGGTGGCCGAGTGCCTGACGGCGGATGGCCGACCGGTCTTCTTCCTGACCGGCGGCTCCGAGACCCCTGCCACCCTCTGCGGCACCCTGACCGCCGCCGGGCTGGGGCAGGCCCATGCGCTGGTCGGCGAACAGCTCGGCACACCGGAGGAGAAGATCTTCTTCGGCACCGCGCAGGAAGTTTCCCAAAAAAGCACGGCATCCCTGAGCGTTCTGCTCATCGAACATCTGCCCCAGCCGCCCCGGCGCTGTGCCGGGTTCCCGGACGAAGCCTTTCTCCGGGGAGATGTTCCCATGACGAAGCAGGAAGTCCGCGCTGCCGCGCTGGCAAAGCTGGCCGTCCGCCCCACGGACACGCTGTGGGATGTGGGGGCCGGTACCGGCAGTGTCAGTGTGGAACTGGCCCTTGCCGCCCCGCGCGGACGGGTCTATGCCGTGGAATGCGACCCGGAGGCCTGCGCTCTTATCCGGAAGAACCGGGAGCGCTTCGCAGCCTGGAATCTGACCCTCATCGAGGGGAAAGCCCCCCAGGCGCTGGAAGCTCTGCCCGCCCCGGACGCCGTTTTCCTCGGCGGCACCAAGGGCAGCATGGAGGCCGTGGTGGACGCTGTGCTGGCCAAAAACCCGCAGGCCCGCCTCTGCATCTCCGCCATCGCGCTGGAAACGCTGAGCGCCGCCGTTGCGGCCCTGACGGCGCGGGGGCTCACCGCCGAAGTCACCCAGATCGCCGTCAGCCGCACAAAACCGGCGGGCAGGCTGCATCTGCTGATGGCCAACAACCCCATCTTCCTCATCACAGGTGAACGCAAATGATGCAATTTCTCGTAGCAGCGCCCTGTTCCGGCAGCGGCAAGACCACCCTGACCTGTGCGCTGCTGGCCGCGCTCAAGCGGCGCAGGGCCGACCCCTGCGCGTTCAAGAGCGGGCCGGACTACATCGACCCCATGTTCCACCGGGCCGTGCTGGGGGTCGAGAGCCACAACCTTGACCTCTTTTTCTCCGCACCGGATACCGTGCGCGCCCTTTATGCACAGGGTGCCGCCGGGCACGGGGCGGCGGTGTGCGAGGGGGCCATGGGCTTTTACGATGGTCTGGGCGGCGTGACCGACACGGCCAGCGCCTGGCATCTGGCCGACACGCTGGGCCTGCCGGTGCTGCTGGTGGTCCCGGCCAAAGGGGCCAGTTTGACCCTGGCCGCGCAGATCAACGGGCTGAAAACGTTCCGCACCCCCAGCCGCATCGTCGGCGTTCTGCTCAACGACTGCACCTCGGCTTTGTACAAAATGCTCAAACCGATGCTGGAACGCGAGACCGGCCTGCCGGTGCTGGGGCATCTGCCCCGCCTGCCGGAGGCGTCCATCGAGAGCCGTCATCTGGGGCTGAAGACCGCCGGGGAGATCGCCGGGCTTCAGCAAAAGATCGCCCTTCTTGCGGATGCGCTGGTGCTGGACTGGGTGCAGTTCCAGGCCCTGACCGACCGGCCTGCACCGCAGGCTCAGCCTGCTGCCCGCGCCCCGGCGCGCACCCGTATCGCCGTTGCGCAGGATGAAGCCTTTTGCTTTGCCTACGCAGAAACGCTGGAGGCCCTGACCGCCGCCGGGGCCGAGCTTGTCCCATTCAGCCCCCTGCACGATGCGGCCCTTCCGCCGGAGCTTGGCGGGCTGTATCTGCCGGGCGGCTACCCGGAACTGTACGCAGGGCCGCTGAGCGAGAACCGCCCGATGCGGGCTTCTGTGCGGCAGGCCGTGGAGCTCGGTCTGCCCACCGTGGCCGAGTGCGGCGGCTTCCTCTATCTGGGGCAGACGCTCGAAGACGCCGACGGCACCGTCTGGCCCATGGCGGGCGTCCTGCCGGGCAGCGGTTTCCCGGTCGGGCGGCTGGTGCGGTTCGGGTACGCGGAGCTGACCGCCTGCGCCGACAGCCTGCTGTTCCGCGCCGGAGAGGCATTCCCCGCCCACGAGTTCCACCACTGGGACTCGACCGCGAACGGCACAGCGTTGACCGCTGCAAAAGCCAATGGCCGCAGCTGGGCCTGCAGCTTTGCCAATGAACATCTCTATGCGGGTTTTCCGCATCTGTACTGGGCAGGCACCCCCCTGCCCCGGCGGTTCGTGGAAGCCGCCGTACTCAATCACCAGAAGGAGCAGACCCCATGACCGAACCGGAACTGAAACAGCTTCTCACTACCATCACCCCGCCCAGCGAGACCGCCCGCGCGGCCGCACACGCCCACTGGGCCAGCCTGGCCAAGCCGCTGGGCGGGCTGGGCGCACTGGAGACCCTGCTGGAAGATGCCGCCGCCCTGACCGGCACGGCGCAGCTCGCCTTTGACCGTCGGGCCGTCCTTGTGCTCTGCGCGGACAACGGCATCGTGGCCCAGGGCGTGAGCCAGACCGACCAGAGCGTGACCCGCGCCGTGGCCGAAAACCTAGCGGCGCGGCGGACGAGCGTCTGCCAGATGGCAAAAACGGCCCGCTGCGAGGTCGTGCCGGTGGATATGGGCATGGCAGGCGCCCCGGTGCCGGGCGTCGTCCCCCGCCGCATCGCCGCCGGAACGGCAGACTTCACCCAAGGCCCCGCCATGACCCGCGCCCAGGCTGTGGAGGCCATCGCGGCGGGCATCGAACTGGTGCGGGCGCAGAAGGCGCAGGGGTGCCAGCTGCTCGCCACCGGCGAGATGGGCATCGGCAACACCACCACGTCCAGCGCTGTGGCGGCAGTCCTGCTCGGCCAGCCCGTTGAGGTCATGACCGGGCGGGGCGCGGGCCTTTCCGACGCCGGGCTGGCCCGCAAGCTGGACGCCATCCGGCGCGGCATCGCCCGCAACCAGCCCGATGCTGCTGACCCGCTGGACGTGCTGTCCAAACTGGGCGGCTTTGACATCGCCGGGCTGTGCGGGGTCTTCCTTGGCGGCGCACTGGAAGACCTGCCCATCCTGATGGATGGTTTCATCAGCGGGGTGGCAGCCCTGTGCGCGGTGCGGCTCTGCCCCGCCGCCGCCAAGGCCGTGTTCGCCAGCCACTGTTCCACCGAGCCTGCGGCCCGGCTGGTGCTGGAAGCGCTGGGCAAGGCCCCGCTCCTGACGGCGGGGCTCCACCTCGGCGAGGGCACCGGGGCTGTGGCCGCGCTTCCGCTGTGGGATCTGGCACTGGCGGTCTACGACCACTGCTATTCCTTCACGGAGGGCGGCATCCCGCCGTATACGCCCCAATGCTGACGCTGGTGGTCGGCGGCGCAGCCAGCGGAAAAAGCGCGTACGCCGAATGCCTTGTGCTGCAGACCGCGCTCCCGCGCTATTACCTTGCCACGATGCAGGTATGGGACGCCGAGTGCGCCGCACGGGTGGAAAAGCACCGCCGGATGCGGGCGGAAAAGCAGTTCGAGACGCTGGAGTGCCCCCTGCATCTGGGCACGGTGCACCTGCCCGCGCGGGGCACCGCCCTGCTGGAAGACCTCGGCAACCTGACCGCCAACGAGCTTTACGACCCCGCCGGGGCGGGCGAAGCCGCCGCTTCGGCCATTCTGGACGGTCTGGACAAATTGGCCGCGCAATGTGAACACCTCGTCGTCGTTTCGAACGAAGTGTTCAGCGGCGGGGCAAACTACGCGGGCGACACCGACCGGTATCTGAAGGCTCTGGCGCAAGTCAACAACGCCCTTGCGGCCCGTGCCGATGCAGTGGTGCGGGTGGTATGCGGCATCCCGGTCTATCATAAAGGAGGCCCGTCATGATCGTTTTGCAGACCATTGCCGTGGCATTTGCCATGTTTTCAGCCATCCCGGTGCCGCAGTTCGACTGGAACGAAAAGAACATGCGCTACGCGATGTGCGCGTTCCCGCTCATCGGCGCGGTGTGCGGAGCCCTGTGGTGCCTATGCGGGGCACTGCCGCTCCCGGCACTCGTCCGAGCGGGCGGGTTCTGCCTCATCCCCGTCTGGGTCACAGGCGGCATCCATCTGGACGGCTACGCCGACACCTGCGACGCCCTTTCCAGCTACGGCGGCAGGGAAAAGAAATTGGAGATCCTGAAAGACCCCCACTGCGGGGCCTTTGCCGTCATCCGGCTGTGCAGTTATTTTCTGGCTTATTTCGCGCTGTGCACCGCCGTGCAGTTCACGCCGCGCATCGGCCTCTGCTGGACGCTGGCGCTGGTGCTGGAGCGGGCGCTTTCGGGCCTTGCCATCGCCTCCTTCCCGCTGGCCAGGAACACCGGCCTTGCCCACACGTTCGCTTCTGCGGCAGACCGCAAGGCCGTTCGCAGCGTCCTGCTGGCGCTGGCGGGCCTGCTCTGCGCTGCGCTGGTGCTGCTGGGCGGCGGGGCGCTCGTCCTTGCGGCGCTCCTTGTTTTCTGGCGCTATCGTGTTGTTTCTGATCGGCAATTCGGCGGCATCACCGGCGATCTGGCCGGATGGTTCCTGCAAAAAGCGGAGCTTTGGATGCTGGCGGCACTGGCCGTCTGCCAATGGGGAGGGCTGTTATGATCTTCATCATCGGGCCGCTGTACAGCGGCAAGCGCACCTTTGCGCAGAACTTCCCCGGCACCCGCATCACCGATGTGCAGGAGCTGGCCGCAGCGGCGGAGGATCTGGAAAGCCTTGCAGACCGCCTCGCCGCATATGACCTCGTCCTCGCCACCGAGGTGGGCGGCGGTGTCGTGCCCATGGACGCAGCCGAACGCGCCGCGCGGGAAGCCGCCGGGCGGCTGGCCTGCCTGCTGGCCGCGCGGGCCGACTGTGTGGTCCAGATGTTCTGCGGCCTGCCCACCGTCCTGAAAGGAGAACTTCCCCCATGCTGATCTATCTTCTGCGCCACGGCCTGACCGCCTACAATGCCGAAAAGCGCTATCAGGGCCAGCGGGACATCCCGCTCTCGCCCGAAGGGCGGGCCCAGCTCCGCCAGGCCGACCTCCGGCCCCGGACGGTCTACATCACCCCGCTCTGCCGCACCCGCCAGACTGCCGAGGTGCTCTTCCCAGACGCCGACCTCGTGGAGGTACGCGATTTGCAGGAGATGTGCTTTGGCAGCTTTGAGGGGCGGAATTTCATCGAGATGGAACACGACCCGGATTACCTCGCCTGGGTGAACGCCAACTGCGAAAGCCCCTGCCCCGACGGTGAGACGAAGGCGGTCTTCTCCGAGCGGGTCTGCAAGGCGTTCTCCGCACTGGTGGACCGGGCCCTTGCCGACGGCGAGGAGTCCCTCGTCATCCTGGCCCACGGCGGCACCCAGATGGCCGCTATGGAGCGCTATGCGCTGCCCCATGCAGATTACTACCACTGGTGCGCCCCGAATGCGGGCGGCTATCTGCTGGATGCCCGCGACTGGGCCGAACAGCGGGTGCTCCACCTCGTGCGCACCGTGCAATACACAAAGGAGGCGGCAGAATGATCGGAGCAGCTGTTTTGGGCGGGTTCGTGCTGGATCTTCTCTTTGGCGACCCGGCGTGGCTCCCCCACCCCGTGGTGTACATGGGCAGGGCCATCTCGGCGCTGGAACGGCGGCTGCGGGCTCGCCTGCCCCGGACGCCGCAGGGCGAACTGCTGGGCGGTGCCATTCTGGCGTTCTGCCTGCCGGTGGGCACCTTCCTGCTGACAAGCCTCGTCTGCCTGGGGACCGCAGCGCTCAGCCCCTGGCTGGGGCTGGCCGTGCAGATGTTCTGGTGCGGGCAGGCGCTGGCCGCAAAGGGGCTGGCGCAGGAGAGCACCCGCGTCTACCGGGAGCTCATCAAGCCGGACCTGCCCGCCGCTCGCCGGGCCGTGAGCCGCATCGTGGGGCGGGACACCCAGAACCTGACGCTGGAGGGCGTGACCAAAGCCGCCGTGGAGACCGTAGCCGAAAACGCCAGCGACGGCGTCATCGCGCCGCTGCTCTATATGCTGCTGGGCGGTGCCCCGCTGGCCCTGACCTACAAGGCCATCAACACGATGGACAGCATGCTCGGCTACAAAAACGAGAAATATCTTTATTTCGGCCGCGCCGCCGCCAAACTGGACGATGCGGCGAACTATCTGCCCAGCCGGATCGCCGGGCTGCTCTGGGCCGCTGCGGCGGCGCTCACCGGGAACAGCGCTTCGGGCGCGTGGAAGATCTGGCGGCGCGACCGTCGGAACCATGCCAGCCCCAACAGCGCCCAGACCGAAAGCGTCTGCGCCGGGGCTTTGGGCGTCCAGCTGGCGGGGCCCGCCTGCTACTTTGGCGAATATTATGACAAACCCACCATTGGCGACCCTCTGCGGCCCATTGAGCCGGAGGACATCCGCCGCGCCAACCGGATGATGTATGCCGAAAGCCTGCTGGCACTGGCCATCGGGCTGGCAATCCGGCTGGCGGTCTGTAGATTCATGTAAGGAGACGACCCATGGAACAATTGGTACACGGCGGCGACTGGGCCGGATACCGGGCACAGTTCGGGCGGGATGCGCTGGACTTTTCGGCCAACGTGAGTCCGCTGGGCTTGCCGGAGGGGGTGGCAAAGGCCATCACGGCGGCACTCCCCACCGCAGACCGCTACCCGGACCCGCTCTGCCGGGAACTGCGGGCAAAGCTCGCCCTGCACGAGGGCGTGCCCGCAGACCACATCCTCTGCGGCAACGGCGCGGCCGACCTCATCTTCCGGCTGGTGTGGGCCAGAAAGCCCCGCCGGGCGCTGGTCACCGCCCCCACGTTCGCCGAGTATGCCGCCGCACTCGAAACCATCGGCTGCACGGTGGAGCGCTTCATCCTGCAGGCGGCAGACGATTTTGCGGTACCGGAAGCATTCCTCTCCGCCATCGACGACCGGGTGGACCTCGTCTTCCTCTGCCAGCCCAACAACCCCACCGGCCAGCTCACCCCGCCGGACTTCGTGGCCCGCATCCTACAGCGCTGCACCGCCTGCGGGGCGCTGCTCGTGCTGGACGAATGTTTCCTCGATTTTCTGCCCGACCATGCGCAGCTGACCGCAAAGCCGCTGCTGGGCAGCGGCGATCTTCTGATCCTGAAAGCCTTCACCAAACTGTATGGCATGGCAGGCGTCCGGCTGGGGTACGCTCTGAGCGCGGACACGGCCCTGCTGGACGCCATGCAGTACACCGGCCAGCCCTGGGCTGTTTCCAGCCTGGCGCAGGCAGCGGGGCTGGCCGCGCTGGACGAGACCGCCTACGTGGAGCAGGTCCGCGCCCTCATCGCGGCGCAGCGGCCCCGGCTGGCCTCCGGCCTGCGGGCTCTGGGGCTGCGGGTGTTGGATGGGCGCGCCAATTATCTGTTGTTCCAAGGCCCCGAAACGCTGGGCGAGACCCTGCGGCAGAAGGGCGTCGTTCTGCGCAGCTGCGCAAATTATCCAGGTCTTGACGGCAGCTGGTACCGCACCGCCGTGCGCACGGCGGCGGAAAACGAGCAGCTGCTCCAGACCCTTTCGGAGGTGTTTTCATGAGCAAGGCCCGGTGCATCATGGTCCAGGGCACGATGAGCGGCGCGGGCAAAAGCCTGCTGTGCGCGGCGCTCTGCCGCATTTTTGCGCAGGACGGCTACCGCGTGGCCCCCTTCAAGAGCCAGAACATGGCGCTGAACAGCTTCGTCACCCGCGACGGGCTTGAAATGGGCCGGGCGCAGGTGGTGCAGGCCCAGGCAGCCGGCATCGAGCCGGATGTCCGGATGAATCCCATCCTCCTCAAGCCCAGCAGCGATGTGGGCAGTCAGGTCATCGTGAACGGCGAGGTGCGGGGCCAGATGCCCGCCGCCGCCTACTTCAAGATGAAAAGATCGCTCATCCCGGACATCCTCGCCGCCTACAACAGCCTGGCCGAGGATGTGGACATCATCGTCATCGAGGGGGCCGGCAGCCCCGCCGAGATCAACCTGAAGGCCGACGACATCGTGAACATGGGCCTCGCCCGGCTTGTGGACGCACCGGTGCTTCTGGCGGGCGACATCGACCGGGGCGGCGTTTTTGCCCAGCTGTACGGCACCGTAGCGCTGCTGGAGCCGGACGAACGCGCCCGCATCAAGGGGCTCATCATCAACAAATTCCGGGGCGACGTCGAGATTCTGCGCCCCGGCCTTGCCATGCTGGAAGAGAAGACCCATCTGCCGGTGCTGGGCGTCGTGCCCTATCTGAAGGTGGACATCGAGGACGAGGATTCGCTCTCCGAACGGCTGGACGCCGACAAAGCGGTCAAGCCGCTGGACCTCGCCATCGTCCGGCTGCCCCACATCTCGAACTTCACCGATTTCATGCCGTTGGAACAGCACCCGCTGCTCGGTGTGCGGTATGTACAAAACGCGCGCACCCTCGGCACACCCGACCTGATCCTGCTGCCCGGCACCAAGAACACCATCGACGACCTGCTCTGGCTGCGGCAGTCCGGTCTGGAACCGGCCCTGCTCAAGCTGGCTGCGCGGGGCACCCCGGTCTTCGGCGTCTGCGGCGGGTATCAGATGCTGGGCGAAACGCTGGCCGACCCCATGGGCAGCGAGAGCGGCCGTCCGCAGACCCTGCGCGGGCTGAGTCTGCTGCCCACCCGCACCGTCTTTACTGCGCAAAAACGCCGCACCCAGACCCACGCCACCGCCGCGGCCGGGCCGTTTGCCGGGGCCGCGTTGACGGGCTATGAGATCCACACCGGCCGCACCGAGGTGCAGGGCCTCCCCTTCTGCACCCAGGCCGACGGCCACCCCGAAGGCTGTGTGCAGGGCGATGTTTTCGGCACCTATCTGCACGGCCTCTTTGACACCGGCGAACTGACCGAAAAACTCGTGGAATTTTTGTGCAAACGAAAGGGCATCCGCCCCGAAAGTGCCGCGCTCATCCCGATGGAGCAATACCGCCAGCAGCAGTTTGACCGGCTGGCCGACGGGGTACGCAGCGCTCTGGATCTGGATGCCCTCTACACCGCAATGGGCCTGAACGGAAGGAGCCGCACATGACACCGCAGCATCATCTCCCCGCCGACATCGAGCGGACGAGCCTTTCCATCATCACCGCCGAGCTGGAAACGCTGGGCCTGACCCCGCCGCCGGAAACGGCTGCGGTGGTCAAGCGGGTCATCCACACCACGGCGGATTTCGATTACGCCCGGAATCTGCGCTTCACGCAGGGCGCCGTCGCCGCCGGAGTCGCCGCCCTGCGGGCCGGGACGCCCATCGTCACCGACACCAACATGGCGCTGGCCGGCATCACGCGGCCCGGCCTTGCCAAAGTGGGCAGCGCGGCGCTCTGCTACATGGCCGACCCGGAGGTCGCCGCCGCCGCCAAGACCGCCGGGACCACCCGCGCTGTGGCCTCCATGCACCGGGCCGCGCAGGAGCATCCGGGTGCCATCCTGGCCGTTGGCAATGCCCCCACAGCCCTTCTGACCATCGCCGAAGAGATCGAGGCCGGGCTGCGGCCTGCGCTCGTCATCGGGGTGCCGGTCGGTTTTGTGAACGTGGTGGAAAGCAAAGAGATCCTCTTCGCCGCCTGCGAAGCCCACGGCGTCCCCGCCATCGCCGCCATGGGCCGCAAGGGCGGCAGCAACGTCGCCGCCGCCATCTGCAACGCGCTGGTCTACTCTGCCGCCGAAATGCTGGACCCCACCGCGAGAGGGTGGAAATAAGCAGAGAAGATACGGCGTAATTTTTGGTTTTTTGTTTTGCTGCAAATCTTGCGGGATGCGTCAGGATGTGGTAGGATGGGAACAGAATATAAGTTCACATGTCTGAAAAAGGGAAGGGAGCCTGACCATGCCGCGCTACACCGTAAACAATGATACCGTTGACGATCTTTTGTCCAACATCAAATCCGGAACGATTGCCATTCCGGAAATGCAGCGTCCCTTTGTCTGGGATACCGCCCAGGTCCGTGACCTGATGGATTCTCTGTACAAAGGTTTCCCGGTCGGTTACATTATCATCTGGCAGAATCCGGATGTGAAACTGAAAGACGGCTCCATTGCCATTGGGAAAAAAGTTCTCATTGATGGACAACAGCGCATCACTGCCATGGCTGCCGCCATTGTCGGGCAAGAAGTGCTGGACAACCATTACAAATGGAAACGGATCAGCATTGCATTCAACCCGATGGATGAGACCTTTGAGGTCTCCAACTCGGCAAATCAGCGCAGCAGCAAATGGATTCCCGATATCGCGCCCGTCTTTGTACACGGTTTTGATTCATTTTCGTTTGTCATGGAGTATTGTAAAAAGAATGATATTCCTGACCAGATGCCCCGGATCAACAAAGTCATCAACAATCTCCTGGCCATCCAGAACAACAGCTTGGGTGTTATCACACTGGCTGCCGATCTGGATATCGACAGCGTTACGGATATTTTTATCCGCATCAACTCCAAAGGCGTCGTCCTTTCACAGGCCGATTTTGCCATGTCTAAAATTTCTTCCAATGAAGTCTACGATGGCAATATCACCCGGAAGACCATTGACTATTTCTGCCACCTGCTGGAATCCCCCGAAGACCTGCGGGACATCCAGCAAAACGACACTGCCTTTGCTGCACGGAAAGAATTTGAGGCCATCCGCTGGGCTGCATCCAAAGTTTCTCCCATTTACCGCACTTCTTATACCGATATCCTGCGCGTAGCATTCACCTATAAATTCAACCGCGGCAAGCTGGCCGATCTGGTCAGTCTTCTTTCCGGCCGTGATTTTGAAAACCGCGAGTTCAAAATCGAGATCGAGGAGCAATCTTTTTACCAGCTTCATGAAGCAGTTCTGCAAGCCGTCAATCAAACAAATTATGAGCGTTATCTGATGATCGTCCGATCTGCCGGTATTGTCCGGCGTTCTCTGATCCGCTCACAGAACGTTTTGAACTTCGGCTATGCACTTTTCCTTGCTCTTCGCGAGCGGAAAGTAGAGAACAGCAAGATCGAACAGATCGTCCGGCGCTGGCTGGCCCTCTCGATTCTGACCGGGCGCTACTCTGCTTCTCCGGAATCCTCGTTTGATTATGATATCAAGCGGTTCTTCTCCTATGATGACCCCATGGAGTATCTGCGCATAACGGAGGCCGGTGAGCTTTCAGACGCATATTGGTCGGTGAATCTCGTCCAACGTCTCAACACCTCGGTCGCCAGCAGTCCCTATTTCAATCTGTTCCTCATCGCACAGGTCAAAGCGCACGATAAGGGGTTCCTGTCCACGCAGATTGACGTTGAAACCATGTTGGAAAATCGTGGAGATATCCATCATCTGTTCCCCAAGAAGTATCTGATCCAGCACGGCATCCCGCAGGCCCAGTATAACCAGATCGCCAATTATGCTTTCATTCAGCAGGAGATCAATATCAAAATCAGAGACAATGCCCCTTCTGTTTATATGCGCGAGGTTTTTCACCAGTGCGAAACCAAGCAGCCTGTCTATGGAGGCATCGTCGAAGCGAGTGCTCTGCGTGAAAATCTCCGGCAGAACTGCATTCCGGATGGATTTGAAGACCTGGAGATCCATGACTATCAGCAGTTCCTTGCGCAGCGCCGGGTCCTGATGGCGGAAAAAATTCACCAATATTACGATGCCCTGTAAAATCCGCACCACATGGGAGACCCTTTTACGAACTTCGAACGCTTCACCCATCCGGACTATCCGCTTTTCCTGCCCACGACCTGCGGAAGGAAACCTCGCAGACAGGGAATCTTAACGTTGTCGCCATAAAAGATGTTTTCTGAATTTGCTCTATCAGCCGCAGCCCTGCCGGGTCTGCGGCTTTTTTATGTTCTGCCAAAAAACTCTTGACAAGTTCTCATTTCTGCTTATAATTATCTACGGTAATTAGCTTTGGTAATTATTTGAGGGGGAACTGCCATGACTGTCGAACTCATCAAGCGGATGATGGACGCATGCTATCAGGCCAAGCGGGTGCGGGATCTGCTCCCGCCGCTGCCAAAGGGCGTTATGCCGTCCTACATCCACTATCTGGACAGCATCCAGAAGCTGGAGCAGCAGGGTGTGCAGGTCAAGGTGTCCGACCTGAGCGACGCACTGAACCTGCCCCGCCCCGGCGTGACCCGCACTGTGAAGGAGATGGAGGCCAAAGGCTACCTGAAAAAGACCGCCTCGGCAGAGGACGGCCGGGTGACCTACCTTTCCATTACCGAAGCCGGGGCACAGCTCTCGCAGACATACGACAAGCAGTTTTTTGACGCGCTAGTCCCCTGCCTGCAAGGCGTCCCGGAAGCGGATGTTGAAACGACTATCCGCACCATTGAAGCATTCCACCAAGTGTTTTGCGAAAGGAGAACTTCCCTTGAGATCTGAGAAAAACGATTTTACGCAGGGCAGCATCCTGAAAAAGCTGGCTGCCTTCATGCTCCCCATCCTGGGCGCACTGGTGCTGCAGGCGGCCTATGGCGCGGTAGACCTGCTGGTCGTGGGCCGGTTCGGCTCCACCATCGGCCTGTCGGCGGTCTCCACCGGCAGCCAGGTGCTCAACCTCGTCACCTTCGTCGTCACCCAGCTGGCCATGGGCGTCACGGTCCTCATTGCCCGGTATCTGGGTGAGAAAAAGCCGGAGCTCATCGGCTCGGTCATCGGCGGTGCGGCCGTCGTGTTTACCCTTCTCTCCGCCGTGCTCTTCGTTGTGATGGTCGGTTTTGCGCGCAGCATCTCGGTGCTGATGCAGGCCCCCGCCGAAGCTGTGGCCCTGACTGCCAGCTACGTCCGCATCTGCGGTTCCGGCATCTTCTTCATCGTGGCATACAACCTGCTGGCCGCCGTCTTCCGCGGCCTGGGCGACAGCAAGTCGCCCCTGCTCTTTGTTCTGGTGGCCTGCGTCGTCAACATCATTGGCGACCTCGTTCTGGTCGCCGGTTTCCACCTCGATGCCGCCGGTGCCGCCATTGCCACCGTAGCGGCGCAGGCCGTCAGTGTCGTCTGCGCCGTGGTCATCCTGCTCAAGAAAAAGCTCCCCTTCACGATCCGCAAGTCTGACTTCCGGCTGAACCTGCAGAGCCGCAAGTTCCTGAGCATCGGCCTGCCGCTGGCGCTGCAGGAGTTTCTGACCCAGCTTTCCTTCCTGGCCCTCTGCGCGTTCGTCAACCGGCTGGGTCTGGAGGCTTCCTCCGGCTACGGCGTCGCCTGCAAGATCGTCAACTTTGCCATGCTCATCCCCAGCTCGCTCATGCAGTCCATGGCATCCTTCGTCTCCCAGAACATGGGTGCGGGCAACCCCAAGCGCGCCAAAAAGGCCATGTTCACCGGCATCGGCATCGGTCTGGCCTTCGGCTGCGCGATGTTCGCCCTCGTTTTCTTCCGGGGCGATCTGCTCTCCAATGTCTTCACCACCGACGCTGCCGTCATCCAAAACGCCTTTGCCTACCTGAAGGGCTTTGCACCCGAAACGCTTGCCACCGCCGTGCTGTTCAGCATGGTGGGCTACTTCAACGGCAGCGACAAGACCGTCTGGGTCATGGTCCAGGGCCTGGTGCAGACCCTGCTCGTCCGCCTGCCCATGGCCTACATCATGAGCATTCAGCCCAACGCCAACCTGACCATGATCGGTCTGGCGGCCCCCACCTCCACCGTGGTGGGCATCGTGCTGAACGTCTGCTTCTTCCTCGCCCTCGAACGGCGGAGCAAAAAGGCCGCTGTCTGACCTCATAAACACGCAAGGCCGCTCCCCTGCACAATGCACGGGAACGGCCTTTGTTTGCTGTCCATTCAAAACGCCTCCGGACGGTCTGCGCGCCCTCCCTATTCCATGGGAGGGGCACACTCCATCCGGAGGCGTCTGTTTTTATTCCACGGTCACGCTCTTGGCCAGGTTGCGGGGCTTATCCACGTCGCAGCCACGCAGCACAGCCATATAGTAGGCGAACAGCTGCAGCGGCACGATGAGCTGCAGCGGCATGAGCAGGTCGTCGTAATCGTCCAGACGGACAACATAGTCTGCCACGCCGTCCGGCACCACGGCGTCTTTCGTCGTGAAGAGCAGGACCTTCGCGCCCCGGCTCTTGGTCTCCTTGGCGTTGGAGATGGTCTTTTCGTAGACCTTTTTCTGGGTGGCCAGCGCGATGACCGGCACACCGTCCGTGATGAGGCTGATGGTGCCGTGCTTGAGCTCACCGGCAGCGTAGGCGTCCGAGTGAACGTAGCTGATCTCCTTCAGCTTCAGGCTGCCTTCCAGCGAAAGCGAATAATCGAACCCGCGCCCGATGAAGAAGCAGCTCTGGGTGTTGACGAACCGGCTGGCCAGGTACTTGATCTGTTCGCAGTCGGCCAGGCGGGGCTTGATGACCTCGCTGGCGCGGAGAAGCTCTGCGGTCAGGCGGCGGGTCTCGGCCTCGGTCTGGGCACCGCGCGCATAGGCCAGCCGCAGCGCAAAGAGGTACAGCACACACATCTGCACCATGTAAGCCTTGGTGGAGGCCACCGCGATCTCCGGCCCGGCGTAGGTATAGAGCACATAGTCTGCCGCGCGGGCAATGGAGCTGCCCACCACGTTGACGATGGCCAGCACCGGCACACCCCGGCTCTTTGCCAGCTTGAGAGCCGCCAGTGTGTCGCTGGTCTCACCCGACTGGCTGATGATGATGACCAGATCGTTTTTGTTCAGGATGGGGTCGCGGTAACGGAACTCGCTGGCGATGTCCACTTCGGCGGGGACGCGGGCCAGCGTCTCGATGGCCGCCTTGCCCACCATGCCCGCGTGCATGGCCGTGCCGCAGGCCACCAGATGGATGGTGCCGATGTCCCGCAGCTTTTCATCCGACAGCTCCGGGATGCGCAGGTCGGGCAGGCCGTCCTCCACGCGGGGGCTGACCGTTGCCGTGATGGCGGCGGGCTGCTCGTTGATCTCCTTGAGCATAAAGTGTGGATAACCGCCCTTTTCCGCCGCTTCCATGTCCCAATCGGCGGTCAGGATCTCCCGCTCCACCGGCTCGGCGAACTCGTTGTAGAAGCGGATGCACTCCCGCGTCACGACGGCAAGGTCGCCCTCTTCGAGAACGCTGTAGCGGCGGGTATACTTGAGCAGGGCCGGGATATCCGACGCCACGAAGTTTTCCCCTTCGCCCCAGCCGACGATGAGCGGGCTCTCCCGCTTGACGGCAAAGACGGTATCCGGGAAATCCCGGAAGAGCACGGCCAGCGCGTAGCTGCCGCGCACCATGCTCAGAGCCTCGTGGATGGCCTGCAGCGGCTCGCCCTCGTAGCAGCTGTCGATGAGCTTGACCAGCACTTCGGTGTCGGTCTCGCTCTCAAAGGTGTAGCCCTTTGCGATGAGCCGCTCTTTCAGGATGCCGTAATTTTCAATGATGCCGTTGTGCACGATGCTCACACGCGGCGTCGAATGCGGATGGCTGTTCACATCGCTGGGTTCGCCGTGGGTGGCCCAGCGGGTATGGCCGATGCCGCAGCCGCTCTCGGCCAGGGCCTGCAATTCCAGCTTTTTGCGCAGCTCGGCCAGGCGGCCCTTGCTCTTGACCACGCGGATGCCGCCGTCCAGTGCCAGCGCGACACCGGTGGAGTCATAGCCGCGGTACTCCAGCTTTTCCAGACCATCCAGCAGAACGTTCTGCGCGTTGCGTTTGCCAACATAACCAACAATGCCACACATACAAAATACCTCCAGACCGACAGCCCGGCGCTCAACATGCGCACAGAACAGCTGTCAGCTTCTCTTCCAGTTTATGTTCTTGTATGGCTTGCGTGAAAGAGGATCTGTTACGGTATTGCTGCCGCTTTTTGCCCCTTGCTGCGATCGGTATAGCCTGTTCGACCGGAGAAACATCCGCCGAATCGTTCGATGATTCCTCTCCTCGTCACCCTCACGGCTGTCACCCGCGTGGCCCGGCGCTTTGTGTCAACAAAAAGTCCACATTCCTTCTTTCGATGCCCTCTCAGTCTCGCTGCGCTCGCCTGATGGCTTTGCCTGAGAGGGTCACCTCCCCAGCATCTTATGCAGCCTTGGCTGCCAGACCAGGCGGTAGACCTGCAATAGATTATGGATGGCCCGGTCGTAGAGCAGAAAGGCCACATTGCCCATGGCCAGTGTGCTCAGCGAGACGACCCACGCTGTGGTGCGCAGCTCCTGCGAGATGCTGCCCGCCGGAACGAGCAGCAGCACCAGCCCGTACATCGCCGCCAGCGCCCCATTGCAGAGCAGCAGCTTGCACACGCCCCGCAGCAGCTTTGGGCGGATGCGTTCGAACTTCGGCTTGACCAGCGGGTAGTACCCCAGCAGAAAGACGAAGACGAGAGCCACCTCTTTGTCCGGCACGAACAGCAGGCTGAGCAGGCTCACCGCGCCGTAGGCCGTAAGGGCCATCTTCATGCCGCACTCCATGCAGACCGTAGCGATGAGCAGGCTGGCTGCGGCCGGTGCAAGGAACATCAGCACCGGCACCACGGCCCCCAGCAGCATCAGCGCGACGCTCAGCGCCGCCGCCATGCCGCAGTAGGCCATAGCCCAGCTCCTGCGGCCCTTCACGGCAGCTCCCAGCGCACCGGCTGGTTCCCGGCGTCCAGCGGGTCCACCGCATGGCGCAGGCCGAGGATCATGATGTTGTCGATGAGTGACTTGTTCAGCTTGACGTCCAGCATCCCGTAGGCGCGGACCAGGTCGTTCGCTGCGGCCAGCGCCTGCCGCCGGGCATTTTCCATGGCAGCATCCTTCTCGTTGATGCCGTTGATCAGAAACACATTGTACCGGCCCACCTTGCGGTCCTTTTCCACCCGGCTGGCCTTATCCAGCAGATAGAACACCCGCCCGATGCAGCTGCCGATGTAGCGCATGCTCTTGCGCTGGCTGGGGTCATCGGTGGCGAGGGTAGAGTAGAGCGCACCGTAGATGTTGCTCATCGGCTCCGCTGCCACGCCGTAGTTCTTCGCGTTCAGGTTCATCTGGACCACAGCCTGTGCCTGTTCCTGCCCAAACAAACGTTCCAGCGCAGGGTTTTCGCTCACAGCCTTCTCGTAGGCGCGGCGCAGGAGAGCGTGGTCCACCGCGCGGAACAGCTGGCTCCGGAGCGGCAGCTCGTCCCAGCGGCGGTCCTGCAGCTTATGCCAGCCCATCATCACTTCCACCTGTGCCGCCAGGCGGATGCCCTGGGTCTGGCACATCATCTGCCTGTAGCAGAGTGTACCGGGCAGGCGCTGGTTGACGCAGGTGGCTGACCGGCCGGCCAGACTGTCCGCCAGAAGCGCGAACAGCACACCGTTGTATTGCAGCAGCCGACAGGAGTAGAACCCGTAGCTGCGTCTCATCTGCCAGCGCACCCCCCGCAGATACCACAGATATGTGTTATAATCGCGGATGGTAAGCTCCGGAAGATAAGGTCTCATGCGCCCTTCCATTGCCGTCCTCCCTTTCCAGCAGCCTCGCGCTGCATGTTCTTACAATGGTACAAGTATACCCTTTTTCGGTCTTGGATGCAACTGACGAAATGTAAAAGATTCGCACCTTGTCAGCCCCGGAAAAGCAACAGCCGCACCAAACTTTCCCGTTCAGTGCGGTTGTAAAGCATTACTTTTGTTTATTTTTTCTCGAAACGGCCGGTGGAACGCTTGCCGTCAAAGCCCTGTTTGGGCATGGGCTTCGCCTTGTGCTCAAACTTCGGGGCCTCGTAGTACATATACAGCTGGCAGGGGATCATGCCGTTGTACATCTTGCGGCGCTTGTTGGCCCGTTTGCCGTAGTGGCTCTCGAACTCCATGTCAGCGGTGATGGCGT
This sequence comes from Faecalibacterium sp. AF28-13AC, assembly GCF_003478405.1. Taxonomy (NCBI): domain Bacteria; kingdom Bacillati; phylum Bacillota; class Clostridia; order Eubacteriales; family Oscillospiraceae; genus Faecalibacterium; species Faecalibacterium sp. AF28-13AC. Next base: position 407,872 of record NZ_QUFG01000001.1, on the reverse strand, counting down.
AGACGCCCGCGCAGGGGTGGGCTTCCATCTGGCGGCCCAGCGTCCGGGCCAGCTGGGCGGCCCCCTCGATGGTGCTCATCCGCTCGCCGTACGGGGGATTGGTCAGGACGATGGCTTCGGGTCTGGCCTCAAAGGCCGCCACATCGGCCACCTCGAAGTGACAGCGCTTTTCCACACCGGCCAGCTTGGCGTTGGCGTTGGCCAGCGCCACGGCGGCGGGGTCGATGTCGTAGCCGAAGGCCTCAAAACCGACATCCAGTTTGGATTCGGCCAGAGCCTTCTGGCGCTGCTCCGCCCAGATGGACGCAGGCACGAAGCTGTACCGCTCGGCGGCAAAGCGGCGCTTCAAGCCGGGGGCGATGTTCATGGCCTTCTGGGCTGCTTCGATGAGCAGGGTGCCGCTGCCGCAGAAAGGGTCTTCCACAAGGCTGTCGCGGCGGACACGGCCCAGGTCGGCGATGGTCGCCGCCAGCGTCTCGCGGATGGGGGCCTCCATGGCGTTGCGGCGGTAGCCGCGCTTGTGCAGGCCGTCGCCGGTGGTGTCCAGCATGATCTCGCAGACGTTCTTGCGCAGCATGAAGCGGATCTTATACTCCGCACCGGTCTCCGGCAGAACGGAGGTGTGGTGCTTGGTCATCAGCCGCTTGACCACGGCCTTCTTGATGATGCTCTGGCAGGCGGGCACACTGGTCAGCTGGCTGTTCAGGGACGAACCGGTGACGGGGAAGGCCGCATCGGCGGGGAGCAGCTCCTCCCAGGGGATGGCGTATACCCCATCGAACAGCTCATCGAAGGTGGAGGCCGGGTAGGTGTTCAGCAGCAGCATGACGCGCTCAACGGTGCGCAGGTTGAGGTTTGCGGCTGCGATCATCTCCGCACCGCCCTCAAAGGTCAGGCGGCCGTCGCTGACCCGGATGTTCTCCGCGCCGATGCGGCGCAGCTCGAAGTTGGCCGTGGACTCACAGCCGAAGAAGCAGGGCGCGATCAGTTCAAATTTTGCAGGCATTTAGCGTTCCTTTCTTGCGCCGGGGCGCAGTTCACAAAAACAGGCCCGTCCCGGCTGGGGACAGGCCCGATCAGTTCATTGGGTTCAGCGGCCGCGGCGGGAGCGCGGGGCATAACCGCCGCCACGGCGGTTGTTGGTCTCGTGGTCCAGGTCGGCCATCTTCTCTTCGCTCTGGCTCTTGAAGCGGCTCATCATATCCTCAAAGCTCAGGTTGTCGCTCTTGGCGGGCGCTTTGGGCTGCCAGACGCGGGGCGCAGCCTCGCGGGCCGGGCCTCTGCCGCCCTCACGCGGGGGGCGTCCGCCGCCGCGGGAACCGCCGAAATGTCCGCCCTCACGCGGGGCACCGCTGCGCGGGCCGCCGGGGCGGGGGCCGCGGTCCGTGCGGGCCGGGCGCGGCAGCAGCCGCTTGATGGACAATGCGATCTTGCCATCCGGTGCCACCTGGATGACCTGCACCTTCACGGTATCGCCGTCGTGCAGGACGGTGTTGATGTCCTGCACATATTCATTGGACACTTCGGAAATGTGGACCATGCCCACCCGGCCCTCCGGCAGCGCAACAAATGCGCCGAACGGCTTCACGCCGGTCACACGGCCTTCAAATACGTTCCCTACCTCAATCGCCAAAACTCAATACTCCTTGCTCTCTTTTTGGGTGGCTGTTCCGGGGCGGGCCGCAGACCCTCCCGGAGGACCCGCCCTCAGTTGCCGGTCACATCCACAAAGATGCGCTCGTTGGGGGCGGCGTAGTTGTAAGAATCACGGGCGACCCATTCGGTCACGTCATCCGCGTCGCCGCTGAGGATGCGCTGCAGCTCCTCATTTTTGGTCTGCTGCTGTTCGATCTGCTCGTTCAGGGTCTGCAGCTCGGCGCGCTTGGAGCTGATGGCCACCTGATTGGAGATGTATGCTGCCAGCATACTCAGCAGCAGCAAAAGAAAGAACAGCCGGAACACCGTGCGCAGCACCGTGTTCTTTCTGCGTTTTTTGCGGCTCGGATTCGTCATACCTCAGTGCCCCCTGAAATCAGCAGGCCCGATGCGCCTGTGGTCTTACTTTGATACGTTAGAATTATACAACATCCGCTGTGGTCTTGGCAAGTTCTTTTTTTGTTTTTTTGCGTTCCTTTTTGCGTTCCGGCGTTCTTTGGCACGTTTTGAACGCACTTTTCGGGCCAGCAGCACCGGCGCAAGGAGCCGCCGGGCCCCTTGCAGCGGAAGCCCCAGCACAAAGAGCGCACCCCGCACCGGCCAGCGCAGCACACGTTCTGCCGCCCACGCGCCAAAGACGGCCGCCGCCAGCTGATACCACCGAAGCACCCCGCCGAAGCTCAGCGACGCCGCATAGGACTGCAGCCCCAGCAGCAGCGCCCCTACGAGCAGCACGTCCGGCAGAAAGGCCCCCCGGCCTTTTTCCGGGAACAGCGCCCTTGCCCCGCCCAGAACGGCCCCCAGCAGAACGCAGGCTGCTGCCTCCCGCCCGATGAGCCCCGCCGGAAGTGCCGGGGCCATCAGCGCAGCAGACGGCGCAGCAGGCCGCCCGGCGTCCGCTCGGCCGTATATTCCAGCGCGTCGATGCGGCCGGTCAGGCGCACCTCCCCGCTCTCCAGGTCGAGGCTGGTCACGTTCAGCTCGGCTCCCGTCAGGTGCAGCACCCCCTTGCCCGTTTCCATCGCGGCGCTGTCGGCATCGCACCGCAGCACCCGCTTCACACCGGTCACCGTCAGTTTACTACGGCCTTCCAAAATCAGGTCGTGGGGCGGGGCGGGCGTTTTTTCGGCGGTCTTGTTCATGGCACAACTCCCCTTTTTCTCACTGTATGAAGGGCAGAGTGCCGTTATTCGTTATTTGACTTCCTGTTCCAGATTCCGGAACAGCTCCGAATGGAAAAAATCTTCAATGGAGATTCCCAGTCCATCGCATAGCTTCTTGATGGTCGATACCGTTGCGCTATTGTTTCTTCCGCTGACGATGTTGTTCACCGTAGACTGTGTAACTCCACTCATCGTGCACAGCTTGTTAATCGAAATATCATTTTCTCGGCACAGTTCTATGATCCGTTCCCTCACTGCTTCTCCGATATTCATGGATGCTTTCTCCTTTTTTAGAAAAAGCATATCGAAAAGCTCTTGAAAAGATTAACTCTTTTGGGTTATAATTGCTCAAAAGGGTTAATTTCATCTTTTATTGGGAGGAATCATTATGTGCAACACAAAAATATCCGGGTATCCATCCATTGACAAGCCTTGGTTGAAGTACTACAGTTCCGAGGCCCTTCATGCGCAACCTGCTTCGTGTACCGTATACCAAAACATCTACCAGCACAACAAAGAACACCTGACCGAAACCGCATTGGAATATTTTGGTGTGAAAATCACTTTTTCAAAATTATTTGAACACGTTGAAGCCTGCGCAAAAGCGCTGCTCTCCAACGGTGTCCGGGCCGGAGACTGTGTCACGCTTTGTACCGCAGGAACCCCCGAAGCCGTTTATATCGTTCTTGCCTGCAGCAAAATCGGCGCGCTGGCCAATTTCGTCAATCCCATGTTTCAGCCCGCCCAGATTCGTGACCGCATCAATGAAACAAACGCAGCGTTTTTGTTTGTGCTGGACAGGCTCTACGCCAGCGTTTCATCCATCTTGTCCGAAACTTGCATCCGGCATCTTGTTGTTCTTCCTGCCACGGCTTCGCTCCCTGCTCCGCTCCGCATTCTTGCCGAACTCAAAAGCCCTCTGGAGCCTGAGCTGAAACAAGCTCTCCATGAGAATTCCAAACACTCTCTTTGGTCTGCTTTCATCAAAACGGGTAGTTCCTATGCTTCTCCAACGGAAGCACCTTATCAGAAAGACACCCCTGTGGTCATGGTCTATTCTTCTGGCACGACCGGAGCATCGAAGGGCATCGTGCTGACAAACGATGGCATCAATGCCACCATCGCGCAATACGAAACGGGTTTTCCAGAGGTTTCCCGCCAGAAGAAATTCCTCCACATCGTTCCCATCTGGTTCTCTAGCGGCATTTCCATTTCGCTTCTGATGCCTCTGTGTCTGGGGGTGTCTTGTGTTTTGGAGCCGCTGTTCAGCCCGGAGACCTTTACTTCTGATCTTGAAAAATACTCCCCCAACTATATCTTTGGCGCAACCAGTCTGTGGCTCTACGCCATGGAACATTTGGATTCCAAGCATGATTTGTCTTTTTTGATTTGTCCAATGACCGGTGGAGAGCAGTTACTGCCTGAAACAGAACTTCAGATTAACGAATTTCTTTCTGCTCATCATTACAGCTGCGGATTGCAAAAAGGCTGGGGCATGTGTGAACTGGGCGCAACAGTTGCATCGACCTCTTCCGATAAAACCCCCGCCGGGCCTCGAAATAAGATCGGGTCCACAGGGATTCCTCTCCCTCTTGCCATGGTCAGCGCCTTTGATCCCGATACCGGAAAAGAGCTTCCTTACGGCCAGCGGGGTGAATTGCAGGTCTCCACGCCCTGCTGCATGAAAGAATACTATCAGAACCCGGATGCAACAAACGCATTTTTCCGGGTAGATGAACAAGGCCGGAAATGGGGCCACACGGGTGATATCGGCTACCTGGATGCGGACGGCTTCGTATACGTTCTTGGCCGTGCGGTCGATTACTTTATCGACGCTCAGAGCCAAAAGCATTACCTGTTTGATATCGAAAACGTTATTCTGCAAAATCCTGCGGTCGATATCTGTGAAGTCGTTGTCCTGCATCGGGATGGTTCTTCGTTCCCGGTCGCACATATCCTTCTGAAAAAAGACTTCTTCGGTGATAAACTCCAACTTCTGAAGGAGCTGCATACCCATTGCGAACAAGTTCTCCCCGCCCCTGCCGTCCCCAGCGCTTACAAGTTTCGCGATTCCTTTTCCGTCAAGCCAAGCGGAAAGCGCGACACAGAAGCGCTGACCCACGAATACAACGATTATCTCGTTTTCGAAAACGCTGCGATCCATTCGGTTGATTTCTATCGCAATTTTCAAAAATAGTGCCCATCAACACGGCATATTTGCGATATGCAGTTTGCGGATGTTGCTTGTGCATTAAAAACGCAAACTGCTATAATATGCAAAAACCTCCTGAACGGCACATTCGTGCAATTCAGGAGGCTTTTTCTGTCTCAGTCTTATTCCGAAAGAATCTCGTACATCTCCCGCGCCACATCCTTGGTGCGGGGCTCCACATCGGAGAGTACGCGGACTTTGATGGGGCGGTTGCCGAAGGTGACCTCGATGAGGTCGCCCGCCTTGACGGCCTGGCTGGCCTTGGCGACCTTGCCGTTGATGAGGATGCGGCCTGCATCGGCCACCTCGTTTGCTACGGTGCGGCGCTTGATGAGCCGCGAAACTTTCAGGTATTTGTCCAATCGCATGGGAAACCTCCATATAAAAAGCCGCCGGGCCAAACGGTTCCGGCGGCAGTGGGTTCTCTCTTACAGGGTGTCCTTCAGAGCCTTGCCCGGCTTGAACACGATGCTGCGGGAAGCAGCAATGGTGATGGGCTCGCGGGTGCGGGGGTTGATGCCCTGACGCTCGGCGCGCTCACGGATCTCGAAGGTGCCGAAGCCGGAGATGGTGATCTTCTCACCCTCTGCCATGGCCTTGCCCAGTGCCTCGAATGCAGCGTTGACAGCCAGCTCAGCGCTCTTCTTGCTCATTTCGGTGTTTGCCGCAACCTGTGCGATCAGATCAGTCTTGGTCATAATAGTAAAACCTCCACAAAATTTGTACTCATCATTTTCTATCTATCGGAGCAGGCGTTTCGGCCTGATACCCGTTTGCTCCCACCTGTGGGGCCAGCAGCTCGTCCCGGAATCGCTTCGAGGCAAAGGTCAGTGCTTCTTCGGCGTCCACACCGGCCAGCCGGATGGCGTTGACCGCTGCGAACAGCAGCTCTCCCGCCCGTGCGGCGGCCTCCTCCGGTGCAGCGGCGTCCCAGTTCTGTTCTGCCGCCCGCAGGGCAGCAGCCGCGCATTCCTGGTCCACTGCACCGAGGCCATGGCCTGCGGCGCGCTTCTGCAGTTTCTGAGCATACATCAAAGCAGGCAGGGTGGCCGGTACGGTGCCCAGCTCATCGGCCAGCGTCCGGCGTCCCTTTTCCTTATTTTTGAGCGCATCCCAGCTGTTTATACCGGCATTTTCCGCCGCAGAGGAGGCAAAGATGTTCGGGTGACGGAACACCAGCTTCTCGCACACCTCACGGCAGACCTGCTCAAAATCGAACCGGCCCCGCTCCTCCTCCATGACGGCATGGAAGGCTACCTGCATCAACACGTCGCCCAGCTCTTCCCGCAGCATCGCGGGGTCGTCGGCATCCAGGGCTTCCAGCGCCTCGTACGTTTCCTCCAGAAAATTTTTCCGGATGGACTGGTGCGTCTGCACCCTGTCCCACGGACAGCCCGTTTCGGGGTCGCGCAGGATGCGGAGGATCTCGATGAGGTCCTCTGCCGTATAGTGCTCCCGCTCCGGCCAGTCCAGCATGGGCAAGCGCTCCCTTCTGCTCCAAAAGTAGGGCTTTATTGTATCGCAGAATCCGCCATTTTTCAAGGGGACAAGCGCATTTTCCGGTTTTTCGCTCCAAATGTTTCCAGATTTTTCACACTTTGGCACAAAAACGGGCGGTATCCCGCACGGACACCACCCGCTTCGGGCTGTTTCAATTTCAGGTCACAGCTGCGCGCCGCACTTGTTGCAGAACAGTGCATCGTCCGAGACCGGCGCACCACACTGCGGGCAGGTCTTCTTTTCCTCTGCAGCAGGCTGTGCGTCGATGGGGAACTCGATGGTCACGCTGTCCGCCGGTGCTTCGGGTTCCGGGGCAGCTTCCGCTGCGGGCGTCCCGATGCTCTCGCGCAGAGCGGCCAGGTTCTTTTCGATGGCATCGATCATCTCGATGTACTTATCCACAAGGGGCTGGTTCTCTTCGTTGCCCTTGGCCAGGCTGTACACCAGCGCACCCAGCTGGCGCTGTGCGCGGGCGAGCTTGGTCTGCTCGTTCACGATCTTTGCCTGCGTCTTGCCGCGCTCGGCCAGATCCATTGCTGCATTTTTGCCTTTTTCGGCATATTCCAGACCCATTTCCTTGATCTTGTTGAAATCCATAACAGACACCTCTCTCAGCGGAAGGGTACTTCCCCTCCTGTGCTTTCGGATGATGGTTTCATTATAGCGCACTCCACCTCTGATTGCAACGAATTTGCCGCAAGTTTTACAGTTTCGTGCGGATTTGGAAACAGATTTTTCGCATTTACACAAACTCCGGACAGCCCTTCGTCAGTTCGCCTCGCTGCCGTAGAACTCCCGCAGCATACTGTCGGCAGGCAGCAGGTCCAGCGGCAGGGGGGCCACATGCTCGAACCGGCGGGCCGTCTCGTCCCACAGCTCGGCATTGTGGCCTTCCAGCACGAACTGGCGGCGCACCTTTTGCAGCAGCTGGGCGATGAGGCCCATCTCGTAGGTGAAGGAGGTATCCAGCAGGAAGTCCGCCGTGGTCTTGAAGCCCTTGATATACCGGGTCTCGCCGTCCAGGACGCGGTCCCACATGGCAAGGGTCTTTTCGGGGCTGCGGCCGCGGGCGGCGGCATCGCGCAGGGTGCGGCGGCACAGGCGGATGTCCTGGGTGTTGATGACCCGGCGGCCGTCGATGCAGTATTCCTCCCGCAGACCGGCATAGATGCGGTAGACTTCCTCACCGGGCACAAGGCTGGTCAGCTCCGGGTTGAGGGCGTGGATGCCCTCCACGATGCAGACGCCGCCCTGCAGGTCCACGGGTTCGGTCGCATCCGAGCGCTTCTCGCTGGTGAAATCGTAGATCGGCAACACGGTCTTTCCCGTCTCGCTCAGCTCGCGGAGGCACTGCCGGATGAGGGGCAGATCCATGGTGTCGGGGTTCTCGTAGTCCAGTGTACCGTCCGGCATCCGGGGGTAGAACTCCGCGCCCCGGAAGAAATTGTCCAGACTGACCACATGGGCCGGTGTGCCCTGCCGGATGAGTTCTTCGGCCAGCTTGTGGGCCGAGGTGGTCTTGCCGCTGGCCGATGGGCCGGTGAACATGACGATCTTGGTGCCGGAAAAGCGGACTTTTTCGGCCGCGTAGCGGACCCGCTCGCGGTAGCTGCGCTCGCTCATCTCCGCCAGCGCTTCCGGGCTGCGGGCGGCAATGTTATAAAGGTCGATCTCCACCAGACGTTTCGGGACCCAAATCGTGATCATAAAAATCAGCCACTCCTTTTTTCCGTTCCAGAACCTCCGCAAAGCGCTGGATGTATTCGGTCGGGTACTTAAAGTTGAAGATGCGCTGCATCCGTTTTCCGCCGTCGGCCACCAGCTTGGTGCTGCCGCCCGCGCCTGCGGAAAGGATGGTCTGGACTTCCTCCATGATATAGATGTTGTAATATCCCTCGTGGCCTGGCTTGCACCAGCCCACGTTTTCCAGATTTTGCAGGGTATTCTTCTGGCGGTAGAGGTAGTAGGGCCGGTAGCCCGCCTCTGCCAGTAGATGGCAGCGTTCCAGCATGGCGGCCACATCGGCGTAGTCGTTCTCCCTCTGGTCCTCGATGACGATGCGGGAAGCCCGCTTAAGGGTCAGGGTGTGGACGGTGATGTTCTCCGGGTCGAGCGCGATGGCCTGCCGCAGGCTGCGCTCAAAGCCCTCCACGGTGTCGCCGGGCAGGCCCGCGATGAGGTCCATGTTGATGTCGTCGTGGCCCGCCTTCCGGGCGTCGGCAAAGCAGTCCAGGATGTCCTGCGCCGAGTGCCGGCGGCCGATGCCGGCCAGCACCTCGTCCGAAAAGGTCTGGGGGTTGATGGAGATGCGGGTCGCCCCATACTCCTTGATGACGGCCAGCTTTTCGGCGTCGGTGCAGTCGGGGCGGCCTGCCTCCACCGTGTATTCCACGACGCAGGAAAGGTCAAAGCACTGCCGCACGGTGCCCATCAGCTGGCGGAGCTGGTCTGCCGAAAGGCTGGTGGGCGTGCCGCCGCCGATGTAGATGCTGCACAGCTTCAGCCCGGCCTGCTCTGCCTGCGCCCGGATCTCCTCCACCTCGCGGCAGAGGCAGTCCACATAGGGCTGCACCAGCTTGCGGTCCCGGTCGAGATTGCAGCTGACGAAGCTGCAATAGCTGCACCGGGAGGGGCAGAACGGGATGCCGATGTACAGGCTGTAGGTCTTCGGCTCGCTGCCCAGGCGCAGGATCGGCTCCTGCAGATCGGCAATGGCTCTGGCCATCTGGTATTTCTGCTCCGAGCAGTCGAACCGGCTCAGGAAAAAGCGGTCGATCTCCGCTTCGCTCCAACCGGCGGCGCGCTTGTCGTGGATGAGTCGGACCGGGCGCACACCGGTCATCTTGCCCCAGGGCGGGCGGATGCCCGTCCAGCGGCGCAGCAGGTCATAGGTCAGGCTGGCAAGGGCAAAGGCTTCGGTCTCGCCGTCCGGCCCCGGCAGCGGGGCGGAGACGGTCTCCTGCCCGCCGTGCTCCCGCACCAGCGCCAGCAGACCGTCCGGCTTCCGCTCGGCCCACACACAGTCCTCCCCGGCTTCGGGCGGGGTCAGGGTGAGCGGTGCCATTGGGTAAAACAGCCGGACCAGATGCTCGACCTCGTAGCCGGATGCAAGCCCTGTGATATAGATCTTCATGTGTTCCTGCCTTTTTTATGCGTTCCGCAGTGCGGCTTTGATATAATAGTTGGTCTCCAGCTCCTCGCCATAGGTCGAGAAATCCCCGTGGCCGGGCAGGAGCTGGGTCTCTTTGGGGATGGGCAGGCCCGCGAACTTGCGCAGGCTCGCCTCCAGCTTGCGGTCGCTGCCGCCTTCGAGGTCGGTGCGGCCGATGCTGCCCTGAAAGACCGTATCGCCCACAAAGAGATACTCGCTGCACAGCAGCACCACGCTGCCCTCGGTGTGGCCGGGGGTGTGCCATGCGGTGAAGGTCAGCTCATCCACCAAAAGGTTGGTTCCCTCTCCATAACCGAAATCGGCGCTCTTCAGGGGGAAGAGTTGGGTCCCGGCGCAGTCGGCGGCTTCGCACCAGATCTTTGCGCCCCACTCGCGGCTCAGCACACCGGCGCTGCCCACATGGTCGTAGTGGCCGTGGGTGCACAGGATGTGCGTCAGCACGGCACCGTGGTCCCGCAGGATCTGATCGTACTCCTGCACCCCGGCCGCCGGGTCGATGATGACCGCATGGCCGGCCTTGGTGAGCAGCAGAAAACTGTTGGTGTAAAACGGCGCAGAGCCGAGAAGATGAAATGCCTGCATGTTATCCCTCTCAATCCTTCTTTTTCCACTCGTCGGTGTCGATGACGATGGTGCAGGGCCCCTCGTTGACCAGAGCCACCTGCATATCCGCCCCGAACTCTCCGTGCCGGACCTCCCGGAGGCCCTGTTTGTTCATCTCGGCCAGAAACAGCTCGTAGGCGTCCACTGCAAGCGGGGCTTTGGCTGCGTGGATGAAACTGGGCCGGAAGCCCTTTCGGGTGTCCCCATACAGGGTGAACTGGCTGACCACCAGCGCCGAATACCCAAGGTCTTTTGCGCTGAGGTTCAGCTTGTCGTTCTCATCCTTGAAGATGCGCAGGCCCGCGCACTTTTCGGCCAGTTTGGGCACGATGTCCAGCGAGTCGGTGTCGCGGACGCCCAGCAGGATGACAAGGCCGGGGCCGATGGCGCGGGGCTCGCCCCCATCGACCCGGACACTGGCCGACGAAACGGCCTGAATGACTGCACGCATGGTTTAACTCCTTGTGACCTTGAGCACATCTTTGATCTTGGACAGGCGGGCTACCACCCGGTTGAGATGCTCGGTGTTGTTGATGCCGATGGTCAGGCTGACCACGGCGCAGTTGTTTTCCACCTGGCGGGCGTTCATCGTGTAGATGGGCACCCGGATGTCGGCCAGAGCGCTCAGCACGTCCCGCAGCAGTTCGTTGCGGTCCAGCGCCACGATCTCAAGGCCGGCCTTGTAGCTGTCCTTGACGCTGTCGGCCCAGTACGCCTTGACCCAGCGGGGGGCGTTGGTGGGGTCCTTCATGCTGGAAATGGCATTGGCGCAGCTCTGCTTGTGGATGGAGACGCCGAACCCGCGGGTGATGAAACCCACGATGGGGTCGCCGGGCAGCGGCGAGCAGCACTTGGCGAACTTGATGGGGGTGTTGTCGAACCCTTCCACCACGACGCCGTCGGTGGCATGGACCTTGCTCAGATCCACTTTGGCCAGCTGTTCGGTCTTGTCTTCCTCGGCCTTGAGCTTCTGCCACTCCTCTTTCAGCTTGGGCAGACAGTTGGCGATGGTGATGCCGCCGTAGCCGATGGCCGCATACAGCTCCTCGGCGTTGTTCTGGCGCAGGCGGCGGCAGCAGCTGCCGATGAAATCATCCAGCTCGTCGTCCGGGATGAAGATCATCTCGCGGCGCAGTTCGCGGGCCAGCGCATCGCGGCCCTGCTGGATGTTCTCTTCCCGGCGCATCTTCTTGAACCAGTTGCGGATCTTGCTCTTGGCCTCGCTGGTGCGCACGATCTTGAGCCAGTCGCGGCTGGGGCCTTTGTCCGCCGGGCCGAGGATGACCTCGATGATCTCGCCGGTGGAGACGATGTGGTCGATGGGGACCATCCGGTTGTTCACCTTGCAGCCCACCATCCGGTTGCCGACGGCAGAGTGGATGGCATAGGCGAAGTCGATGCAGGTGGCACCGGCGGGCAGGTTGATGACATCGCCCTTCGGGGTGAAGGCGAAGACCTCCTCCGGCAGCAGGTCGCTCTTCAGGTCGTGCAGCAGGTTGCCGGAATCCTCGCTGACGCGCTGATTTTCCAGAAGCTGGCTGACCCAGGCCAGACGCTCATCGAGCTTGTCGTGGCCGTCCAGCCCCTCTTTGTACTTCCAGTGGGCCGCAACGCCGTACTCGGCCTGTTCATCCATCTTGCGGGTGCGGATCTGGACTTCGAAGGGGATGCCCTCGTGCCCGATGACGGTGGTGTGCAGGCTCTGGTAGCCGTTGGGTTTGGGGGTGGAGATATAATCCTTGAAGCGGTTGGGCAGCGGGTGGTACATATCGTGGATGAGGCCCAGAGTGCTGTAGCACTCGGCCAGCGTATCCAAAATGATGCGGACCGCATAGATATCGTAGATCTCGTCGAAGGACTTGTTCTGCATGATGGTCTTGCGGTAGATGCCGTAGATGCTCTTGACGCGGCGCTTGATGGTCGCACCCTCGATGCCGCTCTCTTCCAGCCGCTGCTCAATGACGCCGGACACGCTGGCCAGAAACTCCTCGCCCGCGCGCTCGCTCAGCATCTTGCTGATCTCGTTGTAGCCCACGGGGTCCAGATAGTGCAGGCTGCGGTCTTCCAGCTCTTCCTTCACGTTCAGGATGCCCAGGCGGTTGGCGATGGGAGCATAGACCTCCATCGTCTCGCGGGCCTTGTCGCGGCGCTTCTGTTCAGGCCAGGCATCGCCGGTGCGCATGTTGTGCAGCCGGTCGCAGAGCTTGATGATCATCACGCGGACGTCGCGGCTCATGGCCAGCAGCATCTTGCGCAGGTTCTCAGCCTGCAGCTCTTCGATGTTGGAGAACTGGATCTTGGTCAGCTTGGTGACACCGTCCACCAGCAGGGCCACTTCCTCGCCAAAGGCGGCCTTCAGGTCGTCCAGGGTAGTGGGGGTGTCCTCGACCACATCGTGGAGCAGGGCGGCGGCGATGCTCTCCGTGTCCATGCCCAGGTCCAGCACCAGCCGGGCCACGGCCAGCGGGTGGCAGATGTAGGGCTCGCCGCTGCGGCGGCAGACGCCCCTGTGGGCATTGTTGGCCAGGTCATACGCCTTTTGGATCATCTCCATATTGTAGGCTTTGCCGCTGGCCTGGATGGCCTCCACCAGCTTTTCCCAGGTGATGATCTCCGGGCGCACCTCACTGGGCAGCGTCCCTTCGGGGGCGTTGGCAGGCAGAGCCGTGGCTGCGACCGTCGCCACTTCCGGCGGGTTGCTCACGGCCTGATGCAGGTGTGTTTTTGCGGAATAAGAATCCTCCGGCTTGACCGGGTCCAGCATACTTTTTCCCTCTGGCATTTACTCTTCCTCCAGACATTTCAAGATCGGTGCGTCGGCAAGATTCTTCTTGCCCTGTGCGGGCACCAGTGCCCAGAACTTTGCCCCGCCGCATTCCTGCACCGTGATGAGCCCCACCTGTTCGAGAGCGGTGAGTGCGACTAAGATTTTTCCGGTGTTGTGCTCCCCCAGCTTTGCGAACAGGGGCTGCAGATCCTCAGCGTGCCAGCGCCGGGCCTGCAGTTCACGGTACACTGTGATGATATCGCTCCGTTTGGGCGCCACGGTTGCTTTCTGTTCCGCCGTGAGCGGGGTGCCGCGCCGGAGCGCCTGCACCAGCGCCGTCTGCTCGGCGGCCGCATTGCCCAGCCCCGCCGGGTGCAGCTCCAGGATGCGGCCCGAAAGCTGTGCCCCGCGCGGCGCATCGTAGACCGAAAGGTTCAGCGCAACGTCCACGACATCGCCCATGGCATAGGGCAGCTGCTCCGGGTGCATCCCGAACCAGACGGCATACATGCTGGCGCTGCCCTGCCGCAGGCGCAGGCGGCAGTGCCTGCCCTCCGACACCGGGTAGATGCCGTCGACGACGGCCTTTTCCAGCACAAAAACGGGGGTGGGGTTCTCGGCTCCATAGGGAGCCAGCTGTTCCAGCCGCCGGACCGACTCCACGGTGATGCGGTCCAGATGGATGGACAGGTCGCATTCCAGCGGCGGCGTGAGGAGCACGGGGCACTCCCGCGCGGCCCACTCGTTCAGGCGGCGGCGCAGCTCGTGCAGATTCTCTTCCCGCACCGAGAGGCCCGCCGCCATGGCGTGGCCGCCGAAGCGGAGCAGGATGTCCTCGCACGAGGCGATGCAGGCATGCAGGTTGAAGCCCTGCACACTGCGGCCGCTGCCCTTGCCCTCGCCGTGCTCATCCACCGAGACGACGATGACGGGGCGGCCGGTCTTTTCCACCAGCCGGGAGGCTACGATGCCGATGACGCCGGGGTGCCAGTCCCGGCCCCAGATGAGGATGACCCGGTCTTCGAGGATGGCGGGTTCCGCATCCAGCTGCTCCTGCGCAGCCCGGACGATCTCCTGCTCGGTCTCCTGCCGGGCCACATTGATCTCGTTCAGCTTATGCGCCAGCTCCTCGGCGCGCTCCTCCTCCTCGCAGAGGACGAGCTGCAGCGCAGTGACGGCGTTGTCCATCCGCCCCGCCGCGTTGATGCGGGGCGCGATGGCATAGCTGACGTTCTCGGCCGTGATGGGCCTGCCCGCCAAGCCGACTTCTTCCAGCAGGGCCGAAAAGCCCGGCCGGTCGGTCTGCTGCAGCAGTTTCAGGCCCGCCTTGACGAGGGTGCGGTTCTCGCCGGTCAGCGGCATGACGTCCGCCACGGTGCCCACGGCGGCCAGGTCGCCGCAGTAGTCCAGCATCTCTTCCGGCGGGCAGCCATCCAGCGCCGCACAGAGTTTGAAGGCCACCCCCGCGCCGCACAGGCCCTTGAAGGGGCTGTGGTCGTCGGCGCGGCGGGGATCCACAACGGCCACTGCGTGGGGCAGGGTGTCGTGGGGCAGGTGGTGGTCCGTCACAATGAGGTCCACACCCAGCGAAGCCGCAAAGTCGGCTTCTTCCAGCGCAGAGATGCCGTTGTCCACCGTGACGATGAGCTGACAGCCCTTGTCGTGGATGGACTGGACGGCGTTCTTCGAAAGGCCATAGCCGTCGCCTTCGCGGCTGGGCAGCATGCACTTGACGTTTGCGCCCATCCCCTTGAGATGCTGGTACAGCAGGGCCGTGGCCGTCACGCCGTCCACATCATAATCGCCGTAAACAACGATGGTCTGTTCTTTGTCGATGGCTTCGAGGATGCGGGCACAGGCTTTGTCCATGTCCGTCAGGAGCATGGGGTCGCTCAGCTCTTCCTCGCCTGCCAGCAGCGTCAGCGCCTCAGCGGGGTCGGTGATGCCGCGCGCAGCCAGGACGCCCGCCAGCAGGCCCGCTTCCTTCTGTTGTGCCGCCAGCGTGGCGGCGTATTTCTGCTCGCTCCAGGGCTCATCGTCCAGAGCGTTCTGCTCCAGTTCTTCGGTGTTCTGTTCCGCAATGGCGGAGGTCAGTTCCTTGAGGGCGGTGCGGTCAAATTCTTTTAAGGTCCATGCCCGGCAGGTCATCGCAATCCCTCCCCGGTCAGGCCGTCGTTGGCCAGCATTCCCTGCAATGCCGCGATCTCGCTGGAGACATCCAGCGCCACATCGCTCAGCAGATTATCGTAGAGGTTGTCATACGCCTGATTGAGCGTATGCAGGATGCCCGCGATGTCCCGGCGGATGCTCTCGGCATTATCGCCTTTCTGGCCCTGCACATCGTTGTAGGTGTGCAGGAGCTTGAGGGTGGTCGGGATATAGTATTCCGCGAACCGCCGTGCTTTCGGCAGGCTTTCGGGGTGGGCTTCCAGCCAGTCACAGATGGCCTCGGTGGTCTTCTGCATGTGGGCCAGCTCCTCCACGCCCTGCGCGTCCTGCATGAGCTGCTGCTCCTGCGCCAGCACTTTGGCGAAGCGGCGGGTCGTTTCGAGGTTGAGCGGGGTCTCCTGGGGTTCCGCCTGCGGTTCGGCCTTGGGTTCCGGCTCTGCCTGCACAGCGGCTCTGGCCTCCTGCGCGGCGCGGTAATCCTCCGCCGTCAGATAGAGTGTTTCCGTTTTTTCATCCAGCCATCCGTTCAGCCAGCCTTTGCGGATGTATTTTTGCAGCTTCTTCAGCATTTTTTTCCGGTTCTGGTGGACGAGATCGGCCAGCATCCGGACCGAAAGGCCCTTGTGGTAGTCGGTGGTATCCGCAAGATCGGCGAACTGCCCCAGCTGCTTTCCGGCTTTCACCCAGGCGGAACCACAGGCCGTCATCCAGCCAAAGCCCGCCGTGACAAGGGCCAGCACGCTGCCGACGATGCCCAGCGCGTTGTAGGCGGTGTTCATAACGTAGTCCGTGCCCGTCATCAGCACACTGCCGTCCTCCGTAGCCGACACCACAACGTCAGCCGGCGAAATAATGCCCAGCCCGATGAGGCAGCCCAGCGTCCCCAGCCCGAAGATCACCATGAAGGTGATGCCCACGGCCAGCAGGGCTGCACCGCCGTTCTGGCGCTTTTTGCAGTCTGCACGCAGCAGGTCTACGGGGGTCTGCTCCCCTTTCAGGCCAAAGATCTGTCTGGCCCACTGGGGCATCCCGCCCGCGTTCCGGGGCCCGGTTTTCTGTGCCTCCTGCTGAGCTTTGTAGTATTCGTTCCGGCTGTTCCGGAGGGCTTTTCCCGCTTCCGAGATGCCGAAGTTGGCCGCATGGACGGCTGCTTTTCCCACATCCCAGGCCCGGTCGCCGATCTCCATGCCCCGGCCCTCAAAGCCATAGCGGAACGCATCGGACATGGTGTCGCCAAACTCACGCAGCTGGTCTTCCAGTTCCCGCTGCACCTGCTGGCCTTCGGTCTCCTTCATCCTATCGTTTTCACGATCGTTCATCAAAATCTTCTCACCCTTCTGCCGGACGATACCGGCCGATGATCACGCGGGCGACCCGCAGGCCGTCCACGGCGGCGCTCATGATGCCGCCTGCATAGCCCGCGCCTTCTCCGCAGGGGTACAACCCTGCCAGCTGGGCCGATTCCAGATCTTCTTCCCGCTTCAGCCGCACAGGGCTGCTGGTGCGGGTCTCCAGACCGGTCAGGACCGCGTCCGGCGCGGTGTACCCGGCGATCTTGCGTTCATACGCCCGCAGACCGGCCCGCAGGGTGTCGGCCAGCTCCCCAGGCAGCAAAGCGCCCAGGTCTGCCGCCACGACGCCCCGGTCGTAGGTCGGCTCCACCGTGCCGATGTGCAGTTCTCCCCGGCCTTCGAGGAAGCTCCGGACATTTTCCGCCGGGGCCGCATAGGCTCCCCCGGCGCGGCCCGCCTGATAGGCGTTGGCTTCCAGCTCCCGCTGGAATGCAATGGCCCGGCGCGGGTCATTGCCGAAATCCTCGGCTCCCACGCTGACCACCACCGCCGCGTTGGCGTTTTTGCCGCTGCGGGCGTGGTAGCTCATGCCGTTGGTCACCACCCGGCCCGCCTCGCTGGCCGAGGCCACCACCTGCCCGCCGGGACACATGCAGAAGGTGTAGACACACCGGCTGCCCACATGCTGGGACAGCTGGTATTCCCCGCGCGGCAGCGCCGGGTGGCCCGCCGCCTCGTGGTAGAGGCTCTTTTCGATCGCACTTTGCAGATGCTCCGCCCGGAAGCCCACGCTGAACGGCTTGCACTCCAGCACAAGGCCGCTGTCCATCAGCATTTCAAAGGTATCCCGCGCCGAGTGGCCGACCGCGAACACCAGCGCCTCGCACGGGAAGCTGCCCTGCGTGGTCTGAACGCCGACGAGCCTGCCGTCCTTCCGCACAAAGCCGGTCAGGGCCGTGTTGAAATGCACCTCGCCGCCCAGAGATTCGATCTCTTTCCGGATGGAGGTGATGACGCCCCGGAGCAGATCGGTGCCGACATGCGGCTTCTGCTTCCAGGCGATCTCCGCCGGGGCACCATGCTGCAAAAACACTTCGGTGACAAAGCCGCACAGCGCATCGCCGATGCGGGTGGTCAGCTTGCCGTCCGAAAACGTGCCTGCGCCGCCCTCGCCGAACTGGATGTTCGCGTTCTCATTGAGCTCGCCGGTGGCGGAAAAATGCTCCACCGCCTTCACCCGCTCGTCCAGCGCCGGGCCGCGCTCCAGCACGATGGGCCGGTAGCCCTGCCGGGCCAGCAGCAGCGCCGCGAACAACCCCGCCGGGCCAAGCCCGCAGACGATGGGCCGGTGGGCCAGCGGCTCGGTGCCGTTCCGGACGGAAAAATCGGTCCTGCTGCGGAGAGCAACGCAGGGCGAGGCCCCTGCAAATGCAGATTCCTCACCCTCGTCCTTGAGCGTTACCGCAACGGTATAGACCAGTCTGGGCTGGCCGTGGCGGGCATCCACCGACAGCTTTGCCACACCGAGATGGGCGGCTTTGCTGCGGGGGATGCGGGCCAGGTGCAGCGCTTTTTCAAAGGCCTGCGGCTCCCCGGCGGAAAGGGGGAGCCTGATGTCTCTTACCAAAATCATACGATGATTGCTTTCTTTTTCATTGCCGCCCCCTGCATACAGTATGGACGGAGCGGGCTGCGTTTTAGTTGCTCTCGATCTTGCACTGGATGACATAGCTGCCCAGCGCGAAAATTTTGCCGTTGGACGGCACATACAGTCTGCATGCGATGTTCTGCTGGCCGATGGCCACCGCGAAGTCGTCTGCGTCGATCTCAATGACGACCTGTTCCGGCGTCAGGGCCTCCATCGCGCCCGCCGGGCCGCAGAGGGTCACGTTCATCAGACGCTCGGTCTCCACCGTCAGGGTATAGGTGGAGGGCAGGTTGACCACCTGCACACACGCGGCGGGCAGATTCAGGGTCTTAGTCTCCAGTTTGGAGGAATCGAAGCTGACGGTGATGGTGGAGATGTTGTCCAGCAGGCGGATATCGCTGGGCAGCTCGATGGGCATTTCATAGACCTTGTTCAGCGAGAAGGTGGACAGGTCGATGGTGCCGACGGACAGGGTGGACATCTTGTCGATCTGGCTGGCCGGGCCCGCCACGTTCAGGGTCTTCTTGCTCAGCGTGTAGGTCAGCACCGAGTCGTCAAAATCGCGCGGGGCGTTGATGAAGCTGACGCTGACGGGCAGCGTGGCCATCTTGTAGACCTGCAGCGTGACCTCCACGCTTGACTCTTCCAGCGTGGTGTACGCGAACTTGACTTCGCTGCCGCTGTTGGTGTAGAACCGCAGGGCGGTATCGAGGGTGACGGACTCCGTCAGCTCGCCGTTGTGGGTCACTTCAGCGGTGCAGGTGGTCACCTTGTCGATCTCGGTGCTGGGGCCGGAGAGGGTCACACTCTCCTTCGAAAGCTCCGTCCCATACAAAATATATCCATCGGCAATGGTCAGGTAGTTGGTGGTCACCGTGATGGGGACCGTCTTTTCCTCCACCACATCAAAGACCACGTCCACGCTGTTGTCGCCGCCCTCGATGGAGACGGTAACGCCGTTCAGCAGGCCGTTGACGCCCCGCACCTGCAGATGCAGGGTCTTCTCGCCGCTGTCGCGCACACCGGACCAGTCCGGGTAGACGACGAAATCGGACGCCGTGAGGCTGCCGATGGTGTAGCCGTCGCCGGAAACTTTCAGAGTGACGTATTTTTCCGGAGCGTTGACGATGCTCAGGCCGCGGGAGGTGTACGCGGCGGAATCGTAGGTGAAATCCACCGGCACATTGGCGATGGTCTTGGTGGTGCCGGGCTGGACCACGATGGTGACGACCATCCAGGCCACGATGGCACCCACGACGGCCAGCAGCAACCGGATGCGACGGTCGTCCAGGATGCTCTTGCTGTGCTGGATGGCAGGCTTTGTGCCGCTCTTGTTCGGCTCGTTGCTCATGACTGCTCGTCCTCCTCTTTCTGGTTCACCCAGCTCAGCAGGCGCTTGACTCTGCCCTTCCAGCTGTTGTCGGTCTTTTCGCTGGCGGTCTCCTTGGGGATCATCTCATCCACCAGACGGGTGTACAGGGTCTGGCGGTCAAAGTGGCGGATGAGGACGCCGTTCTTGGCCATGGAGATGATGCCCGTCTCTTCGCTGACGACGATGGCGATGGCGTCGGAGTTCTCCGCGATGCCCAGGCAGGCGCGGTGGCGGGTGCCCATATCCTTGCCGAGGTCCAGGTTATTGGACAGCGGCAGCACACATCCCGCCGCCTTGATGCGGCCGTTCTCGATGATGGCGGCACCGTCGTGCAGGGGGGTACCCTCGTAGAAGATGGTGCCCAGCACTTCCAGGTTGACCGCGCTGTTCACCGGTGTGCCGGTGCGGACGATCTCAGAAAGATTGGTGCTGCGCTCCAGCACGATGAGCGCGCCGGTCTTGGTCTCGGAAAAGCGCTCGGCGGCGTCGCAGATGGCGATGATAGCGCTGCGCCAGGCCCCCTTGAAGCTGGGGTCGTTGTAGCGGCCCTTCACATTGAAGAGCTTCGAGGCCCACTGGTCGGTCTGGCCCATCCGTTCCAGCGCACGGCGGATCTCCGGCTGGAACAGCACGACCAGCGTCAGCAGGCCGACCTGCAGCAGCGAGTTGAGCAGCCATGTGACCGTGCGCATGTTGAGCACGTTCGCCACCAGATAGACGGCCAGCACCAGCAGGGCACCCTTGGCCAGCTGCCCGGCGCGGGTGCGGTTGATGATGCCCAGCAGCTGATAGATCAGAAACGCGATGATGATAATATCCAGAAGGTCCGCCAGCTTGAACGTCTGGAAATTCGCGATGATCGAGTTCAGAGTCATGAAAGTTTCTCCTGCTTACAGCGTTTCGATCAGAGCCACCGCATGGACGGCGATGCCCAGCCCCTCGCCGGTAAAGCCCAGATGCTCTTCGGTGGTGGCCTTGACGCTCACGGCGTCCAGCGGCATCCCGAAGGCTTCGGCCAGCTTTTCGCGCATGGCGGGGATGTAGGGAGCCAGCTTCGGCTTCTGGCAGAGGATGGTAGAGTCGATGTTCTCGACCTTCCAGCCGTTCTCCCGGACGATGCGGGCCACATGACGGGCCAGCATCAGGCTGTCGGCCCCGGCATATTCGGGGGCGGTATCCGGGAAGTGCTTCCCGATGTCGCCCAGAGCCGCTGCGCCCAGCACAGCGTCCATGACGGCGTGGGCCAGCACGTCGGCGTCGGAATGGCCCAGCAGGCCCTTCTCATACGGGATCTCCACACCGCCCAGGATCAGCTTGCGGCCCTCCACGAGACGATGAACATCATAACCATGACCAATGCGCATAGGTTCTCCTTCCTTCTGCTGCGGGCGGGGCAGGTCCTCCCGCGTGGTGATCTTCAGATTGGCGTAGTCGCCCTGGGTCAGCTGCACCGGGCGTCCGGTCAGCTCGAACAGGCTGCAATCGTCGGTGACGAGGCGGGCCTTTTCTGCATCCAGCTCTTCCAGCGCAGCCAGATAGGCGGCACGGTCGAAGCACTGGGGGGTCTGCACCGCATACAGTGTGCTGCGGTCGGGCGTTTCGGCCACCATGCAGGCCTCCGGCACGGTCTTGCCGTCGCCGCGCACAGCCCGCTTGACGGTGTCCTTCACCGGGACCGCCGGGGCCGCGGCCCCGCAGGCCGCTGCGGCGTAGACGGCCGCCTCGATGACGGCTTCGCTCACAAAGGGACGGGCCGCATCGTGGACGGCCACAAGGTCGCCGTGCGCCGCCAGCACACCGTTCTTCGCGCTCTCGGCGCGGGTGGCCCCGCCGGGCACTACCTGCACCGGCTTTGGGCAGGCCGCAGCCTGCTGCTCCAGAAAGGCGCGGTTCTTACCCGCCACCAGCACGATCTCATCCACCAGCGGGCACTCCGCAAAGGCGCGGATGCTCCGCTGGACCACGGTCTCCCCGCCCAGATCAAAGCTGAGTTTGTCGAACCCCATCCGGGTGGAGGAACCTGCGGCCACCAGGACCGCCGTCACACGTTTTTCCACTTCTGACACCTACCCTGTCTTCCGTTTTTCGTGCCTTCCAGAAAGCACAGAATGATACATTGAATATTATAGCGTATTGCCCGGCAAACTGCAACTGCACCGGGCAATAAAAAATGGAGCCGTTGAAGAAACTCCCCCAGTCACGGCTTCGCCGCGCCAGCCCCCTCTGGGAGAGGGCCTGAACGCTGCGGTCAGCTATGAAGCCTCCCTCTGTGAGGGAGGTGGCATCGCACAAGCGATGCCGGAAGGAGTCCTGCAACAGCTCCAAAAATCGTTTGCTTTTACTTCAGGATCGGCTCAATGGCAGCAGCCAGAGCATCCTTCTGGGCCTGTGCCTCGGCCAGGTCCTTGCCCAGGGTGGTGAAATAGGTCTTGATCTTCGGCTCGGTGCCGGAGGGACGGACCACGACGGTAGCGCCGTTCTCCAGCGTGTAGATCAGGACGTTTGCGGCGGGCAGGCCGGTCTCTTCGGGCTTCTTGTAGTCGGTGACCTTGACGACCTTGTGGCCGGCCAGCTCGGTCAGAGGCTCGTCGCGCAGCTTCTGCATGATGGAAGCCATCTTCTCCATGCCGGTCAGGCCGGGGAACTCGAAGCTGTCCACCTTGTTCAGATAGCGGCCATACTGTGCGTAGATCTCCTCCAGACGCTGCTTGATGGAGGAACCGATGCTGCGGTAGTAAGCAGCCATCTCGCAGATGAGCATGGAGCCGATGACGGCATCCTTATCGCGGACGTAGGGGCCTGCCAGGTAGCCGTAACTCTCCTCGAAGCCGAAGATGAAGCGGTCCACCTCACCGGCAGCTTCCAGGTTGGCGATCTGGTCGCCGATCCACTTGAAGCCGGTCAGGACATTGCGCATCTCCACGCCGTAGTGCTTTGCCACCGCGTCAGCCAGCGGAGTGGAAACGATGGACTTGACGGCCACGGGGTTCTTGGGCATGGTGCCCTTCTCGATGCGGCCGGCGCAGATGTAATCCAGCAGCAGAACGCCCATTTCGTTGCCGGAGACCAGCTCATAGCTGCCATCCGGGCACTTCATGGCGATGCCCACGCGGTCAGCATCGGGGTCGGTTGCCAGCATCAGGTCGGCGCCGGTCTCAGTGGCCAGGTTCAGGCCCAGCTTCAGGGCCTCGAAGATCTCCGGGTTGGGGTAGGAGCAGGTGGTGAAGTAGCCGTTGGGGTACTCCTGCTCCGGCACGATGGTGATATCGGTGATGCCCATATCGTTCAGCACATGGGTCACAGGCACCAGACCGGAGCCGTTCAGCGGGCTGTACACCAGCTTCAGGCCAGCTGTCTTGCACAGGCCGGGGCGGACCTGACGTGCCTCGATGGCATCGTACAGGGCCTTCTTGCAGTCATCGCCGACAAAGCGGATGAGGCCCTGCTCCACGCCCTCGGCGAAGGAGATGTACTTTGCGCCGGTCAGCACATCGGTCTTCTGGATCTCGTCGTAAACGATGGCGGCGGCGTCATCGGTCATCTGGCAGCCATCCGGGCCGTAGGCCTTGTAGCCGTTGTACTTGGCGGGGTTGTGGGAAGCCGTGACCATGATACCGGCGTTGCACTCGTAGTAGCGGGTGGCAAAGCTCAGGGCCGGCACGGGCATCAGGGCATCATAGATGCGCACCTTGATGCCGTTGGCCGCCAGAACACCGGCCGCCGTCTTTGCAAAGATGTCGCTCTTCAGGCGGCTGTCATAGCTGATGGCAACGGTCTGATTGCCGCCCTGGGTCTTGACCCAGTTGGCCAGGCCCTGGGTGGCCTGACGGACGACATAAATGTTCATGCGATTGGTGCCAGCACCCAGAACGCCGCGCAGACCGGCGGTGCCGAACTTCAGGGCCACCGCAAAACGGTCCTTGATCTCCTCATCATTTCCCTCGATCCTGGCCAGTTCCGGCTTCAGGTCAGCGTCTTCCAGATCCGCTGCCAGCCAGCGCTTATACTCATCCAGATACATATTACACACACCTTACCTTTATTGTTTTTGCCAAGGGGCAGTTTTTCCAAACCTACTTATACTATAAACGCTTGGCTCGTCTGTGTCAATTCCATATTATGTAAGAAGTTTTGCCAAAGAAATCATACAAATACCACAAATCGCTTCCCAAAATCCGCATTTGGGGGCGTTTGCACCGTGTCCGGCGGCGTCAGCAGACAAAATGGCTGGTGCAGGTCGTCCAGAATTTCCAGCCACTGGCCGGGGCCGATGCCGTTTTCACACAGGTACCGCATCACCCGCATGGCCTGCGGAAAATTCCCCGCCGGGCACAGCACCCGGCTGACCGTGCAGCTCCCGCTCTGTTCCTGTGCCAGTTCCAGCACGATGCCCATCTCGATGCGTCGGGCAGAGTAATACAGCGTGTGGGCATGCTGCAGCCCCTCCAGCTCCGAATAAGAGCGGACATACTGACAGAATTCCTTTACGATCATGGTCTTTCCTCCCTCATTTCACACATTGACATTATCAATACCCCAAACTATAATGAAAATCAAGATGATAATCTGTCGAAATTCGAGTTCTGACGATTTCTTAGCCGTTTCTTTGCCAAAAATTGGGAACTTGCCGCCATTCGGTGGTTCCCTGAGGAGGATCTTATGTACTCTGTTCTGAGAAGTTACGGCCTGAATGGCCTGACCGGCTTTGCTGTGGCCGTCGAAGCCGACATCTCCGGCGGGCTGCCCGCATTTTCGCTGGTGGGCCTGCCGGATTCCGCCGTCCGCGAGAGCGGCGACCGCGTCCGTGCCGCCGTCAAGAATCTGGGCTTCAAGTGGCCGGACCGGCACATCACGGTCAACCTGGCCCCTGCCGATGTCCGCAAGACCGGGCCGGTCTACGACCTGCCCCTGCTGCTGGCGGTTCTGACCGCCTCCGGCCAGCTGGAACCCCCGCCGCAGGATACCGCCTTCCTCGGCGAACTGGCGCTGGACGGTGCGCTCCGCCCGGTGTCCGGTGTGCTGCCCATGGCGCTGGCCGCTGCCGCCGACGGCGTCCGGGCCTTGTACGTCCCCGCCGAGAACGCCGCCGAAGCAGCCGAGGCGGGCGGCGACGCGATGAAGGTCTACCCGGCCCGCACCGCGCGGGAGGTGGTGGACGCGCTGCGCGGCCTCTCCCCCATCGCCCCCACAGTGTCCATCCCCTTCGACCCCGCCGAGAGCTGGAACAATGCCCCGGACCTGGCAGACGTCATGGGCCAGCCCCTCGCCCGCCGGGCCATGGTCATTGCCGCCGCAGGCGGGCACAACGTGCTTCTGATCGGCGCACCCGGCACCGGCAAGTCCATGCTGGCCCGGCGTCTGCCCGGCATCCTGCCGCCGCTCAGCCGTGAAGAGGCTGTGGAGACGACCAAGATCTACTCCATCGCCGGGCAGCTGCCCAAAGGGCGCGGGCTCATCACCCATCGGCCCTTTCGCAGCCCGCACCACTCGGCCAGTGCCGCTTCTCTGGCTGGCGGCGGGGTCAATTTCCGCCCCGGCGAATGCAGTCTGGCTGACTGCGGCGTCCTGTTTCTGGACGAGCTGCCGGAGTTTTCCCGCGAGAGCCTCGAAGTGCTCCGCCAGCCGCTGGAAGACGGCCAGATCACGGTCAGCCGCGCCGCAGGCAGCGCTACCTACCCCAGCCGGTTTCAGCTGGTAGCCGCCATGAACCCCTGCAAGTGCGGCTACTACGGCCACCCCACCCGCGCCTGCACCTGCTCGCCCAGCGCGGTGCGGCAGTACCGCAGCCGGGTATCCGGCCCGCTGCTCGACCGCATCGACCTCTGCGTCGAGATGGACCCTGTCGCCTTCGATGAGCTTCACGCCTCCTCCCCTGCCGAGAGCAGTGCCGCGCTGCGCCAGCAGGTGCTGAAGGCCCGCCAGATCCAATCCCAACGTTACGCCGCTCCCGGCTTCGAGGGCGTCCGCTGCAACGCCCAGCTCACGGCCGGGCAGGTGCGCCGGATCTGCCGGATGACCCCCGGTGCCGAGCAGCTCCTCCGCGCTTCTTACGACGCGCTGGGCCTCTCTGCCCGCGCCCATGACCGCATCCTCCGGGTGGCCCGCACCGTCGCCGACCTGGCCGGAAAGCAGCTCCTCGACGAAGATTCCGTGCTGGAAGCCTTGCAGTACCGCGCACAGGAAAAAGTCGATCTGACGTTCTGAACGTTGCTGCATTTGCTGCATACAAAAAGGACTGCCACTCAAATGGGTGACAGTCCTTTTGCTTTTCTTACTTGTAAATATCGCCGCGATTTCCCGCATCGGTCACACGGACTGTGATGATTTCTTCTTCCACGGTATACAGAATGCGGTAGTCACCGACACGCAGTCGGTAGAATCCTTCTGAACCCGCCATCGGCTTGATATCCCCTGCAAATGGAAGCTGAGCAAGTGCCTGCATGATTCGCTTTTGCTGTGCAGGCTGTTGTTTGCGAATAAACTTTGCCGCCCACTTTTCCACTACAATGTGATACTTCATAGTGCGATCCCCAGTTCCTGTGCAAGCTCTTCCAGCGGAACCGCATCATGCTTGTGCGGGTCAGGATTCTCCCGGTAGTTTTTCAGGAGCTGCTCACAGTAGGCATCGTCCGCCTGGTCTGTTGTCTCATCTGCTATCAGTCCCTGCACATAGGCCAGCACATAGGCCAGCTTATAATCCGGCAATGCCGCCGTCAGTTCATTCAGTTGTTCCCGAACGCTCATGAAAATCACCTCTTTGCTTCAGTATATCACGGTTCCGCGTCGATTTCAATCAGAATCTCCTCCACGTATCGGGCAGAAAGAACACCAGCATCGGGAAGATCTCCAGACGGCCGGCGAGCATGTCGAAGATCATGACGAGCTTGGCGGGGTTGGAGTAGCTGCCAAAGTTCATCATGGGGCCGACCTGATTCAGGCCGGGGCCGATGTTGTTCAGGGTGGCGGCAATGGCCGTGAAGTTCGTCACCATGTCGAAGCCGTCCAGACTGATGAGCAGGAAGGACGCTGCAAAGATGAAGATGTACGCTGCCACATAGACGTTCGTTGCACGGATGGTCTCGTGGTTGAGCAGCTTGCCGTCCATCCGGGCCGGGGCTACCACCTGCGGGTGAAGGGCCTGCCTGAGCTCCTTTTTCAGGGTCTTGCCCAGGATCAGGAGGCGGCTGACCTTCATGCCGCCGCCCGTGCTGCCCGCACAGGCACCCACAAACATCAGCATGACCAGGATCTCTTTCGAGAGGGTGGGCCACAGGTCAAAGTCGCAGCTGGAAAAACCGGTGGTCGTGATGATGGAACCCACCTGGAACGCCGCCTGCCGCAGCGCCTCGCCGAGGCCGTTGTACATGCTGTAAATGTTGCAGGTGATGATGCCGACCGCCACAGCGATGATGAGGAAATAGGCGCGCACCTCTTCGCTGGCGGCCGCGCGGCGGAACCGGCGCATCAGCAGCAGGAAGTAGGCGTTGAAGTTGACGCCGAACAGGATCATGAAGATGGTCACGACCCACTGGATGTAGGGCGAAAAACTGCCGAAGCTGTCGTTCCGGAAGCCAAAGCCGCCGGTGCCCGCTGTGCCAAAGGCTGTGAGCAGAGACTCAAACACCGGCATCCCGCCGAACAGCAGGAACACGAACTCGATGACGGTCAGGCCAAAATAAATGCCGTAGAGGATCTTTGCCGTAGACTGCACCTTCGGCACCAGCTTATCCACCTGGGGGCCGGGGCTTTCGGCCTTCATCAGGTTGACGTGGGAGCCGCCGGTCAGCGGCAGCAGGGACAGCAGAAAGACCAGAACGCCCATGCCGCCCACCCAGTGGGTGAAGCTGCGCCAGAACAGGATGCCCTTGGGCAGGTCTTCCACACCGGGCAGGATGGACGCGCCGGTGGTCGTGAAACCGGACACCGTTTCGAACAGGGCATCCACCGGGTTCGGGATGCAGCCGGTCAGGACAAAGGGCACCGCGCCCACCACACTGATGAGCAGCCAGCAGAGCGCCGTGGTGGCAAAGCCCTCGCGCATATAGAAGATCTGGCTTTTGGTCTTGATGCGGTGGAGCAGTGCCCCCAGCGCCGCGCTGAGCGCCGCTGTGAACAGGAAGACGCCCATCACGAACCACTCGCCATAGCACAGGCTGGCCGCAGCGGGCAGCAGCAGCAGAGCGCCCTCCGTCAGCAGGATGTAGCTCAGCAGCCGCAAAACGATCGCATAATTCATGCCACGCCTCCGTCAGTCTTCCACGATGTCCCGCAGGTCGTGCAGACCGTGTTCCAGCGTGACCACGATGACGTTGTCGCCCACCTGGATCTGGTCGCCGCCGCGGGGGATCTTGATCTCATTGCCGCGGGTGATGCAGCACAGCAGGGTGTTCTTTTTGAGGTGCAGGCGGCTCAGGGGCACTCCCGTGGCCTGGCTCTCCTCATGGACCGTAAATTCCAGCGCTTCCACGCGGTCGTCCAGGATGCGGTAGAGCGTCTTGATGTTGCTGCCCGCCTCGTTCTGCAAGGCACGGACGTACTGGACGATGTAGTCGCAGGTCATGTACTTGGGGTAGACGATGCTGCCCAGGTCCAGCCCGGCCAGAATGTCATCAAATTCCAGGCGGTTGATCTTGGTGACCAGCTTGCCGTTGGAATGCTTTTTGGCAAACAGGGTCAGCAGAACGTTCTCCTCGTCGATGTTGGTCAGGGCCACGAACGCCTCGGTGGATTCCAGCCCTTCCGAGAGCAGGAACTCCCGGTTCGAACCGTCCTCGCACAGGATCTGCGCTTCGGGCAGGGACTCGGCCAGCACATTGCAGCGCTCCGGGTCCCGCTCCACGATGCGGACGCGGACATGGTTTTCCAGCAGCTCCTGGCTCAGATAGAAGCCGATGGCACCGCCGCCCACGATCATGGCATTGCGCACCGGGCGCACCGCCAGATGGATGCGCTGGAAGAACGCGTGCGCCTTCTCCTGCGTGGCCAGGAAGGTGACCTGGTCGCCGGTCTGCAGCACAAAGTTGCCGTTGGGGATGATGACATCGCCCGCCCGCTCCACGGCGCAGACGAGGATATCGCTCTTCAGGCGGGTGGGGATCTCATGGATGGCCACGCCGTCGAGCTCCTGCGCATCGGTCAGGGTGAACTTGATGAGCCGGACGCGCCCGTCCGCAAAGGTGTCGATCTTGCTGGCGCCGGGGAAGCGCAGCAGGTGCGAGATCTCACGCGCCGCCGCCATTTCCGGGTTGATGATGGCCGAGATGCCGATCTGCTTCTTAATGAAGTCCAGCTCATGGCTGTACGACGGGTTGCGCACACGGGCGATGGCGTGGCAGTGGCCCGCCTTCTTCGCGAACATGCAGCACAGCAGGTTCAGCTCATCCGAGCCGGTGACCGCGATAAACACGTCGGCTTCTTCAATTCCGGCTTCGGACAGGGTGGTGATGGAGGAGCCATTGCCCACAATGCCCATCACGTCGTAGGACTCGCTCAGGTGCTCCACGCGGGCCTTGTTCGTGTCGATGACCGTTACGTTGTGGCCCTCCTCGCTGAGCTGCCGCGCCAGCGCTGTGCCGACCTTGCCGCCGCCCACCAGAATGATCTTCATAGTCGAAAATTCCTTTCCTTTTCTTCCCTGCGGGAAGTGTCTTGCCAAACGAAAATACAGGTTTAGTATAACACAGTTCGATGGATAGTTCCACTGTTTATGCGGTTTTCTGGGGTTTTCCAACCGTTCTTGCATTTTGTGTGGAAATGTGGTATAGTCGATTCAACGATTTACTGGAAGGAGGGCGCACCTGAATGGTCGGAACTGCTGCACGGTTTACTCGAAATCCCGCGTCGTAGATTCAGCGTTTCCGGCTCGAAGTGCGCCCATTTTTAGGGGATATCCCTCTCCGTCTGCTGTGCAGCCAGCTCCCCCCTCGAAGGGAAAGCCATTGGCATGCCGGGCAGACCCTGCGGAACACACAGGTCTTTTTTGCGTGAACGTGCGGGCCTTGTCCTCATTGGCAGATATTTCTTCCAGCAAAGCGTGGAGCATGAATTTTGCGCTGCACAGCTTTGCTGTGCGTTTTTTCTTTTCCAAACGCAGTTTTGATACAACCTCTCCGTCAATGCTTCGCATTGCCACCTCTCCTTGTAGGAGAGGCCTTGGCAGTCCACACCGCGTGTCCGGTTTCGCCAGAGGCTCTCCTACCAGGAGAGCTGTCGAGCGTGAGCGAGGCTGAGAGGTTGTACGAAGGATCATCAAAAAGGCGCACTTTCTATTTTGAAATCGATTTGTTCAATAGAAAGGGTGTTCCCATGAACCATCCGCTTAACCTGAAAAGACAGCTCCGTTGTATTTATCTTTCCGATTTCTTCTCCGGCCTGCGCATCACGGATGCGGTCTGGGTGGCCCTGCTGGCCGCGCGGGGCTTCTCACTGCTGGAGATCGGTCTTGCCAAAAGCATCTATTATACGGTCAGTCTGCTGGCCGAGCTTCCCAGCGGGATGGCCGCTGACCTGTTCGGCCGTAAGCGCGCCCTCGTCTTGGGCGGTGTCCTGGTCGTGGCCTACAACGTATTGATAGCCTTTGCCCCGAACCTGTTTGTCATCTGCCTTGCTATGGCGTTGAACGCACTGTCCAACGCCCTGTTCTCCGGCACCAGTTCTGCACTGACCTACGACAGCTTGAAGCAAGCGGGCCGCGAACAAGATTACATTCAAGTATCGGCCAATGAGTACCAGATCACAAATGTTACCAATGCCCTCGGTTCACTGACCAGTCTTCTGCACAAATTTCTGGGCTTTTCCGGATTTTATCTTCTGAGCGCCGCTTTTGAGAGCATTTCTGCCCTTGCCATCACACGTTTAGAGGAACCCATCGTCACCGAAACGCAGGCCAGCCGGAAGCAGCATCCTCTGCGGGAGCTGCCCGCCCAATTTGCTCAGCTGATCCAGGACAGCCTGCGGGTCCTCCGCTCCTGCCCGTCAGTCGGGAGACTCATTCTGTCCAGCGCCGTCATCAGCGGCTCCAACTATCTGAGCATCATGTTCTTTCAACAGCGTCTGGTAGAACTGGGATATCCCACTTCGCTGCTGTTTCTTCCGTTACTGTTCAGCAATCTGGCTGCTATGCTGGGTACGGAATTGAGTCGTCGAATCCACCTGCACAGTTTCCGGCGGTTTTATACCCTCTGTGCCTTGCTCTGCGGCATCGGATGCCTCTGCGTGGGTGCCGCGCCTGCACTGGTGGGCATTTTGGGTTGTATGCTGGCCGAAGGCGTATTGGGTGCCTGGCTCCTGCACGAGAACCGACTGTTGAACGATGCCATCCCCAGTGACCAGCGGGCCACTCTCATCAGCATGGACAACATAGCCTACAGTCTGCTGATGATTCCCGCCAGCCCGCTCGTGGGTGCGATCGGGGACATTTTCGGGCAGGCCGGGGCCGGACTCGTTCTTCTGGGGCTTGCCGTTGCCCTCAGCGGGCTGATCGTACAAAAGCAGAACTGACACAAAAGGCAGAGCCGAAAAATCCCGGCTCTGCCTTTTGTTTGATCTCTTAATACCGTTCCACACCATCCTTGGTGACAAGGGCATACACCAGCGGGGCCTCTTCGGGCTTTTCGGTGCCGTAGACAAGGCCGCTGCGGTACTCCTCGGCGGCGGCAGCGAACTTGTCCGCTGCGCCGTAGAAGGTCGCCAGGCTCTCGCCCTTGTGGACGTAGTCGCCGCGCTTTTTGTGCAGGACGATGCCGGCAGCAAAATCCAGCGGGTCGCCCTTTTTCTGGCGGCCTGCACCCAGCAGCACACTGGCCGAGCCGATCTTCTCGGCGTCGTTGGCCGTAATGTAGCCATCCTGTTCGGCCAGCAGCTCATAGCGGGCAGCGGGCTTCTCGAACCGGTCGTAATCGTCCAGCACACGGATGTCGCCGCCCTGGGCCGCAAACATCTCCTTGCACTTGGCGAAGGCGGAGCCGTCCGCGATGACTGCTTCGGCCATGGCGCGGCACTCTGTCGGCGTGCCCTTACCGGCCAGCACCAGCATGTTGGCGGCCAGCTGCAGGCAGACCTCGGTGAGGTCTGCCGGGCCTTTTCCTTTGAGGACGTCCATGCTCTCCATCACTTCGAGGCTGTTGCCGATGTTGTGGCCCAGCGGGGTATCCATGTCGGTGATCATCGCGGCCACGCGGCGGCCATGGTGGGTGCCGATGGAGACCATCAGCTTGGCCAGCTCGATGCTCTGGTCCACGGTCTTCATGAAGGCACCGGTGCCGGTGGTGACGTCCAGCAGGATGGCATCCGAACCGGACGCCAGCTTTTTGGACATGATGGATGACGCGATGAGCGGGATGCAGCTGACGGTGGCCGTCACATCCCGCAGGGCGTACATCTTTTTATCGGCGACCGCGATGCCCTCACTCTGGCCGATGACCGACAGGCCGATCTTGTTCACCTGCGCAAAGAATTCCTCCTGCGAGAGGGCCGTCCGGGTGCCGGGCACACTCTCCATCTTGTCGATGGTGCCGCCGGTGTGGCCCAGGCCGCGGCCGCTCATCTTGGCGATCTTGACGCCGCAGGCCGCCACCACCGGCGCGATGACCAGCGTGGTCTTGTCGCCCACGCCGCCGGTGGAGTGCTTGTCCACCTTGATGCCGGGGATGGGCGAAAGGTCTACCATCACGCCGCTGTGAGCCATCACATCGGTCAGCTCGGCGGTCTCTTCGTCGGTCATGCCGCGCAGGTAGACGGCCATCATCCAGGCGGCCATCTGGTAGTCGGCCACTTCCCCGCTGACGAAGCCGTTGACGATGGCTTCCAGCTCCTCGCGGGTGTGGGTGCCGCCGTCGCGCTTTTTGGCGATCAGATCATAAATGCGCATAAAGTCACACTCCTCGAATATTCTTGTCTCAAGTATATCAAATCCTGCCGCAAAATCAAGCTGCATTTGTTCGTTTTCCACGAAAATGGGCGCAGCCGCCCGAAAGCAGCTGCGCCCTGTGGAACTGTTGCGATGCGAACGGATCAGCGGGAGCCCTTGTCGTAGGGGATGCCCTCGGCCTTGGGGGCCATGCTGTTCTTCGACGTGAACGCCAGAATGATCATCGAGGCGATGAACGGCATCATGTTGTAGATGTTGCTGGACCAGTGGAACTGGGCCAGGAAGGTGGAGTCGGCGATGTTGGCCAGGCTCTTGAACACTGCAAAGAACATGGCGGCGGCGCAGATGTTGAACGGCTTCCACTGGCCGAAGATCATAACGGCCAGGGCCAGGAAGCCTGCACCGGCCACACCGACCTCGAAGTTCCAGGTCTGGACGGGCGGCACGATGTAGGCCATGCCGCCGATGGCACCCAGCGCACCGGAGATGAGCACACCGGCATACCGCATCTTGTAGACGTTGATGCCCACCGAGTCGGCTGCCTGGGGGTGCTCACCGCAGGCCCGCAGACGCAGGCCGAAGCGGGTCTTGTACAGCACGACATAGCTGATGATGAGCAGCACGATGCCCAGCGGGACAAAGATGCTCAGCTCCAGCCCGCCGATGCTGAACAGGAAGGGCTTGTTGGAATAATTCAGCTTGGCACTGCCGCTGTCGCTGAAATACTTGGCGATGACCACCGCGATGGCCGTCGCCAGCAGGTTCAGGGCCGTGCCGCCGATGGTCTGATCCGCTTTCAGGTTGATGGAAGCGAACGCCAGCAGCAGGCTGTACACCACGCCCGCCAGCGCAGCCACCAGCACCGAGATGAGCACGGTGAGGAACGGCGACAGACCGGCCGGAAGCATGGTCAGGGTGAGCACACCCGCCACGCCGCCGATGACCATGATGCCTTCCAGCGCGATGTTGATGATGCCGGAGTGCTCGCTGAACATGCCGCCCAGCGCCACCAGCATCAGAACGATGCCATACAGCAGAGTATATTTGATCAAAAGCAGCATCTTACTTGCCCTCCTTCTTCACGTTGGCCTTTTCCGCCGGGGCAGGCTCTGCGTTCACGTTGGTCTTGTCCGCGTTCTTGAACAGCAGCTTCTGGATCTTGCCGCGGAAGAGCATGGAGAATGCGCACAGATAGATGATGATACCACTGATGAGGTCTGCGATCTCGGTGGGGTAATACTTGGTGGAAAGGAAGGTGCCGCCCACCGAGATGTGGGAGATGAAGATGGCCGAGAAGATGGTGCCGATGGGGTTGGAGCTTGCCAGCAGGGCAACGGAAATGCCGTTGAAGCCCATGGCAGGCAGGCTGGTGGAGTTCAGCGGGTTCCACTGGCCCACGTTGGACAGATAGAACAGGCCCGCACCAAAACCGGCCAGTGCACCGGCAATGGCCATGGAGAGGATGATGTTCTTCTTCTCGTTGATGCCGGCATAGCGGGCAGCGCTCTTGTTCAGGCCGACGGCCTTCAGCTCATAGCCGAAGGTGGTCTTGTTCAGCACCACCCAGACCAGGACCGCCACGACCGCCGCCAGGAAGATGGCGATGGTGGTGCTGTTGGTCTGGAACAGCTTATTCAGGCCGAAATCCGGGATGATGGACTGCGCAAAATCTGCATTCTTGCCCAGGTTCAGGGTGCGCGTGTTGCGCACATCGTACATGGGGCCGGTGCCGTTCTGGTAGACCAGCTCATTGACGAGGTAGAGGCCGATCCAGTTGAACATGATGGAGGTGATGACCTCGTTGATGTTGAAATAGGCCTTGAAGAAGCCGGGGATCGCGCCCCAGAGGCCGCCCAGAACGGCCGCAACCAGCAGGCAGACGAACCAGGGCAGCTTGAGCATGATGGCGCAGTAGAGAGCACCGTAAGCGCCCAGCGTATACTGACCGGCTGCACCGATGTTGAACAGGCCGGTCTTGAAGGCAAAGCCGACCGAAAGGCCGGTCATGATAAGGGGCGCCGCATTGGCCAGCTCCTTGCCGACGCCGTAGGGGGCATCGTAGAAGCCGCCCTTGACGATGCGGACGAAGCCATCGCCCCAGGCGTGGGCCGGGTTGATGGCCAGCAGCACCAGGAAACCGACGGCCATGCCGATCACGATGCACAGCAGCGCGGCCAGAACGCTCGTGATGGAGCTGTTCAGATTGCTGCGGGAAAGTTTTTTGTTTTTCATCGGTTACTTGCTCTCCTTTCCCTGCTTGCGCGCGCCTGCCATATACAGGCCCAGTTCCTGCACGGTGGTGGTCTTGGGATCAAATTCGCCCACGACCTCGCCCTCGTACATGACAAGGATACGGTCGGACAGGTTCATGACCTCGTCCAGTTCCAGACTGACCAG
This sequence comes from Faecalibacterium sp. AF28-13AC, assembly GCF_003478405.1. Lineage (NCBI taxonomy): Bacteria > Bacillati > Bacillota > Clostridia > Eubacteriales > Oscillospiraceae > Faecalibacterium > Faecalibacterium sp. AF28-13AC. The sequence continues at coordinate 373,053 of NZ_QUFG01000001.1, read as the reverse complement.
AAGCACGGCCTTGCCCTTATCGCGCTGGGCCACGATCTGGCGGTGGATGTATTCGATGGCGCCGACATCCAGGCCGCGGGTGGGCTGCACGGCCACCAGCAGCTTGGGGTCTTTGTCGATCTCGCGGGCGATGATGGCCTTCTGCTGGTTGCCGCCGGACATACTGCGCACGATGGTGGCACTTCCCTGACCGCTGCGCACGTCGTACTGCTCGATCAGCCGGTCGGAATACTCCCGCACCTTCTCGTTGCGGATGAAGCCGTTCTTCTGGAACTCCGGCTGCCAGTAGCGCTGCAGCACGATGTTGTTTTCCAGACTGTAATCCAGCACCAGACCATGCTTGTGGCGGTCTTCGGGGATGTGGCTCATGCCGTCCTTCGAGCGCTCGCGGATGGAGGCATTGGTGATGTCCTTGCCGTCCAGCGTGACCTTGCCGGAGTTGAACTTTTCCAGACCGGTCAGGCCGTAGACGAATTCGGTCTGGCCGTTGCCCTCGATGCCTGCCAGACAGACGATCTCACCGGCATGCACCTGGAAGGAGACGTTCTTGACGGAATCCTTCTTGTGCTGGGCGTTGTGCATGGTAACGTTCTCCACATCCAGCACGACCTTGCCGGGGGCTGCGGGCTTTTTTTCGACCTGAAGCTGGACATCGCGGCCGACCATCATGCGGGAGAGCTCTTCCTTGGTGGTGTCCTTGATGTCCACGGTGCCCATATACTTGCCCTTGCGCAGAACGCTGCAGCGGTCTGCAACGGCCATGATCTCGTTCAGCTTGTGGGTGATGAAGAGGATGGACTTGCCCTCTTTCTTGAACCCGCGCATGATCTCCATCAGCTCGTCGATCTCCTGCGGGGTCAGAACTGCGGTGGGCTCATCGAAGATCAGGATCTCGTTGTCGCGGTAGAGCATCTTCAGGATCTCCACGCGCTGCTGCATACCGACCGAGATGTCGCTGATGAGGGCGTCCGGGTCCACGCGCAGGCCGTACTTCTCGCTCAGGGCCATGACCTTCCTGCGGGCCTCCGCCTTCTGCAAAAAGCCCAGCTTGTTGGGTTCCACACCCAGGATGATGTTGTCCAGAACGCTGAAGCACTCCACCAGCTTGAAGTGCTGGTGCACCATGCCGATGCCCAGTGCATTGGCATCGTTGGGGTTGCGGATGGCGACCTCCTTGCCGTTTTTGAGGATCTTACCCTGTTCCGGCTGGTACAGGCCAAACAGAACGCTCATCAGCGTACTCTTGCCCGCGCCGTTCTCGCCCAACAGAGCGTGTACCTCGCCTTTGCGCAGTTGCAGGGTGATGTCGTCGTTTGCCTTGATACCGGGGAATTCCTTGGTAATATGGAGCATCTCGATCACAAAATCCTCTGCCAATCTGCTCACTCTCCTTTCGTGCCGGTTCGACACCTATACTATTCTGTCTCTCATTATACCGTATTTTTGCCGATTTGCACACTTCTTTTTGAATTTTTAAGGATTTGTCCTATCAAAAGTACGACTTTTGTGCAACCTGAACAGTTTTCTGCGAGACGTTTTTCTCCAGAAATTGCAAAAAGAGGCTGCTGCACCCACCCCCTCCGTCACAGCTCCGCCGCGTCTGCTCCCTCTGGGAGGGAGCCTGAACGTGACGGCCCGCAATCAAAGCCTCCCTCATTGAGGGAGATGGCATTGCACAAGCAATGCCGGAAGGAGTGATGCAGCAGCCTCGCAGACTACAGAAAAATTACTGGATGTAGGTGACGGTGGTGAACTCGCTGACGGTGGGCTTGGTTGCGTCGTCGGAGCTGTTGTCCACGGTGATCTCGCCGGAAGCGATCTTGGCCTTGACTGCCTCGTACTCATCCTTGGTGAAGGACTCGAAGTTCCAGCTGTCGTCATCGGTGGGCAGGCCGATGTAATCGCCATCTTCCAGACCGAAGTTGCCGTTGGTGGCAGCGATCTCGCTCCACTCGCCGCCCTCGATGTCGGTCAGAGCAGTCTCGACCGCAGCGGACAGGCCCTTCATGGCGGAGGTGATGAACGGGTTGTAGGCATAGGTGCCGTCTGCCACGCCGTTTGCGCCGATGTAGTTCTGGTCAACGTCAACGCCGATGACGTAGCCGTTGTTCTTCAGAGCAGCCTCAACTGCAGAGGTGTAGATGCCGCCGCCGCAGGCGAAGACGACCTGCGTACCGTTGGAGTACCAGCCCTCCATACGGGAAGTGATGTTGGCGTCACCGTAGAACTGGCCGCCGTAGAAGTAGTTGATCTCGACGTTCTGGCCCAGCTCCTGTGCGGCAGCGTCAGCGCCCTGCACGAAGCCATAGCCGTAACGGATGACAGCGGGAACTGCCATGCCGCCCAGGAAGCCCAGCTTGTTCTTGCCGTCCTTGGTGATAGCATAGCCTGCCAGATAGCCTGCCTGCTCCTCCTTGAAGGTGATGCAGTAGCAGTTTGCGGGGATGGCATCGGTGCCGATGTCGCCCTGGGTGACATCGATGGCGATGAACTTGACATCGGGATACTGCTCAGCAGCCCATGCCAGAGAAGCACCGTACAGATAGCCGACGCAGACGATGACCTCAGCGCCGTCGTTGACAGCCTGGCGGATCATGGTCTCGCGGTCCTCATCGGAAGCATCTGCTTCGGGGATGTAGTACTGGCAGTCATCGCCCATGTAGCCGGAAACAGCAGTCCAGCAAGCCTGGTTGAAGCTCTCGTCATCGATCGTGCCGGTATCGCAGGTCAGAGCGACCTTCGTGATCTTGCCAGCAGCCTCAGAGCCAGCAGATGCTGCGGAAGAAGAAGCAGCGGAAGAAGCGGTGCTGGTGGAAGAGGAAGAACCACCACAGGCAGTCAGAGCGGCAGCAGCGGCAGCGGCACCAGCCACAGCCAGGAAGTTACGACGAGAAATCATCATAGTGAAAACTCTCCTTTTATGTGATTTGAAAACTTGCGTTTTACGTTCCAAATGTGCACACTGGCACATTTACTGAACCAAGTATAGCCGGGATCTGTGACGAAAGCAAGGAATTTCCGATTACAAAATATTTACAGATTTTTTGTAAAATTCGCGTGAAAGTCTTGCTTTTTGTCCAATTTTGCGTTTTTTTGCCCGGTCTGCGGCCTCATTCCTCCACCGCTTTGTTGCCCGCCACGTTGGACGGCCCGAAGCCGAAGGGCAGCAGCTCGTCCATACTGCGCTCGATGAAATCATCGGGCGTCCTGGCCATGATGACGTTCAGCTCCGGCCCGCCGAACTCGAACAGCGCCTGACGGCAGACCCCGCAGGGCGACGTGATCTGTTTGTTCACCTCGCCCCGGCGGGCCCCCACGACGGCAATGTCGGTGAACCGGGTCACGCCCTCACTCACCGCCTTGAACAGCGCCGTGCGCTCGGCGCAGCTGGTCGGGGTAAAGGCGGCGTTCTCCACATTGCAGCCGGTGAAGACGCGGCCGTCCTCCGCCCGCAGCGCCGCGCCAACCAGAAAGTCCGAATAGGGCGCATAGGCCCCCTCGCGGGCCTTCAGTGCCCTCCGAATCAGCTCCTTCTTTTCTTCCAGCGTCAGATTCGTCATGGTGTAGTCCTCCTTCTTATTTCAGCGGATAAACAAACATTTCTGCATCCTTCTGCACAAATCCTATTGAGCGGAACACCGCCTGAGACTGTGCATTGAACGAATAAATCTCCGCAAAACACTCCAGGCAGTCCCTTTCCCGTGCCAGCTCCAAGATCTTTCCTACCACGGCCCGCCCGATGTGCCGGTTTTGGTATTCTTTGCAGATCACAATGGCAATTTCTCCGCTGGTCTGTAAACAAACATCGCCGCAGAGGATTCCTTCATACTCGATATAAAACAGATCGCCATGGGCGTTCAGATACTCATACATGTTTTTCAAAATGGACAAATCATAAATGCGGTTTTGATTGTCCACCTGGTGACATAGCTCTGCATCCTGATACCACGGAAGCGTAGTCTCGTAGGCTGGGTAATAGGGAACGAGGCGGAGCGATGGGGTGATGGGAATCGTTTCCCTTCCCTGCTTTTCCATTGCCCTTCCTCCTTTTTCATATCAATTAAAGTATACCCCATTCCTTCTTTTCCCGCAAGCGTTCCGATTTTTCACATTTTCTGTAATGAAATTTCTTGCACTCTTCATTACAAGTGCTTATAATAGGTTTAAGAAGGAGGCTGAGATATATGGCAAACGCAGTCAACGTGAATTTTCGAATGGACCCGGATCTGAAGCGCAGTATGGAAGAGGTCTGCGCCGAGATGGGCCTTTCCATGACGACCGCTTTCACGATTTTTGCAAAGAAAGTCTCGCGCGAACACCGCATTCCGTTTGAGGTCTCTGCTGACCCGTTCTACGCAGAGAGCAACATCAATCACCTGCGTCAGATCGTGCACGATATTGATACCGGAAAAGCCAAGCTGACCGAACATGACCTGATCGAGGTAGATTAAATGAGACTGCTTTGGGAAGAGGAAGCCTGGGAGGATTACTGTCTTTGGCAGACGCGGGACAAAAAGCTGCTGAAACGGATCAACACTCTATTGAAGGACATCCAGCGGAACACCTACGAGGGCATCGGAAAGCCCGAACCGTTGAAGGGCGATCTGAGCGGCTGGTGGAGCCGCCGAATCGACGACACGCACCGAATCGTTTATAAAGAGCAGGACGGAAACATCATCATCGCGTCCTGCTTCGGGCATTATGATGACACCTGAAAAGAGGGGGCAGCTACCGTGTGGTAGCCGTCCCCCTCTTTCTTTTCAACCCATAATCAGTATTCTGCCCCCAGAGCGACCTTCATCATATTGGTGAAGCTGGTCTGGCGCTGCTCGGCGGTGGTGATCTCCGGCGAAACGAAGCTGTCGGAGATGGTCAGCAGGCAGGCGGCATTCTTGCCCAGGACCTGGGCATTGGCAAACAGAGCGAAGCTCTCCATCTCGACGCAGAGGCAGCCGCGCTCATCCCGCAGCTTCTCCCAGTAGGTAGGCTTTTCCTCGGAGGGCTGGCGGTAGAAAACATCCGAAGAGTGGATGTTGCCCTCGATGAGGGGGATGCCCTGCCTGGTCGCCGAAGCGCGGAGCTTGTCGTTCAGGGTCTGGCTGGGCAGGGTGATGTCCCCCTCGAAGCCGCTCTGAACGCGGGCATAGTTGGACTCGCTGACCGCACCGTTGGCCAGCACGACGTCGAACAGCTTGGCCTTGTCGGTGTAGCTGCCCGCCGAGCCGATGCGGATGATGTTGTCCACATCGTAGAACTTGAACAGCTCGTAGGAGTAGATGCCGATGGAGGGCATTCCCATGCCGCTGCCCATCACGCTGATGGGGCGGCCCTCATAGGTACCGGTAAAACCCAGCATCCCGCGGACGCCGGTCACCTGGCGGACATCCTGCAGAAAGGTGTCTGCAATGAATTTTGCGCGCAGGGGGTCACCGGGCATCAGGACAGTTTTTGCGAAGTCGCCTTTTTCGGCGCTGATGTGGGGAGTTGCCATAGTAATCGTCTCCTTTTCCTTGGTTATGTTAGAATGAACCTCTCAAGCGTCACACAGCAGAACGCGAGGTTTTTTCCTTATCTTTTGCCGGGGAAGAAGTTCTGCGGTGCCAGATACGAGCCGCTGCGGCGGATCTCGAAGTGGCAGTGGTTGCCGCTGGAACGCCCGGTGCTGCCCACGTAACCGATGAGCTGGCCCTGACGGACGCTCTGGCCTGCACTGACGGTCAGCGACAGGCAGTGGGCATAGACGGTGGTATAGCCGCCGGAGTGGCTAATGATGACCGAGTAGCCATAGCCCGTGCCGGCACCGGCCTTGTTGTAGCCCGCCTTGGTCACGGTGCCGCCTGCCGACGCATAGATGGGCGTACCGGCCGGTGCGCAGATGTCCACGCCCTTGTGGCCGCTGCCGTACCAGCGCGAGCAGTTACGGTAGTTGGGCACCGGCCAGATGAACTGGCCGCTGCCGGTGATGTAGGCGGTCTTGTTCGTCACCTTCTTGGTGCCGACGACCACCTTCTTGGGCACGGCTTCCTTGAGGGTCTGGGTGGAAACAACGGTCTGTTCCAACAGGGTGCCGTTCGTGTCGTAGACATTTTGCAGCGTCACAAGACGCAGGCCGTTCTCACCCTCCTGCAAGGTTTTGGTCGTGCCCTTGGTATATTCGTTCGACTGGGTGGTCTCGGTGGTGAAGGGGATCTCCTCCTGCCGGGTCTCCATCTTGGTGATGCGCACTTCCAGCGTCGCTTCCTCTTTGGTCACGATGAGGGTGTCGCCCTCCTGGATGTTGGAGCTTTCGGTCAGGGCTGCCCCCTTGAAGTTCGGATTCAGCGCACACAGCTCGCGGAAGGTCAGGTCGTTCTTCCGGGCGATGGACCACAGGGTGTCGCCGATCTGGACCGTGTAGGTCTTCTCCTGCTGGCGGACGCCGGAGATCATATCCTCGATGGAATTGTCGTCCTCGAAGCTGTCGTTGAAATAGATGCCGTCTTCGAGCAGAACGGTCTTGCTGAAGCCGACGGTGACGTTTTCGTCGTTCTTGTACTCTTCCTCGTAGGGGGCCAGCAGGCTGTTCAGGTAGCTGCGCAGGGCGTCGCCGTCTGCGCACACGGCCGTCAGCTCACCGTTCAGGTAGAGAGCCGTGCCCTCGCTGATCTCGTCGCTGGCGCTCTTCAGGATGGCGTCGGCGGTCTCGCTCTCGTCCATGACCTGATGCGCCACCGAGATGGTATAGTTCGGCTCAATGGTCCAGTCGGTCTTGTCCGTACCGGCGTAATTGATACGCTCCATCACGTCCTCACGGGCAAGGTTGAAGACTTCTTCGTTGGCCACATAGCCGACGGTCTTCCCATTGACCTGCACCGCCAATGCGTAGGGCTGCTGGATGGTGCGGTCAAACACCGTCACGAACACCGCCAGCATACACACCGGCAGGATGTACATGGCCATCCGGGGCAGCAGCCGAAGGTTGCGCCGGATGCCGCTGGTAAGATAATGGACGCTGGCTTTGACGGCCGCGCCGAAGCCTTTCTCCTTCCGGACCGCGCGGGCGTGCACCAGCAGTGCCCCCGTGCCCCGGAAAAAGAGGATCACCGGGCCGAACAGGTCCCGGAACATCTGGGCAGCACCGGGGAACGCCAGCGCGGCCAGCTCATGGAACACATTGCGGATGCCGTGCGCCAGCCACCGTGCGATGGCGGAGATATTCCGGCCCATGCGCACCACAGCATATTCGGCGGCAAAGCCCAACGCATACAGGGTCTCGCCCACCCGCAGCACCAAAGCGCTCCCCCGCAGCTTCTGCGAAAGGTCGTTCATGTGGCGCTGCGTCTTCCGGCGGAAGCGGTGTTTCCGCAGCAGCCGGCTGCACTGGAGCTGTGCCCAGAGGGACCGCAGCGTCCGCTTGTGCTTCACCGGCGGTGCTGACGGAGCCTCCTGCATCGGCTCCTTTGTCTTTTCTTCGATCAAAAGGGGTTGCTCCTTCCTGACTGTAAGGATCAAAAATCACAAATTCATTTCAATTATACACGCCGTCCGCGCTGAAACAAGGTTCCTCACAAAAATTGGGCAGACCTTTCACGGACTTTTCACTTAGTTTTCATATTTCCAGGGGGTCTTCCCCGAAAAGTGCCCGCAGATCGGGCGGGAGCAGGCTTTTCACGGTGACGGCCCGGCTCTGTTCCAGAGGCGGTGCCGTGATGCGGATGCCCTCCGGCGTTATCTCGTATTCCGGCACCCGGAAGCGCTGCTCTGCACAGTGCAGCGCCTGCCGCCCGATCCGCTCCCGGTTCCCACCGTAGAGGTCATCTCCGGCCAGCGGGTGGCCGATGGAGGCAAAGTGGACCCGGATCTGGTGCGTCCGCCCCGTCACCGGGACACAGGCGGCCAGGCTGAGACCGTGCTCCGCTCTTACTATGGTATACTCCGTCCGGCTGGGCTTGCCGTCCGGCGTCACACACCGGCCGATGATGCTCTCGGCCTGACGGCCGATGGGGGCGTCGATGACGCCTTTACCGAGGGGCAGTTCGCCCTCCACGACGGCATAGTAGAGCTTTTCGACGTTCCGGGCCAGCAGCGGAGCGGCGTAGCCATTCTTTGCGGCCAGCACAAGGCCGCTGGTGTCCTTGTCGATCCGGTTCACCGGGCGGAAGACCGGGCTCTCGCCCCGCGCCTCCATCCGGGCCGCATAGCCGTTGGCCAGCGTATCCAGCGGATAGTTCAGCGTGGGATGCACAGCCAGGTGCGGCGGCTTGTCCAGCACGATGGCGAACGCATCCTCATAGACGGCCTGCACCGGGATCTCCGGCTGCGGGGCCACACCGGCCCCGTCAGCAGGCAGTTCGAACCAAATGTCCTGCCCGGCTTCGACCCGGCGGTTCGCCAGGATGGGCTGTCCACCAGCCCAGAAGCCGCTGCCGTGGAACTTGACCGCGCGGGCCAGCTCGGTGGAGACGGCACACCGGCGCAGAAAATTGCGCAGCAGCGCGCCGTCCGCTTCGGGCGGCACCGGAAAGATCAATTTCATCCCTGTGCCACCTCCCCGAAATCTTTACGCCATATATGAATTATTATAACAAATTTTGCCTCCACTTGCAATTCTTGTTTTTTTATGGTATCATGAGGAACGGAAAACGAGTGGAACATACGGCGGCGGGGCGGCTTTGACCGCCCTGAGGAAAGTCCGGGCCTCACAGAGCACGGTAACTGCTAACGGCAGCCGAGGGTGACCTCAGGGAAAGTGCAACAGAAAGGAAACCGCCGCAGCGATGCGGTAAGGATGAAAGGGCGAGGTAAGAGCTCACCAGCGCATGGGTGACCATGCGGCTTTGTAAACCCTACCGGAAGCAACACCTATATGGGACGGATAGCGCTGCTCGCGTGTCCCGATGGTGGCATGAGCCTGCCAGCAATGGCAGGTCGAGACAGATCGTCGTTTAATACAGAACCCGGCTTACGGTCCATCTCGTTTTCCATGTTTGGTTTTGTCTGAGCTGCTGCGGAGGCCCCGCAGCAGCTCTTTTTGTTTGTTCCCGCAACTTTTACCACTCTGTGACTTTCCGTTTTGGCCGGAGTGTGGTATACTATGTTCACCACGGCGATTCATCTGTCCGCCGTAGTCAAACACAACAGACAGGATGTGAAATCCTCCGATGAAAGATGGTTTTTTGAAAGCAGCCGCTCTCTCGCCCGCACTGCGGGTGGCGGACTGCGCCTATAACACCGCGCAGATCCTTCAGGAGCTGCGCGCAGCCTCTGCACGCGGCGTGAAGCTGGCCGTATTCCCGGAATTCTGCCTCACCGGCTACACCTGCGGCGACCTGTTTTTGCAGCGCACGCTGCAGCAGGGCGCGCTGACCGGCCTGCAGACGCTTCTGGACGCCAGCCGGGAGCTGGACGTCGTGGCGCTGGTGGGCCTGCCGCTGCTGGTGCGGGGCAAGCTGTACAACTGCGCCGCCGTGCTCTGCCGCGGCCGGCTGCTGGGCCTTGTTCCTAAGACGTACCTGCCCAATTACGGCGAGTTCTACGAAAAGCGCCAGTTCAACCCCGGCTCCACCGAGGTCGAGACCCTCACAGTCTGCGGCCAGCAGGTGCCCTTTGGCACCTCGCTGCTCTTCCGCTGCCGCGAGATGCCCAGCTTCGTGCTGGGCGTGGAGCTTTGCGAAGACCTGTGGAGCGCGCTCCCGCCTTCCACCTTCCACGCGCTGGCCGGAGCCACCGTCATTGCGAACCTCTCCGCCAGCGACGAGACGGTCGGCAAGGCGGAGTACCGCCGGGCGCTGGTGGCCAACCAGTCCGCCCGCCTGCTCTGCGGCTACCTGTATGCCTCTGCCGGGCACGGTGAGAGCACCCAGGACATGGTGTTCGCAGGCCACGACCTCATTGCGGAAAACGGCACCCTGCTGGCTGAAACGGCTCCCTTTGCAGGCGGTCACGCCGAGACGGAGCTGGACTGCCAGCGGATGGAATCCGAGCGGGCCCGCAACACCAGCTTCGAGCCTTCCACGGACGGCTATCAGACCGTGGACTTCAGCCTGACGCTGACCGACACCGCCCTGACTCGCTTCGTGGACCCGACCCCCTTTGTGCCCGGTGACCCGCAGCGCCGCGCTGAGCGCTGTGAGCTCATCCTGAAGATGCAGGCCGACGGTCTGGCCAAGCGGCTGGAACATGCCCACGCCAAAACGGCCGTCATCGGCATCTCCGGCGGGCTGGACAGCTGCCTTGCCCTGCTGGTGGCCGTCCGCGCCATGAAGCAGCTCCGCCGCCCCACCACCGATGTGCTGGCCGTGACCATGCCCTGCTTCGGCACCACCCGGCGCACCCGCAGCAACGCGGAGATCCTGTGCGAGGAGCTGCATGTTTCCTTCTCCGAGATCGACATCGCCAACACGGTCCACAGCCACTTTGCCGACATCGGCCAGGACGAGAGCGTGCTGGACGTTACCTTTGAGAACGGCCAGGCCCGCGTCCGCACACTGGAGCTGATGGACACCGCCAACCGCACCGGCGGCCTCGTGGTGGGCACCGGCGACCTCTCGGAGCTGGCGCTGGGCTGGGCCACCTACAACGGCGACCACATGAGCATGTACGGCGTGAATGCCGGGGTGCCCAAAACGCTGGTGCGCCACCTCGTCCGGTACGAATCCGACATCGCCGCCACCGATGCGCTCCGGACCGTGCTGCTGGACATCCTCGACACTCCCGTCTCCCCCGAACTGCTGCCCGCAAAGGACGGCGAGATCGCGCAGAAGACGGAAGACCTGGTCGGCCCGTATGAGCTGCACGACTTTTATCTCTATTATGTGCTGCGCTTCGGCTTCGGCCCGGCCAAGATCTTCCGGCTGGCCAAAGCGGCCTTTGCAGGCCGGGCCGAATACCCGGACGAAGTGCTGTACAAATGGCTGCGCAACTTCTACTGGCGGTTCTTTGCCCAGCAGTTCAAGCGCAGCTGCCTGCCCGACGGCCCCAAGATCGGCAGCGTGACCCTCTCGCCCCGCGGCGACTGGCGGATGCCCAGCGATGCGGCGGCAGCGCTCTGGCTGGCCGAACTCGAACAACTGTTTCCGCACAAAGGATGATCCATGAAACAACATTCCAAGCTTGTCGTCAACCTGATCTTTGTTCTGGCCGTGCTGGCCATTGCGGGCGTTCTGTTCGCCCTGCGGGCCGCACACGCCACCGGCAGCACCCTGGAGGCCGAGCTCATTTACGGCGACGCCAACACGGTGCAGAAGTTTTCTCTGGACAACGACGCCACCTATGATGTGGACACCGGTTACTACACCGTCCACATCGAGGTGAAGGACGGGGCCGCCCGCTTTGTGGATTCGCCCTGCCCGGACCACATCTGCGAAAGTTTCGGCTGGCTTTCGGCGGAAGATCAGACCGCCACCTGCCTGCCCGCTCGCGCCGTGCTGACCATCGCGCCGCTGTCCTGAGGGCACAGTCAAAAGGAGAGTTTCCATGTTCGATGAAAAAGACACCACCCGGCACATCCACCGGGGCGCACGGAAGGACCCGGACCGCACCGTTGAGGTGGACAGCTCCGCATTTTTTGCGCCGGAGACTGCCCGGCCGGTGACGCCGCCGCCCTCCAAAAAGCCGCCCCGGCAGAACAGCTCCCCGGCCCGGCCGCCCCAAAAGCCTGGCAAAAAGAAAGGCTCCGGCTCGAAATTCGGGTCGTTCCTGCTGGTCTTGCAGGCCATTCTCAGCGTGGCAGCCTTCGTGCAGCTCTGCCGCACCCGGATGCTTCCCGCGCTCTACCTCGTCATCATTGCAGCGCTGCTGGCCCTGTTCTGGCTGCTGGTCAAGCGCTGCCAGGAGTACAGGACCCCCGGCAGAGTCTCCCGCGTCTTCTCGGTCTTCCTGTGCGCGGCGCTGGCCCTCGGCTGCGTCTGGGCGCAGCAGGGCCTTGCCGCGCTGGGCAACGTGACCTCCGGCCTGCTCACCGGTGCTGAGGCGAATAAGATCACCAAGGAGCCGTTCGTCATCTACCTCAGCGGCGTGGACAACCGCGGAGAGCTGACCGAAAAGGCCCGCAGCGATGTGAACATTCTGGCTGTGGTCAACCCCGCCACCAAGCGGGTGGCTCTCATCAATACCCCGCGCGACTACTACGTCGATCTGGCGGGTACCAGCAGTAAGGACAAGCTGACCCACGCCGGTCTGTACGGCGTGGAGACCAGCATGGCCACCCTGGGCAACCTCTACGGCGTGAATGTGGAGCACTACATCCGCATCAATTTTGCGGGCTTCATCAGCATCATCGACGCCGTGGGCGGTGTGGATGTCTACTCCGACCAGGCGTTCACCTCGGTGGGCAGCCCCGGTTACTATGACCCCACCACCTTTGCCGAGGGCTGGAACCATCTGGACGGCAAGAGCGCGCTGGCCTTTGCCCGCGAGCGCCACGCCTTCGCTTCCGGCGACATCCAGCGCGGCATCAACCAGATGAAGGTCATCGACGCCATGGTGAACAAGCTCAAGTCCCCCACCGTCCTGATGAGCTTTTCCAAGCTGATGGACGCCGTGTCGGACTGCTTCGTCACCAGCCTGTCGCAGGAGCAGATCTCCGCGCTGGTCCGGATGCAGCTGAGCGACCTCGCCAACTGGGATATCCAGAGCTACTCCGTCACCGGTTCCAGCGGCAAGAGCTCCCAGTGCTACTCCGCCAAGGGGCAGAGCCTCTACGTCATGAAACCGGATGAAAGCTCGGTGGCACAGGCCAAGGAGCTGATCGCCTCCGTGCTGGGTGGTGAGGGCACGGTCAGCGACACCCAGCAGACTCCGGAGAAGACCGAAGTCCACACGCCGACGGCAGACCCCAACGCCGCCGTTTCCGTGCCGGAGACCCCGGCGGACAGCGTCGTCCTGGATGAGCCTGCGGAGAGCGTCCCGGAAGAGACCCCTGCCAGCAGCGAGCAGCCCGCAGAGGCTCCGGCTGAGACCCCTGCCGAAACCCCGGCCGGCAGCGAACCGTCTGCCTCCACCGAAGTGCCCGCCGAGGAGCCTCCTGCCGAGAGCAGCAGCTCCTCCGAAGCACCGTCCATTTCCCTGCCCACACAGGAGCAGGTCGAGCAGGCCGCCTCCTCGCTCCATCAGGCGGCGTCCACCGTTCTGGATGCCCTGTTCGGTTCCAGCAGCTCCGCAGAATAAGACCCCGCTGCAAAAAAAGTCCCGACCAGACCGGTCGGGACTTTTTCTTGTTTCATGTTGGAGCGGATTATTCAGCGGACTCCAGCTCGAAGGTCTTGACGGAGGCGGTGCCGTTGCGGCCAGCCTTGTCGGCGCGCAGATACTGGCGGGTGGTCTCGCCGTTTGCGGTCACGTCTGCCACATACACGGTGTTCTCCTCAGCCTCGATGGGGAACTCCTCGACCATGCCCTTCATGGGCAGGGCGCTCAGGTCGTCGTATGCGCCGTTCAGCTTCCACAGCTTCATGGTGTCGCCGTTGGAGAGGGTGAACTCGCCGTAGCAGTCGGCATCGTAGGTCTTGCCGTTCACTTCGAGGGACTCGGTGCTGACCACGCTGGCGGCGGCAGCCTCGCTGGATGCGGCCTCCGAAGCAGCCACAGAAGAGGCAGCCTCGCTGGAAGCAGCAGAGGAAGCGGTGGAAGATGCGGTGCCGGAGCAGCCGGTCACAGCAAAAGCCAGAACAGCGGCGGCCACTGCCAGACCCATTGCACGATTCAGTTTCATTGTATGATCTCCTTTGTTTGAACCAATCCTTTTTCTGTCCGGAAGCAGGAGCGATTCTGCTCTTCCCTCACGAACAGGCACAGGGCCTAGTCTACCACAACCTCAACCATACTTCAAGCACCTTTGGCGCTTTTGTTTTCAACCTGTGACTTTTACTTCCGGATCTTCTCCCATACGCTCTGGCCATCCAGGGTCGAAGCGTCTACACCAAGGTACTCACAGACGGTGTGGGCGATGGTGCCGAAGCAGAGCTTCGTGCCCAGGTCCACGCCGGGCTTGACGCCCCTGCCGCAGATGAGGTACGGCACATACTCGCGGGTGTGGTCGGTGGTTTTGGTATAGGACGGGTCGCAGCCGTGGTCTGCCGTGATCATCAGCAGGTCACCCTCCCGCATACCGGGGATGAAGTCAGCCAGGAACGCATCGAACTCGGTGGCAGCAGCGGCATAGCCTGCCACGTCGCGGCGGTGGCCGTAGAGCATATCAAAATCGACGAGGTTCACAAAGGCCAGGCCCTCAAAATCGCGGGTCTGCAAGGCTTTGGTGAAGGCGATGCCGTTGGTGTTGCCGGTGGTCTTGATCTTCTCGGTCACGCCCTCGCCGTCAAAGATGTCGAAGATCTTGCCCACGGCGATGACGTCCTTGCCTGCGTCTTTCAGCAGGTCGAGCATGGTGGCGCGGGGCGGCTTCAGGCTCAGGTCGTGGCGGTTGGTGGTGCGGTAGAAGGTCTCCGCCGTGCTGCCCAGGAAGGGGCGGGCGATGACGCGGCCCACGCCGTATTCGCCGTTCAGCATCGCGCGGGCGATCTCGCAGTAACGGTACAGTTCGTGCACCGGCACCAGCTCCTCGTGCGCGGCCACCTGAAAGACGCTGTCGGCGCTGGTGTAAACGATGAGGGCATCCTCCCGCATGGCCTGCTCGCCGTAATCCCGGAGCACCTGTGTGCCGGAATAGGGCTTGTTGCAGAGCACCTTGTGGCCGGTCTTTTCCTCGAACTCGTGGATGAGGCTGTCCGGGAAGCCGTCCGGGAAGGTGGGCAGCGGTTTCGGGCTGACCACACCGGCGATCTCCCAATGGCCGATGGTAGTATCCTTGCCCTTGCTCTGCTCCTGCAGGCGGGCAAAGGCCCCCGCCGGGGCAGCGGTCTTTTCCCCTGCCGTCACGCCGTCGATGTTGAACAGGCCGAGCTTCTGCAGATTGGGGCAGTGAAAGTTCGGGTGCTTTGCAATGGCACCGAGGGTATTGGTGCCCGCGTCGCCAAAGGCGGCTGCATCCGGCTCTGCGCCGATGCCAAAGCTGTCCAGAACGATCAGAAACACACGTTTTTCCATAGTTTTGTTCTCCATTTCGTTTCCAGAGCGTCCCACCCGAAAGTGAGACTTTTTCTGGTTCCATTATAAGCAGTTCCGCTCCCGGATGCAAGGGCTTTCCGGATGCAGGCATTCCTTACGAAATTTTAACCAATTCTTTGCTAACTCCCTCTTGCCCTATTGTATCCAAGCGTTTATAATATAGTATGGTATGGTTTTGAGAATAACCATATTGGCGTCTTTCGCCGCGGCAGGCCCCGAATGCCGGAGCCTGCCAAATGCAGCCGATCGGGCTGTTGCGTTAAGATAGAGAGTAGAATAGAGAAAGATCGAGGTAATCAACATGAGAAAAACGAAGATCATCTGCACCCTGGGCCCTTCCACCGACAAAGGGGATGTCCTGCGCGAGCTGATCGCCAACGGCATGAACGTGGCCCGCTTTAACTTTTCCCACGGCTCCTATGAGGAGCACGGCGGCCGCCTGGCCAATCTGAAGGCACTGCGCGAGGAGCTGGGCAAGCCCGTTGCCGCTCTGCTGGACACCAAGGGCCCTGAGATCCGCCTGAAGGAGTTCAAGAACGGCGTCGAGATGCTGGAAGCCGGCCAGACCTTCACCCTGACCACCCGCGAGGTAGAGGGCACCAAGGAGATCTGCTCCGTCACCTACAAGGACCTGCCCCACGATGTGCACGAGGGCGGCACCATCATGCTGGACGACGGCCTCATCATGCTGCGCATCGAGAAGGTCACCGACACCGACATCACCTGCACCGTGCTGAACAGCGGCAAGATCAAGACCAAGAAGGGTGTCAACGTGCCCGGCGTCCATCTGTCCATGCCGTACCTGAGCCAGAAGGACCGCGAGGACATCATCTTCGGCATCCAGAACGGCTTCGACTTCATCGCAGCCTCCTTCGTGCGCACCGCACAGGACGTCTACGACATCCGCAACCTGCTGAACGAGTATGACTCCAACATCCGCATCATCGCCAAGATCGAGAACCGTGAGGGCGTCAACAACATCGACAGCATCCTGTCCGCTGCCGACGCCGTCATGGTCGCCCGCGGCGACCTGGGCGTCGAGATCGACTTCACCGAGCTGCCCGGCATCCAGAAGAACGTCATCGACCGCTCCTTCTCCTTCGGCAAGCCCATCGTCACCGCCACCCAGATGCTGGACAGCATGATGGTCAACCCCCGCCCCACCCGCGCCGAGATCTCCGACGTGGCAAACGCCATCTATGACGGCACCTCTGCCATCATGCTCTCCGGCGAGACCGCTGCGGGCGCTTACCCCGTCGAGGCCCTGAAGACCATGTCCGCCATCGCCGAGCGTACCGAGAACGAGCCCCACTACCGCGACGAGCGCTTCAAGGATGCCGCCCACGGCCAGATCAGCGTCAGCGATGCCACCGCACACGCTGCCTGCCTGACCGCACGGGACGTCAACGCTGCCGCCATCGTCACCGTGTCCGAGTCCGGCAACACCGCCCGCCTGCTGAGCAAGTACCGCCCCACCCAGCCCATCATCGCCTGCGTCATGAACGAGCAGGTCCAGCGTCAGCTCTCCCTGAGCTGGGGCATCACCTCCCTGCTGATGGGCCCCGCCAAGAGCACCGACGAGCTGATCGAGATGTCCACCGCGCTGGCCCAGAAGAACGGCTACCTGCACAACGGTGAGCTGGCCGTCGTCACCGCCGGTGTCCCCGTGGGCGTTTCCGGCACCACCAACATGATCAAGATCCACATGGTCGGCAACTGCCTGTCCACCGGTGTGGGCGTCGGCCGCGAGAACGCCGACCTGACCAGCGCTTCCGGCAAGGCCTGCGTCTGCCGCACGCTGGACGAGGTCCGCGCCAAGTTCAAGCCTGGCATGGTGCTGGTCGTGCCCTCCACCACCAACGAGATGCTGGAGTATGTCCGCGATGCTGCCGCTCTGGTGGTCGAGGAGGCTGGCCTGAACAGCCACGCCGCCATTGCCGGCAAGGCCCTGCTCAAGCCCACCATCGTGGGTGCCCTGGGTGCCTGCAGCCACATCCGCGACGGTCTGGACATCGCTGTGGACTGCGCCCACGGCAGCGTCCAGCGCCTGCAGGCCTGAGAGGTGCACGGGATGGAACGGATCGCGAGTTTCTGCGTGGACCACACCAAACTGGACCGCGGCATGTACCTGAGCCGTCAGGACGGCGATGTGCTCACCTGGGACATCCGGATGAAGAAGCCAAACCACGGCGACTATCTCTCCACCGGGGCCGCCCACACACTGGAGCACCTGTTCGCCACCTATGCGCGGAACAGCGCTTTCCGGGACGGCGTCATCTACGTCGGCCCCATGGGCTGCCGCACCGGCTTCTATCTGCTCACGCGCGGCCTTACCCCTGCCGAAGCGCTGAAGCTGACGGTGGAGTCCTTCCGCTTCATGGCGGCCTTTGAGGGCGCTGTCCCCGGTGCCAGCGAAGTGGAATGCGGCAACTACCGCGACATGGACCTGCCCGCCGCCAGAGCCGAGGCAGCCGCCATGCTCCCTGTTCTGGAAGCGCTGACCGCTGACCAGCTGCACTACTAACTCCCATCAAACCAACGACCGGGAAGTCTCTCACCCAAGAGGCTTCCCGGTTTTTTGATAAAAAGATGGATTTTTATGTGCAAATCCTTTATAATGATTTTAGTCTAATTCCCTCTTTTCACGGAGATCCCGATCCTGCGAGGGGCTGACAAGATCACATTGCGGAGGTTCAGGATATGGCAGAATACATTTTGCTGATCGACAGTAACTATGAGGAGGCCGAGGGCTTTGTGCGCGGGCTGGAAGAAGCGACCGCTTCCCCCTGGGAAGTCGAGCTTTATCCCAACAACACAACCTACGGTCTGCGCCGCTACCTCAAGTTTTTCACGGTGGCGCTCCATGTGGTCACCCACCCGGCCCGGTATTCCGGCAAGACCCTGCTCTGCTGGCAGCAATTCTACGGCATCGCCATCGCGTTTTTCTGCCGATTGTTCCACCTCAAAAAGCGGTTCCGGCTCGTCATCATGACCTTTATCTACAAGCCGCGGTCCGGCTTTGCCGGGAGGCTGTTCGAGCGCTTTGTGCGGTACGCCGTCACTTCCGACGCAGTGGACCGCATCCTGCTGACCACCCGCGCCGAGGCCCCGCGCTACGCCGAGACCTTCGGTCTGCCCCTTTCCCGATTCGGTTTTGCCCACTGCGGCTCGATCCCGCACGACCCCGCCGCCTACGACGACCCGGCACTGAAAGCGCAGGGCTACTATTTTGCCACCGGCCGCAGCAACCGCGACTATGACTTCCTCATCCGGGCGTTCCGGGGCCGCCCGGAAACGCTCTGCATCGCCTGCGATGTCCTCGCCCCCTGCCCGGAACCCAACATCCAGGTCGAACAGAACCTGTTCGGCGAGGCCATGCTGCGCCGGATGCGGAACGCCAGAGCCGTTCTCTTCGCCTTTGAAAACGACCAGATCGCCTCCGGGCAGCTGACCTTCCTCACGGCCATGGATCTCGGTGTACCCGTCATCGTGACCCAGACACAGGGCCTGACAGACGACTATCTCACCGATGGCGTCACCGGCCTTGTGGTGCCCAAGGAGGAAGCGGCTCTGCACGAGGCGATGGACCGGCTGGCCGCAGACCCTGCCTTTGCCGCCCGGCTCAGCGCCAACGCAGAGCAGGCGTTCCGCACCCGGTTCACCTATTACCATGCCGGCAAAGAAGTCGGCGCACAAGTTTCCGAAAGCGAGGTGGTCTGAATGCCCTGCATCAGCGTGATCGTCCCGACCTACAACGTTCTGCCCTATCTGGACCGCAGCATGACGTCCCTGCTGGGGCAGACCCACCGGGACCTTGATATCCTTCTCATCGACGATGGCGCCACCGACGGCTGCGCCGCCCGCTGCGACGCCTATGCCCGGCAGGACCCGCGCGTCCGGGTCGTCCACCAGCCCAACGGCGGCCTCAGTGCAGCCCGCAACACCGGGCTGGACCATGCAGTCGGCGATTTTGTCGCCTTCCTTGACCCGGATGACTACGCCGACCCCCACATGCTGGAACGGCTTCTGACCACGCTCACCCAGGCACAGGCCGACACCTGCTTCTGCCGCTATTATGATGTCTCCGCCGACGGCAGCGTCCGCCTTGCCCCGGAGGACTATGCGCGTTCCCTCTACACCGGTGCTGAGATCGACCAGCTTCTTCTCGGCATGGTCGGCTCCCGGCCGCACCATCCCTACGACGTGGAGATCGGAATGTCGGTCTGGAAGGGGCTCTACTCCCTGCCCATCCTCCGGGCGCACCACATCCGGTTCCTCTCCGAGCGGGAGTACCTGTCCGAAGATCTGCTGTTCCATCTGGACTATCTTGCCCACGCCGGGGCAGTCGCCATCGTACCGGAGCCTCTCTATTATTACTGCCAGAACCCTGCCTCCCTCACCGGTGTATACCGGGCCGACCGCTTTGCGCGGGAAAAGCGGTTCTACGAGAAGGTCTCGGCAGAGCTTGCCCTGCGCTTCCCGCCCGAAGTCTACCGTCCGCGGCTCGACAAGGCCTTTTTAGGCCGGGTCCGCCGCTGCATCGCGCAGGAGGCCGCACACAACAAAAACAGCCTGCGGAACATCGCGGCCATCTGCCGGGATCCTCTTGTGCAGGCTGTTCTCCGGGAGCTGGATGAGAGCCAGCTCCCCCGGCTCAAGCGGGTGCTCCACTGGGCTATCCAGCACCATTGTGCGCTCTTTTTGTATGAGGCATTCCGGCTCAGATAAGCCCCAGCGCCGCAAACTCCCGCGCAATGCCGTCGTCGGTGACGGCGGGGCAGAGATGTAGCGCAACGACCGGGAAGTCTCTCATCCAAGAGACTTCCCGGTCGTTTTTCTTTTTGATCTTCTAATTTTTTCTCCGGAACTGTTCGGTGAGTACCCTTGCGCCTTGGATCAACGCTTCTCGTTCGGTGTCCCAATGCTTCAGGACCTGTTCCGAAGCGTCAAAAGAGACGCTTCGTAGTAATTTTCCGTGTGGCCGCACCGAACATTTTCCCACGCCCACATGCTGTCCGGTTCAAATTCATTGGTTTGTCCTCAGATCAGCCCCAGCGCCGCAAATTCCCGCGCAATGCCGTCGTCGGTGACGGCGGGGCAGATGCGGTCACAGCGTTTTTTCAGGTTATCTGAGCCGTTGGCCATGCAGACGCTGATGCCGACAACGTCCGTCATCTGCAAGTCGTTGTCGCTGTCGCCAAAGCCGATGGTATCGGCCAGCGAGCAGCCCAGGTGATTGCAAATGGCCCGGATGCCGCTGCCCTTGTTGAATTTGCGGTTGATGAGCTCTCCGTTCACGATGCCGCCGCCCTCGTCGCCAAGGCGGGATTCGCAGAAGACGAACTGGTCTTCGTACTGCCGCTTTACCTCCGTCAGGCAGGCTTCGTTGGGCGCAATGAAAACGATCTTGTAGACCGGCTCGCCGTGGTATTCCTCGATGGGGCGGATGGTCATCCCGAACTCCATCATCTTCCGCCAGCGCTCGGCCTCGCTGTTGGTCTGGCCCGGCTTTTTGGGGAAGAGGTTGGCGAACCGCTCGATCATTTTGATGCCGCCATAAGTATCGTCCCGCACTTCCAGTGTACACTCGGCCCCGCATGCTTGCAGCGCCGCCCGCAGACCGCGCACCTGCTCCGGCTCCATGGGGAGATCCACCAGGACCTTTCCCTCACAGCCCACATAGCCGCCTGCCGAGCAGACGAAGCCGTCGAACCCGTAGTGGAAGAGCGGTTCGGTCATCCGGAGGTTCCGCCCGGTGCAGAGAAAGAGCTTGTGCCCGTTGGCGCGGGCGCGGCGGAGAGCCTCCACCGCGCTATCCGGCACGGTCATCTCACCCGGCGGCAGCAGGGTGCCGTCGATATCCAGAAAAATCAGTTTTTGTTTCATTTTCCCATCCCCATCCAGCGGAAGAGCAGGCCCAGCACCAGCATAGCCAGCAGCAGGCCCAGCACCGCGTAATTCGTGCGGGGCGTCCGGCTGCGTCTGCCGTTCCCCTGTTTGCGATTCGTCGTGTTTTTGCGGGCCGTGCCGTTCCGGCTGCCCGAAGTGCGGCCCGCGCTGCCGGAACGCGGCCTGCGGCTGGCCGCAGCGCCCGAACCCGACCCGTTCCGCTGGCTGGCGTTCCGGGTTTTTCCGGTGCTGCGCGTCTCCTGCCCCTCCGGCTGCGATGCCCTGGCGACGGGCTTTCTTGCCCCGCAGCGGTCCAGAAATGCCTCCGCCTGCCGGTAATACTGCTCCAGCTCACTGGTGCGCAGGGCTGTGCCCGCATAGCCCTCTTCCAGCGCCTCCACGGCTTCGTTGAAGAGAATGGCCGCCTGGGTCCCGGCGGTGCGGTCCGATGCGTGTGCGGCCTCGTTGCGGGCCGTGCGCACCGCGTTGCAGGCGCGGCGGGCAGCACCGGGGTGTTCGGTATTGCCCAGCAGGTCCAGCGGATGGGCGGCGTCCTTTTCGGGGTCCAGCAGCACCCGCATACACAGGGTGGTGTCCAGCTGGCTCCAGCTCGTCCTGCCCGAAAGGTCGGGCATCCGCTCGTAATACTCCGGGCTCTCCTGCTGGCGCTGGGCGATGTGTTCCAGCAGGGCGTTCAGGCTGTGGGCACCGGGCTTTCGCTCCCAGTGCCAGCGCAGCAGCTTGCGGCTGATCTCGTCGCAGGCTGTTTTGATCTCAAATGCCACTTGCAGTGTTTCGTCTGGCATAGTATCCTCCCTTGAGAAAACCAAAAACGGAGGAAGCGTTGGGCCTCCTCCGTTCGTTTTTTACATCATGAACTGATAGTACACAAAGCCCCACAGCGCGATGCCGGCGCAGATGATGGCCGTGAGCGGCGGCACCCAGCGGATGAGCGTTTCGGCCACGCCGTCGTGGGCTTCGGTCTGCTCTTCCTCTTCGGCGTCCTCCGGTTCGGCCGGGCGAACGGTCTCCCGCCCTCTGGCCGGGATGACGCGGGTCCCCTCGTCGTCCGCATGGGCCGGGCTGGTTTTGCCGGGAAATGCCGCACGGGTGGAAGCATCCAGCACACGGGTGCTCTCTGCATCCGGCGCGGTCTCCAGCGGCGGCGCAAAGGAAGCAGGCCTGTCCACTTCCTCAGCCGAAGGCCGCAGGGTCGTGCGCGGCGGCATCACGCGGGTGGCCTCCGCATCCGGTTCTGTCCGGGGCGGCACACTGCCCACGATGCGGGTCGGCTCTTCCGGCGGGACCGGGGCAGCGCCCACAACGCGGGTGCGCTCGTCCGGCTCCGTCTGCACAGGCCGCACCGGCTCGGCGGCGGGCACAGGCTCCTTCTTTTCCGGCTGCAACAGGGTGTTCAATGCGTTTTGCAGCAGGATGCGGTCGCAGCCGCACTCGGTGCAGTAAACGGTGTCTTCTTCCTTCGGGTGGAAGGAACCGCAGGCGCAGTACCAGCCGTTTTCGAAGACCTGGGGCATATACTTGAGGCCCTGACGGTTCATCCGGGCTTCCAGCGCCTTTTGCAGCTCCGGGCTCAGGCGGCGCGGGGCGGGCAGGCGGACGCGCTTGATGGCGTCCAGATGCACGACCTTTTTGCCGCTGTAAACATTTCGGAGAGACACATCCACGCTGGTGATGGCCTTCTGGGTCACGAACACTGCATCGTCCATGCCGAAGCTCTCGCCGGGCTTGACCTCGATGTCGCGGTACTCGAACTGGTCCTCACAGAGGATGACGCCATCCACGCCCTTGCACTTGAAATGGATCTCCAGTGCGGTCAGGGTCACGCGGGAAATGTTCTTAAAGGTCAGGCAGACCGCATGGTCGCCGCTGGCCTCGCCCTTGAGCAGCTCCACGCAGACGAACTGCACCGGGCTGCCGGGAGTGTAGTAATTCGCTCTTGTCCGTGCGACCGGATCAAAATTTTCCTCCACAACACTCGCTCCCTTCGTGGTTTATTCTTCGCTCGTCGGAGCATCCTGCTCCGGGATGAATGCTTCGCCGAGCTGGGCATTCTCGGCCTGCTCGGCAGGTTCTGCCGGTTCGGCCGGCTCAGCAGGCTCCACCGGGGCCGTCTCCACGGGAGCCGCTGCCTCCGCCTTGGGTTCGTCCCCGTCACGCGGGGACAGCTTGCCGCCCGCCATCACGGTATTGAACTCCTGCTCGTTGAGCTTTTCACGCTCCATCAGAGCCTGTGCCAGTGCATGCAGCTGGTCGATGTGCTCGGTCAGGGTGCGGCGGCAGGTCTCGTAGGCCTCGTCGATGATATCGCGCATCTCGCTGTCGATCTCGGCGGCGGTCGTCTCGCTGTAGCCCTTGCCCTGGCCAAAGTCGCGGCCCAGGAAGGTCTCCTCCTGCGAGGTGCCGTAGACCACCGGGCCAAGCCGCTCGGAGAAGCCGTACTTGGTGATCATCTGGCGGGCGATATTGGTGGCCTGCTGCAGGTCGTTGGAGGCACCGGTGGAGATGTCCTCCAAAATCAGCTGCTCGGCCACGCGGCCGCCCAGGCTGGACACGATGTCCTCGAACATCTCGCCCTTGGTCACGTAGCTGCGGTCCTTTTCGGGCAGATACATGGTGTAGCCGCCTGCCTGACCGCGCGGGATGATGGTGATCTCATGCACACGGGGGTGGTGCTTGCAGTAGAAGCCCGCCACCGCGTGGCCTGCCTCGTGGTAGGCCGTGAGCTTTTTCTCTTCGGGGGTCACGACGCGGCTCTTCTTTTCAGGGCCTGCCATGACCTTCATGGATGCCTCCTCGATGTCCTCCATCGTGATGGCCTTGCGGCTGCGGCGGGCTGCCAGCAGCGCGGCCTCGTTGACGAGGTTTTCGAGGTCTGCACCGGCAAAACCGGCGGTGCGCTGGGCAATGACCTTCAGCGACACATCCGGGGCCAGAGGCTTGTTCTTGGTGTGGACCTTCAGGATCTCTTCACGGCCCTTGACGTCCGGCAGGCCGACATAGACCTGACGGTCGAAGCGGCCGGGGCGGAGCAGCGCCTTATCGAGGATGTCGGCACGGTTGGTAGCCGCCATGACGATGACGCCGTCGTTGGCCTCAAAACCGTCCATCTCGACCAGCAGCTGGTTCAGGGTCTGCTCACGTTCATCGTGGCCGCCGCCCAGGCCGGCGCCGCGCTGGCGGCCGACCGCGTCGATCTCGTCGATGAAGATGATGCAGGGCATGGTCTTCTTGGCCTTGTCGAACAGGTCGCGTACGCGGGAAGCGCCGACGCCGACGTACATCTCCACGAAATCCGAGCCGGAGATGGAGTAGAACGGCACACCGGCCTCACCGGCGCAGGCGCGGGCCAGCAGGGTCTTGCCGGTACCCGGAGGGCCCACGAGCAGGACGCCGTGGGGGATGCGGGCACCGAGGGAGTTGAACTTGTCCGGGCTCTTGAGGAACTCGACGACTTCCTTCAGCTCTTCCTTCTCCTCGTCCTCACCGGCCACATCGGCGAAGGTCGCGGTCTTCTTGTTCTCATGCTCATCCTTGACCTTGGCTTTGCCGACGTTCATGATGCCGCCGCCACCGGCACCGCCCCGCATCATGGAGAAGAGCAGGAAGCCGGTGCAGCCCAGCATCCCCAGATAGAACAGGATCTCCATCCAGGGGATGGTCTCCTTGAGTGTGGTGTAGTCGTAGGTCATCGGTGCGTCGGGGTTCGCCGCATCGTAGGAAGCGATATATTTGTCCACATTCTCAATGAAAACGTAGGCATAGGGCAGCTTGTAACGGACGGTCACAGTGCCGTCGTCGTTCTTCACCGCGCCGACGGACGCCGCCGAGGAGGTGGAGAACATCCCGCTGAGCAGGCCGCCGGTGGCCTGCGTGGTGCCGGCTGCGGACGAGGTGTCCGGCAGGGCCAGGTCGCCCTCCTTCAGCGTCAGGGTGATGATGCTGGTGTTCCGGTCCAGCGTGAAGTCCGTGACCTGATTGTGCTCAAAGTAATGCACCACGGTGGAGTAGCTCATGGTCGAGCCGCTCGTGCTGCTGCCGCTGGTGCCCAGCACCGACCAGATCATCAGCACAGCCGCCAGAGCCAGCGCCAGGATCAGGGGGTTAAAGCGAGGTCGTTTCGGTTGCAAAAGGGATCAACTCCAGTTCTATTCTTACTTATTTTTCGTAGACAGCGGGCTTGAGCACGCCGACATAGGGCAGATTGCGGTATTTCTCATCGTAGTCCAGGCCATAGCCCACCACGAACTCGTCCGGCACCTGATAGCCCTCGTAGTCGGGCTGGATGTCGGCCTTGCGGCGGCTGGGCTTGTCGAGGATGGTGCAGATCTTCACGGAGTTCGGGTTGCGCATCTTGAGCATCGGCACCAGGTTGGACAGGGTGACGCCGGTGTCGAGGATATCCTCCACGATCAGCACATCCTTGCCGGAGAGGTCGCCGTCCAGATCCTTGATGATCTTGACCAGGCCGCTGGAGGTGGTGTTGCTGCCGCCGTAGCTGGACACCACCATGAAGTCGATGCTGCACGGGATGCTCACCGCCCGCATCAGGTCGGCCATGAAGACCACCGAGCCCTTCAGGATGGAGACAAGGACGAGGTTTTTGCCCTCGTAGTCTTTGCTGATCTGGGCGCCCAATTCCGCGACCTTGGCCTTCAGCTGTTCTTCGCTGACCAGAACTTTCTCGATATCGTCGTGCATACTCATTGTTGTTCCTCCATTTTTTGCGCTTCCATCTGCAAGACGTTTTCACTGTCCGCCGTGGGAGCCAGCCCGTCGGCAAAGCCTGCACCGCAGACCCACACGACCTCGCTCCCCGCCGCAAGCAGCGGCAGACGGTCTCGTTCTTCGGGCGGGATGCCCGCTTCGTTCATCCATTTGCGCAGCTCTTTGCGGATGCCGCGTCCCGCCGGGCGGAACGTATCCCCCGGCTGGCGGCAGCGCAGCGTGAGCGCAGAATATAGCATTATTATTCTAGCATAATCTGCCTGATTTTTTAAGTCTTTTTTATGAACACCCTGTGTTTTTTCTTGAAAACCGCCCGGAATCTGCCGGGCTGCGAGCATCCAGCCCCCCGGAAGGGCGATCTCCAGCGGTCCTACCGGGTCAAACGGCAGCGGGAGCACCGCAGCCGCCGGGTCGTCCGGGGCTGCCGCGGCGGGCATTTTCTCCATCCAGAGCACCCCGCCGCCCGCGCAGAAGCGGACGCTTCCGGTCAGCTGGACGGCCCCGCTCCCCTGCTCCACCAGAGTGCTGAGCAGGCGGATGTATTTTTCCTCCGCATCCCGCACCGGGGCCACCAGACTGTGCAGAGCAGCTTCCAGGATCAGCGGGTCGGCCTCCTGCAGCCCTTCCAGCCCCCAGACGGGCCGGCCGCTCTGCAGCGCATACCGTGCCCCCGCCGGGAGGGCGGGCGGCAGCAGGACTTCCGCGTCTTCCAGCAGCTCTTCCGCCCGCTGTGCAAAGTAGGCATCCGCGCGGGCGGCCTTTTCGCAGAAGCGGGCGAAATTTTCCTCCGCTGCCTCGTTCACCGAGCGCAGGGCCGGGAGCGCCGCGTGGCGCAGCCGGTTGCGGGCGTAGGCATCGGAGGCGTTCGTCTCGTCCGTCACCCAGCGTTGGCCGCATGCCGTGCAGACCTGCTCGGTCTCCGCGCGGGTCAGGCAGAGCAGCGGGCGGCAGAAGCCGGGGCGGCTGGGCCGGATGCCCGCTGCGCCGTGGAGACCGGCCCCCCGCGCCAGCCGGAACAGCAGCGTCTCGGTCTGGTCAGTAGCAGTATGGGCGGTAGCGACCGCATCTATCCCACCGGCCCGCAGAGCATCGAAGCAGGCATAGCGGAGCTTCCGCGCCCAGTCCTCCCCTGGATGCGCCGGAACAGCAGCGCCCACGTCAGCCGGATGGAACACGCGCAGCGGCACGTTCAGCCGGGCGCATTCGGCGCGGACAAAGGCTTCGTCCCGGTCGGCGGGCTCTCCCCGCAGGCCGTGGTTCACATGGCAGGCCGTCAGCTCGTAGCCGAACACCGGCTGGAACAGCAACAGCAGCCGGAGCAGCGCCATGCTGTCGGCCCCGCCCGAAACGGCGGCGCACAGCCGCTGCCCCGGCGCGAACAGCTCGTTTTCCTGCGCGAAGGCGCGCACTTTTTCCACGATCTCGTTCATCAGCGTTTGAAATCCACATCCATAAAGCGGGTATGCGCGCCATCCCAGCCCAGCGGCACTGTGCTGGTCTCGCCGTGGCGGTTCTTGGCCACGATGCACTCGGCGGTGTCGGCGTCCACCTCGCCGCCGTCGGGATTCTGGCTGGCGTAATAGGAATCGCGGTAGAGGAACAGGACGCAGTCGGCATCCTGCTCGATGGAACCGGAGTCACGCAGGTCAGACAGCTGCGGCCGGTGGCTGGAATTGTTGCCCTGCTTTTCCACCGCACGGGACAGCTGCGACAGCGCGATGATGGGCACATTCATCTCTTTGGCCATGATCTTGAGGTTCCGGGTGATGGAACTGATCTCCTGCACACGGTTCTCGGTGCGCTGGCCGGTGGTCATCAGCTGCAGATAGTCGATGACGATGAGCCCAACGTTCGGGCGGGTGGGGTCCTGATTGACCCGGCGGATCTTCGCCTTCATCTCGGTGATGGTGATGCCGGACGTGTCGTCCATATAGATGGGCGCATCGTGGAGCTTCTCGGTCGCCATGGCCAGATACTCCCAGTCCTCGGCACGAAGGGCACCGGTGCGGAACGCCTGACTGTCGATGCCAGCTTCCGCCGAGAGGATGCGGTTGGTCAGCTGTTCCTTGGTCATTTCGAGGCTGAAGATGGCCACCGGTACCTTCTGCTGCATGGCCACGCGGGTGGCGATGTTCAGCGCAAAGCTGGTCTTGCCCATACCGGGGCGGGCAGCCAGGATGACGAGGTCGCCGCGGCCCAGACCGGTCAGGACGGTATCCAGCAGGCGGAACCCTGTGGGGATGCCCTTGTATTTGTCGGCATCGGGGCCGCTGATCTTCTGCAGGTTGGTCAGCGTTTCCACCATGCTGGAAGAAAGGGGCGTCAGTGCGCTGGAGTCCCGCCCGGAGCGGATCTCGTAGATGCGCTGTTCGGCGTTTTCCAGCAGCAGGTCCGCGTCCGGCTCATCGCCCGCATCCTGCAAGATATCCTTCGCCACCCCCATCAGCTGGCGGACCAGATACTTTTCCTGCACGATCTGGGCATAGGCCTTGACGTTTGAGATGCTGGGCACCGTCTCGGCCAGACCGGTCAGGTAGACTTTCGCCTCGTCCGCGCTGGGGAAGACGCCGTCCGAGATGACTGCGTCCAGCAGGGTGACGAAGTCGATGGTCTGGTCGCTCGTGAAGAGCCGCAGCATCTCGGAATAGATCTGTGCATTCTGGCGGGTGTAGAACATCTCCGGCCGGATGATCTCGACCAGGTCGGTCAGGGTATCCGGCTTGAGCAGCACCGCGCCCAGCACACTCTGTTCGGCCTGCATGTTGTAGGGCAGGTTGATGCCCACGCTCTCCAGATTCAGTTCATTGGTATAATGTCGTTCGTTCGGCATGGTATCGTTTTCCTCTCAGAAACCCAAAAAGCGCCCCCTGCACTGAGGGGGCGCTGACAGGCATTTTGGAATCAGGCCTGCTCCACTTCCACCATGATCTTGAAGGAAGCCACGACACCGACATGCAGACGCACCTTGGCGTTGAACACGCCTGCGTCCTTGATATCCTTGGTCTCCAGCTCGATCTTCTTCTTGTCGATGGGAGCACCGGCCAGCTGGGCCAGAGCCTCGGCAACTTCCTTGCCGGTGACCTTGCCGTGCAGACGGCCGGATGCGCCGCCCTTGGCCTTGATGGTCACGGTCTTGCCGTTGATCTTCGCCGCCAGAGCCTGGGCAGCAGCCACCGTCTCGGCCTCGTGGAAATCCGCAGCAGCCTCCTTGCCGCGTGCGATATTCACCGCGCTGGCGTCGGCCACAGCGGCCAGTTTGCGCGGGAACAGAAAGTTGCGGGCGTAGCCGTCGGAGACCTCATGGATCTCGTCCTTCTTGCCAATGCCCTTGACGTCCTGCTTCAGAATCACTTTCATGATAGTATCCCTCACTTCTCACCGGAAAAACCGGTGCCGTTCTTGTAAGTTCTAGTATACAGCAATTGACCGCTTCCGTCAACTTGATATCCGACCGCATCGCCGGGTGCTTTTCCCTCGTGCGGCCGGGAACCTGCTGTTATGCCAGTTCGTTTTCCGCCACCGACAGTGCTACCTCGATGACCTTGTCCATATCGTAGTACTTGTACTCGCCCAGACGGCCGCCGAAGATGACCCCCGGCTCAGCATCGGCCAATTTCTTGTATGCAGCGTAGAGCGCACCGTTCTTCTCGTCGTTGACGGGGTAGTACGGCTCATCGCCTTTCTTCCACTCGGCGCTGTACTCGCGGCTGATGACCGTTTTGGGCTGGGTGCCGAACTCAAAGTGTTTGTGCTCGATGATGCGGGTGTAGGGGGTCTCGGCGTCGGTGTAGTTCACGACGGCGTTGCCCTGGTAGTTGTCGGTGTCCAGCACCTCGGTCTCGAACCGGACGCTGCGATACTGCAATGCGCCCAGCTGATAGCCGAAGTAGGCATCGACGGGGCCGGTGTAGACGACTTTCTCCGCCAGTTTGTCCAGAGACGCCTTCTCGGCCAGATAGTCCACGTTCAGGCGGACTTCCACACCATCCAGCATCTTCTCCACCAGAGCGGTATAGCCGCCGTTGGGGATGCCCTGATACAGCGCGTTGAAATAGTTGTTGTCGTAGGTAAAACGGACGGGCAGGCGCTTGATGATGAACGCGGGCAGCTCGGTACAGGGGCGGCCCCACTGCTTGCCGGTGTAGCCCTTGACCAGCTTCTCGTAGATGTCGGTGCCCACCAGACTGATGGCCTGCTCTTCCAGATTCTTCGGCTCGGTGATGCCCGCTTCGGCCTTCTGCTGCTCGATCTTGGCCCTGGCCTCGGCCGGCGTGACCACGCCCCACATCTTGTTGAAGGTGTTCATGTTGAAGGGCATGTTGTAGATCTCGCCGTGGTAGTTGGCCACCGGGCTGTTGGTGTAGCGGTTGAACTCCGCGAACTGGTTCACATACTGCCACACGGCCTTGTTGTTGGTGTGGAAGATGTGGGCGCCGTAGCGGTGTACGTTGATGCCCTCCACCGGCTCGGTGTAGATGTTGCCCGCGATGTGGCCGCGCTTGTCGATGACGAGGCAGCGCTTGCCGGCCTTCTTCGCCTCGTGGGCAAACACCGCGCCGTACAGACCGGCACCCACGATGAGATAATCATACTGCTTCATGGGAAGATTCCCCTTTCCTCATTTTTTCGTATCTGGGGCGCTCTTTTTCTGCGACTCCCGGTACTGGTCGATGGCGGTCTGGATACGTGCCCGCGCCGCCTCCGGGGTGATGTGCTTGAGCTGGGCCGCCGCCATGGTCTGGTGGCCGCCGCCGCCCAGCGACTCCATGATGACCTGCACATTCACAGCCCCCAGACTGCGGGCCGAGACGTTCACACCCGTGCCCACCGGAACGGCCACGAAGCTGGCATCGACGCCCTGAATGGTCAGCAGGTCGTTTGCAGCCTGCGCCACGGCCACGCGGGCCTCCGGGGCGAGCTCGCCGCCCACCGAGATGGCACAGCCTTTGTACATCTGGGCTGCTTCCACCAGCGCGGCCTTGGCGTTGTATTCCACCATCGTCACATCGAACAGCTGGCGGACCCGCTCGGTCTCCGCGCCATAGCGGCGGAGGGCCGCAGCGGCCTCAAAGGTGCGCACACCGGTGTGCAGGGTGAAGTCGCGGGTGTCCAGCATGATGCCGGAGAGCAGGCCCTCGGCCTCGACCCGGTTGGGCTTGTCGTCGCGGGTGCCGACGTACTGCAGCAGCTCCGTGACCAGCTCACTGGCCGAGGACGAATACGGCTCGTGGCAGACCAGAGCCGGGTTCTCGATGAAGCCGACGCCCTTGCGGTGGTGGTCGATGACGGCCACCTTGCCGCACTTTTCCAGGATCTCCTTGCTCTCCACGAGGCCGGTCTGGTATGTATCCACCACGATGCAGAGCGTTTTTTTTGAGACGATGGGCAGCGCCCCCTTGGGGTCGATGAAGTCATCCTCCTGCCCGGCCCGGACCAGAGCGTCGATGAGGGAACCTGCCAGCGTGGCGTCCCGGCGGACAGCGATGACGGCGGGCACATCGCAGATCTTGCAGATGCGCAGCACACCCTCTGCCGCGCCGATGGCGTCGAGGTCGCTCATCCGGTGGCCCATGATGACCACATGGTCGGCCTCCTTGATGAGCTTGACCAGCTGGTCGGCCACGATGCGGCTGCGGACCTTGCTCCGCTTTTCCACGCCGTGGCTGACGCCGCCGTAGAAGGTGAAGCCGTCCGGCGTCATCTCGGCGGCCTGGTCGCCGCCGCGGCCCTGCGCCATATCCAGCGCCTGCACCGCCATATCCTGCGCCTCCCGCAGGGTCTTGGCCCCGCGGCCGATGCCGATGGAGATGGACAGGTTCACGCTGGGGTCGAGGGCGCGGATCTTATCCAGCACATCATAGCCGCGCTTTGCGTACTGTTCCAGATGGCGCTCTTCCACCACAGCGATATACCGGCCGCTGGCCACCCGGCGCAGAAAGCCGGTGCCCCGCCCGATCAGATCCTCCAGCACACGGTTGATGCCCTCCAGCAGGCGGGCGCGCTCGCTATCCAGCATATCGCTGAAGACATCGTCGTAGCCATCCACCAGAAAGACCATGTAGCCGGGGCGGCTGGCCTTGTACTCGGCCTCCACCCGGCGCAGCGCGGTCTCTTCGTTGAAGATCAGGAGCGTGACGCTCTCGCTCTGGCCCGGCACCGTGGAGCTGTGGATGCTCCACACGCCGTCGGCCAGGTTGAGCTGCTGACCGTCCGCCGTGCGGCAGAGCTGCAGGTCCAGGCCGGGCAGCAGCTTCTGCGCCCGGCTGGCCAGACGGTCTTCGCCGCCCAGCAGTCGCTGGCGGAATGCGGTGTTATACCACAGCACCGTCTCGCCGGAGAGCACCGCCGCCGGCTGAGACAGGGATTCCAGACTGTACTGGGTCTTGGAGTTTTCAAAACTCCCGCCCGTTACCCAGCGCGCAAGCCAGCTGCGCAGCCGGTAACGGAAAAGCCCCATCCCGATGCCCCACAGCACCACCAGCACCACCAGCACCGGCCAGCCCGCCGGGCGCTGGACGAGCAGCACCAGAAACAGCAGGCCGCACAGAACGGCCAGCGCGCCGGTCAGTATCTCAAGCGTCCATCTCGGTTTTCGTTTCATCAAATCTTCTGCCTCCTGATCTGCCGCCGCGTCGGGCGGCCTCTATCAGACCTCCATCAGGATGGGGAGGATCATCGGGCTGCGCTTGGTGCGGCGGTAGATATAGCTGCTCAGCGCCTCGCGCACACGGGTCTTAACGCTGTTCCAGTCGCGGACGTGTTCGTCCACGCAGCGGTCCAGCGCGTTTTCTACGATGCTCTGGGCACCGTCCATCAGGCTCTCGTTCTCGCGCACGTAGACGAAGCCACGGCTCACGAGATCGGGGCCGGCCAGCACCTTGCCGGTCTTGCTGTCCACGGTGGCCACGATGATGACGAGGCCGTCCTCCGACAGGTGCTTGCGGTCCCGCAGGACCACATTCCCCACATCGCCCACGCCGAGGCCGTCCACCATGACGGCACCGGCCGTGACCGGTTCGCCCAGCTTGATCTCATCCCTGGTCAGGATGACGTTGGAGCCGTTTTCTGCGATGAGGATGTTGCTGGTGGGGATGCCGAGGCTTGCGGCGGTGAGGGCATGCTTTTTCAGCTGCTTGTACTCGCCGTGCACCGGCAGGAAATACTTGGGCCGGGTCAGGGTGAGCATCAGCTTCTGCTCCTCCTGGCAGGCGTGGCCGGAGACGTGGACATCATACATGCTCTCGTAGATGACCTCCGCGCCCAGCAGCAGCAGACCGTTGACGATCTTGGTCACGCTCTTCTCGTTGCCGGGGATGGGGTTGGCGGAGATGATGATAAAGTCGCCGGGGCCGACGCGGACCTGGCGGTGGCTGCACGAAGCCATGCGGGAAAGGGCGCTCAGCGGCTCTCCCTGGCTGCCGGTGGTGATGAGGACCACCTGTTCCGGCGGGTACTGGTTCAGCTCTTCCACGCTGATGAGGGTGCCCTCCGGGATGTGCATATACCCCAGCTCCTGCGCCATGGCCGTGTTGTTGACCATGCTGCGGCCGCTGAATGCCACCTTGCGGCCATCTTCCACGGCCAGGTCAATGATCTGCTGGACGCGGTAGATGTTGGATGCAAAGGTCGCAATGATGATGCGCTTGTTCCGGGCGCGGGCAAACAGGCTGCGCACACCGGCGGCGACCTTCTGTTCGGTGGCCGTAAAGCCCGGACGCTCGGCATTGGTGGAGTCGCTCAGCAGGGCCAGAACGCCCTTCTGGCCGTACTCGGACAGGGTGGTCAGGTCGGTGACGCCGCAGGCCAGCGGGGTATAGTCGATCTTGAAGTCGCCGGTCTGGATGATGGTGCCTGCCGGGCTGTCGATGGCAAAGGCCACCGCATCCGGGATGGAGTGGTTCACATGGATGGGTTCCACCGTAAAGCAGCCCAGCTTGAGCTTCTGCTTGGGGGTGATCTCCACGAACTTGGTCTTGCCTGCCAGGCCGAACTCTTCCAGCTTGTTCCGGATGAGGCCGCAGGTCAGGCGGGTGCCGTAGATGGGCAGATCGAACTTTTGCAGCAGATAGGGGATGCTGCCGATGTGGTCTTCGTGGCCGTGGGTGATGAGCAGGCCCTTGATCTTCTCCTTATTCTGCACCACGAAGGTGAAATCCGGGATGACCAGATCCACGCCGTACATGTCGCTGTCCGGGAAGACGAGGCCGCAGTCCACGATGATCATATCGCCGCAGCACTCATAGACCGTCATATTCTTGCCCACTTCGCCCAGGCCGCCCAGCGGGTAGATGTGGATGGGCACAGCGGCCTCCTTGGGCTGCTGCGGGCGGCGGGGCCGCCGCTGATAATAGGGGCGGCGGGTGCGGGGCCGCTTTTCGCCGGTGGATTCCGTGTTTCTGTTCTGAGCCTGTGCCATGGTCTGGCTCTGTTCCTTTGCCTGTGCCATTCGTACCTCCAAAAAATCAATCACAAAACGCAGGCTCGCCCGTTCTGCGGGCGGCCTGTCCTCACAAAGAAGCGGGCAAGCTCTGCCGCTTCCATCAAACCATCGTATAGAATTTATCGTTTCAGCGCCGTTTCACGAGCGCAGAGTCGGGTCTGCGCAGCACATTGCAGCCTGTCAGTCCATCTGTTCGATGCGACCGCGGCGCAGCCGTGCAGCCCCTGAGCGCACCCCTCCGGTGCACCCCTATACGCATTTTGTTACAAACAGTATAGTATTTCTCACCCTTTTTGTCAATTCCAAGGTTGGGCTGTGCGGCAGCAAATTATGCGTCTCCCTCTTGACAGAAACGGAAAAATGGCTCTAAATAGAAGCATCTACAACAACACACCGGGAGAACCACATGAAACAAGTTGAAGTTTACACCGACGGCGCATGCAGCGGCAACCCCGGCCCCGGCGGCTGGGGTGCGGTGCTGCGCTACCGTTTCAACGGCAAGGTCTACGAGAAGGAGCTCAGCGGCGGCGACGCGTCCACCACCAACAACCGGATGGAGCTGACGGCCTTCATCGAGGCGCTGCGCCAGTTGAAAGAGCCCTGCGAGGTGCGCCTGTGCTCCGACAGCCAGTACGTCATCAACGGGCTGGAAAAAGGCTGGGCCAAAGGCTGGAAGCGCCGGGGCTGGAAAAAATCCGACGGCTCCCCTGCCCTGAACCCGGACCTGTGGGAACAGGCGCTGGAGCAGGAGGCCCGGCACAAGATCACCTATGTCTGGGTCAAGGGCCACGCAGGCCACCCGGAGAATGAGCGCTGCGACCAGCTGGCCGTGGCACAAAGTCAGGCACACGGAGGGAGACAGGGACGATGAGCGATACGTTTTTGCCCGGCAGCGGGTTTGACACCTACGAAGAGCAGGATAAGGTCCTGGTGGGCCTGTGCGGCGGCAGAGGCTGCCGGGCCGCCGTCCGCATCCTGCAGCAGCAGGGCTTTGCTGTGGCGGGCGCAGTGGTCCGCCTGACCGACGCCGACGACACCGTGCAGGCCGCAAAGGACGCGGCCAAGGCCCTCGGCATCGAGTGCGTCACCCTGAACGCTTCTGAGCTGGCAAGCCAGCTGGCCGAAGAAGCGCTGCCCGGCGACCTGCGCTTCCCTGCCCTGCTGGCCGCTGCCGACCGGCTGGGCATCCAGTACATCGCCACCGGCCACCATGCGCGGGTGGAGACGGATGCAGACGGCGTGAGCCACCTGCTGCCCGCCGCCGATGCAGCCAGCGACGAGAGCGCCGCTCTGGCCGCTCTGCCGCAGCAGACGCTGGCCCGGCTCATCCTGCCGCTGGGCGATTTCTCGCCCGATGAGCTTTCCGACCTGGCCGAAGAGCTCCAGTTCTGATGCTGCCCGGAAATGCACAAGAGGCCCCGGACCGTTCGGTCCAGAGCCTCTTTCTTTTTGATCTCAGCTGTTCTGGGGGTGGACGATGTCGCGCCAGTCGAGGTCGCCGCGCTCCAGACCATGGATGAGCACCTCTGCGGTGGCGATGTTGGTGGCCAGCGGGATGTTGTGCACATCACACAGGCGCAGCAGCGTCATCTCATTGGGCTCACTGGGCTTTGCATTGATGGGGTCGCGGAAGAACAGGAGCAGATCGACCTCGTTGCAGGCGATGCGGGACGCGATCTGCTGGTCGCCGCCCTGGATGCCCGCCAGGAACCGCTGGACCTGCAGGCCCGTTGCCTCGGCGATCATCTTGCCGGTCGTACCGGTGGCCACCAATTTATGCTGGCTCAGGATCCGGCAGTACGCCGTACAGAACTGAACCATCAGCTCCTTTTTGGAGTCATGCGCGATCAGTGCAATCGTCATCGGTCAACCTCTCCTTTACGTTCCCCATGTGCTGGGCCATTTCCTTGCACATATCATAGTATCATAGTTTCTCTCTTTTTACAACAGGTTTTTGGACAAAAGCGCCGATTTTTTCGGGAGTTTCTCCAATTTCCACCGAAATCCGCGCATTATCGTCACGCGCCTGCCGTGGCTGCGGCATCCGCCGGAGCCGCAGCTGCGTCGTTCTGCCCGGCATCCTCTGTCTCCCCGGCGGCAGGGTCGGCCGCGCCGTCCGCAGGGGTCTCGGCCGCATCGGCTGCCGTTTCGGGCTGCGCCTGCGACTCTGCTGCCGCCTCGTCCACGGTCAGGGTACCGTCCTTCATCGCATAGTAGGCGTTGAAGATATCCGCCACCAGTGTGCCGGTGCGGGCACCGGCACCGCCGTATTCCACCACGATGCCGATGGCGATCTCCGGGTCTTCTGCCGGGCCGTAGGCGATCATGGCGGCGTTGGTGTAGTGCTTATAGGTGCTGCCCGCATAGTAACCCTCGCTGCGCTGGGGGCTGCCGGTCTTGCAGGCGATGGTGTGAGGATAGTTGGCCAATGCCGGGATGGTCTGGGCCACCCCCAGCATCCCTTCCCTGACCAGGTCGAAGGTCTCGCCCTTGTCTTCGACGACATCCATGACCTCCGGCTGGGTCTCTTCCAGCGTCTTGCCGGTGTTGGAGTCGAGGATGGCCTTGACGAAGTGGGTGCGGTAGCGGGTGCCGCGGTTGGCCAGCGTGGCGGCATAGGTCGCCAGCTGGATAGGCGTGACCGCCGTGTTGCCCTGGCCGATGGCGGCCTGCACGTCCAGCGACTCGGTGTAGTTGGAGTCGTTCTTGGTGGTCAGGCGGCCCAGCGCCTCGCTGACCTCCACGCCGGTGCGCTGGCCCAAGCCCAGCTTGTAGGCATAGGCGTCGTAGACATCGCTGGTCAGGCGCCGACCCACATCGTAGAAGAAGATGTTGCAGCTCCACTTGATGGCGGTCACGACGTCGATGTTGCCGCTGTGGCCATGGCGGGTGCATTTGGGGTGATAATCCTTATAATAGGTATAGACGCCGTTGCACAGCACCGTGGAATACCGGTTGATCAGCCCCGTATCCAGCGCCGCCACTGCCACGCTGGGCTTGTAGGTGGAGCCGGGGGTATACAGGCCCTGCAATGCGCGGTTGAACAGGGGCATGTTCTCGTCCTCGCTGTATGCGCTGTAATTGGCGGCGTAAAGGTTCTGGTCAAAGCTGGGGTAATTGGACACTGCCAGCACACCGCCGGTCTTGACGTCGATGACGACGACCGCACCGGCACTGGCCTGCTTGCTGTCCGCATAGCTGTTCCGGATCCACTCCACGTTCTTTGCCAGCGCCTGATCGACAGCCTTCTGGAACTCGCTGTCGATGGTCAGCTGGACGGTGTGGCCCGGTTCCGGCACGGTGGTCAGGGCCGTGTTCACGATGACGCCGTCCGAGTTGCGGGTGATGGTCTCCACGCCGTCCTTGCCGCGCAGCTCGTCCTCATAGGCAGATTCCAGACCGGAAATGCCGATGACGTCGTTCATGTTGTAGCCTTTTTCCTTGAGCGGATAGGTCACCTGACCGTTCTCGTCGGTCACCTTCCACTTTTCGGCCGTGATCTTGCCCACCCGGCCCAGCACATGGGGCAGAACGGTGCCCTGCTCGTAGCTGCGGGCGCTCGTCTCCACGATCTCCACGCCCGGCAGGGTAAGGCTGTTCTCCTTGATGGTGGCCACGGTGGCCTCGCTGACGTTTTCCGCCAGAATGAAGTTGTTGACGTTGGAAAACGCCTGCAGCTGCATCTCGTAGTGGATGCCGCCCAGGATGCGCTGCCAGTAGAAAGAGAAATCGGCAAGGTCATAGTCCTCCACCAGCTTTTCCATCACATCGTCGGCGGTGGCATACTGCTGCAGGCCCAGGTTCTCCTTCATGGCGGCAAGGGAGCGCTGCTCGGCGGCGTTGTCGCTCTCCGCCGTGTACGCATAGTGCCCGGCGGCATCTGCCTGCCCGATGAGCAGGCTGTCGTTCCAGCCCTCGCCGTTCTCGCCCAGCAGGCCGACCAGCTTCTGGAGCAGAGCGTCCAGATCTTCGTCGCCCATCAGCAGCTTGTTCAGCACCACGTTGTAGCCCGTCACGCTGGAAGCGATGCGCTCGCCCTTGCTGTCCACGATGTCGCCGCGGGCGGCCGTGACGGTAAATTTATAATCGGTCGTGTTGGTGGCCTGCGCCTTGAAGCTGTCGCCGTTGACCAGCTGCAGAAAGATCAGCCGGAAGCCGTACAGCCCGATGATCACACCTGCGGCGGCGATGAGGAGCATCATCCGCCGCGCGGCCGTTTTGCGTTCGTCTTGGTTCATCCGTTCTCCTTTTGGCGCAGCCGGTTCAGACTGCGTCGTTGTCGATCTTGAATTCCGCATGGATGCGGCGCACTGCCCCGAACAGCACCAGACAGACCGGGATGGTCAGCGCCGCCGTGGGCAGCACAAACCACAGATATCGCTCCACTGCCCCGCTGTAGCCGGGCATGTAGTAGAAGAACAGCCAGTCCAGCGAGAGCACCAGCAGCACCGCCGCCGTTTCCAGCAGGACAACATTCGCCGCCGAGGTCTTGAAGTAGAGCTGCATGACCGCCGAGAGCAGAAAGCAGAGCAGCAGCAGCTCAAAGGCCAGCATCCCGGCGGTGCGGCCTGCGGTGTAGTCCCACATCAGGCCGCAGACGGCACCGAAGATGCCCCCCGCGAACTCGCCCTCCTCCACCGCGACGGCCAGCGCCAGCGGCAGCAGCCAAAGGGGCTTTGCCTCCCCCAGCCGGAACAGCCCCGGCAGGGTCTGCAAAACCGTGCACAGCAGCATCAGCAGAGCATAGCAGACCCATTTGGTGATCTGGCTGCGCTTGCGCTTGCGGCGTGATTCCATGGCAGGGCCTCCTCAGAAATTGGTGATGATGAATGCGTGGCGCACCGTGCGCGGGTCGGCGCCCGGCTCGATGACCGCGATGGACGATTTGCCGCTGACCTCCGGCACCACTTCCCGGACCACGCCCACCAGCACATCCGCCGGGAAAACGCCGCCCAGCCCCGTGGTGATGACCTGATCGCTCTTCCGGGTCAGGGTGTTGCGGTTCAGGTTGGTCAGCACACACAGGCCGTCAGCCGCATAGTCCGAGCTGCCGGTGATGATGCCGTTGTCCCGCGTGCGGGAAACGACGCCCGCCGCGTTGAAGTTGGGGTGCAGGATGGTCATGACCTTGCAGCTGGTGGCTTCCACTTCCACCACCATGCCCAGCAGATAGCCCTCGTCGCTGACGACGGTGTCGTTCAGCTCCACGCCGTCCACCGAGCCCTGATCCAGCGTGAAGCCGTAAAAGGCATCCAGCGGGTCGCGGCCGATAACAAAGGCCGAGACGCAGCTCATCTCCGGGCGGGTGTTCTGGATGTTGGCCAGCGCCTTGTAGGCTTCGTTCTCCGCCTTGAGCCGGTCGTAGTCCACCATCTGTTTGCGCAGCTCGGCGTTTTCGGCAGTGAGCTGCTCGTTCTCGTCCAGAATGGCCCCGATGTTGGTGTAGTTCTCCCACAGGGAGGCCACGCGGTCGCCCACCATGGCCGCCGCCTTCTGGAACGGGGCCACGGCCACGCTCAGCAGCTCCTGCGGGGCGGCGGTCAGGCGGTCGTTGGCACCGGCATAGGCCATGATGCCCACCAGGAACACCGCGATGCCGATGAGGATCTTAAATTTCCAGGTATCGAAAAAATCTTTCAAGGGAACTTCCTCCGGTTGCAAAAAAGCGCGGACAGCCAGAGCCGTCCGCACTCTCTGTTACATATGGGGCCCGTCGGTATCCAGAACGTCATGCAGGACGTCCACATGATCCAGCACGGCACCTGCGCCCTTGGCCACGCAGTCCAGCGGGTCCTCAGCCACATGCACGTCGATGCCGGTCTCGCTCTGGATCAGCTGGTCCAGACCGCGCAGCAGTGCGCCGCCGCCCGTCAGGGTGATGCCGTGGTCGATGATGTCGGCGCTCAGTTCCGGCGGGGTGCGCTCCAGCGTCTCCTTGATGGCGCTGGTGATCTTCACCAGGCACTCCAGCAGAGCCTCGCGCACATCCTCGGAGTGAACGACGATGTTCTTGGGCAGGCCGTCCACCAGATTGCGGCCCTTGATCTCCATGGTCATTTCGGGGTCCAGGGGGTAAGCAGAGCCGATCTCGATCTTGATCTGCTCGGCAGTGCGCTCACCGATGAGCAGGTTGTACTTGCGCTTGATGAACGCGATGATGGCCTGGTCGAACATGTCGCCTGCCATCCGGACGCTGCGGGATGCCACGATGCCGCCCAGCGAGATGACAGCGATCTCGGCCGTGCCGCCGCCGATGTCCACGATCATACTGCCGGTGGGCTCGCTGATGGGCAGGCCTGCACCGATGGCCGCAGCCATGGGCTCCTCGATGACGGAGACCTGACGGGCACCGGCCTTCAGGGTCGCCTCACGCACCGCACGGCGCTCGACTTCCGTCACGCCGGACGGGATGCAGATGACCACGCGGGGGCGGGAGAACATGCTGTTGCCGCAGGCCTTCTTCAGGAAGTTCTCCAGCAGATTGGCCGTGATGTCAAAGTCCGCGATGACGCCGTCCTTCAGAGGGCGGACGGCCACGATGCTGCCGGGGGTGCGGCCGATGACGGCCTTTGCCTCGGTGCCCACGCAGCGGACCTCATCGGTCTTGGTGTCCACCGCCACAACGGACGGCTCGCGCATGATGATGCCCTTTCCCTTCATGTAAACCAGGGTGTTGGCTGTACCCAGATCAATGCCAACGTCTTTTGAAAACAAACTCATAATGAAGCTCTCCTTCGTATTTCCGGTCTATCCAAAACGCAGGGCGGCGCAAACCAATCCGCCGCCGATCGCAGAATAACACGACTATATTATAGCCGCAAGCAGAAGTTTTCTCAAGCGTTTTTACAGGTTTTTCCGGATTTTTTCATAAATCTCCGCGCCAAACCGCTCAAAATCGCTCCAGCAGCCGGATGGTGCGGCTGACGGGCAGCCCCATGATGGTGTAATAGTCGCCCTCGATGCGGTCCAGCCAGAGGGCCGCGCGGCCCTGGATGGCATAGGCACCGGCCTTGTCGTAGGGTTCTTCGGTGGCGGCATAGCGCTCGATCTCCGCTTCGGAGATGGGGAAGAACTTCACGCGGCAGGTGTCCACGAAGCTCTCGGTGCGGGTGCCGTCCGAGATGCAGACGCCGGTGTGGACCTCGTGCACCGCACCGGAAAGGGCCCGCAGCATCCGTCTGGCGTCCTCCACGCTGTGGGGCTTGCCGAACACTTCCCCTTTCATGTCCACGACGGTGTCGCAGCCGATGACCACCGCGCCGGGGTGCTGGGCCGAGACCGCCCGGCACTTGCCCCGCGCCAGCATTTCCACCAGCTCGGCAGGGGTGTCGGCGGTCACGGTACTCTCGTCAAAATCGCTGGCGCAGACGGTAAAATCGGTGGTGTACAGGCTCAGCAGCTCTCTGCGCCGGGGGCTGCCGGAGGCCAAAATCAGTTGTTTCATTTTATTTTCCCGTCGAGCCGAAGCCGCCCTCGCCGCGCTGGGTGCCGCCCAGCTCCTCCACCTGCGCAAAGGCTGCGGTGTACACCGGCGCGATGCAGAGCTGCGCCACCCGCTCACCGGGCTGGATGGTGTAGGCCTCGCCGCCCAGATTGACCATGGGCACCTTCAGTTCCCCGCGATAATCGCTGTCCACGACACCGACGCCGTTGGCCATGCACAGGCCGTGCTTGATGGACAGGCCGCTCCGGGCATAGACCAGCGCCACGCAGTGAGCGCCGGGCAGCTCGATGGCAAGGCCGGTAGGCACCAGCACCCGCTGCATGGGGGCCACGGTCAGGGGTTCGTCCAGCACCGCGCACAGGTCGGCTGCGGCCGCGCCCGGCGTCGCATAGGCGGGCACCTTCGCCCGCACATCCAATACTTTATAGTTTACCGTGATGGGTTCCATGTTATACCTCAATTCGTTCCTTTGAAATACAGCCCGCGGGTGAACTCGCCCTCGAACGGGGCATGCTGGCGGATGCTGTCCAGAATGGCGGCGGCTTCCTCGCGGGTCTCCAGCGTGAAATAGGCCACGCCGTAGTCCACCGTCAGGGCACCGGGCTTGTCGCCCATGTAGATGGGCACCGGATTATAAATAGTACGCACCCCCATACCGCAGCGCACCGGGAACTTTTTGGCCTTGCGGTCGGTCAGCAGGCCGGTCTTGTCGCAGTGGGCGCAATCGTGGATATTTTGCAGCGGGCAGGCACGGGTGACCATCAGCGGCATGTGGCCGTAGACGATCACGCCCGTGGGCACCGGCTGGCCGTTCTGCGCCGGGGCAATGGACGCAATGTCGCTGTCCTTGACCTCCGGCAGGATGAGGATGGCGTTCAGGCCGTGGTCGGCATAGAACTGAGCCGACAGCTGGTTGGTCACATTCAGGCCGAAACCGCCGGAGAGCGGCAGGCCCCGGCACATCCGCAGGTGGGCGATGTTGCCCGCCTCGTAGCCCGCAAACCCGGCCTCCTGCGTCGCCGCGATGCGGCGGGCGGTGTCCGCTTCCAGCGCGCCAAACATGACGCGGGGCAGTTCGAGGATGGTCTTGCTGCGCCACGCACGGGGGACGCGGTCTGCCTGCGCGATGGGCAGGATGAGCGCTTCGAGGCTGGAGAGTGCCTGTTCCGGCACCTGGTCCCAGCTCTCGAACCGGGCGCGGAGGGTCCGATGGGGCGGCAAAGTGCGCTGCGGCAGCGGAGCCAGTTCCACCTCGTGCACCGGCCAGGGGCGCAGGGTCTCGCGCTTCTGCTGCAGGCCCTCCAGCGCGGTGCGGCGCAGCTCATTGACGGCGCTACCCGGCACGAACCACGGCCCGCCGTCCATCTCCACGTCGATCTTTTCCACCGCGAACGGTGTGCCGCCCGTCTTGGACAGGCTGCGCTGCAAGCTCTCGGTGGGGTCGGTGCGGGCGGGCTGGGGTTCGGCGTCGCCGTAGGCAAAGGCACGGTTGCCGTCTGCATCGGTGACGGTCAGCTTCTCGCCGCCCTCCTCGATCTCCAGCTTCATCTTCACCGGCACACGGGAGCGCTCCCGGCGGTACAGCTCCCGCAGGGCGGGCAGGGTCTTCCGGGTCAGTTCCGCGTCGGCCTCACTGCGGACGCCGAACATCGTGCCGTCGATCTTGCCGTCCAGATAGCCGGACGTGAAACCGGACCGGCTGAACGCATTCTTCAGCAGGTCGCGGTCATAGGCGCGGCCTTCGCGGCCCGCCAGGCAGGCATTGACCGCCGCCGCCACGTATTCCGGTGTGCGCAGACGGCCCTCGATCTTGGCCGAGGCCACGCCGATGGCCTGCAGCCTGTCCAGCTTGTCGATGACGGAATTGTCCTTCAGGGACAGGTGATGCAGGCGGCCCGGCCTGCCCTCCGGCAGGGGGTTCGCCTCAAACGGCAGGCGGCAGGGGCCTGCGCAGGAGCCGCGGTTGCCGCTGCGCCCGCCCAGAAAAGCCGACATGTAGCACTGGCCGCTGACGCACATGCACAGCGCCCCGTGGACGAAGCACTCGGTCTCGATGCCGCAGTTCCGGGTGATGGCTTCCACCTCCGACAGGCTCAGCTCGCGGGCCAGCACCACGCGGGTGAAACCCAGGTCCTTCAGCTCCAGCGCGCCCTGCAAGGTGTGGACGCTCATCTGGGTGGAGCCGTGGCGGGGCAGTTCCGGGGCGATCTCCCCGATGAGCTTTGCCACGGCCAGGTCCTGGCAGATGACGGCATCCGCGCCGCTGGCGGCCACGGCCCGCACGGCATCCGCCAGCTGGGCCAGTTCGGTGCCGTAAACGGTGGTGTTCAGCGCCACATGCACCTTGACCCCGCGCACATGGCAGAAGCGGACGGCCTCCTTCAGGCTGTCCGCATCAAAGTTTCCCGCGCTGGTGCGGGCGTTAAAGCCCGAAAACCCCAGATACACGGCGTCCGCACCGCTGAACACAGCGGCATGGAGCATCTCTTCACTGCCCACCGGGGCAAGGATCTCAATCTTCGACATTCTGTTCCCTCTGTTTTTCCTGTTCCTGCTCGGTCTGCGCGGCCTTTTCGCGGTCCTGTTTTGCCTTCAGGCGGGCCAGCTGCTCCCGCAGGGCTGCATTTTCGCGCCGGAGCGTCTCATTCTCAGCTTTTGCCTTATCCTCCGCGAGCTTCGCATGGGCTGCATCCGCGATATAGCTCTGGATCTGGCTGCGCATATTCTCGGCGCTGCCGG
Source organism: Faecalibacterium sp. AF28-13AC (assembly GCF_003478405.1). Lineage (NCBI taxonomy): Bacteria > Bacillati > Bacillota > Clostridia > Eubacteriales > Oscillospiraceae > Faecalibacterium > Faecalibacterium sp. AF28-13AC. The sequence continues at coordinate 328,753 of NZ_QUFG01000001.1, read as the reverse complement.
TGCTTTTTTTGTACTCGTCCAGATAGTCCATGGCGCAGAACACCGCCGCCTTGGTCACCGAAAGATTTTCGTTTCCGTCCAGCAGCTTTGCGATATCCTCGTCCAGCTTTTTGGCCAGAGAGGTGATATACTTTTCCGAATCCGTCGTTGCGATCGCATAGGGCGCGCCCGCAATGTTCACTCGCACTTTATTAACCATCGTATCCTCACTTTGCACGCCGCATGGCCTCTGCACGGCGGGAGCGGTTCCGAGTTTCCCGGTTTTTCGGACGCATTTTCGGGATCTTCGGGCACAAACCCGCCTGCGCCCGAAAACCGGGGCGCGGCTTTTTCGTTCTGAGCGGAATTTCTCTCCGAATTGCCGGGGTGCCGCCGTTCTCCTGCAGCAGCCCCCCGGCCCGCTGTACCCTTATTATAATATAAATGGAGCGCAAGAAAAAGTGCTAAATCTGAATTTTTAGCAGATTTGTCAGAAAGACGGGTCCAAAAATAGCAGTAACGGCAAAAATTGGCTCTTTTCCTTGCATTCATGCGCAGAACTGATTATAATATCATTGTTGTGTAGCAGGGCTGAGGGAAAGAGGAGAGTTTCCCTGCTGCGTTCAAATTCAGAAAGAGCACCCGTGAGTGTGCGGATAGGAGTTCCTTTATGACTACGAAAGAATTTGCAAAAATTCTTCAGGAAAAGCTGACCAGCGAGTACGGCGTGGATCTGAGCGTTGCTTCCAACCAGCAGATCTATCGTTCCCTTGCTCTGATCTGCCGCCAGATGATGAGCGAGAACCACAAAAAGTTCCAGTCCAAGGCGATCGGCACCGGCTCCAAGCAGGTTTATTACCTGTGCATGGAGTTTCTGATGGGCCGCAGCCTGAAGATGAGCCTGTTCAATCTGGGCCTGAACGATGTGGCACAGCAGGCTCTGGCCGCTGCTGACATCAACATCGACGGCATTTTCGAGGAAGAGCCCGATGCCGGTCTGGGCAACGGCGGTCTGGGCCGTCTGGCAGCCTGCTATCTGGACGGCATGGCCACCACCGGCATCTGCGGCACCGGCTACTCCATCCTGTACGAGTACGGCATCTTCAAGCAGAAGATCGTGGACGGCTGGCAGCAGGAACGCGCCGACAACTGGCTGCCCGGCGGTCAGGTCTGGCTGAAGAGCCACCCGGATCAGGCCATCGAGGTCCGCTTTGACGGCGAGATCCACGAGAACTGGGATCACGGCTTCCACTATATCCAGCACACCAACTACAACAGCGTCATGGCGGTGCCTTCCGACATGTACGTGCAGGGCTACGACGGAAAGGGCGTTGCCAAGCTGCGCCTGTGGCAGGCAAAGGCCCCGGACTTTGATATGTCCAGCTTCTCTCTGGGCAACTACAACACGGCCATGAGCAAGAACGCCAACGCCGAGCTGATCTCCAAGGTCCTCTACCCCAACGACAACCACGTCGAGGGCAAGATCCTGCGCCTGCGCCAGCAGTACTTCCTGTCTGCCGCTTCCATCGGCGACATCGTCCAGAACCACCTGGCTACCTACGGCACCCTGGAGAACCTGGGCGACAAGGTGGCCATCCAGCTGAACGATACCCACCCGACCCTGGCCATCCCCGAAATGATGCGCATCCTGCTGGACGAGTGCGGCTTTGGCTGGGACAAGAGCTTCGACATCTGCCAGAAGGTCTTCGCCTACACCAACCACACCGTCATGGCCGAGGCTCTGGAGAAGTGGAATGTGGACATCTTCAAGATGACCCTGCCCCGCATCTACCAGATCGTGGTCGAGATGAACCGCCGCGCCCGCGAAGAGCTGGAGAAGGCATTCCCCGGCGACGAGGGCAAGATCAACTATATGGCCCTGATCGGCGACAACCAGGTCCGCATGGCCAACATCTGCGCTTATACCTCGCACAGCATCAACGGCGTGTCCAAGCTGCACAGCGAGATCATCAAGGACAGCGTCTTCCACGATTACTACCTGTTCAAGCCGAAGGCGTTCAAGAACGTGACCAACGGCATCGCATACCGCCGCTGGCTGCTCGCCTCCAACCCGGAGCTGTGCAAGCTGCTGGATGAGACCATCGGCGACGGCTACAAGCACGACGCTGCTGACCTGAGCAAGCTGAACAAGTATGCCGATGACAAGACCGTGCTGAAGAAGCTGAACGAGATCAAGCTGGACAACAAGAAGAACTTTGCCGCTTATCTGGAGAAGAGCACCGGCCAGTCCATCGACCCGAACTCCATCTTCGACTGCCAGGTCAAGCGGATGCACGAGTACAAGCGCCAGCACCTGAACGCGCTGAACATCGCTGCTCAGTATCTGTACCTGAAGGAGAACCCCAACGCCGACTTCATCCCCAAGACCTACATCTTCGGCGCAAAGGCTGCTCCCGGCTACTATATGGCCAAGCAGATGATCCGCATGATCTGCAAGCTGGGCGACCTCATCAACAACGACCCCGCCGTCCGCGAAAAGCTGCGCGTGGTCTATCTGGAAGAGTACTGCGTCTCCCTGAGTGAGCACCTGATGCCCGCTGCCGAGGTCTCTGAGCAGATCTCTCTGGCAGGCACCGAGGCTTCCGGTACCGGCAACATGAAGTTCATGCTGAACGGTGCCATCACGCTGGGCACTCTGGACGGTGCCAACGTCGAGATCGCCGATGCCGCCGGCAAGGAGAACGAGCTGATCTTCGGTATGCTGACGCCTGAGGTCAACAACCTCAAGCAGGTCGGCTATCACCCCAACGCCTTCATCATGGGCGACGATGTGGCCAACGCAGCCCTGAACTTCCTGGAGCGCGGCTGGAACGGCGAGAACTTCCACGAAGTCACCGAGAACCTGCGCAGCAGCGACCCGTACATGGTCATGGCCGACTTCAAGGATTACCGCCGTGCACAGGCCGACCTGCAGCGTCTGTATGCCGACCGTGAGGCCTGGGCCCGCATGAGCCTGAAGAACATCGCCAACAGCGGCATCTTCAGCGCCGACCGTTCCGTCTTGGATTACGCCCGCGACATCTGGAACGCACCTGTCGTGAAATAACCCTCTCAGTCAGCACTTCGTGCTGCCAGCTCCCCCGAAGTGGGAGCCATTGGCAGACGGGTAAAGCGCAGTTTCGCAGAAAACGTTCTGCGGCGCGGCTTTGCTTTAACCTCATGATACCAAAAGCTCCGGACTGTACAACGGCTCCGGAGCTTTTTTCGAGAAAGGAACGACCCGACTTGTCTTGCCTGTTCAACAGCTACGATCCCTATTTCAAGCAGCCCTTCGGTGCCGTGCGGGCCGGGCAGAGCGTCCGGCTCTCCCTCTGCATCCCCGAAGAACTCGGCTATGTGGACCCGCACCTCGTCCTTCAGAAAGAGGGCCGATTCGACGTGCCGGTATACTACCGGATGAACTTCAACGGCCAGACCCCCAAGCAGAACCACTTCTCGGTCGAAGTCACCCTCAACGACCCCGGCCTCTACTTCTACTATTTTGACCTCTACACCGACTTTCGCCGCATCGTGCGCGGGCCGGACAACTGCGGCATGGTCAGCTGGCAGGACGGTGAGAAATGGCAGATCACGGTCTACGATGCCGCCTTCGAGACGCCGGAGTCCATCAAGGGCAAAGTATTCTACCAGATCTTCCCGGACCGCTTCTGCGAAGGGGTAGAGAACAAGCCCATGCCCTTCCCGGACCGCATCTATCAGGCCGACAAACACGCCGAACCCTTCTGGCAGCCCAATGAGGTGGGCGGCCATCTGAACGAGGACTACTTCGGCGGCGACCTGAAGGGCATCCAGCTCAAGCTGCCCTACCTGCACGAGATGGGCGTGGATTTCCTCTACCTGAACCCCATCTTTGAGGCGCACTCCAACCACCGCTACAACACCGCCGACTACCTCAACGTAGACCCCCTGCTGGGCACCAACGAAGAGTTCGAGGCGCTGTGCGCCGAGGCGAAGAAGTACGGCATCGGCATCGTGCTGGACGGTGTGTTCAGCCACACCGGTTCCGACAGCCGCTATTTCAACCGCGAGGGCCGCTACGGCGAGGGCGGCGCTTACCGCGATCCCAGCTCCCCGTACCGCAGCTGGTACGATTTCGACCCGAAGTACAAGGGCGGCTACCGCAGCTGGTGGGGCTTCGAGACCCTGCCCGAAGTCAACGAGGAGACCCCCTCTTACGTCGAGTTCATCACCGGCGTGGGCGGCGTCATTGATACCTGGCTGCGGCGCGGTGCCGCCGGTTTCCGGCTGGATGTGGCCGACGAGCTGCCGGATGAGTTCATCGAACAGATCCACACCGCCGTCAAGCGGGTCAGCCCCGAAAAGTTCCTGCTGGGCGAAGTCTGGGAGGACGCCACCACCAAATACGGCTTCAACCAGCGCCGCACCTACCTGCTGGGCAAGGGGCTGGACAGCGTGATGAACTATCCGTTCAAGAATGCCGTGCTGGATTTCGTCAAGGGCAAGCCCGCCGAGCAGGCTGCCAACGAGATCCTGACCATCTGCGAGCACTACCCTGCCCCCGCCATGGACACGGCACTGAACTTCCTCTCCACCCACGACACTGAGCGCGCCTTGACCGTCATCGCCGACGAGCCCGCCAACGGCCGGGGCCGGGAATGGCAGAGCGGCCGCTGTGTGACCGGCGACGCCTATGAGGAGGGGCTGCTCCGGCTCCGGATGGCCTACGCCATCATCTACACCCTGCCGGGTGTGCCCTGCCTGTACTACGGCGACGAGATCGCCATGCAGGGCTACCGCGACCCGTTCAACCGGGCCTTCTTCCGCTGGGACGCCCACGAGCAGCGTCTGCGCCCCGTTCTGGCACAGCTGGCCCAGCTACGCCACACCTGCGAGGCGTTCCGCACCGGCAAGCTCAACGTCCTGCGGGCCGAGGGCGGCATCCTGCACTACCAGCGCATCGGCGAGGCGGAGACGGCGGAGATCATCGTCAACCGCACCGAACACATCATCGTGGAGACGCTGGCCAGCGGCAAGAGCACCGAAGTGAACCCCATGGGCTTCACCATCGTGGTGGAAGAGGTCGGCCACAACCCGAACCACAGCTACTACGATTATATCTGACCCTCAACGAACAAGGCCCGTGGGATCGCAAGACCGCGGGCCTTGTTTTCTTAAATCAGGACATCTTGTAATCCCGCTCTTGTTATTATATAATAAACGAAAAGAGACCCTTCGTCTCGTTTCCATCTGCAAGGGAGGGAGTATCTATGCCCATCGACCCCATCTTCTGGCTCATCGCAGCCATCGGCTTTCTGGTGCTGGAGGGGATGACCTTCAGCATGGTATCCATCTGGTTTGCAGCGGGCAGCGCGGCCGCTCTGCTGAGCTGCCTGTTCTGGCCGTCGTTCCGGGTGCAGGCGGTGGTGTTCATCGTGGTCAGCATCCTCTGCCTGGCGGCGTTCAAGCCGCTGGCTGACAAGCTGCGCCGGAAGCACACCCCCACCAACGGCGACCGCAGCCTTGGCCGCGAGGCAAAGGTCCTGACCCCGGTCTCCGCCGGAAAGACCGGCCGTGTCCGGCTGGACGGCGTGGACTGGAACGCCCGCTGCGCCACCCCCGGCGACGCACTGGAGCCGGGCCAGACCTGCCGTGTGACCGAGATCCACAGTACCCTGCTCATCGTGGAGCCTGTCCTGACCGAATCATCCACCCACTGAAAAAAGGAGCGTTCCTATGCCCATCATGCTGTTTGTGATCCTTGCACTGGTCTTCGTCATCCTTCTCATCGTCATCACCAACATCGTCATCGTGCCCCAGTCCATGACCTACGTCATCGAGCGGCTGGGCAGCTACTCCGACAGCTGGAGCGCCGGCCTGCACGTCAAGATCCCGTTCGTGGAGCGGGTGGCCAAAAAGGTCAGCCTGAAGGAGCAGGTCGCCGACTTCCCTCCCCAGCCGGTCATCACCCGTGACAACGTCACCATGCAGATCGACACCGTGGTCTTCTTCCAGGTCATGGATGCCAAGCTCTACACCTACGGCGTCAACCAGCCCATTGCGGCCATCGAGAGCCTGTCTGCCACCACCCTGCGCAACATCATCGGTGAAATGGAGCTGGACCACACCCTGACCAGCCGCGATGTCATCAACGGCAAGATCACGGCCATCCTGGACGAAGCCACCGACAAGTGGGGCATCAAGGTCAACCGCGTCGAGGTCAAGAACATCATCCCCCCGCGTGAGATCCAGGAGGCCATGGAAAAGCAGATGAAGGCCGAGCGCGAGAAGCGCGCCGTCATTCTGAAGGCCGACGGTGAAAAGCAGGCCGCCATCACCGCCGCCGAGGGCGAAAAGGAAGCCGCCATCCTCCGCGCCGACGCCGTCAAGCAGCAGCGCATCCTCGAAGCCGAGGGTGAGGCACAGGCCATCCTCGCGGTGCAGCAGGCCAACGCCGACGCCATCCGCCTGCTGAACGAGGCCATGCCCAGCGACAAGGTGCTGGCCATCCGCAGTCTGGAAGCACTGGCCAAGGTCGCCAACGGCAAGGCCACCAAGATCATCATCCCGTCCGAGCTGCAAAACCTCGGCGGCGTGGTGCCCAGCATCAAAGAACTGCTGACTGACCCGAAGGACACAGAATAAGGAGCCTGTTTATGATCTACGATACCCTGAACAACCTGCCCAACTATCTGGGCATGAGCGAAAATCTGGATGCCGTCATCGAGTTCGTCATGGCGCGGGACATCAACAACCTCCCCGCTGGAAAGACCCGCATCCTCGGCGAGAAGGCCGTCGTCACGGTCAGCACCGTGACCCCGCAGCCCGGCGACAAGGCCCCCTTCGTCCGCCGGGACACCCACCTGACGCTGGAGACCGACCTCGAAGGCAGCGAGCTGTTTGAAGTCTCGCTGGGCGAGTTCAGCCCCACCAAACCCACCGACGAGGCTGCTGACATCACGGTCGGCAGCGCGGGCACCAGCATTGCCGGGATGCTCTGCGAAGGCCGCTTCGTCCTCTATCTGGCTGGGGAGCCGTACAAGTCCGGCCTGAAGGCGCAGGGCTGCGGCAAGCTGAAAAAGGCCGTGTTCAGTATCGAGCTGGACGAGGACGACACTACAGAGTGAAAGGAACCATACCATGGGATTTCTTGCTGTTTTTATAGCCTGCCTGTTTTTCGTATTCATTTTTACCGTATTCGGCGGTTATTCCCTGTTGCTCTATTGCCAGCAGTCTCTGCTGATGGTCATACCGCCTGCGCTCGTGCTTTCTGTCCTTGTATGGGCGTTCATGAAAATGGATGATAAAATCACTGCTTTGCAGCATCGCGTCGATGAACTGGAAGCGGCACAGAAAGAATCCTCCGAAGCAATGAAGCCACAGTAAACCAAGACCCCTCTACGCAGCGTAGGTTGCGCAGAGGGGTTTTCTATGCTATCCTGTCTGCAACGCAAATGAACAGGAGGAATCCATTATGAATACCTATGTGACCGGAAGCACCATCCGGCTGCTGCGGGAAGCCAAGGGCCTGACGCAGGCAGAGCTTGCCCGCCAGCTCCTGGTCAGCGCCAAAACGGTCTCCAAATGGGAGACCGCCAAGGGCCTGCCCGATATCTCCCTGCTGGAACCGCTGGCCGCTGCACTGGGCGTGTCGGTGCTGGAACTGATGCAGGGCGAACCGGTGGTCAACCGAAACCGTGCCGCCAATCTGCTGCGTTCCAAGCTCTACGTCTGCCCCCTCTGCGGGAACGTGCTCCACTCCACCGGTCAGGCCGTGGTGAGCTGCTGCGGCATCACGCTGCCCGCGTTGGATATCGCGGAGGCCGATGATGCCGACGAGAAGCACCAGCTGACCATTGAACGGGTGGAGGATGAACTTTTCGTTACCCTGCACCACCCCATGGAGAAGAGCCACTTCATCTCCTTCATCGCCTACCTCACCGGCGACAAGCTCCAGCTCGTCAAGCTCTACCCGGAGGGCGAAGCCAGCTGCCGGTTCCCGCTGCGGGGCGCCGGGGTGCTCTATTTTTACTGCAACCGCCACGGCCTGATGAAAGCCCCAGACCTCCGCACGGCCACCCGCCGCACCCCGCCGCAGAAAATCCACCTGCGGGAGCCGGACGAGCGCGACCGCGAACAGGTCATGGCTTATCGGGAGGAATTTCTCGCCCTCGGCTCCCGGATGGACGGCACCTCGGCGCTGGACCAGTTCGACGATTTCGACGCCTGGTTGGCCCAGATTCGGAAACTGACCGATCCCCGCACGACGCCCGCCGGGCTTGTTCCTGCCACCGAATATCTGGCGCTGGACGAGCACGAACGCCTTGTGGGCATGACCAACCTGCGCCATCACCTGAACGACTATCTGCTCACCTACGGCGGGCACATCGGCTACAGCGTCCGCCCCTCCGAGCGGCAGAACGGCTATGCCACCCAGATGCTCCGCCTGACGCTGGAACAGGCCAGAGCGCGCGGCATCGGGAAGGTGCGCATCTGCTGCGACCACTACAACGTCGCTTCCGCCAAAACCATCCGCGCCAACGGCGGCGTCCTCGAAGACGAACAGTTTGACCCGCAGGATGGAACCCTGACCCAGCGGTACTGGATCTCCAACCATTAAGAAACCCTCTCCGTCATTGCTTCGCAATGCCAGCTCCCCCTTCGGGAGAGGTGGCAAATCCGACAGGCTTTGACGGAGAGGGTTTTGTATTGTGATCAACCCAGATGGAACAGATCAATGAGAACGACCATGGCAAGGCCGTAATAGACCACAACGGCCACCAGATCGTTGATGGTGGTGATGAGCGGGCCGGAGGCCACAGCGGGGTCGATGTGGATCTTGTGGAACAGCATGGGGATGACCGTGCCCACCAGGCTGGAAACGACCATGGCGATGATCAGCGCCACGCCGACACAGCCGGACAGCAGGAAGGCTTCGCCCCAGGCATAGGCCTTGAAGAAATGGATGTAGCAGCCCAGGAAGCCCAGCGCCATCACAGCCAGCAGTGCGCCGTTCACCAGACCGACCCGCATCTCCTTCCAGAGCAGCTGGAGCTTTTTGGCGGTGGTCAGGTTCTCGTCCACCAGCACACGGATGGTCACGGCCAGCGACTGGGTGCCCACGTTGCCGGCCATATCCAGCACCATGGACTGGAAGCAGATGACGATGGGCAGCACTGCCACCACCGACTCGAACGCACCGACGACCGAGGAGACGAGCATTCCGAGGAAGAGCAGGGCGATCAGCCAGGGCAGGCGCTTCTTCACGCTCTCGAAAACGCCCTCGTTCAAGTCTTCTTCGCTGGTCAGACCGCCCAGTTTTGCGTAATCGTCGCCCATCTCGTCATCGACCAGTTCGACCACGTCGGACGAGGTGATGATGCCGACCAGCTTGCCTGCATCGTTCAGCACCGGGAGCGAGCGCTCGGCGTAGTCCACGATGCGGTCGATGCAGTCGCTGATCTTCTCGTGGTCAGTCACATAGGGGTACGACCGCGCGATGAGCTTTTCGAGCCGGTCGTCCGCGCGGGCAATGATAAGGTCTTTCAGGTCGATGGCACCATAGAACTTGTCGTTCTCGTCCACGACGTACAGGGTGGAGATATTGTCGTTCTCGCCCGCCTGCTTCACCAGCTCGCTCATCGCCTGCCGGATGGTCATATCCTTCCGGATGGAGATGTAGTTGGTGGTCATGCTGCTGCCGATCTCATCCTCACCGTAGGAGAGCAGCATCCGGACATCCTCAGCGGAGTCGCGATCCAGCTGGCCGACGATCTTGGCCTTGTCCTCTTCTTCGAGGTCATCCAGCGCGTCCACCGCATCGTCCGAATCCATGTTGGAGACGACTTTCGCCGCCTTTTCCGAGGGCAGCTCTTTCAGATACGGCTCTGCATCGTCGAGGTAGGAGAAGATCTCCGCCACCCGCTCGATGCCCAGCACCTGGTACAGCTTCTGGCGCTCGTCCGGCGTCAGCGCCGTCAGCGCATCGGCCAGGTCATTTTCGTGGTAGTCGGAAAGCTTTTCCGCCAGCTCTGTCTGCGGCAGACCGCTGTGGATGAGGTTCAGGATCTCTTCCTGGTAATTCTTCTTCTGCATCTTGGTTCCCTTCCTGCCCATTCCGGGCATAAAAAATACACCGCGTCGGTCATGCTTGACTCCTGCGGTGTATCATGGGCACATGCAGTTCAGGACGCGGCAGACTCATTCGCCTGGCCCGCATCGCAGGAGAAACGTTGTTTGGGGTGATCCGTATGGTCACTGGACATGGAAATCAAACGCCTCCTGAAACTGAGATTTGCCGTTCGGCCTCGTTATGATACTACGGCCGGGCGGATTTTTCAACCCCTTTTACAAAACTTTTACCGATTCTGAGCCAGATTTCAAGACATGATAAAACCGGAACGCATCGAAAGACACGTTCCGGTTTTTGTCACTTTTTGTATTTTCCGTACCACGCCACCGATACCCGCCACGACACGGCGTACAGCACCAGTGCCGCCGCCAGCAGCCCGCTCACAAGAACCGCCGCACTGGCACCGGAAAAGGCATCCATCAGGGCAATTCCTCCGCCCAGCATGGCCCCCATTCCTGCAAACATCAGCATGTACAGCATTCGGGCTTTTTCCGGACCAAAACGATAATACAGCGGAAGCATAATGCCATTCATCAGCAGTATCGCCAGCACGCCAAACTCCATCCAGATGCTAACCGGGGCATCTGGAAGCGGTTTTCCCAGCAGAACAATCACGCCGCATGACACGCCGCTCAGCCCAACGGAGACCGCTGCACAGATCACCCCGATAAGATATTTTTCCGCGACCTGAATTTTTCTGCTCATTGGCAAGGTCAGGCCGTACTCTGTCCACCCGCTGGAATGATCATATGCCAACAGGGAGACCGGCAGAATGCCCAGAAAAATGGCCGCATAGTTCATGGCAAAGGTAGACGCTCCCGATGCGCTCAGAGTCCAGATCACCAGAACAGCCAGAACTGTAAGGTACATCGTCTTCATGTTGCTTTTTATCTGGTACCAATCTTTTAATAATAAGCCCTTCATGCGTTCTTCTCCCCTTTCACCATCAATACAAACAGTTCCTCGATACTCACGGGCGTCAGGGCGCTTCCAGTGGGCACCCCGTCCCGTTTGACCAGCGCTTCGGCCCCGTAGGGTGTGACCCGCTGGCTGACCACGACGTCCGGAGCCAGCTCTTCCAGTTGAGCGACGGTGCCGTGCCAGAGGGCGTATTCTTCCCGCAGGGTGTCCTTGTCCTCACAGAGCAGGAGCCTGCCCTTGTGCAGAAAGGCAATGGTGTCACAGAGCTTTTCCAAATCGCTGACGATGTGAGACGAGATCAAAATTGCATGGTTCTTATCCCGTACAAAGTCCAGCAGCAGGTCGATGAGCTCATCCCGAACGACAGGGTCCAGGCCGCTGGTGGCTTCGTCCAGAAGCAGCAGTTTCGGATGGTGGGACAGTGCCACTGCAAGGCAGAGTTTCATCTTCATGCCGGTGGAGTATTCGTTATACTTTTTCTTAGCAGGCAGTTCAAAGCGCTTGCAAAATCCGGCATAGACCCCGGCGTCCCAATTGCGGTAGATGCCCGCCATCACCTTTCCCACCTGTTCGGCGGTAAGGCAGGTGGGGATGCCATCGCCGCTCAGCACCACGCCGATGTCCTCCTTGGTGCAGGGGAATGCTTCCAGGTCGTCTTTCCCCAGCACCCGGATGGTGCCGGACTCCGGTGGAAGTATTCCCAAAATCAGCTTCAGGGTCGTGCTCTTACCCGCACCGTTCTCGCCGATGAGGCCGCAGACCGTGCCGCCGGGCAGGGTCAAATCAATAGGCCCCAGGGTGAAACCCGGATACGTTTTCTGTACGCCGTGCAGTTCCAGTGCATTCATGCTTCATTCCTCCCACAACAATTCCAGCATTTCGGTCAATTCCTGTTTTGTCAGTCCGCAGGGAGCCGCCAGCCGGACGGCTTCCGTCAGGTGTGCTTCGATTTTTTTCAGGTTTTCTTCCCGGAGCAGTTCGGTGTTCTTCGCTGCCACGAAAAAGCCCTTGGCAGGCACAGCGTACAAAAAGCCCTCCTGTTCCAGCTCATCGTAGGCCCGCTTGGTGGTTATGACGCTGATGCGCAGATCCCGCGCCAGCCCCCGGATGGACGGCATAGCTTCCTCCGGTTGCAGTTCCCCGCTCAAAATCTGGTTCTTGATCTGGGTGTAGAGCTGCTCGTAGATGGGTGCACCGCTCTTGTTATCGATGAAAAGATTCATGTCTGCCGCCTCCGTTTCATCTGTATATTTACAGTATATACAGTAGACACATGATTGTCAATAGGCAGATACAAAAAAGCAGCTTTCCCGTTTGGACGGGAAAGCTGCTTTTTTCATCGGATCAGGCTCTGACTGTGGGGCGGCTTAGTATGCCACGCCCCAGTAGACCATCTTGCTGGCGGGCTTGCCGCAGCAGGGGCAGACATCGCTCAGGTGCTCCTGCGCGAAGGGCATGCAGCGGCTGGACAGGCCAGCCTCTTCCTTCATCTTCATCTCGCAGGCCAGGTCGCCGCACCACATGGTCTTGATATAGCCGGTGTTGGCCTTGGCCAGCTCCTTGACCTCGTCCATGGTGGTGGCTGCCCAGGTGCGCTTTTCGCGGTTGGCCAGAGCGCGCTCGTACAGGTCCTTGCGCAGGGCCTCCAGCTGGGCCGGGATGGCCGTTTCCAGCTCGTCCAGAGAGACGAAGACCTTCTCGCGGGTGTCGCGGCGGACCAGAACGCACTGGTTCTTCTCCAGATCCTTGGGGCCGATCTCCAGGCGGAGGGGCACACCCTTCATCTCCCACTGGGAGAACTTCCAGCCAGGGGCGTTGTCGCTGTCGTCCAGCTTGACGCGGGCGTACTTGCTGATCTTCTCAGCCAGCTCCGCGGCCTTCTCAGAAACACCGGGCTTGTGGGCGGCGATGGGCACGACCACGACCTGGACAGGAGCCACAGCGGGCGGCAGGATCAGGCCGTCGTCGTCGCCGTGGGTCATGATGATGGCACCTACCAGACGGGTCGAAACGCCCCAGCTGGTCTGGAACGGGTGGTGCAGCTGGTTGTCGCGGCCGGTGAAGGTCACGTCATAGGCCTTGCTGAACTTGTCGCCGAAGTAGTGGCTGGTGCCGCTCTGCAGGGCCTTGCCGTCCTTCATCATCGCCTCGATGGTGTAGGTCGCCTCCGCACCGGCAAACTTCTCTTTATCGGTCTTGCGGCCCTTGACAACAGGGATGGCGAGATCCTGCTCGCAGACGTCTGCGTAGCAGTTCAGCTGCTGCTGGGTCTCCGCCTCAGCCTCGGCGGCCGTCTCGTGGATGGTGTGGCCCTCCTGCCACCAGAACTCGCGGCTGCGCAGGAAGGGACGGGTGGTCTTCTCCCAGCGCACGACGCTGCACCACTGGTTGTACTTCATGGGCAGCTCACGGTAGCTGTGCAGCACGCGGGACCAGTGGTCACAGAACATGGTCTCGCTGGTGGGGCGCACCGCCAGACGCTCTTCCAGCTTGTCCGAGCCGCCCATCGTGACCCACGCCACCTCCGGCGCGAAGCCATTGACCAGCTCGCCTTCCTTCTGCAGCAGGCTCTCCGGGATCAGCACGGGCATGGCCACATTCTCATGGCCGGTGGCCTTGAAGCGGGCATCCATGTCTTTCTGGATCAGCTCCCAGATGGCCTGGCCGTAGGGGCGCAGGATGATGAAGCCCTTCACGCTGGAATACTCGACCAGCTCTGCCTTGACACAGATGTCGGTGTACCACTGCGCAAAGTTCTCTTCCTGGCTGGTGATCGCCTGCACGAGTTTCTTGTTGTCTTTTGCCATTTTCTTTTATCCTCCAAAGCCGTGCGCCAAACGCCCTGCTCCCAGGCCGTTCCGCACGAACTCATATTAAAAGCCCCGCCGCAGCACCGCCGTGTGCAGCGCCGGGAAACGGGGCCTTTTTGCAGCGTCCGGATCAGCCCTGATGGCTGTCCACAAAGTTCACCACGTCACCCACGGTGCGCAGCGTCTCGATGGCGTCATCCGGCACCTCGATGCCGAACTCATCCTCCAGCGTCATGACCATATCCACGATGTCCAGGCTGTCGGCCTCGAAATCGCTCATGATGTCGCTCTCCATCGTGATCTTGGCGGGGTCGATATCCAGCTGTTCCGCCAGCAGGGCACGAATTTTCTCAAAGGTATCCATTGTCACGGTCTCCTTTTGTCATCGATTCTTTGTTGTCCGCCCTGCGCAGCTGACCGGCCGCGCAAAGCACTCTCTATTTTTTATATCCCATGGGCCGCATCTTGTCAAGCCCTGTTTTGGATTCCGGCACGGATGCGGCGGAAATTTCCGATAAAAATTGCGGAAAGCACAGTTTTCCGCTTGACAGAATCCCGTTTGCTTCTTATGATAATAAGAGGTTCGTTATAACTACCGAAAGGATGAACGCGATGAAGTTCTCATTTACCAAAATGCAGGGCTGCGCCAACGACTATATCTATCTGGACTGCCGGACCTCCGGCGTGCCGGAGAACATCGTTCCGCTGGCCCGGAAGCTCTCGGCGCGGCACTTCTCGGTGGGTGCCGACGGCATCATCTGCATCTGCGCCCCGGAAACGCCGGGCGCAGACGGCACCATGCGCATCTTCAACGCCGACGGCAGCGAGGCGCAGATGTGCGGCAACGGCATCCGCTGCGTGGCCGAGTGGCTGCATGTGCATGAACCGGCCTGCGCAGCAAAGCCCGTGCTGAAGATCGACACCCGCAGCGGCCGGAAGACGCTGACCCGGATGGGCGAGGAGCTGTGGCAGGTGGAGATGGGGGCCTATTCCACCCGCGCCGCCGACCTGCCCGCCGTGAACATGGGCGAAGGGCCGCTGGTCCGCTGCCCGCTGACGGTGGACGGCAAGACCTGGGAGGTCACCTGCATCAGCGTGGGCAACCCCCACTGCGTCACCCTTGTGCCGGAGGTGGACGGCCTCAAGCTGGAGGCCATCGGCCCGGCGTTCGAGTCTCACCCGAACTTCCCGGAGCGGATCAATACCGAGTTCGTCGAGTTCGTGGACCGCACCCACCTGAAGATGCGGGTGTGGGAGCGCGGCAGCGGCGAGACCTGGGCCTGCGGCACCGGCACCTGCGCCACGGTGGCCGCTCTGGTGGAGCAGGGCCTGTGCCCCGCGGGCGAGGACGTCCATGTGGCGCTGCGCGGCGGCGAGCTGACCATCCGGGTCCTGCCCGGCCAGCAGCTGCTCATGACCGGCGCGGCCTCCACCGTTTACGAAGCTGTGATCGAAGTCTAACGTTAGAAAGAATCGAGGGAACATACAATGAAAATGAATCATCATTACGGCGAGCTGAAGGCAAGCTATCTGTTCGTGGACATCGCCCACAAGGTCGCCGCCTATCAGGAAGCACACCCCGAAAAAGAGATCATCCGCCTGGGCATCGGCGATGTGACCCAGCCTCTGGCCAAGTGCGTCGTCACCGCCATGCAGGACGCCGCCGCCGAGATGGGCACCAAGGAAGGCTTCCACGGCTACGGCCCGGAGCAGGGCTACCCCTTCCTGAAGCAGGCCATCCAGGGTTACTATGCCGGCCGCGGCACCCGGCTGGACGAGGATGAGATCTTCATCTCCGACGGTGCCAAGAGCGACCTGGCCAACGTGCTGGGCCTGTTCGATGTGGACAACACCGTTCTGGTTCCGGACCCCGTCTACCCCACCTACGTGGACGACAACGTGACCGACGGCCGCAGGATCATCTACGGCCGCACCAGCCAGGAGAACGGTTTCCTGGGGATGCCCGATGAGAATGTGAAGGCAGATATCATCTATATTTGCAGCCCCAACAACCCCACCGGCGCCGCTTACACCCGCGAGCAGCTCAAGGAGTGGGTGGCCTATGCCCGCAAGAACAACGCCGTCATCCTCTACGATGCCGCCTACGAGTGCTTCATCACCGACGAGCACCTGGCCCGCAGCATCTTCGAGATCGAGGGTGCCCGCGAATGCGCCATCGAGATCTGCTCCTTCTCCAAGATCGCAGGCTTCACCGGCACCCGCTGCGGTTACACCATCGTGCCCAAGGAGCTGGAGCGCGAGGGCATGAACCTGAACAAACTCTGGCTGCGCCGTCAGACCACCAAGTTCAACGGTGTGCCCTACGTCGTGCAGCGCGCCGCTGCCGCCGTCTTTACCGAGAGCGGCATGGCCGAGATCCAGCAGAACCTCGACTACTACCGCCAGAACGCCAAGGTCATCGCCGATGCGCTGGACGCATGCGGCGTGTGGTACTGCGGCGGCAAGAACAGCCCCTACATCTGGCTGCGCTGCCCCGGCAATATGAAGAGCTGGGAGTTCTTCGACTGGCTGCTGGAGAACTGCGGCGTCGTCGGTACCCCCGGCGTCGGCTTCGGTGCATGCGGCGAGGGCTACTTCCGCCTGACCGCCTTCGGCGATGCGGAGAAGACCAAGACCGCCGCCGAGCGCATCCAGACCGCCATCCAGGCCCTGTAATTTTTTGCAAGCAAAAAGGCGATGCAGTTTTTGTACGACTGCATCGCCTTTTCTGTTTTTTCTGGTCCGGTCTTATTTCCGGCCCGTCAGCCGGTTCAGCAGCATCACCGCCAGGACCAGCACACCGATGACGAGGATGATGCCGACCATTCCGATCACCATGATGGGCAGAGTGGTCATCCACGAAGAAAGATGAAGCATAAACACACCTCCGTTAGGCCATCAGAGTCAGGATCAGGCCGCCTGCAATGACGGACGCGATCTGACCCGAAACGTTGACGCTGATGGAGTACATCAGCAGGAAATTCTGGTTGTCCTCTTCCAGGCCCATCTTGTTGACGACGCGGCCGCTCATGGGGAAGGCCGAGATGCCGGCAGCGCCGATCATCGGGTTCAGCTTTTTGCCCTCCGGCAGGAAGAGATTCAGCAGCTTTGCAAACAGCACACCGCCTGCGGTATCGAAGACAAAGGCCACCAGACCCAGTGCGAGGATCAGCAGGGTGTCGGGCCGGACGAACTTGTCTGCGGTCATCTGCCCGGCCACGGTCAGGCCCAGCACGATGGTGATGAGGTTTGCCAGCACATTCTGTGCCGTTTCACTCAGCACATTCAGTACACCGCACTCCCGCAGCAGGTTGCCGAACATCAGGAAGCCCACCAGCGCCACACTGGCCGGGGCCACCATGCCCGCGATGATGGTCACAACGATCGGGAACAGGATCTTGGTCAGCTGGGAGACGCTGCCCTTCTCGTAGGACATCCGAATGCGGCGTTCCTTCCGGGTGGTCAGCAGCTTGATGACCGGCGGCTGCACGATGGGCACCAGCGCCATGTAGCTGTAGGCAGCCACCATGATGGCACCGAGGTACTGGGAGTTGAGGGTGTTGGCCACGAAAATGGCGGTGGGTCCGTCGGCTGCACCGATCACGGCGATGGACGCGGCATCCTTCAGGTCAAAGAAGAAGCCCGCCAGGAACAGCGTGAAAAAGATGCCGAACTGTGCCGCTGCACCAAAGAGCATGAGCCACGGCTTTTCCAGCAGGGGGCCAAAGTCGATCATGGCGCCGATGCCGATGAAGAGCAGCAGCGGGAACAGCTCGTTGGACATGCCCGCCTCAAACAGGGCCGAAATGGGGCCGACGGTCTCCCCCTGGGTGATGGCACCCGACAGGGGCAGGTTGACCAGAATGGCACCAAAACCCATGGGCAGCAGCAGGCTCGGCTCCATCTTTTTTGCGATGGCAAGGTAGATGAGCAGCGCACCGATGCCCCACATCACCACCATCTGCCAGGTCAGATTCCCAAAATTGGAAAAGAGCCCGGCGAACGTGTTCAGAAAGTTCATAGTTTTACCTCCTCGTGTTCCGGTGCCAAAGGCAAGAAAAAAGAGACTCCTGCCACAGCACCCTGTCTGTGACAAAAGTCTCAAGCGAACACATGACATCGGGCATTTCTGCCGTGATGACGCTGCCATGCAGCACCCCGCAGACCCTGCGGAGCGCCCTTTACTCCCTTTTATCGGGTCTCATTAAATCAGACTGCGTCTCCGCTGTCAAGAGGTTTTCCAGATTCTTTGCCAAATTTTACTTCAGCGCTCGAATGTCGTGCTCAGGGTCGTGGCCCAGTGCTGGCCGGGGGCGAGGCAGGCGGCGGCAGCGCGTTCGGTCCAGGCCTGCGGGTCGCTCTCGGCACCGGGCAGGGACTGCCACGGCTCGATGCAGACGAAGCGGACCGGCTTTGCCGGGGCCGACCAGATGAGGGAATACGGGTAGCCCTCGACGTTGCAGACGATGTGGCGGCCGGTGTCCTTTTCGTAGATGCCCAGCGTCCTGGTGCGCAGGCCCGCCATGCAGAAGCTGTCGTTGGCGAAGAGGTCGTCCGTGAGCGGGATGGCGGAGACGTTCTTCCACCGGTAGCCGCATTTGCCGGTCAGCAGGCCGTTGGGGTAAGCATCCAAAATCATCGGGCTTTCGGGCTGGTCGAAGCGGAACTCGTAATCGGTGGTGGTGTGGCTGGCATCAAAGGGGATGCGGAAGGCCGGGTGGTAGCCGATGCCGAAGCGCAGCTCCTCTGCGGCGGTTTCGGGGTTTGCGACCGTCAGGGTGTGGTGGACGGTCTTCCCCTCCAGCCGGAAGGTGCTAGTGAGGACAAAATCGAAGGGGAAGCGCTCGGCCTTGATCGCATCGTCCGAGCGCAGTTCCAGCTCAATGGTGTCGCCCTCGGCGCGGAGCAGGGTGTGCTCCAGATCCCGCGCAAAGCCGTGCTGGCCGCCCTTGTAGGTCTTGCCGCCATGGGTGAAGGTGCCGCCGGGCAGTTTGCCGGTCCAGGGGAAGAGGATGGGCGCATGACGCTTCCAGACCGCCGGGTCGGCCTGCCAGAGCAGCTCTTCGCCCGCTGCATTCTTCAGGCTGACGGCCTCCGCGCCAAGGGTGTCCACGGTCAGCGTCAGAAATTCGTTGTGGATGGTTGCCTGCATGATTCGTTCTCCTTTTTCATTGTTATCGGTTGACGATGTGCTCGCCGTTTCCGTCCAGGAAGGTGCGCAGGTTCCGGGTGGTGATGTCCATCAGGTTCTGCAGCGCTTCCTTTGTCGTCCATGCAATGTGCGGGGTGAGGATGGCGTGGGGTTCCTTCCGGAGCGGGCTGTCCGCCGGGAGGGGTTCGGTGGCAAAGGCGTCGGCCCCGTAAAAGCCCAGCTGCCCGCTGCGGAGCGCCGCCGTGACCGCTGCTTCGTCCACAAGGGCACCGCGCGCGGTGTTCAGCAGGATGGCACCGGGCTTCATCTGCGCCAGCGCCTCCGCACCGATGAGCCCCCGCGTCTGGGGCGTGGCCGGGCAGTGGAGGCTGAGGACGTCGCTCTCCTTCAGCAGGTCGGCAAACGCCACGAACTCCACACCGTCGGCGGCATATTCCGGCCGGACGGTCCGGGTGCAGACGAGTACCCGCATCCCGAATGCTCTGGCGATGCGGGCCGTCTGCCGCCCGATGCTGCCGTAGCCGTAGATGCCGAAGGTCTTGCCGTACAGCTCCCTCTGGGGCAGCAGGCCGTAGCCTGCCGGGATGTCCAGCTGCCACAGGCCGTCCTTGACGGCGCGGTCATACCGCTCGGCACACTGGACGATGGCCAGCAGCAGGCTGAAGGTCATCTGCGCCACGCTGTAGGTCGAGTAGCCGGGCACATTCGCTACGGCCACGCCATGGCGGCGGCAGGCGTCCAGATCCAGATTGTCGGTGCCGGTGGCAATGATGCCCACGAACTTCAGGTTCGGGCACTGGGCCAGAATGGCTTCATCCATCCGGCATTTGTTGAGGAAGACGACCTCGGCATCCCCGATGCGGGGCGCGATCTCCTCGTAGGCCGTGCGGACGTAGCTGGTGGTATCCGGGATGAGGGCCTTGACCCCCGACCAGTCGAGGTCGCCCTCGTGCATGACATAGCGTTCCAGAATGACGGCTTTCATCGCTTCTCCTCCAATTCCACGTCCTCGCGGAGCACCTGCCCGATGGGCTGGGCGATGCACAGGTCTGCGCTTTCGTCCGCCGGGGTGGGCTGCATGTTGATGACGACGAGATGCCGGCCCCGGAAATACCGCAGCAGCCCCGCCGCCGGGTAGACCACCAAACTGGTGCCGCCCACGATGAGGGTATCGGCCCGGCGGATGGCCTGCACGGCCCCGGAGACGACCTCGTCGTCCAGCCCTTCTTCGTATAGCACCACGTCCGGCTTGACGATGCCGCCGCAGTCCGGGCAGCGAGGCACACCGGTGCTGTTGGCGATGAAGTCGATGTCGTAGAACTTGCCGCATCCGGTGCAGTAGTTGCGCAGGGTGCTGCCGTGCAGCTCATAGACCGTTTTGGACCCCGCCGCCTGGTGCAGGCCGTCGATGTTCTGGGTGACGACCGCTTTCAGCCTGCCTTCGCGTTCGAGTTTGGCCAGCCGCAGATGGGCTGCATTGGGCCTTGCCCCTTTCACGATGAGCTTATCGCGGTAAAAACGGTAAAATTCCTCTGGATTTTGTTCCCAGAAGGTGTGGCTCAGGATGGTTTCGGGCGGGTAATCGTATTTCTGATGATACAGCCCGTCCACGCTCCGGAAGTCCGGGATGCCGCTCTCCGTGGAGACGCCCGCACCGCCGAAGAAGACGATGCTGTCGCTCTCCTGGATGATCTTTTCCAGCGCAGGAACCATAACAAAAAACGCCCCTTTCCAGCAGATTTGGTTACACGTCCAGTATAACACAAATCCGGCGGAAAGGAAGCGTTTCTTTTGGTTCTCTGGTTCAGCGGCCGTTCTCGGCAAACAGGGTGCCGAGGGCCGCAAAGAGGTCGTGCGGGAGCATCCCGGCTTCGCCGTGCACGGCGGCGGCGCGGTCGGCAGCGGCCCCGTGGAGGTAGACCGCGCAGACGGCAGCCTCAAAGGCAGGCAGCCCGCAGGCCAGCAGGGCGCTGGTCATACCGGCCAGCACATCGCCGCTGCCCCCGCGCGACAGGCCGGGGTTGCCGGTGGGGTTCACCGCGCACCGGCCATCCGGGGCCGCGATGACCGTCTGCGCCCCCTTGAGCACGACCACGGCGTTCCACGCTCTGGCAAACCGCAGGGCGGTACCCTCCCGGTCGGCGTGGATGGCCGCAGCGGACAACCCGGTCAGCCGGGCCATCTCACCGGGGTGGGGCGTTAAAATCAGTTCACCCTTCGGATGAAGCGTTTTTCCAGCTTGCAGCAGGTCGGCGGCAGCGTTCAGGCCGTCGGCGTCCAGCACGGCACTGCCCGCAAAGCCGGGCAGGAGCGTTTGCACCAGCGTCCGAGTCTCGGCAGCGCGGGCCGCGCTCTGGGCCGTGTAGCCCAGACCCGGCCCCAGCAGAAGGACGGTCGCCTTCTGGCGCTGGATGCGGGGGATGCTCTCCGGCGCGATGCCCCCTTCGGCCCCGGCCTCGCAGGGGCAGAGGCAGCACTCCGGCAGGCGGGCAGACACCGCCGCCAGCACCGGTTCCACGCTGGCCAGCGTGACGATACCCGCGCCGGTGCGCAGAGCGCCCTCCACCGCCAGCGCTGCCGCGCCCCGGTAGCTGGCGCTGCCTGCCACGGCCAGCACGGCCCCGAAGGTGCCCTTGTGGCTGTCCCGCGGGCGGGGGCGAAGACACGTCCAAACATACGCGGCGTCTGTTTTCATAAGGTTTACACCTCTCCCTGCAAATAGTTCCGGATCTCCTTCTCGACCTCCTGCACTTCCTGATGGAACATGCGGGCCGAGACGCGGAGGGCACCGTGACCCAGAATGATGATCTGTTCCATGCCGTCGGAGGTGGCCACGCGGACCCGCCGCCCCTTGCCGATCTCGTGAGTGACATGCTCGATGAACATATCCGCCGTCTCGGCCTCCTTGGTGTAGACGACGTGGATGTTGTGATATTGCTCGATGACGCCGGGGCTGCCCGGCACACGGTAGGCATCGAACACGAGGATGAGTACACACTTTTTGAACCCCTGATAGTTGCACAGGATGTCCATCAGCTTCTTGCGGGCGGCATCAAGGCTCTGTTTGGAGAGCTCGTTCAGCTCATCCCACGCAAAGATGATGTTGTAGCCATCCACCAGCAGGTATTCGGGCGCGATCTCCCACTGCTCGGCGTCAAAATCCGGGCGCTCGGTCTTCCGGGTCGGGCGGAATGCGGCCAGCGGGTCCCGCTTGATGGGGCCATAGGTCTGCTCAAAGATCTTCAGCAGCTCGGCGTCCTCTTCCAGCGTGGCGCGGTAGGCGGCCATCCGGCGGGGCCGGGCAGCGGCCTCTTCCGCCGGGCGGGCGGTCTTGCCCCAGCCGCTGTCCACGTGCATGTGGCTGCGCACCTGTTCCCAGGGCACCACGAACCCTGCCCCATGGGAGCAGAAGACCGAATCCGCCGGGTTGTCGAGGTCGTGTTCCGGCTCGTAGCCGATGGCCGCCAGCACCTCGTCGGTGTTGTGGCAGGGGCGGTAGCCGTCCAGCGTCAGACTCAGGTGCCCCCGGCCCCGCGTGTAGCCCACTACGTCCATCGGGTAGCTGCGCATCGTGGAGGCCGGAGCTGTGCCGGTCAGGGTGGCCGTCTGGCCATCCGGAGCCGTCTGGGGCGGGTCGAAGCTGCCGCCCATCTGCTGGATGTCGTTCATCGCACGGCCCACATTCTCGGCCGGAAGTTCCAGCCGGAAGGCGTACCACGGCTCCAGCAGCTGCGCTTTGTGGATCTGCGCGGCCATCATCAGGCCCTGCCGCACCGCGCGGTAGGTCGCCTGCCGGAAGTCGCCGCCCTCGGTGTGCTTGAGGTGGGCGCGGCCCGCGATGAGGGTGATCTTCACATCGGTCAGCGGGGCACCGGCCAGCACACCGAGGTGCTGTTTTTCTTCGAGATGGGTCAGCACCAGACGCTGCCAGTTCTTGTCCAGCACCTCTTCGCGGCAGTCGGCCGCAAACTGCACCCCGCTGCCGCGGGGCAGAGGTTCCAGCTTGAGGTGGACTTCGGCATAGTGGCGGAGCGGCTCATAGTGGCCCACGCCCTCGATGGCCTCGGTGATCGTCTCCTTATATAAAATGCCGCCGGGGCCGAAGCACACCTCCAGCCCATAGCGCTCTGCCAGCAGGCTCCGGAGCACCTCCAGCTGGATCTCGCCCATGAGCTGGACGTGGATCTCGCCCAGCGTCTCGTTCCAGACGACGTGGAGCTGGGGTTCCTCTTCTTCCAGCCGGTGGAGCTTGCCGAGGGCTGCGTGGACGTCAGCCCCCTCCGGCAGAAGCACCTGATAGCTCAGCACCGGCTCCAGGACCGGCAGGTCGCCGTCCCGCTCTGCGCCCAGCCCCTCGCCGGGGCGGGCTTTGGTCAGGCCGGTGACGGCGCAGACCTGCCCCGGCCCGATGCGCTCGGCCAGCGTATACCTGGCACCGGAGTAAAGGCGGAGCTGGTTGGCCTTTTCGGCCCAGGGCTCCCCGTCCACTTCGCCGGTGAGCTGGGCCTTGACCTTCAGTTCGCCGCCGGTCACGCGCAGCCAGGTCAGCCGGGCCCCCTGCTCATCCTGCGAGATCTTGAACACCCGTGCGCCGAAAGCTTCCAGCGCGGGAGCCGGGCGGGTGAAGCGGTCCAGCCCGGCCAGAAGTTCGTCCACACCCTCCAGCCTGAGCGCTGCGCCGAACCAGCACGGGAAGACATGCCGCCGGGCGATGGCCGGGAGAATGTCGGCATCGGTCAGCTCCCCTTTGTCAAGGACGGTTTCCATCAGCCGCTCGTCGCAGAGGGCCAGCGCTTCGTCGCGGGCGGACGCATCGGCCCCGAAATCCACAAAGCCGTCCCCCAGCCGATGGTTGAGCTGTTCCAGCAGCGCCTCCCGGCCGGGGCCGGGCAGGTCCATCTTATTGAGGAAAACGAAGGTCGGGATGTGATACCGCCGCAGCAGACGCCAGAGCGTCTCCGTGTGGCTCTGGACGCCGTCGGTGCCGCTGATGACCAGCACTGCATAATCGAGCACCTGCAGGGTGCGCTCGGTCTCGGTGGAAAAGTCCACATGGCCGGGGGTATCCAGCAGGGTGAAGTCGGTGTTTCCTGCCGTCAGCAGGGCCTGCTTGGAAAAGATGGTGATGCCGCGCGCCTTTTCCAGCGCGTCGGTGTCGAGAAAGGCGTCCTTGTGGTCCACGCGGCCCAGCTTCCGGATAGCACCGGCGCGGTAGAGCATGGCTTCGGAAAGGGTGGTCTTGCCGGAGTCCACATGGGCGAGGATGCCCACCACCAGCTGCTTGTGCGGGTTTTCCATGGTCTGCACCCTTCCTTATAAAAAGCTGATGCAGAGCGCCACCACCACCAGCGGCACCCCCAGCACCAGATTGGAGAGCATACTGCAATAGGTGCGCTCCTCCGGCTCCAGCTCCTCAAAGGAGACGATCTTCTCGTCGACATAGTCCATGATGGAGCGGGTGGCATGGAACTTTTTCTGCGGCTTGATCCCCTTGAACTCTTCGAGCAGGTGGTGGATGGTCAGGCCGTCCAGCCGCATATAGTCCACCCACGCCCAGATGAGCAGCACCACGCCGCACAGAAAGCCCGGTGCCTCCCACATGGAGAAGGTTCCATCGCTGACATACCGCTCCCACAGCAGCATCAGCACAGCCACGATGGAAGTGCGGGTCACAGTTTTATATAAGATGGGATGAAGCATATAGCCTTTGTACATCGCGCGTAGTTTTTTCATGGTTTGCTCCTTATTCCGATACAGATTCATTTTATTGTAGCATGTTTTTATGAAAAAAGATAGCAGAATCGTCCATGGTGAAAAAACAGTCCACTTTTTTCTTTGGAAGCCTGCCGCTTCCCGCGGTCCCCCGGCGCTTTGGATTCTTTTGCATTTTTCCGCTGCTGCTTTTCATGCAAAAGCGGCTGTCACCCTTTTGTTTCCAATTTATTGCTTTAATACATTGACTTCTTTTCAATACAGTGCTAAAATATTTGGAGTGCGACTTTTGCCCTTCCTGTGCATTTTTTCGTGGAGGACAGGCCACACTCGTTCAGGAATAGGAAAAAACAGCGCAGGCAGACCGCCTGTGCCAGAGATCTGGGAGGATCCATCCATGAGTATCAATTTTGAGTCTCACAAGCTCGACCGCCGCAGCTTCCTCAAGGGCGCAGGCATGGTCGGCGCAGCTGGGCTGCTGGCTGCCTGCGGCGGCAAGTCCGACAACGGCAGCACCGGCGGCTCCACCAGCGGTGCCGCAGCCCCCAACACCACCGGCGCCACCCCGCTGAAGGAGTTCATCTCCTTTGAGAGCGGCAACCGGGAGCTGGAAAGCTGGAATATGCTGTACACCCAGAGGGCTGAGGACGCCAACGTGGTCACCAACCTGTGGGACGGCCTGCTGAGCTTCGACTGCTACGGCAAGGTCGTGCCCGCCATCGCTTCCAGCTGGGAGCACAACGACGATTCCACCGTCTGGACCTTCCACCTGCGCGATGACGTCGATTGGGTCGATGCCAACGGCGAGGTAAAGGATCACCTGACCAGCAAGGACTTCCTGGTCGGCTTCGAGTGGGTCATGAACGCCTACAAGAATGAGGCCAACAACACCTCCATGCCCAACGATACCGTCGTGGGCGCTGCCGATTACTACGAGCAGACCAAGGCAGCCGGCGACGCTGCTGCCGACATGACCTATGAGGACATGCTGGCTGCCGGTGTCGGCATCGAGGCTCCCGATGACTACACTCTGGTCTTCACCTGCAAGGATCCCTGCCCGTACTTCGACACCGTGGCGGCTTACAACAGCTTCTACCCCGTCGCTCCCGCCCTGCTCGACGAGCTGGGCATCGAGGGCTTCCGCGGCTGCGACAACACCACCATGTGGTACAACGGCCCGTATGTCGTCGAGGAGTATATCCAGGGCAACACCAAGAGCTATATCCCCAACCCCAGCTACTACGATGCAGCCAACGTCAGCCGCTTTGAGCGCCTGACCATCACCATGATCTCCGATGGCACCATCAGCCTGCAGCTGTACGAGAACCGTGAGCTGGACGAGGTCGATCTGGGCGAGAGCAGCATCGCCACCATTCAGGCCGATCCTTCCAACGTGTTCAACCAGCAGATGTGCGAGAAACGCCCCAAGAAGTTCAGCTACTGCTTCATCTTCAACTACGACAAGCGCAAGGCCGACGGCACCGCCGATGAGAACTGGAACAAGGCCATCGCCAACAAGGCATTCCGCCAGTGCTTCTCCAAGGGTCTGGAGCTGTCCAAGTTCTACTCTCGCTACAACCCCATCAACCCGCTGAAGTGCGAGAACGACTTCTTTACCATGAGCGGCCTGTGCTACACCACCGACGGCACCGATTACACCAGCCTGGTCGCTAAGGAGCTGGGTCTGGACGGCGAGAAGTATGATGGCAAGACCATGAAGCGTCTGCGCGCCAACAACGGCGACATCACCGACCTGAAGAAGCAGGCCATGGACGAGCTGAGCGCCATCGGCGTCACCTTCCCGGTGCACTGCTCTTACTATATCCTGGCCGGTTCCACCACCGCTCTGGACAGCGCGACCGTCCTGAAGCAGTGCTTCACCGACAGCTTCGGCGATGACTTCATCGTGCTGGACATCGAGACCTTCGTCTCCTCCACCATGAAGGAGGTCGTGGCACCCAAGCTGCAGAGCTTCGTCCACATGGGCTGGGGCGCTGACTTCGGCGATCCCATCAACTTCCTGGCCCAGATCATCGTCCACGACGACAACGCTTACTACAGCTGCAACATGACCAACATCGAGGGCATCGCCGAGAACGGTGCCGCCGATTACCAGAAGGATCTGGTGGCTGCCTACGAGCAGTTCACCGACCTGGTCAACGAGGGCCGCGTCATCGTCAACGACACCGATGCACGCTACGCTGCCTTCGCAAAGGCTGAGGCCTACTTCCTGGAGGAGAACCTGATCTTCCCCACCGTCTACGATGTGACCTGGTGCCTGACCCACGCCAACGAGTACAGCAAGATCAACGCCATGTACGGCCCCTGCAACTACAAGGCGGTCAACTGGGAGACCAGCGAAGAGGCTTACACCACCGAGCAGTACGAGGAGTTCGCCGCTGCTTTCGATGCAGCCACCCAGGCCTGATCGGTTTTTGAGCGCATTCTAAGTTAAGCACTTTTCCCCCGGCGGGAGCTGTTCGCAAAGCGGATGGCTCCCGCTCTTTTATTATGTAAAGTGTTTCACACCTGTTCGTTTGTGAAGAACAATTTCGGTTGTTTTGTCTTTCAAAAGCAGTGTTAAACTTTTTGCATCCTTCGTCAGACAAAAACAAATATATTTCATCGTTTTCCACAGTCTATCTTTCTTTTTTGAAGAGGTTCCTGTCCATGCTCCATTGACAGCTTATTCTTTTAATGATATAATAATCAGCGTGTTAAGGTTTTGCGGGAGGAGCACAGGCACAGACAGAGGGGTCTGTATCTGCGCTCTTTTGTATTCCTCAGCAGTACAGGAGATGCGAAGCTCCCGCAAAGGAGTGGGAAACAAGCAGGACAACGTGCCCTGCACCATGCACCGAAGCACGGAAAAAATTCTAGGGAGGATAACACAATGAACATCAATCACGAGTCTCATGCAATCAGCCGCCGCAGCTTTCTGAAGGCTTCCGGCGTTGTTGGTGCCGCCGGCATCCTGGCAGCCTGCGGCGGCAGCTCCAGCAGCTCCACCGCCGCTTCTTCCGGCGCAACCAGCGCCCCCAACACCACCGGCGCTACTCCGCTGAAGGAGTTCATCTCCTGGGAGAGCACCAACCGTGAGCTGGAGAGCTGGAACATGCTGTACAGCCAGATGGCTTCCGACATGAATGTCACCACCAACCTGTGGGAGGGCCTGCTGAGCTTTGACTGCTACGGCAAGGCTGTGCCTTCCGTGGCCAAGGAGTGGAGCCACAACGAGGACTCCTCCGTCTGGACCTTCAACCTGCGCGACGATGTCGACTGGGTGGACGTCAACGGCGAGGTCAAGGCTCACCTGACCAGCAAGGACTTCCTCGTGGGTCTGGAGTGGGTGCTGAACGCAGCCAAGAACCAGGCCAACAACACCTCCATGCCCAACGAGACTCTGGTGGGCGCTGCGGACTACTACCAGAAGACCAGCGACATGGGCGACGCTGCTGCCGACCTGACCTACGAAGATATGCTGGCCGCCGGTGTGGGCGTTGAGGCTACCGATGATTACACCCTGGTCTTCACCTGCAAGGCTCCCTGCCCGTACTTTGATACCGTGGCGGCCTACACCAGCTTCTACCCCGTCTCTGAGGATCTGATCACCGAGCTGGGCATCGAGGGCTTCCGTGCCTGCGACTACACCAACATGTGGTACAACGGCCCGTATGTGGTGGAGGAGTTCATCAGCCAGAACACCAAGAGCTACATCCCCAACCCCAACTACTATGGTGCAGACGATGTGTCCCGCTTCGACCGCTTCACCGTTACCATGATCAGCGACGGCACCGTTACCTTCCAGCTGTATCAGAACCGTGAGCTGGACGAGATGGATGTGGGCGAGAGCACCCTGACCACCATCCAGGCCGATCCTTCCAGCGAGTACAATCAGCAGCTGTGCGAGAAGCGCCCCAAGAAGTTCAGCTACCAGATGCACTTCAACTATCAGAAGAACAACGAGGACGGCACCCCCGACGACAACTGGAACAAGGCCATCGCCAACACCGCCTTCCGTCAGTGCTTCTACAAGGGCCTGGAGCTGACCAACTGGTATGCACGTACCAACAAGATCAACCCCCTGAAGTGCGAGAACGACTACTACACCATGCCGGGCGTCTGCTACAACACCAAGGGCGAGGAGTACTCCACCCTGGTCGCCAAGGAGATGGGCTTCGACAAGGAGTCTTATGACGGCAAGACCATGATCCGCCTGCGCGCCAACAATGGCGACATCGCGGACCTGAAGAAGCAGGCTATGGACGAGCTGAGCGCCATCGGCGTCACCTTCCCCGTCCACGCTGCTTACTACATCATCGCCAGCAACTCCACCGCTCTGGACAGCGCAACCGTCCTGAAGCAGTGCTTCACCGACAGCTTCGGCGATGACTTCATCGTGCTGGACATCAAGACCTTCGTCTCCTCCATCACCCAGGAAGTCCGCAATCCTCAGCTGCAGAGCTTCGTCATCAACGGCTGGGGCGCTGACTTCGGTGACCCCGTCAACTTCGTTGGTCAGGAGATCCTGCACGACGACAACGCCTACTACAGCTGGTACTACTCCAACATCGCTAAGATCGTCGAGGCCGGCCCCGCTGACTGGCAGAAGGATCTGGTGGCCTGCTACGAGGAGTTCACCGATCTGGTCAACACCGCAAAGGCCATCGTCGATGATACCGATGCCCGCTATGCTGCCTTCGCAAAGGCTGAGGCCAGCATGCTGAACAACGTTCTGGCCTGCCCCTGCTACTTCGAGGTGGCCTGGACTCTGACCCACGCCAACGAGTACAGCAAGATCAACGCCATGTACGGTCCCTGCAACTACAAGGCTGTCAACTGGGAGACCAGCGAAGAGGCTTACACCACCGAGCAGTACGAGGAGTTCGCTGCTGCATTCGATGCTGCCACCAAGGCCTGAGTTTTCCACCGCACCCCAAAATAAAAGTTAAAGGTTCGATAACATGTTAAAATACACGGTTAAGCGGCTGCTCCAGTCGCTTGTCACAATCTTTTTAATCGCAACAGCCGTCTTTTTGATGATGCGCTGTCTGCCGACGGACTACTACTTCACTGAGGAACAGCTCATGAAGTTCACCGATCAGCAGAAGACCGCTGCTCTGGAAGCAGCCGGCCTGACCGACCCCATCCCCACCCAGCTGATCAAGTTCTACAACGATCTGCTGCACCTGGACTTCGGCACATCCCGCCGCATCCAGAACGGTGCATCGGTGGTCAAGGTCATCGGCAAAAAGTTCGGCGTCTCGATGCGCCTGGGCCTCACCGCCTCCGGCATCTCTCTGGTGCTGGGTGTGCTGATGGGCATTCTGCAGGCCGCATTCAAGGACAAAGTGTTCGACTGGATCGGCACGGCTTACACCGTGTTCGTCAACGCAGTTCCTTCTCTGGTCTCGTATTCGCTGGTCCTGGTCTTCGGCTCCAAGTACCTGGGCTTCCCCACGCTGTACTCCACCCGCAATGTGGGTGCGTCCAGCGTGCTGCCCATCACCTGCCTGTCGCTGGCTTCCATTGCAGGCTATGCCCTGTGGACCCGCCGCTACATGGTCGATGAGCTCACCCGCGACTACATCAAACTGGCGCGTGTCAAGGGCCTGAGCTCCCGCGAGATCATGTTCAAGCACGTGCTGCGCAACGCCATGGTCCCCATGGTGCAGTATATCCCCCAGTCCATCCTGCTGACGGTCGGCGGCTCTCTGCTGATGGAGCGCTTCTTCTCCGTCCCCGGCATGGGCCCCCTGCTGACCGACGCCATCCAGCGTTATGACCTGAACGTCGTGCAGACGCTGGTCATCCTGTATGCCGTTCTGGGCATCGTGGGTGTTTTCCTGGGCGACGTGCTGATGATGGTGGTCGACCCGCGTATTACTCTGACCGGAAAGGAGGAAGCTCGCTGATGGCTAAGGCATCGGATTTTGAGGGCAAGAAGCAGGACGAACTGTTCTACTTCGTCGAATACTCTCCGGAAGAAGCCGAGCGCATCGGCTATTCCAACTATTCCTACTGGGGTTCCGTCATCCAGAACTTCCTCAAGCAGAAGGTCGCTGTCTTCTGCCTGATCCTGTTCCTGGCACTGAGCGTGTTCTCTTTCATCGCACTGGCCATTGGCAAGTACGATTACACCACCCTGATCTCGGATACGAGCAAGGCATTCATCAAGCCGAACAGCGAATACTGGTTCGGCACCGACAACCTCGGCCGTGACTACTGGTGCCAGGTGTGGTACGCCACCCAGGTCTCCATCCGTCTGGCTCTGGTCGTTGCCGTTGGCGAGAGCATCGTCGGCGTCATCTTCGGCCTGATCTGGGGCTACGTCCGCAGCCTGGACCGCTTCTTCACGGAGCTGTACAACCTGATCGACAACGTGCCCTATATCATCTATATGACCCTGATCGCCCTGATGGTCGGTCAGAGCTTCTGGATCATGGCCATTTCGATGATCGCCATCAACTGGCTGTCCATGGCGCGCCGTGTCCGCAACATGGTCTTCATGTTCCGTGACCGCGAGTACAACCTCGCTTCCCGCTGCCTTGGCACCCCGCTGTGGCGTGTTCTGACCAAGAACATCCTGCCGTATCTGGTCTCTGTCATCATCCTGCGCATGGCGCTTTCCATCCCCGGCACCATCAACCTGGAGTCTACGCTGTCCTACCTGGGCCTGGGCCTGGGCATCGACACCCCGTCTCTGGGCCTGCTCCTGAGCAAGGTGCGCGGCTTCTTCCTGGATTACCCGTACCTGCTGGTCTTCCCTGCATCCATCGTGTCCATCATCTCGATCTCGTTCTACATCATGGGCAACGCTTTGTCGGATGCGGCAGACCCGCGCAACCACGTTTGATAGATTGGAGAGAGAAACGTAAATGGATAGAAAACCGATTATCTCTGCCAAAGACGTGGAGATCACTTTTAGCCTGCGCGGCCGCAAACTGAACGCCATCCGCAAGTGCTCGCTGGACCTGTATGAGGGCGAGACCCTCGCCATCGTCGGCGAGTCCGGCTCCGGCAAGTCCGTGTTCACCAAGACCTTTGTGGGCATGCTGGATGCCAACGGTACCATCACCGGCGGTTCCATCCTGTACGAAGGCCGCGATATGACCAAGTTCACCGAAAAGGACTGGCTTGGCGTCCGCGGTAAGAAGATCGCCATGGTCATGCAGGACCCGATGACCAGCCTGAACCCGCTGAAGAAGATCGGCAAGCAGATCCAGGAGAGCATCGAGCATCACCAGGGCCTGAAAGGCGAAGCCGCCAAGAAGGCCGCCATTGAGATGCTGGGCAAGGTCGGCATCCCCGACCCGGAGCGCCGCTACGAGCAGTATCCGCATGAGTTTTCCGGCGGTATGCGCCAGCGTGTCGTCATCGCCATTGCAGCGGCCTGCCGCCCGCAGATCCTGATCTGCGACGAGCCGACCACCGCACTGGATGTGACCATCCAGGCGCAGATCCTGCAGCTCATCCGCGATCTGCAGAAAGAGTTGGGCATGTCCGTCATCTACATCACCCATGACCTGGGTGTTGTGGCCAACGTGGCAGACCGCGTGGCCGTCATGTATGCCGGCCAGATCGTGGAATACGGCACCGTTCAGGAGATCTTCTACGACGCATGGCATCCCTACACCTGGGCGCTGCTGCAGGCTCTGCCGCAGCTGGGCACCAAGGGCGAGAGCCTGCCCACCGTGGATGGCACTCCCCCGAACCTGTTCAACGAGATCCATGGCGATGCTTTCGCCCCCCGCAACAAACATGCGCTGGCGATCGACTTCGTGGCAGAACCTCCGTTCTTCCAGGTGTCCGAGACCCATGCAGCAAAGACCTGGTATCTGGACCCGCGCGCGCCCAAGATCGAGCGCCCGCACTCCATCCAGAACCTTCGTGAGAAAATGGGAAAGATGGGAGGTTCCAACTTAAATGGCTGAGCGTGAAAAGCTGATTGAGCTGAAAGACCTTCAGATCACCTTTGGCTCTGGCAAAAAGAAATTTGTGGCTGTGGACCATGTCAATTTTGACATCTACAAGGGCGAGACCTTCTCGCTGGTCGGCGAGTCCGGCTCCGGCAAGACCACTATTGGTCGTGCCATCTGCCGCATCAACCCGACCTCCGGCGGCGACATCCTCTTCAAAGGCCAGAAGATCAACGGCAAGATCTCCAAAGAGCTGGACCAGGAGGTCATCCGCAAGATCCAGATGATCTTCCAGGACCCCATGGCATCCCTGAACGAGCGCGCCAAGGTCGAGTACATCGTGGCTGAAGGTCTGCTGAACCACCACCTGTACAAAGACCAGGAAGACCTGCACAACAAGGTCATGGACGCGCTGCACGAAGTCGGCCTGCTGCCGGAGTTCGCTTCCCGCTTCCCGCACGAGTTCTCCGGCGGCCAGCGTCAGCGCATCGGCATCGCCCGTGCTCTGGTCATGCAGCCGGAGTTCATCGTGGCCGATGAGCCCATCTCGGCTCTGGACGTCTCCATCCGCGCACAGGTTCTGAACCTGCTGAACGAGATGAAGAAAAGCCGCGGTCTGACCTACCTGTTCATCGCACATGACCTGTCGGTCGTCCGGTTCATCTCGGACCGCATTGCCGTCATCAGCAAGGGCCGTATCGTGGAGCTGGCCGAGGCGGAAGAGCTGTTCCTCCATCCGCTGCACCCCTACACCAAAGCCCTGCTGAGCGCCGTTCCCATCCCCGACCCCTCTCTGGAGAAGAACAAGAAGCTGCTTGTTTATGATCCGTCCATCCACGATTACAGCGTGGAGAAGCCGGTCTGGGAAGAGATCGCCAACGGTCACTTCGTCTATGGCAACCAGCGCGAGCTGGAAGGCTACCGCAAGGAGTACGAAAGCCAGCTTTAAGCTGAACCGCTTTCCGGTATTTTAACACAAATGCCCCGCCGTTTGAGGGAGACCTCAGCGGCGGGGTTTTGTGTTTGACACAGCATCGTCAAAATGATATAATAGCAACGAGAAAGACGCATTCGTTGCGTCCGCATTCTCAACAAGAACCGAAAGAGGTGGAGATACGATGACAACTTTGAATATTCCGATTGATGAAAAAGTCGAAAAAGAAGCGGAAGAGCTGTTCTCTGATTTTGGTCTTGATATTCCTACGGCTGTCAACATCTTTCTGCGGCAGTCCATTCGTGAAAACTGTATTCCCTTCAACATTGAGCGGGAAGTTCCAAATGCCGACACGATCGCTGCCATGCGAGAAGCAGAAGAGATGAAAAAACATCCTGAAAAGTATAAAGGCTATCACGATGTGGATGAAATGATGAAGGATCTGTTGGCATGAAATACGAGATCAAGCCTTCTTCACGATTCAAAAAGGATATGAAGCTGGTCAAAAAGCGTGGTTATGACCCCCGACTGATTGAAACTGTCATCAAAACACTTGCCAATGGGGAGCCGCTGGACAAAAAGTACAGAGACCATATCCTCGTCGGTGATTATTCCGGCTTTCATGAATGTCACATTACACCGGACTGGCTGCTCATCTACCAGATCTATGATGAGGAGCTCTATTTGCTTTTGTCCCGAACCGGAACACACAGCGATCTCTTTTAATGATGAAAACAGCAGCGCCCCGCAGGGACCTTCTCAGAAGGCTCTGCGGGGCGCTGCTATGTGATTCAGGAGATCTTCTCGAAAAAGAATGCTTACTCCACGATGATGCTCTTACCGGTCATCTCTGCGGGGACAGGCAGGCCGATATAGGGCAGCATGGTGGGCGCAATGTCGGCCAGGCAGCCGCCCTCGCGCAGCTTCACATCGCCGCAGCCAATGGCCACAAAGGGCACCACATTGGTGGTGTGTGCGGTGAAGGGAGTGCCGTCGGGGTTCTTCATCTTCTCCGCATTGCCGTGATCGGCGGTCAGGAAGGCGCAGCCGCCCGCATCCAGCACAGCGGTGACAACTTCCTTGACGGCAGCGTCCACGGCCTCTACGGCCTTCACAGCGGCCTCAAAGACGCCGGTGTGGCCGACCATGTCGCAGTTGGCGAAGTTCAGGATGATGACATCATACTTGCCGCTCTCGATCCGCTGCTTGCACTCTGCAGCGACCTCCGGAGCGCTCATCTCCGGCTGCAGATCGTAGGTGGCCACCTTCGGGCTGGGGATGACGCAGCGATCCTCCCCCGCGTAGGGCGCCTCGACACCGCCGTTGAAGAAGAAGGTGACGTGTGCGTACTTCTCGGTCTCGGCGATGCGCAGCTGGGTCTTGCCGTTCTCGGACAGGTACTGGCCCAGAACGTTCTTCAGCTCCACAGGAGGATAGGCGACCTCGCAGTTGGGCATGGTGGCGTCATACTCGGCCATGCAGACGTAGTGGACCTGCTTGCGGCCGCCGCGGCGCTCAAAGCCGGTGAAGGCGTCATCGCAGAAGATACGGGTCATCTGGCGGGCACGGTCGGGGCGGAAGTTCATGAAGATGACGGTGTCGCCGTCCTGCACACGGCCGCCCTCGCAGGTGACACAGGGCAGAACGAACTCGTCGGTCTTGTCGTTGGCATAGGATGCCTCGATCGCCTCTGCAGCGTTGGCATACTGCCCGCCCTCGCCGTAGACAAATGCCGCGTAGGCCTTCTCCTCACGGTCCCAGTTGTTGTCGCGGTCCATGGCGTAGTAACGGCCGGAGACGCTGGCGATCTTGCCGATGCCCAGCTCATCGAGCTTGGCCTGCAGGTCGGCCAGGAAGCCCTTGCCGGAGTGCGGGTCGGTATCACGGCCGTCGGTGATGCAGTGGAGATAGACCTCCTTGGCACCCATGTGCTTGGCCATTTCCAGCACACCGAACCAGTGGTCGGCGTGGCTGTGGACGCCGCCGGTGCCGACCAGGCCCATCAGGTGGATGGCCTTCCCTGCGTCGATGGCAGCTTTCATGTTCTTGACGAGGACCGGGTTCTTGAGCATCTCGCCGTCCCGGATGGACTTGGTGATGAGGGTCAGCTGCTGATAAACGATGCGGCCTGCGCCCATGTTGGTGTGGCCGACCTCAGAGTTGCCCATCTGGCCGTCGGGCAGGCCGACTGCCATGCCGGAAGCGTCGATGGTGGTCATGGGGTACTTTGCCATCAGAGAGTCGATAAACGGCTTGTTTGCGGCGGCCACAGCGTTGCCGTAGGTCTCGTTGGGGGTCCAGCCAAAGCCGTCCATGATGCAGAGCATTACGGGTTTCTTGGACATAAATGGTATCTCCTTTGATTTTGAACTAAAAAGCGCCCGGCTTCAGCGCTTGCAAACGGCGCGGCCGGGCGCTGGGGTGATTTGTAAAAGGCAGTGTGCGATGCGGGGGAAGCTCTGTTTCTCAGCCCTTGGTCGCAGCGTTGACGATGACTGCAAAATCCGGAGCCTTCAGGGAAGCGCCGCCGATCAGGCCGCCATCGACGTCCTTCTTGCTCAGCAGCTCTTCGCAGTTCTTTGCATTCATGCTGCCGCCGTACTGCACGGTGGTCGCCTCGGCCACGGCCTCGCCGTAGACCTCACCGATGACCTTGCGGATCTGGCCGCAGACTTCCTCTGCCTGGTCTGCCGTAGCGGTCTTGCCGGTGCCGATGGCCCAGATGGGCTCATACGCGATGACGACGTTGGCCATCTGCTCTGCGGTGACATCGCGCAGAGCGATCTTGGTCTGCATCCGGACCAGCTCCTCAGTCACGCCCTCTTCGCGCTGCTCCAGGCTCTCGCCCACGCAGATGATGACCTTCAGGCCCGCGTTCAGCGCAGCCAGAGCGCGCTTGTTGACGGTCTGGTCGGTCTCTGCAAAGTACTGGCGGCGCTCGGAGTGGCCGACGATGACGTACTCCACGCCCAGATCCACCAGCATCTCTGCGCTGATCTCACCGGTGAACGCACCGGACTTCTCGAAGTGGACGTTCTCTGCACCGACATGGATGTTGGTGCCCTTGGTCTTTTCCACAGCCGTCACCAGATCGGTGAACGGAGTGCAGATGACGACCTCGCAGGAAGCATCCTTGACGGCGGGGATCAGCTCGTCCACCAGCTTGGCTGCTTCCGAAGCGGTCTTGTTCATCTTCCAGTTGCCTGCAATGATTGCCTTACGCTTTGCCTTATCCATGATCTCTATCTCCTTCTATTTACCTACGTACCAAAAAAGGTGCGGCGGCGCCATGCCGCCGCACCTCGATCCTGCTGTTGCGAGCGCGAATTATGCGTTCTGGATGACAGCGATACCGGGCAGCTCCTTGCCCTCCAGATACTCCAGAGAAGCGCCGCCGCCGGTGGAGATGTGGGTCATCTTATCGCCCAGACCCATCTGCTGGACTGCTGCTGCGCTGTCGCCGCCGCCGATGACGGTGGTAGCGCCGCTCTCAGCCATCGCCTGTGCCACAGCCAGGGTGCCTGCTGCCAGAGTCGGGTTCTCGAAGACGCCCATGGGGCCGTTCCAGACAACGGTCTTGGAAGCCTTGACGGCCTCAGCAAACAGCTTGGTGCTCTCCGGGCCGATGTCGCAGCCTTCCATATCGGCAGGCATTGCGGTCACGGGCACAACGGTGGTCTCGACGGGTGCGTCGATGGGATCGGGGAAGTCCTTGATGCAGACGGCATCGACGGGCAGGAGCAGCTTGACGCCCTTCTCCTGAGCCTTTGCCATCATCTCCTTGCAGTAGTCCAGCTTGGAGTCATCGCACAGGCTCTTGCCGACTTCGTAGCCCTGTGCCTTGATGAAGGTGTAAGCCATGCCGCCGCCGATGATCAGGGTATCGACCTTCTCCAGCAGGTTGGAGATGACGTTCAGCTTATCGGCGACCTTTGCGCCGCCCAGGATGGCGGTGAAGGGACGCTCCGGGTCGTTGACAGCATTGCCCAGGTACTTGATCTCCTTCTCCATCAGGTAACCGACAGCGGTATCCTTGACGTAGTCGGTGACACCGGCGGTGGAGCA
Source organism: Faecalibacterium sp. AF28-13AC (assembly GCF_003478405.1). Classification (NCBI taxonomy): domain Bacteria; kingdom Bacillati; phylum Bacillota; class Clostridia; order Eubacteriales; family Oscillospiraceae; genus Faecalibacterium; species Faecalibacterium sp. AF28-13AC. The sequence goes on along the minus strand of NZ_QUFG01000001.1, from coordinate 291,150 downwards.
GTGTGCACGATGGCAGCTGCCGAAAGCGTCGTCCACATATGCGTCCGCCAGAGAAGCCAGCTCCTCGGAGAACTCCGGCATATTCTTGGTCTCTTCCTTGCGGAAACGGGTGTTCTGGAGCAGGACAACGTCGCTGTTGTTCATGGCAGCCACAGCAGCCTTTGCGTTCTCGCCCACGACGTTGTCGTCATCTGCGAACACAACGGTCTTGCCCAGCTTTGCGCTCAGGGCAGCTGCAACGGGAGCCAGGCTGAATTTTGCCTCAGGGCCGTTCTTGGGCTTGCCCAGGTGGCTGCACAGGATGACCTTTGCGCCATCATTGAGCAGCTTCTGGATGGTGGGCAGAGCTGCGTTGATGCGGTTCTCGTTGGTGATGACGCCGTCCTTCATCGGGACGTTGAAGTCGCAGCGGACCAGAACCTTCTTGCCGCAGTAATTCTCGTCGTCGATCGTCTTCTTACCTAAACCCATGGTAATAAACTCCTCTCAAATTCTTTTCATCGGAATCGAATTTCACTCGTTATCGGGGCTTGCCTCCCCGTACACTTCTATTATAAACAAAAACTGTGTGGTTTGCAAGGACAGAAGATAGATAATTTATTAACAAACTTTCCCCGTATCCCGGTGGAAATGTGTCTATTTTGACTGAAAGGTGAAGCAACTCCCCTTTTTCATGAAAAAAGGAACCTCTGAAAAGCATTTTTTCCAAAGGTTCCCTTCTCTTATTTGAGATCCAGTTCCGGCGGCAGGTCGATCTCATCTGAGACATACTTGCCATTCTTCTTCCGTTGACGCACACACTCGGTGAGCAGATACTCGATCTGCCCGTTCACCGAGCGGAAATCATCTTCAGCCCACGCGGCAAGGGCTTCGTAGAGCTTTGCGTTCAGGCGGAGCGGGATCTGTTTTTTGGGTTCTGCTGCCATCAGTAGAGGCTGCCGCTGTTCACAATGGGCTGAGCGTCACGGTTGCCGCAGAGCACGACCAGCAGGTTGGAGACCATTGCTGCCTTGCGCTCATCGTCGAGCTCTACCACCTTGTTTTCATTCAGGCGTTCCAGTGCCATTTCCACCATGCCGACGGCACCGTCCACGATCATCTTACGGGCGTCGATGATGGCGCTGGCCTGCTGGCGCTGCAGCATGACGGCTGCGATCTCCGGCGCATAGGCCAGATAGGTGATGCGAGCTTCGATGATCTCGATGCCGGCCTCGGTCACATTTTTCTGGATCTCGTCCTGGATGCGCTTGGCCACGACCTCGGACGAACCGCGCAGGCTGCCTTCGTCGGCGATGCCGTCACCGGTGGTGTCCACATTGGGGGCCACATCGTAGGGGTAGACCCGCACGACGTTGCGCAGGGCGCTGTCGCACTGAAGGGACAGGTACTCTTTGTAGTTGTCCACATTGAAGACGGCTTTCGCGGTATCGGTCACGCGCCAGATGACGGCAATGCCGATCTCGACCGGGTTGCCCAGGCAGTCGTTGATCTTCTGGCGGGAGTTGTTCAGGGTCATGATCTTGAGGGAGATCTTTTTGCCATCCTGCTCCCGGCTCGCCTGCACGACAGGCATCTTCTGGACGTCGCCGCTCTGGCTCAGCACTGTGCCCGCGGCGGGGTTGACGGAGGTGCAGAAGGGATTCACCCAATAGAAGCCCTCCCCTTTCAGGGTGCCGATGTAGTCGCCGAAGAGGGTCAGCACCAATGCTTCCTCCGGCTTCAGCACCTTCAGGCCGCAGAGCAGGAAAATGCCGACGATGCCATAGACGATGCTCAGCACCATCAAAATCACGCCCGGCACGTTATGTTCTGCCGTGAGCAGTATCCCACCCAGCACGAACACGATGATGGCCGCAACATAGCCGAGCAAGGTCAGCAGCAGCATCGTCATTCCGTTCTTCTTCGTTTGCAAGATCTTCTCTTCCATGTAAGATCCCTCCTTATCGGGTCTGGAAGTGTTTCTATCTGATATCAAAATCATATCATGTTGTGTTTCATCTGTCAAGAGGAAACAACAAAAAAAGGCACCCTCGCCTTTCGACGAGAGTGCCTTCATTTCAAGAATCGAAATTCAAGAAAGAACGTTCAGGGGGATCAAATTACTTGATCTCAACCTTAGCGCCAGCCTCTTCCAGCTTCTTCTTGATGTCCTCAGCCTCAGCCTTGGAAGCCTTCTCCTTGACAGCCTTGGGAGCGCCGTCAACGATAGCCTTAGCCTCCTTCAGGCCCAGACCGGTGATCTCCTTGACCAGCTTGATGACCTGCATCTTGGTAGCGCCAGCCTCAGCCAGGATGACGTCGAACTCGGTCTTCTCTTCCTCAGCGGCAGCAGCAGCGCCAGCAGCAGCGGGAGCAGCAGCAGCAACAGCGGAAACGCCGAACTCTTCGCAGTAAGCGTCGATCAGTTCCTTCAGCTCCAGGACGGACAGCTCCTTGACGGAGTCGATGATGGCAGTAATCTTCTCAGAAGCCATGGTAATAACCCTCCAATATAAATGGTTTTGTGTTTGTTGATTTCAGATTGTTAAGCAGCAGTCACGCAGCAATTAAGCAGCGGGCTCTTCCTGCTTGTCGGCATAAGCCTGCATTGCAACGGCCAGACCAGACAGAGTGCTGGTGAGGGCGCCTGCAAACATGGACAGCATGCCTTCGCGGTTGGGCAGCTTTGCGATGGCGTTGGTCTCGGCAGCGTCCATGACCTTGCCTTCCATGAAGCCAGCCTTGACGACGAACTTCTTGGACTTATCGCCATCCTGATACTTGCACAGGATGCGGGCAGCGGACATGGGATCTTCCTCGTGAGCAAAAGCGATAGCGGTATCGCCCTTGAACTGCTCAGCCAGGCCCTCCAGAGAGGTACCCTTAACAGCCAGACGCAGCATGGTGTTCTTCACGACCATATAATCGACGCCTGCCTCACGCAGCTCCTTACGGAGCTTGGTGTCGTTCTCGACGTTAATGCCGCCGTAAGCGACGACGCAGCCGGAAACCGCACTCTCAAACTTTGCCTTCAGATCAGCGACATAAGCCTGCTTCTCAGAAAGAATCTTTGCACTGGGCATTCGGTTTCACCTCGTTTCAAAAACTTGTATCGAACACTGAAACTCAGGGATCAAAAAAGCCTCTTTCCCGCACTGTATCCGAGAAAGAGGCATAAAACAACATTATGCGCGTTTCTCGGCAGGCGGCTTAGCCTTACGCTGGGTTCCAGCACCTGCTGTCTCAAAAACAGCATGATTATTTTACCGCAAACGCGCGGTGTTGTCAAGTGCTTTTTTGAAGATTTTTTATTTTCCTCTCTTTGGCTCCCCTAATAGGGGAGCTGGCTGCGCCAAAGCGCAGACTGAGAGGTTTTATTTCTTCAAATCAGACACCGTACTTCAGGGTGTTGAGACGGATGCCAGGGCCCATGGTGGTGGCGATGGTAGCGCTCTTGAAGTAAGTGCCCTTTGCAGCAGCAGGCTTTGCCTTTGCAATGGCGCTCATAACGGTATCCAGGTTGGTGTACAGCTTCTCTGCACCGAAGGAAGCCTTGCCCACGGGGACATGGATGATGTTCTGCTTGTCCAGACGATACTCGATCTTACCAGCCTTGGCCTCGGTGACTGCCTTGCCCAGATCGGGAGCAACAGTACCAGCCTTGGGGTTGGGCATCAGGCCGCGGGGGCCCAGCACCTTACCGAGACGGCCGACGCGGCCCATCATGTCGGGGGTGGTGACAACAACGTCGAAGTCCATGAAGCCGCCGGCGATGCGGGCGATCAGCTCATCATCACCAACGATGTCAGCGCCGGCTGCCTCAGCAGCAGCGGCAGCAGCGCCCTTTGCGATGGCGCAGACGCGGACGGTCTTGCCGGTGCCGTTGGGCAGAACGACAGCACCGCGGACCTGCTGGTCAGCGTGGCGGCCGTCAACGCCCAGGCGGACGTGCAGCTCAACGGTCTCGTCGAACTTGGCAGAAGCGGTCTTGCAAGCCAGCTCCAGAGCCTCGTTCATATCATACAGCTTAGAAAAATCGATCTGCTTCGCAGCATCGACATAGTGCTTGCCATGTTTCATTGTATATCCTCCTATGTGGTCATGCGGGCAGTTTTATGCCCTCCCACTGTTGTTGTCTCAGCCCTCGACGGTGATGCCCATGGAGCGGCAGGTGCCACGGACCATGCTGCATGCAGCTTCCAGAGAAGCAGCGTTCAGGTCGGGCATCTTGGTCTTCGCGATCTCTTCCACCTGAGCAGCGGTCAGAGAAGCAACCTTTTCCTTGTTGGGCTTACCGGAAGCGGTGTTGATGCCAGCGGCCTTCTTGATCAGAACGGCTGCCGGAGGAGTCTTGGTGATGAAGCTGAAGGAGCGGTCAGCGTAAACGGTGATGACGACGGGGATGACATAACCCATCTGGTTCTTGGTACGCTCGTTGAACTCCTTGGTGAAGGCCATGATGTTGACGCCCTTCTGACCCAGAGCAGGGCCAACAGGGGGAGCCGGAGTCGCCTTGCCGGCCTCGATCTGCAGCTTAATGTAGCCAGTAACTTTCTGTGCCATGATAAATGCACCTCCAAAAATCTGTGGTGAGTTGCGGCGCCGTGTAGGCGCCTCCCACGAGCATGTGCGCGGTGCACACGCTCTATAAGAACCGCACTGCGGTCTTACCTTGGTAAACGGATGCCGGTTGGTTACGGCAGCTCGACCTGCGCGATGTCCACCTCAGCGGGCGTCTCGCGGCCAAACATGTTGACCTTGAGCTTGACTTTGAAGCTCTCGGTGTCGATGCCCTCCACAAGGCCCATAAAGCCTTCCAGGGGGCCGGCAGTGATCTGCACGGTGTCGCCGACTTTGAAATCGACGGTCAGCGGAGCTGCCTTCTCGACGCCCATCTTCTCGACCTCCTCAGCGGAGAGCGGGACGGGCTTGGATGCGGGGCCGACGAAGCCGGTGCAGCCGCGCGTGTTGCGCACCACATACCAGGTATCGTCGTTCATGACCATCTTGACCAGAACGTAACCGGGGAACAGCTTGTGCTCCACCATACGCTCCTTGCCGTCCTTGATCTCAGGGACCATCTCGGTGGGGACCTTGATGTCACAGATCAGGTCTTGCAGACGGCGGTTCTCGACCATGGTCTGCAGGTCCGTTGCAACCTTATTCTCGTAACCGGAATAGGTATGGACTACATACCAGAGGGCTTCATTGGACTGATCTTCCATTTTTCAAACCTCCGTTTCAAGATGTTCATGCGCCGATGATCAGGCCCAGGATGCCGCCGAAAATGGCATCCAGCGCGATCATGACAACGGCAGCGATCGCCACGGTGACGAGCACGACGACGGTGTTGGTCTTGGTGTCCTCTTTGGACGGCCACACGACCTTCTTCAGCTCGCTCTTCGTGTCGCGGAAGAACTTCGCAACGCGGTTGCAGAAGCCCTTCACGGCGGCCTTCATTCTGGCCACAAAGCCCGGCTTTTTCTCGGTTTTGTCTGCCATGATGTCGTCCGCCTTTCTTACTTGGTTTCGCGATGAACGGTGTGCTTCTTGCAGAAGCGGCAGTACTTCTTCATCTCAAGACGATCGGGGTTGTTCTTCTTGTTCTTCGTGGTGTTGTAGTTGCGCTGCTTGCACTCGGTGCAGGCCAGAGTGATTTTAACGGTCATTTGTTGACACCTCCATTATAACGGTTGTTTTGAACCTCCCTCGGCTTGCGGGAGCGCCTTCAAAACAGGGCGCACTTAATAACCCCGCAAAAGAGGTGTTATCATTGTATCACGTCTTTTTCCATCCGTCAAGCGGATTTTCTGCGGTTTTTCAACTTTTTTGAAAAATTTTTCTTTTGCTTCTTTCTGGTTCTGCCCGCTTGCATCCCGCGCATAGATATTGTATAATAACAGCGTCTATACCTATATAGAGAAATTCCGGCCTTCCGGCCGTACGATCAGGAGAGATCATGATGCAATCTGAAGAGAAACTCTGTGTCGTCGTGTTGTTCGGCGGCATGTCCAGCGAGCACGAGGTCAGCTGCGTGTCCGCCGGGACCTTCGTTGACAACCTCGACCCCAGCCGTTACGAAGTGCTGACCGTGGGCATCACCAAAGAGGGCCGCTGGCTGTGCACCGAGGCTTCCAGCGCCCAGATGGCCGACGGCAGCTGGGAAGAGCTGCCCGGCAACATGCCCTGTGTCATTAGCCCGGACCGTGCCGACCACGGCATGATCCTGTTCGCTCCTTCCGGCCAGGTGGAAAAGCTGCACGTGGATGTCGTCATCCCGGCCCTGCACGGCCTGTGGGGCGAGGACGGCACGGTGCAGGGCCTGCTGGAGCTGGCCGGTATCCCCTACGTGGGCTGCGGCGTTCTGGCCAGCGCCGTCTGCATGGATAAGGCGGTGGCCAACGCTCTGTTCGACGCCGCCGGCATCCCCCACACCCGGTGGCTGGCTGCCAACCGCTGGGAGATCGAATCCGACCTCGAAGGCGTCTGCGACGGTGCCATCGCGAAGCTGGGCTGGCCCATCTTCGTCAAGCCCGCCAACGCCGGTTCCAGCGTCGGCATCACCAAGGCACACGACCGCGCCGAGCTGAAGGACGCCATCCGGCTGGCTCTGGAGAACGACCGCAAGGTCGTCTTTGAAGCCTTCGTGGACGGTCATGAGGTCGAGTGTGCCGTCATCGGCTCCGACCCCGCTGTGGCCACCCGCCCCGGCGAGATTCTGGCCGGTGCCGAGTTCTACACCTACGACGACAAGTACAAGAACGGCGTGAGCCAAGTGGTCATCCCGGCCCGGCTCGACGAGGCCAAGCTCGACGAGGTAAAGACCTACGCCGCCATGGCCTACACAGCCCTGAACTGCGAGGGCCTGGCCCGCTGCGACTTCTTCGTGGAGCATGGCACCAACCGGGTGATGATCAACGAGATCAACACCTTCCCCGGCTTCACCCCCATCAGCATGTACCCCAAGCTCATGGAGCACGAGGGCACCCCTGTGCCCGCCCTGATCGACCACCTGATCGAACTGGCGCTGGAAAGGACGGAAAAGCAGCATGGATAACCGCCCCATCGGCGTATTTGACAGCGGCCTCGGCGGCCTGACCGGCGTGAAGGAGCTGCGCAAGCGGCTCCCCCACGAGAACATCGTCTACTTCGGCGACACCGGCCGTGTGCCCTACGGCAGCCGCAGCCCGGAGACCATCCTGCAGTATGCCCGGCAGGACATCGCGTTCCTGCTGTCCCAGAATGTCAAGTGCATCATGGCTGCCTGCGGCACGGTGTCCAGCACCTACCCCGCCGCCGAGGCGGCGCTGCTGCCCGTGCCCTACCTGGGCGTCGTGGATGCGGCTGCGCGGGAGGCCGCTTTTTCCACCCGCAACCGCCGCATCGGCGTCATCGGCACCGCGGCCACCATCCGCTCCCGCAGCTATGAGACCCTGCTGCGCAAACTGGTGCCGGGCGTGGAGATCACGGCCCGCCCCTGCCCGCTCTTTGTGCCGCTGGTGGAGGCCGGTTACGTGGACCACAGCGCCGAAGACAAGCAGGAAGTGACCCGGCTCGTCATCGCCCAGTACCTGACCGAGGTGCGGGATGCCGGGGTGGACACCCTCATTCTGGGCTGCACCCACTATCCCCTCATCAAGACCATGATCGGCGAATTCATGGGCCGGGACGTCGTGCTGGTGGACCCGGCCAAGACCGCCGCCCACCATCTGGAACGCACCCTCAGCGAGCGCGGTCTGCGGGCCAACCACCCCGCCGGGCAGGCGCATTTCTACGTCAGCGACACGCCGGACAGTTTTTCGCAGACGGCAGACCTCTTCCTCGGCGAGTACAAGGGAGGGCCGGTGGAGCAGATCGCCATCGACAAATACTAAAGCGAAGGACAAACGAACGTGAAGGAAGATTTCATCATCCGCATCAAGAGCCGCTCGGAGCAGTTCGAGCACACCCAGCCCGTCCGGGTGGACGAGGATGACCGCATCGAACTGATGACCTACGGCAGCTTCGTGAAAAAGGGCGACACCTACTATATCACTTATAAAGAAACCGAGACCATCGGCTTTGCCGGCTGCACCACCACCATCAAGATCGCAGCCGACGGCAGCCGGGTGGGCCTGCTCCGGTTCGGCCCGGCCAACGCCCAGCTCATCATCGAGCGGGACCGCCGGAGCATCTGCCACTATGAGACCGAGGTCGGCTCCCTGACGCTGGGCGTGACCGGCGACGGCATTGAGTGCAGCCTGACCGAAACGGGCGGCACGGCCCGATTCAGCTATCTGCTGGACGCCGACGACCCCATCTCCATCATCAACCGCAACACGCTGGAAATTTCCGTGCAAAAGCCAAATTAAAGCGGTTCACCCTCTCCATCCGTGCTTTCGAGTGCAAGGTTTCTCTCGTTTGCGAAAAGCGCTCCCCTTTGGGAGAGCTGGACGCGAAGCGGCCTGAGAGGGTCAGCCCGTGAAAGGATAAAACAATGACTGAATTCGAAAAGACCTACCAGAACTACAACCCCCGCTCGGCTGCCCTGAGCGAGGCCCGCGCGCTGCTGACCGCTGCGGCCAAGGCTGCCATGGCCGACGGCACCCTGCCCGAAGCCGAGCTGCCCGCTTTCATCGTGGAGATCCCCGCCGACACCAAGAACGGTGACATCGCCTCCAACCTGGCCATGGCCGGTGCCCGCACCTGGCGCAAGGCTCCCAGGATGATCGCCGACGCCCTCATCGCCCACCTGCCCTCCATCGAGGGCAGCGTCTTCGCCAAGGTGGAGGTGGCCGGCCCCGGCTTCATCAACCTGTTCCTGGCTCCGGCCTTCTGGGCCAGCGTCGTGCTGGGCGCTGCCGCCAACAAGGACTACGGCCGCACCGACTACGGCAAGGGTGCCAAGTACAACGTGGAGTTCGTCTCTGCCAACCCCACCGGCCCCATGCACATGGGCAACGCCCGCGGCGGCGCTCTGGGCGACTGCCTGGCCGCCGTGCTGGACTGGGCCGGTTACGATGTGACCCGCGAGTTCTACATCAACGACGCAGGCAACCAGATCCAGAAATTCGGCAAGAGCCTGGCCGTCCGTTATTTGCAGAAGTTCTGCGGCGAGGAAGCCTATCCCCTGCCCGCTGAGTGCTACCAGGGCGGCGACATCAAGGTGCTGGCCGGGGAATTTGCCGACCTGCACGGCGACTGCTATGTGGCCGCCTGCCAGGGCATGGACGAAGAGACCCTGTTTGCCAGCGAAGCGTTCGAGACCCTGAAGAACGCCCTCGTGGATTACGCACTGCCCAAGAACATCGCGGCCCTCAAGCGCGACCTGGGCAAGTACCGCATCGACTACGATGTCTGGTTCCACGAGAGCACCCTGCACGAGTCCGGCGCTGTCAAGGCTGTGGTCGAAAAGCTGCTGGAGCTGGGTGCCTGCTACAAGGCCGAGGATGGTGCCGTCATGTACCGCAGCGCCCAGTACGCCGCCAAGTACGGCACCGTCAACAAGAAGAAGACCGAGGACGGCACCGAGGAAGAGGCCAAGGACGAAGTTCTGGTCCGCGCCAACGGCATCCCCACCTACTTTGCCGCCGACATCGCCTACCACTACAACAAGCTGGCCACCCGCGGCTTTGCCAAGGCCATCGACGTCTGGGGTGCAGACCACCACGGCCATGTCGCCCGCATGAAGGGTGCCATGGACGCCATCGGCCTGAACGGCAATGACCTCGACGTCGTGCTGATGCAGATGGTCAACCTGATGCGCGACGGTCAGCCCGTCCGCATGTCCAAGCGCACCGGCAACGCCATCACCCTGACCGACCTGCTGGAAGAGGTGCCCATCGACAGCGCCCGCTTCCTGTTCAACATGCACGACGCCGGAAGCGGCATCGACTTCGACCTCGACCAGGCCGTCAAGACCGACAACGACAACCCGGTCTACTACGTCCAGTATGCACACGCCCGCATCTGCTCCATCCTCAAGAAGATGGAGAGCGAGGGTGTCGCCTTTGCGGGTGCCGACCAGGTGGATGCCACCCTGCTGACCGAGCCCTCCGAGATGGACCTCATCCGGATGCTGGCCGCCTTCCCGCAGGAGATCGTCATGGCCGCTGAGAAGTACGACCCCAGCCGGATCAACCGCTTCGTCATCGACCTCGCCAGCGCCTTCCACCGCTTCTACGGCAGCTGCCGCATCCAGGGCGCAGACCCCGCCGTCCAGCAGGCCCGCCTGGCCCTCTGCATCGGCGTCAAGAACGTCATCTGCAATGTGCTGACCATGTTCAAGATCAACGTTCCGGAGAAGATGTAACCGGAAGTTTTCCCGCACAAGAAAAGACCCGCTCATCCGACATTTCATCGGGTGGGCGGGTCTTCGTTTGTCCCTTAATATTGGAAGTAGAGCTTCACTTCACCGATCTTCTTTTTCCGCAGCAGGATCGCCGCCGGGATGAGGTAGACCAGCACCGACAGCAGCATCGAGGCATCGTAGCTGCTCACGCTCTCGGCCACGCTCTCGGTGCCGTAGAGCCCGCCGACGAGCATGGAGATGATGTCCATGCCGCCATGTAAGAACACCGTGACCCAGAGGTTGCCGGTGCGGAAGTAGATGGCCGCATACAGCACCCCCAGCGACGCTGCGAAGATACACTGCATCAGCACCCCCAGCGGCGCACTGGACAGCAGATTCGTCAGGTGGGCGCAGCCGAACAGCAGACCCGACAGCAGGCAGGCTTTCCAGATGCCGCCACGGCTCGTGCCGAAGTGCTCCAGCAGCGTCTCCGCGATGACGCCACGGAACAAAAACTCCTCCGCGATGCCCACCAGCATCATATTGGCCAGAAAGCTCAGGATGCGCCAGAGCGGTAGCAGCGTGCCGTCTTCCGGCAGGCCGAACAGGATCTTTGTGTACAGCGTGTACGCCAGCAGGGCCAGCGGATACATTCCCACCAGCAGGCCGTTGAAGAAGCCGCAGCCCCGCTTTCGCAGCAGCTGCGCCTTGCCGGTGCGCTTCAGCAGCAGCACGGCCACGCCGACGCCGACCAGCTCCTGGATGCAGCCCAGCAGATAGTCGTCCGCATCGTTCAAATCAAAGCGAAACAGCATCAGCAAAAACACCACAAGGATCGACGTTAGGACCAGACTTCCCAGAAACAGCACCTCCGCCCCGACACAGTAGCCGAGCGGATGGTTTTTGCGCAGACGTTTGAGCATCGAATTTTCCTCCGTTGCAGATAGTGACTCTATTGTAACATATCAGGGGAAATTGTTCAAATCCCGCTTGCAGAGGCGGAAATACAGCAGCAGTCCCCTTGTTCGACATTCCTACTGGTCCAGGACCCGCGGGCTAAGCAACAGCCCTCAGGGCTGATTGCTTGCCTTGCTTCGCAAGGCCGCCCTGTTCAAATCCCGCTGCGGACAGTGTCACTGCAAATCCCGCTGCAAAGGCAGAAATGCAGCAGCAGTCCCCTTGTTCGACATTCCTACTGGTCCAGGACCCGCGGGCTAAGCAACAGCCCTCAGGGCTGATTGCTTGCCTTGCTTTGCAAGGCCGCCCTGTTCAAATCCCGCTGCGAAGATGAAAAAAGACCAGACGGATTTTTATCCGTCTGGTCTTTTTTGGTCGGAGCAGCGGGATTTGAACCCACGGCCTCTTCGTCCCGAACGAAGCGCGCTACCAACTGCGCTATGCCCCGAAAATACCGCAGCTTTTCGGCTGCGGTCTGGTTGGGGATGAGAGAATCGAACTCCCACAAGTAGAGTCAGAGTCTACCGCACTACCACTATGCAAATCCCCAATATTTTGTTTTGTCAGGAGCGTTGCTCGCTGCTGACAAGGGATATTATACTATCAAACCACCTTCTTGTCAACACTTTTTCAGAACTTTTTTGCCGAAGTTTTTCCGGCAAATTCTCTGCGCGATTTCACGCGATTTTTATGTTCCAACTCTTGACACCGCCCCGCTTTGGGAATACTCTTATAGTACAAACTTCTCCTGCACGAGTGGGAAATTCAGAGAAAACGAGGGATATTACGAGATGAAAAAACGTGTTGGCATCCTGACCTCCGGCGGCGACTGCCCCGGCCTGAACGCCACCATCCGCGGCGTGGCAAAAGCTCTGTATGCCCGGATGGGCGACAGCGTCGAGATCGTGGGCATCCTGAACGGCTACCATGGCCTGATCACCGGCGACTACAAGGAGATGACGGAAGACGACTTCCGGGGCATCCTGACGCTGGGCGGCACCATTCTGGGCACCAAGCGCACCCCCTTCAAGCTGATGCGCGTTGTGGAAGAAGACAAGATCGACAAGGTCGCAGCCATGAAGAAGACCTATAAGGACGCAAAGCTCGACTGTCTGCTCTGCCTGGGCGGCAACGGCACCCACAAGACCGCCAACCTCCTCTCTCAGGAGGGCCTGAACATCATCGGCCTGCCCAAGACCATCGACAACGACATCTACGGCACCGACGTCACCTTCGGCTTCCACACCGCTGTGGACATCGCCACCGACGTCATCGACCGCATCCACACCACCGCAGGCAGCCACAGCCGCGTGATGTGCATCGAGATCATGGGCAACAAGGCCGGCTGGCTGACCCTCTATTCCGGCATCGCCGGCGGCGCAGACATCATCCTGCTGCCCGAAATGCCCTATGACATCGACCGCGTCTGCGGTGCGGTGGAGCGCCGCGCCAAGAAGGGTTCCAACTTCTCCATCATCGCCGTGGCAGAGGGTGCCCTGAACGAGGAAGAGGCCAAACTGAAGCGGAAGGAATGGACCGCCAAGCGCGCCGAGGCGGGCTACACCACCGCCACCAGCCGCATCGCCGCCGCCGTCCAGAAGAAGACCGGCATGGAGACCCGCGTCTGCATCCCCGGCCACATGCAGCGCGGCGGCAGCCCCAGCGCCTATGACCGTGTGCTGGCCACCCAGTTCGGCAGCTACGCCGCCAAGCTGGTGGAGATCGAGCGCTACGGCGTGACCGTCGCTCTGGTCAACGGCCATGTCACCGCCAACCGTCTGGAGGACATCGCCGGCAAGACCCGCAACGTCCCCGAAGGCTGTGAGCTGCTCACCGTCGCCCGCCGGATGGGCGTGAGCCTGGGCTGAGGTTTTCCTGAACCAACCAAAAAAGGAGCACTCCCCTGCATCATGCAGAGGGGTGCTCCTTTTGGTTTTGCGATTCCGAGGGCTTACAAGCGCTTACTTATTCTTGTACATTTCCTCGTAGTACTTCTGGTAGTTGCCGCTGGTGATGTGCTCCATCCACTCCTCGTGGTCGAGGTACCAGTCGATGGTCAGGACGATGCCCTTCTCGAACGGGGTCTCCGGATACCAGCCCAGGTCGTTCTTGATCTTGGTGGGGTCGATGCCATAGCGGCGGTCGTGGCCCAGACGGTCGGCAACGTGCTTGATGAGGTCTTCGCTGATGCCGTCATCCTTCAGGCGGTCGTGCAGCTGCTCGATGATGGTCTTGACGATGAAGATGTTGGGGCGCTCGTTGTGGCCGCCGACGTTGTAGACCTCGCCGATCTTGCCGCCGTTGCAGACCATATCAATGGCCTTGCAGTGGTCTTCCACATACAGCCAGTCGCGGATCTGCATTCCGTCGCCGTAGACGGGCAGCTGCTTGTGGTGCTTGACGTTGTTGATCATCAGGGGGATCAGCTTCTCCGGGAACTGATAGGGGCCGTAGTTGTTGGAGCAGCGGGTGATGTTGATGGGCATCCCGTAGGTGTCGTGGAATGCCATGACGAACATATCGGCGCTGGCCTTGGAGGAAGAGTAGGGGCTGTGGGGGCACAGCGGGGTGGTCTCCATGAAGAAGCCCTCGGCACCCAGAGCGCCATAGACCTCGTCGGTCGAGACCTGCAGGTACTTCTTGCCCTCTTTCCAGGTCTTGGCCTCGGCGTCATACCAGGCCTCCTTGGCGCGCTGCAGCAGGTTCACCGTGCCCATGACGTTGCTCTGGACGAAGATCTCCGGGTTCTTGATGGAGCGGTCCACGTGGCTCTCTGCGGCAAAGTTGATGACGTAATCGAAATCGTACTTTGCGAACAGGCCCTCGACCAGCTCCTTATCGCAGATATCGCCCTGCACGAAGACGTGGCGGGGGTCGCCCTCAACATCCTTCAGGTTTTCCAGATTGCCCGCATAGGTCAGCTTATCCAGGTTGACCAGCAGGATCTCCGGGTACTTCTTAAGCATATAATGCACAAAGTTCGAGCCAATAAAGCCGGCGCAGCCGGTGATCAGATATTTTTTCATAGTTTGATTCTTTCCTCAAAACAATTTGTTTCGTTTTTTGATACAACCTCTCAGTCACCTGCGGTGACAGCTCTCCCTTCGGGAGAGCTGGACGTGAAGCGGCCTGAGAGGGTTTACTTCATCCCATTCTCGCCGTCCCAGTGCTCAAAGAAGCAGGCCAGGGCAGCCTTCCAGTCGCGTACCTCGTTGCCGACGGTGCAGCGCAGCATCCGGTTGTCCAGAGCGCTCCACTTGGGGCGGTCGGCGCTTTCGGGGTGCTTGGCCTTGTACTCCTCGCTGGTGCAGGGGGCCACGGTTGCGTCCACGCCGGACAGGCGGATGATCTCGGAGGCGAAATCATACCAGGAGCAGATGCCCTCACCGGTGCAGTGATACAGGCCGTACTCATGGGTGACGCAGAGCTGCAGGATCTCGTGGGCCAGGTCCACCGCGTTGGTGGGGTTGCCGCACTGGTCGTTGACGACTTCCAGCTTGCCGAACTTTTTGCCCGCGTTCACGATGGTCTTGACGAAGTTCTTGCCATAGTAGCTGTACAGCCAGGCCGTGCGGACGATGAAGTGGCGGTGGCAGAACTGCTCCACGTACTTCTCGCCCATGAGCTTGGTGGAGCCGTAGGCGCTGATGGGGCCGGGAAGGGTGGCCTCATCCTGTGCGATGCCGCCGTTCTCGCGGCCGGAGAAGACGTAGTCGGTGGAGACATGGACCAGGCGGGCACCGGTCTTGGTGGCAGCCTGTGCCAAGTTGCGGGGGCCGAGGGCGTTTGCCTTGAAGGCCGCGTCGTGGTTCACCTCGCAGCCGTCCACGTTGGTGTAGGCAGCGCAGTTGATGATGACATCCGGGCGCTGACGGCGGATGAAGTCATCCACCATCTTGTAGTTGGAGATGTCCAGTTCGGGCAGGTCCACAGGGATGACGGTCGCGCTCTGCAGCTTTTCGGGGATGGGGCCGATCTCGCTGCGGCCCTCGCGGAGCTGCTTGATGATCTCGGTGCCCAGCTGACCCTTGCAGCCAGTAACGATGATTTTCATGTGCGGTCTCCTCTTAGTATCTCAGTTTTCCGTCGGCCACATTCTTCAGGTGCTGGCCATAGGGGCTCTTGCCATAGCGCTTTGCGCTCTCCAGCAGCGTGTCGCGGTCGATCCAGCCATACTTGAAAGCGATCTCCTCCGGGGCGCTGATCTTGATGCCCTGCCGCTTCTCGATCATCCGCACGAAGTCGGCGGCATCCACCAGGCTGTCCATCGTGCCGGTATCCAGCCAGGCAAAGCCGCGGCCCAGCAGCTGGACGTCCAGCTCGCCCTTCTTGAGGTACATGTCGTTCAGGGTGGTGATCTCCAGCTCGCCGCGGGCAGAGGGCTTGACCTGCTTTGCCATCTGGACGACTTCCTTGTTGTAGAAGTACAGGCCGGTGATGGCGTAGTTGGATTTCGGGTGCTCCGGCTTTTCCTCCACGCTCAGGACTTTGCCGTTGGCGTCGAACTCGACGATGCCAAAGCGCTCCGGGTCCGGTACGTAGTAGCCAAACACGGTGCAGCGGCCCTTGGTCTCGGCGTTGGAGGCAGCGGTCTTCAGGATCTTGGAGAAGCCGTTGCCGTAGAAGATGTTGTCGCCCAGGATCATGGCGCAGCAGTCGTCGCCGATGAACTCCTCACCCAGAATGAATGCCTGTGCCAGGCCATCGGGAGAGGGCTGGACCTTATATTGCAGATGGATGCCGTACTGGCTGCCATCGCCCAGCAGCGCCTCGAAACGGGGCGTGTCAGTGGGGGTCGAAATGATAAGGATATCCTGGATGCCCGCCAGCATGAGGGTGGACAGAGGATAGTAGATCATCGGCTTGTCGTAGACAGGCAGCAGCTGTTTGCTGGTGACCATGGTCAACGGGTAAAGCCGGGTGCCGGCGCCGCCGGCGAGAATAATACCTTTCATCGTTTGTGCACTCCTTTAATTAAAATGAAAAAAGTTGTGCAGCTATACGAAGCCTTCGTTTCCTCCGGCCTCGTAATATTCAAAGCGGAGCTGCGTCCGCTGTCAACAAAGTTGCAGAAAAACCGCTCTGCCGGGGGTGCTCCGACCACCGCAGATAGTTTTACACTTTATTTTACTATCAAATCGAAAAAAAAGCAAGAAAGAACGGCCCTTTACAGAAATTTTTCTGCAAAGGGGCCGTTCTCCTGATGTCATTTGCGGTTTTCTGGGGGATGAACCTCTCAGGCATCGCGTAAGCGCTGGCGGAGAAGCTGTCCTTCGTACAACCTCTCAGTCATCGCTTCGCGATGCCAGCTCCCCTGGTAGGGGAGCCACTGGCGAGTCGGTAGTGGTCGTGCTGAACGAGCAAAGTTTTTTGCAATCGGGAACGGCCGGGCTCCGCTGTTAAGATTCACAGCTGCAATACAATGCCGCTGCCAATGAGAGCAGGGCCCACTGCTTTGCGCTCCATCAGGCCCAAGCGAACAGTAGGGCTGGCCCGGCCTGCCAATGGCTCCCCTACCAGGGGAGCTGTCGAGCCGTAGGCGAGACTGAGAGGTTGTACCGAGGAAAGCGCGCTGCTATTGTAAACCTGCCTGAGAGGGTTGTTCACCATCGGAATCCCCACTTGGAGAAGTACCGCAGCAGGTTGCTGGTCTGCCAGAGGGCAGGCTTGAGGCTGCGGTGGGCAGCGCGGTGCCAGGCGTGGATGGCCGTGAACTGCGGCACAAGATATGCCTTGCCCTGCGTGCGCATCTTCTGGGTGAGGTCGGCGTCTTCCACGTACATGAAGTACTTCTCATCGAAGCCGCCCACTGCCCGGAAAGTGCGGGTGCGCACCGCCGAGAAGCTGCCGGTACAGAACTCGATCTCGGTGGGGCGGGTCAGGTCTTTGTCCTTCATGAGGTAGGCATCGTTGTACTTTGCCCAGAACCTGAGCGCCGGCAACTGGCGGTAGACCATGGGGCGGAGCGCACACCGGCGCAGCGGCAGCTGCTGGGGGCGGCCATCCGGGAAGACGAGCGCAGGCCGGGCCATGACGACGTCCGGGTGCTGCTCCATCCAGTCGGCCAGGTCGCTCAGTGTGTCCGCCGTCAACTGGATGTCCGGGTTGAGGATGAAGTGATAGTCGCTGTCCAGTTCCGGCAGGACCATGTTGTGGCCGGTGCCGAAGCCGCCGTTCTCGGTGCGGCAGCGGACAACGACCTGCTGCCCCTCCCCTGTTGCCAGCAGGCCGCTGTGCAGCGCTGCTTCCAGCTTTTGGCCGCTGCCGTCCGGGCTGGCGTTATCCACCAGATAGAGGGTCAGCGGGTGGCGGCGGGTGAACCGCAAAACGGTCTGTGCCGCTTTCAGCGCCTCGTCGTACCCGTTATAGACTACAATACAAGCTGATAGTTTCAAATGGATTCTCCTCTTCTCTGTCGCGGCGCCCGACAAGTTCCGAACGGAACGGCCTGCGCCATCCTGCTCCGGCCTTGGCGGACACGCGAAGCATGACCGGGAGGGTCATTCCAGCGGCAGGATCTTCAGTGCGAAATCCTCCCGCTGGATGTCAAAGTTGGGGTTGGTGCAGGGGTCGCCCTTGGCCAGAAGGTCGCCCCAGCGGGCCTGGAAGCGGAGCACCTCGCCCTGGAAGCGCTTCTGCTTTTCGGGGTTGTCCTCCATGCCGCGGCTCTTGCTCTCGTAGTGGTAGAGCTGGGCGAACGGGGTAAAGACGTTGGTATAACCCGCCTCACGGACGCGGACGCAGAAGTCCACATCGTTGAAGGCCACCGCATAGCTCTCATCCAGGCCGTTCAGCTCCTGATAGATCTCACGGCGGATGAGCAGGCAGGCAGCGGTGTCGCCGTAGACGTCCTGCACATAGTTCAGGCGGCCCATGTAGCCATCGGATGCCGCCGGGAAGTATTTGTGCAGGTGGCCCGCCACGCCGCCGATGCCAAAGCCGATACCGGCATGCTGGATGGTGTCGTCCGGATAGAGCAGTTTGGCGCCTACGCAGCCCACCCGCTTTTGCTGGGCGTACATGACCATCTCTTCCAGCCAGTTGGGGGTGATGACCTCGGTGTCGTTGTTCAGCAGCAGCAGATATTCGCCGGTGGCGAACTTCTCGCCGAAGTTGTTCAGGGCGCTGTAGTTGAAGCCCTTGCCCTGCCAGGTGACGACGTGCAGGTTGGCATGCTCCTGCTCCATCCGCTTGTAAGCACGGAACGTCTCCGGCTGCCTGCTGTTGTTCTCGATGATGATGAGTTCAAAATCCGGGTAGGTGGTGCGGTCGTAGATGGATTCCACGCACAGCTCCAGATCCTTGATGTGGTCACAGGTGGGGATCAGGATGCTGACCCGGCCCGGATGCGCGATGGTGTAATCGGTCTTGTAATAACCGGGCGTACCGGGGATGAGGGTCACATCATCCACCGCCACGCCGCAGCGCTCGTAATGCGCCTTGAGCGCCGCAATGCCCGCTTCAATGCAGTAGGTCTTGGCGGAGATGTCCGCCGCCGTGCTGCCGGGGCTGGAGCGCCAGTAGTACAGCGCATGGGGGATGTGGACGATCTTCTCGGCCTGTTCGGTCAGGCGGAGGAAGAGGTCGTAATCCTGACTGCCGTTGTATTCCATCCGCTCACCGCCGCCGCTGCGCTCCATCAGGGCGCGGCTGAAGACGGACAGATGACAGATATAGTTGTTGGAGCGGAGGTTGTCCAGCATGAAGTCCGGCTTGAAGTGGTAAAGCACCACATTCTCCACCTCGCCCTCAAAGGTGGCCTCGTCGGTATAGACGAAATCCGCCTTCTGCTCGGCGATGGCTTTGGCCGCATACCACAGCGCACAGGGGTGCAGGATGTCATCATGGTCCAGCAGGGCGATGTACGCGCCGGTGGCCATTTCAAAGCCATGGTTGGTGTTGCCGGGGATCAGCTCGTTCTTTTCCAGCTTCTGGTAGCGGATGCGCGGGTCGGACGCGGCGCGGGCCTGGACCTTCTGGCCCACGGCAGGGTCCTGCCCGGCATCCACGCAGCACAGCTCCCAGTTGCGGTAGGTCTGGTTCACGACGGAATCCAGCAGCTCTTCCAGAAAGTTCAGCGGAGTGTTGTACAGCGGCACCACGATGCTGATCTTCGGCCCGGCGGGCTGGTCGTTTGCCTGCCGGACCAGCAGCTCCACTGGGGCGAAGCGGTCGGCCCGCATCGTCATGCCGGGGAAGAGCGCCGCATACACACGGCGGGCACGGGCCTTTTCCAGCATACCGGAAACGCCCTCGGTGCGCAGCTCATGCAGGAAGACAAAGAGCGGGAAGGTGTGCCAGAGCTGGCGGCTCTTGCTGACCGCATAGCGGGCGGGCCAGGTCATCTTCCAGAAGGTGGAGCCTGTGACCTCGTTCAGGGTCTGCTCCAGCTGCTTTTCGTGGCTGCGGCTCAGGGAGAGGTCGCTGCGCAGCCGCTCGATGAGGGCCGCTTCCTCGCCGCAGGTGCGCTCTGCACGGACCATCCGGTCCCGCAGGATGTCGAGCTCTTCCTCGTAACCGCGGACCATCCCCATGGCGCTGGGCTGGACAGTGCAGAACAGCGCCGCCTGCTGGGCACGGCCCCGGCTGCGCCACTGCAGATCACGGTAGTAGCCGCGCTCGGCCAGCTTTTCCGCCCATGCGGACAGGGCGGTGGCATCGGTGCACACCAGCAGGACCTGTTCGGCCAGCTGGGCGGGCAGTTCGACCCAGACCGGGTCTTCCACCACCAGCAGCTCCGGCTGGGCCGTGGCGGCCGCCGTCCAGGGGTTGGTCCGGATGCCCGCACGGCGCAGCGCCTTTTCCAGCAGCGCACCGGACTCCTCATCGGCTGCAAGCACCGCAGCCGCCTCCGGTGCCAGCTCCTCCGCGATGCGCTGTGCCAGCAGGCGGCAGCGCTCTGCAGCCTCTCTCGTTTCCTTTTCTTTCTCCAACTGCATTTCTGATTTCTCCACTTCTCCGCAGGACGCAGATCCCGCGCTTCGCTTTCCTATAAACTAATATAGTATACCAGATTCCGCCCCGTTTGAGAAGCGCTTTTGCCCATTTTCCTGCGGATGCCAGTTCTTTAGCCGAACAGACCGCTCAGCCAGCCGAACAGGCCGGAAGTGCCGCGGCCCGCCTTGCCGATGGAGGTGCCGGGATAATAGTGCTTGAGGATCTTTTTATAATTCATTCCACGCTCGTTGGCATAGCCCACCGCGCCGCACTGGCTCATCCCCACACCGTGGCCATAGCCGTAGTAGTACATCACCGGAGTGCCGTTGGCATCGGTACCGAAATCGAAGCAGTAGCGGGAGCTGACGAACTGGCCGAGATACCGGTAGCTGCTGCCATCGACCGTCAGGGTGTTGTACTGCACATAGCCGCCCAGATCCTTGTGGGTGGTGTCAGCGCTTTGGTAAGCCTGCCCCGTCTTGCTGTTGGTGTATTCGGTATAGCGGTAATCTCGGCCGATGATGCGGCGCATCAGGTTATGATACTGCTCCTCATAGGGGCTTTCCACGCTCTGCAAATACGGTACATCGCTGCCCCAGGCATCCTGACCGGAACAGGTGCCATAGGTACCGGTCTGGGTGTTGTAGCCTGCGCTGGCCGACCACACCGCGTCAATGACCGAACCATTGTAGGTCACGACCTCGTCTTTGACCGGCTCGATGGCCTTGCGCAGAGCCTCCCGCGTAGAGGACGGAATCTCACCCACCGGGGTGTAGATCAGGGCGTTGGCCGAAGAGCCGTACTGTTTATGGTACAGCAGATAGGAGTGGATGGCCACAGCCTGCGCCTTCCAGGCCTGCTGCGCCGCCGACGCGCTGACGAAGCTGCCAATGGAGCCAAGTTCGGTGTAGGTGATGCCCACCAGGCAGTCCACCAGATCGAGCGTCACGTTCCGGCGCAGGCCCTTGCCCTTGATGTTCAGGTAAGGCATCGTGATCTTATTCCGCGAGCCGAACAGCCAGCTCAGGCAGTTTTCTTCCTCCGCCGGGATCAGAGTCGTGTCCGCGCCGCCCATGGTGGTGGGGTGGGCCGTCTCGCCCTCAGCAAATGCGGCGGGGGCCGCCGTGCACAGCAGCACCACTGCCAGTACCAGCGCCGCAATGCGGCGTGCAACCATCGAAATACGCTTCAAAGTCGGTTTCCTCCCAGTATGCACCTCATATGTGCAATTTTTTCTTCCAGTTTAACACACCCGGCGGGCCTGGGCAAGAACCAGACTTTGTTTTTCACATTTGCCTTCTTCCCGCCCGGCCCTGAGAAAGTTTCCACGAAACAGAAAATCCAGTACCCGGTTCGGATACTGGATCTCTTGGTGGGCGCGGGTGGATATCGCGAGCCGCGCTGCTAAAAACAGCCCACCGGGCTGTTTTTGCGCTGTCTTCTGCGACAGCGCCGCAGCTGTTCGAATCCGCCCGCTCAGCCCTGAAAAAGTTTCTACAAAACAGAAAATCCAGCACCCGGTTCGGATGCTGGACCTCTTGGTGGGCGCGGGTGGAGTCGCGAGCCGCGCATCTAAAAAAGCCCCACTGGGGCTTTTTTGCCCGCCGGACTGTACGGCGGGCCGATGCTGTTCGAATCCGCCCGCTCAGCCCTGAAAAAGTTTCTACAAAACAGAAGATCCAGCACCCGGTTCGGATGCTGGATCTCTTGGTGGGCGCGGGTGGATTCGAACCACCGAAGCTGAAAAGCAGCAGATTTACAGTCTGTCCCCATTGGCCACTCGGGAACACGCCCAGATTCAATTTTTACAGCCACAGCTGACTGCCTGTATATCTTACCATCTCGCCTCGTTTTTGTCAACCGATTTCTGAAAAAGATTTCTATAAAAGTACAACTTTTTCGCAAAACGCTGCGTTTGCATGGTTCTTGTTTCCTTCTCGCAAGCCCCATTCCTCTGATCGTATGCCGTTTTTCTCCATGTGTGCGCTTTACCATCATGACCTCTTCAAATTTGTCGCACTTTCCGGGCTTTTCACAACGCATATAAAAGCAAAAATCCCACGATACACGCCGCCATTTCAACGGTATATCGCAGGATTTTTCTTGGAGCTAGTGACAGGAGTTGAACCTGCAACCCACTGATTACAAATCAGTTGCGCTGCCATTGCGCCACACTAGCGAACACTACCAGAATAGTATACCACCAGCGGGCGGGTTTGGCAAGGCTGATTTTTGATTTCCGGGTTTGTTTGCGGGCCGATGTTCCCGCCGCAGGCAGACGGTCTGCTCACTGCGCCGCAAGGGCCTGCTGGATCTTGGCAAAATCCTCCAGCGTCAGAGCTTCGGGACGGATGCGGGCATCGAACCCGGCCGCTTCAATGGCAGCGATGACCGACTCCTTGGAGCGGCCAAGGCCGCTGGCGATGGCGTTGGCGGCGGTCTTGCGGCGCTGCCCGAAGGCTGCGCGGATAAGGGCAAAGTAGCCGTCCTCATCTTCCACCTGCACTGCGGGGGTAGGGCGGATGTCCATCCGGACCACGGCGCTGGTCACCTTGGGGGCCGGGTAGAAGCTGCCCGGCGCAGCGGTGAACATCATCTTCGACTTTGCATAGTAGCTCACCGCGCAGCTGATGGCGCTGGAAGCGCGGGTGCCGGGGGCTGCTGCCAGACGGTCGGCGGCCTCCTTCTGGACCATGACGGTCAGGCTCTCCACAGGCAGGCGGTCGCCCAGCAGCTTCATGACGATGGGGCTGGTGATGTAATAGGGCAGGTTGGCGCAGACGGCCACCGGCATTCCGGGGAACTCCTCCTCGATGAGGGCGCGGAGGTCCACCTTGAGCACATCGTTCATGACCAGCTTGAAGTTGTCCACACCGGCCATCGTCTCCTCCAGCAGGGGCGGCAGGCGCTCGTCCACCTCAATGGAGACGACCTTTGCGGCGCGTCGGGCCAGCTCACGGGTCAGCACACCGATGCCGGGGCCGATCTCGATGACGCCATAGCGCCGATCCACGCCGCTGGCATCCACGATCTTGAGGGGCAGACCGGGGTTGATGATGAAGTTCTGGCCAAAGCCCTTGGACAGGGCAAAATCATATTTCTCGCACAGGGCGCGGACGTAAGACAGGTCGGTCAGCTCCGGCATAAGTTCCATCCTTTCTTTGGGCAAAAAGGCCTCCGGCAGGAGCGCCGGGGGCCTTTGCGGTATCTGGTTTCGTTTATTCTGCGGTGGAAGAGGCCGTTTCCTCGCTGGAAGCGGCACTTTCGGCAGCGGTCTCACTGGACGCAGCGGCCTCCGAAGAAGCTGCCTCGGCAGCCGCGCTGTCGGCTGCGGTGCTGTCGGAAGCAGCTTCGCTGGAAGCTGCCTCGTTGACACCGCTGACGGTGGTGGTGCCGCTCATCTGCTGCGCCGTGCTGACAGCGCGCTGGATCTGCGGGTCGTTCTCAACGGTGTAGTCGTAATACGCGGTCTGCTCATCCGCCGTCAGCGGGCGGTCCACATCCACGCTCAGGCCGGTGCCGTCGAAGCAGCTGCCGTCGCCGCAGATGAGCTTTGCCACGGTGATGACCACGGCACTGCCATCGGAAAGGCGCTGCGGGCTGCTCTGGATGGTGCCCTTGCCCATCGTGGTGGTACCCACCAGGCGGGCACCGTTCAGGGTGCGCAGACTGCTGGCGAACAGCTCGGCCGCGCTGGCGGTGTTGCCATTGACCAGGCAGACCATGGGCAGGCTGACATACGAGTCGCCGGTGCTGCTGCCCAGCACGGTGCGGGTGCCGTTCTGATCCTCGGCATAGGCCAGCGTCCCTTCCGGGGCCACGAGGTCGATGCAGCTGAGGGCATCGTCCAGCAGGCCGCCGCCGTTGTCGCGGAGGTCGAAGACCAGGCTCAGGGCATTGTTGGCGCTCAGACTGCGGATGGCGTAGTCCAGCTCACTGGGGGTAGAGGCATCGAACTGACGGATCCTGATATAACCCACATTGCCCTGCAGCATCTGGAAATCCACCGTTGTGGTCGAGTAGCCGGAATGGGTCAGGTCTACGGTGTGCTCGGTCGCCTCGCTGTCCAGCCAGGTCACATTGACGCTCATGCCGGACTCGCCGCGCAGGCGGGTCTGGATGGCATCCACACCGCCCAGGCTCTTGACATCGGTGCCGTCCACGGCGGTGATGTAGCAGCCCACCGTGATGCCAGCTTCCTTGGCCGGGGATTCGTCGTAGACCTTGGTCACCTTGGCATAGCCGGACTGGTCCACGGCCAGTTCCACGCCGATGCCCAGCAGGGTGCCGTTCTGGGCGTTCATCAGGTCCGTGTATGCGGAGGCCGTATAATACCGGGCGTATTTATCGCCGGTGCCCAGCAGATAGCCTGCGGTCAGGCGGTCGTACAGGGTGGTCTCGTCGATCTGGTAATAATCGTTGCTGCGGACGTAGCGGTCCACCTCGGCGATCTTATTGTACATGCTCTCCTTTTCCTTCACGCTGGAAACGGTGCTGTCGAACAGGCGCATCGCCACCAGCATCGTGATGGAAAAGGTCACCGTCATGGCAAGGATCACGATGCTGACCGCCATGCCAACAGAGATTTTGCGATTCATTGTGTGGTTTCCTCCTCGGTCAGACCAGCAGCATCACGACCACGCTGCCCAGCAGAGAGAGGGTGAACACCCCTGCCAGGATCAGGCAGCCCCAGCGCAGGATGCGCTTGCGTTTTTCTTCGTTCATAGGACCGAACGGCCTCCTTTGATACCATCAGGAATTATCTCATGGGAATATAACTTCTAGGATTCACGGCATTGGCCTTGGAACCGCCCTTCCAGACTTCAAGGTGGAGGTGGTTACCGGTGGAGTTGCCGGTGCTGCCCACATAGCCGATGATCTCGCCCTGCTGGACATATTTGCCCGCAGAGGTCGCCACCGAGCGCATGTGGCCGTACAGCGTGCTGTACTGGTTGCCATCCGACATCTTGCCGTGGTAGATAATGACATAGTTGCCGTAGCCGCCGCTGGACCAGCCCGCCACCTGCACATAGCCGCTGGCTGCGGCATAGATGGGCGTTCCGGCAGGGGCCGCAAAGTCGGTGCCGGCGTGGAGCTTGTTCACGCCCGTCACCGGGTTCTTGCGCCAGCCGTACTCGCTGGAGATGCGGGTATAGCTCTTGAGCGGGCAGATGAAGCCGGTGAAGCTCAGCTGCGGCTTGGCCGCAGCCGCCTGGGCGATGAGCTTCTGGATCTCCTTCTTGACCGCCTCATAGTTCATCTCATCCGACTCGATGGCTGCCTGCGCATCCTTCTGGGCCTGCTGAGCCTCGGCTGCGCTCATCTTGGCGGCAGCGACGCTGGAGTTCAGCTCCTTCTGCTTTGCGCTCATCTGGTTGTTCTGTGCATCCAGATCTGCCTTTTTGCTCTGCAGGTCTGCCTTCTGCGTCTTCAGCTCGGCTCTCTGCTCTTCGAGCTGGAGCTTGTCGTTTTCCAGCGCCTCCTTCGCGTTGCGCATATTGGTCAGGATCTCGGTATCCTTGACCGAGATGTCCTGCAATGCTTCGTTGAAGGTCAACAGCTCATACAGGTTGGTGACCGAGGAGAGCATCGCCACGCTGCCGCCCTCCCGCAGCTCCTGCATGGCGGCCATGTGGCCCTTGAAGGCGCTCCACTGGGCGTCGATCTCGCCCTGCTTGGCGGTGATCTCCTCCTGCTTGGCGGCGATCTCCTGCTCTTTGGCGGCGATCTCCTGCTCCTTGAGGCCGATGCTGTTCTGCACCTGAGCGATCTGCGTTTTGAGCACACTGATCTGCCCCTGGACCACTGTGACCTTTTCCTTCAGTTCGGATTCCAGAGCCTTGGCGGCCTGTTCTTTCTTTTTGGCGTCGGACAGCTCTTTTTTGTGCTGCTCGATGGATTGGCTCAGCTTGTTCAGCTTGTTCTGCAGGCTGGACATGCTGGTCGCCGCCGCGGCCGGGTAGACCGAAACGGTCAGCAGCAGGCAGGCCATGGCCAGAAACAGGCTGGCCGCCCGCATCGCGCGGCCGGGGTAGCGACTGGGTCTTGCGTGGGCGGGGCGGTGATACAACCGGAACCCGGCCGAATGTTTTGCTTTCATCGCGGTCTCCCCCTTCGCTTACACATTCAGGTGCTTGCGGATGGAGAACATGCTGCCCAGACCGCCGATGAGCGCACCCGCCGCCAGACTGTAGAGCAGGATCGTCTGCCAGACGTTCTCCACCGGAACGAGGGCCGCACCCATGAGCATCTCCCACAGGCCGCCGAAAGTGCCGGACACCTGCACGATGTAGTAGTAGCCGCCGATACTCGCCGCCGAGGTGATCGCGCCGGAGATAAGGCCCATGGTCAGGCCCTCGATGAAGAAGGGCAGCGTGACCATGGCGTTGGTCGCGCCCACATACTTCATGATCTCGATTTCCCGCCGCCGGGCGAAGACGCTCAGGCGGATGGTGCTTCCCACCGTGATGATGCTGACCGCCATCAGGACGAGGATGACGATCTGCCCGCCCTTGGTCACGGCCCGCTGGATCTCCACGAAGGTGTGTGTCATCTCCACCGGCGCCGAGACACTGTACACGCCGGGGATGGTCTGGAAGGTCTGGCTGATGGAAGCCATCTGGCTGAGATCGCTCAGCGAGACCCGGTAGTTGGCTTTGAAGGGGTTGTCGTTTTCAAATTCGTCCAGCAGGGAGGCATAATCTGACAGGAACCCTTTGTAGGCATTCAGGGTGTCCTGCTTGGACATGAACTGCACCCCGCTGACGCCGGGGGTGGAGGCGATGCGCTCGCCCACAGCGGCGGTGGCGGCATCGTCGGCCTCCGGGTCCACGAAAACGACCATCTCGTTCTGCTGGCCCAGATAGTTGACCATGCTGTCCACATTGACCTCGGCCAGGTTTGCAAAGGTGTTCAGCGTCATGCAGACGCTCAGAGAGGCGATGCAGGCAATGGTCATGGCCCAGTGCTTGCCCAGGTTGCGCACACCGCGCCGGGTCAGGAATGCAAAGGTGGAAGGTTTCATACCAGTGCCTCCTTTCCGGTCTCCAGTGTGATCTCGCCGGTCTTCTCCAGGCTGTCCAGCGGCAGCGCCAGATCCGGTTCTGCCTCCCGGTCGGCCGGGATGTCGGAGACGATGCGGCCATCCTTCAGGGTCACGACCCGCCGGTGGAAACGGTGGACCAGCTCGTGTTCGTGGGTAACGACCAGCACGGTGATGCCCATGCCGCTCACCCGCTCCAGAAGTTCCATCATCTCAAGGCTCAGTTCGGGGTCGATGTTGCCGGTAGGCTCGTCCGCGATGACGAGCTTGGGCGCATGCGCCAGTGCGCGGGCCACGGCCACGCGCTGCTGCTCGCCGCCGGAGAGGAACTCCGGGTAGACGTTGGCCTTGTCTTCCAGATGGACCAGCTCCAGCATGTAGGGCACACGCTCCTTGATCTGTCTGCGGCCGATGTTGGTCACGTGCATGGCGAACGCGATGTTCTCATAGACCGTCATGGTGGGGATGAGGCGGAAGTCCTGGAAGATGATGCCCATCTGACGGCGCAGATAAGGGATCTTGTGGCGGCGGACCTTCGCAACATCCTTGCCGTTCACCAGGACACGGCCCTGGCTGGCCTTCTCCTCCCGGAGGATGAGCTTGAGCAGGGTGGATTTGCCTGCGCCGGAGTGGCCCAGCAGGAAGACGAACTCGCCGTCGTCCACATGGAAGTTGATGTCCTCCAGCGCGGGCTTCGTGCCCTTTTTATATTGCTTGGAAACATGTTCAAAATCAATCATCAGTTTAGTTGCTCCTGACGTAGTTATTTGGTCAGTACCCAAAAAGAACCGGCCAGCATCGGTTGCGAGCGGCCGGTTCCAGCGCCGGCGGCTTTGTGCCGCACAGCGAACATCAATATTTGGCCGGGTTGTTGGACAGGTACTTCTTGACCATCAATGCTACCTTGAAGACGATAGCGTCGTCGAACTCACGCAGGTCCAGGCCGGTCAGCTTTTTGATCTTTTCCAGACGATACACCAGCGTATTGCGGTGGACGAACAGGCCGCGGCTGGTCTCAGAGACGTTCAGGTTGTTCTCGAAGAAGCGCTGGATGGTGAACAGCGTCTCCTGATCCAGGCTCTCGATGCTGCCCTGCTTGAACACCTCACGCAGGAACATCTCGCACACGGTGGTGGGCAGCTGGTAGATCAGGCGGGCGATGCCGAGGTTGTCGTAGCGGATGATCTGCTTCTCGGTATCGAAGACCTTGCTCACCTCCATGGCGATCTGGGCTTCCTTAAAGGAGGTGGCCAGATCCTTCACATTGGAGATGGGGGTGCCGATGCCCACGACCGCCTTGATGTAATGCTCGCCGGACAGGGTATCCACGATGCTGGCCGCCAGCTTTTCCATATCGGTGCGGTCGATGCCCTTGCGGATCTCCTTGACCAGAACGGTGTCGGTCTCGCTGATGTTGAAGACGAAGTCCTTCTGCTTATCGGGGAACAGGCTGCTGACGACATCGTAAGCGGAGATATCGCCGCCGCTGGTCACGCGCACGATGAACACGACGCGGGAAACGTCGGTTGCAAAGTGCAGCTCTCTGGCCTTGGCGTAGATATCGCCGGGCAGGATGTTGTCCAGCACCACATTCTTGATGAAGTTGGACTTGTCGAACTTTTCATCGTGATACTGCTTGATGCTCTGCAGGCTGATGGACAGCACCGCCGCGAACTGACCGGCGGTCTCGTCCGCGCCCTCCACGAAGACAGCATAGTCGTTGTGCTTGGCGCTGGAGAACTGTTGATAGGTGTAGCCATCCCGCACAAAACGGTCGCCCGCTGTCAGGCGCTCCGCCATAAAGCCTTCGCGCACTTCTCCGATCAGGTTCAGCTCCGAGCAGGAGATCACTGCACCGGTCTCATCCACCACGCCGACCACACGGTCGATTGCGTCTTTCATCTGGTAGATCACGCTCTGGAATACTCTATTGGCCATAAATGGATACCCCTTTTCCTCTTTTGTGCAAGCCGCAGGGGCGAGATTGTGATTTTTAACAATTTCGCCGCATTACATTATCTATTTTACACAAAAGAATTTACTTTTGCAACATATTTCACCAAAAAATTTTTATTTTTCTTGTTGAAATTATCTTTCAGGGGTCTGACACGGCCTAAAAAGCGCCTTTTTGCGTGGTTCTTATCTGTATTCTACCGGGAAATTGTGATGTTTTTTTGAAAATGGGGTGAAAAGCCGACCCCTTCAGCCGGTAATTTCTGCCACTTCAGCGTCCGAAAGCTCCCGCCACTGCCCCGGCGCAAGGGCCGCATCCAGCGCAAGGCCGCCGATGGCGTCCCGGTGCAGGGCGTTGACCCCCGCGCCGTAAACGCCGAACATCCGCTTGATCTGGTGGTAGACCCCCTGTTTGAGCAGCACCCGTACCGTCAGGCCGTCGGGCGTCAGGGCCTCCACCTCGGCGGGGGAAAGCGCTGTGCCGTCCGCCAGGGTGACACCCGCCGCAAAGCCCGCTTTCATTTCAGCAGTCAGCGGCGTGTCCAGCGTGACGGTGTAGGTCTTGGAGACATGGCGCTTCGGGGCCAGGATGTCGTGGGCAAAGCCGCCGTCATCCGTCAGCAGCACGAAGCCGGTGCTGGTCTTGTCCAGCCGCCCGGCCGGGAACAGTTCCCGCCGGGGGTAGGCATCGCCCAGCAGGTCCACGACGGTGGTGTCCCGCTTGTCGGTGGAGGCGCTGACCACACCTTCGGGCTTGTTCAGCATGATGTAGACGAACTTCTGGTACGCCAGCGGTCTCCCTTCCACGGCCACCATATCCGTCTCCCGGAGCTGGGTGTCCCCTTTTTTGCAGAGCGTGCCGTTCACGGTCACTTTCCCCTTTTGCAGCAGCGTCTTCGCCTCGCTCCGGGTGCACTGGGCCGTCTCGGCCAGATATTTATCCAATCGCATGGGTTCTCCTTGTGATAGCAAAGCTGCGCCCTGCCAAAACAGCAAGGCGCAGCAAATCTTATTTCACGCTTCTTCGCGCAGTCTTCCATTTTTGCCGGAAGGCGGCAGAACAGCTCGCCTGCTTTTACACGCTCAAAGAAGCATGCTGCTCGATCGCATCGGGGTTGGCGTCAAAGATGGGCTTGAGGATGTGGGCGATGAACTCCTCCACCTGCTGGGGAGCGCGGCCCACAAAGTTTTCGGGCACCAGACCGGCCACGATCTCCTCTTTGGTCAGGCCAAAGGCAGGGTCTGCGGCGATGCGGTCCACCATATCGTTGGGCAGGCCCTCTTCCTTGACCTGCTTGCCTGCGGCAATGGCATGCTGGCGCAGGCGCTCGTGCAGCTCCTGACGGTTGCCGCCCTTTTCCACGGCCTGCATCATGATGTTCTCACTGGCCATGAAGGGCAGCTCCGCCATCAGACGGCTGCGGACGACCTTGGGGTAGACCACGATGCCGTCGGTGACGTTCAGCATAATGTTCAGGATGGCGTCTGCCGCCAGGAAGCCCTCGGCCATGGCAACGCGCTTGTTGGCGCTGTCGTCGAGGGTGCGCTCGAACCACTGAGTGCCGGTGGTGAAGCTGGGGTTCAGCACGTCCACCATCAGATAGCGGCTCAGTGCGCAGATGCGCTCGCAGCGCATGGGGTTTCGCTTGTACGGCATGGCGGAGGAACCGATCTGGTTCTTCTCGAACGGCTCTTCCATCTCCTTGAAGTTGGCCAGCAGGCGCAGGTCGGTGGCGAACTTCATGCAGCTCTGGGCAATGCCGGCCAGCGCGTTGAGGATGAAGGAATCCACCTTGCGGCTGTAAGTCTGGCCGGAGACCGGGATGACGGCTTCGGGGTCGAAGCCCATCTCCTCGGCAATGGAAGCATCCACGGCACGGATCTTATCCGCATCGCCCTTGAACAGCTCCATAAAGGAAGCCTGGGTGCCGGTGGTTCCCTTGACGCCGCGCAGCTGCAGCACGGCCAGACGATGGTCGATCTCCTGCAGGTCCATCACCAGCTCATTGGCCCAAAGGGTCGCGCGCTTGCCCACGGTGGTGGGCTGAGCGGGCTGGCAGTGGGTGTAGGCCATGCAGGGCATGTCCTTGTACTCCTCGGCAAAACGGGCCAGCTTGGCCAGTACGCCGATGAGCTTTTTGCGGATGAGCTCCAGACCCTGACGCATCACGATGATGTCGGTGTTGTCGCCGACGTAGCAGCTGGTCGCACCCAGATGGATGATGCCTGCCGCCTTGGGGCACTGCTGGCCGTAGGCGTAGACATGGCTCATGACGTCGTGGCGGACCAGCTTCTCGCGGGCAATGGCGACATCGTAGTTGATGTCGTCCACATGGGCTTCCAGCTCCTCCACCATTTCGGGGGTGATGTTGGTCAGGCCCTGCTTCATCTCTGCGCGGGCCAGCGCCACCCACAGACGGCGCCAGGTGCGGAACTTGTTGTCATCCGAGAAGATGTACTGCATCTCATCGGAGGAATAACGGGTGGAAAACGGGCTGATATAGCGGTCATGCTGAGACATTGGAAATCCTCCTACGCCCCCGGTCACTTGCACGAGGGCAGATTTTACTCGGTGCAGCCTCTCTGATTTTTATCCTTCTATACAACCTCTCCGTCTCACTTCGTTCGACAGCTCCCCTTGTAGGGGAGCCCTTGGCATCACGATACAGTTTCTGCTTTTTACGGCAGCAGCATGGTATGCCATGCGAACGAAGCCCTGCGGTACGCCAGAGGCTCTCCTACCAGGAGAGCTGGCACGGCGCAGCCGTGACTGAGAGGTTGTACGAAGGAACTCATCAATTGCAACGGAAAGGCCGATATCTTTATTCTACCATCAAATCTTGAAATAGTCTACGCCGCCCTCAAAGATCGGCTGGTACTTGTCACCCGTGACGTTCTTGTACAGGTACTCACCGCTGCGCTCGGAGTGGCCCATCTTGCCGAAGACACGGCCATCCGGGCTGGTGATGCCCTCGATGGCGAGGAGCGAGCCGTTGGGGTTGTAGCGCTGATCCATGGTGGGCTGGCCGTCCAGATCCACATACTGTGTGGCGACCTGGCCGTTCCGGACCAGCTCGTCCAGCACGTTCTGCGGAGCCACGAAGCGGCCCTCGCCGTGGCTGATGGCCACGGTGTGCTCATCGCCCACAGCACAGTTGCTCAGCCAGGGGCTGCCGGTGGAGGCGATGCGGGTGCGGACCAGCATGCTCTGATGGCGGCCGATGGTGTTGAAGGTCAGGGTCGGGTCATAGCTGGTGATGGGGCGGATATCGCCGTAGGGCACCAGACCCAGCTTGATGAGGGCCTGGAAGCCGTTGCAGATGCCCAGCATCAGGCCGTCGCGCTTCTGCAGCAGCTCACGCACTGCCTCGGTGACAGCGGGGTTGCGGAAGAAGGAGGCGATGAACTTGGCACTGCCGTCCGGCTCGTCGCCGCCGGAGAAGCCGCCCGGCAGCATGACGATCTGGCTCTCGCCGATGGCCTTGACCAGTGCTTCACAGCTGGCGGTGACGTCCGCCGGGGTCAGGTTGCGGATGACAAGGATCTCCGGGTCGGCACCGGCGCGCGCAAAGGCATGGGCGGTGTCGTACTCGCAGTTGGTGCCGGGGAAGACCGGGATGATGACCTTCGGTTTTGCCACGCCGATCTTGGGCGCAGCGGCGGGAGCTTCCAGCCGGCCGTTGATCTTGTCCACATTGGCACCGGCTTTGCGGTAGGGGTAGACCGGCTCCAGCTTGGACTCCCAGATCTCCTGCAGCTCGGCCATATCCAGCGTTTCGCCGCAGCACTCGAAGGTATAGTCCTTGGTGGTCTCGCCCAGCAGCTCACCGGCAGGCGAATCGGACACCATTTCCAGCACGATGGAGCCGTACATGGGCGCAAACATCTCCGCCGTGGTCTTGTCGGCCATCATCTTGAAGCCGATGCGGTTGCCCAGACCCATCTTGAACAGAGCCTCCGCCAGACCGCCGTAGCCCACCGAGCAGGCAGCGGCGACCATACCCTCTTCGATGAGCTGCTCGACCATCTTGTAGTTGGCCTTCAGCGAGAAGAAGTTGGGGCAGCCGGTCTCCGGGTCCAGAATGGGCCGCACCAGCACGACGGTGCTTTCCGGCTTCTTGAACTCGGTCGAGATCACCCGGCCGGCCTTGCCGATGGCCGTCGCGAACGAGACGAGCGTGGGCGGCACATCCAGCTGCTCAAAAGAGCCGGACATGCTGTCCTTGCCGCCGATGGAGGCGATGCCAAGGCCCATCTGGGCATCCAGTGCGCCCAGCAGAGCGGCCAGCGGCTTGCCCCAGCGCTCCGGCTTGGAACCCAGGCGCTCGAAGTATTCCTGGAAGGTCAGGTAGGCGTCCTCATAGCGGAAGCCGGAGGCGACCAGCTTGGTCACGCTCTCGACCACAGCCATCCGGGCACCCACATACTGGTTGGCGCTCATCAGGTAGGGGTTGTAGCCCCATGCCATGCCGGAGCAGGTGGTGGTCTCGCCGTCCACGGGCAGCTTTGCCACCATGGCGTTCTGCGGGGTCAGCTGGTGTGCGCCGCCAAAGGGCATCAGGACGGTGGCGGCACCGATGGTGGAGTCGAACCGCTCGGACAGGCCCTTCTTGCTGCACACGTTCAGGTCGCCCACCATGTTCTTCATCTTCTGGGCGAAGGTGATGCCGGACCACTGGGGCTGCCAGACGGTGCCCTGCTCCACATGGACGTTCTGGTGCTTCTCTGCACCGTTGGAGTTCAGGAACTCGCGGCTGATGTTGACGATGGACACGCCGTTCCACACCATGTTCAGGCGCTTTTCCTCGGTGACTTTGGCCACGGGAGTTGCTTCGAGGTTCTCCTCGGTGGCGATGGCGATGAACTTATCCACATCCTCCGGGGCAAGGGCCACGGCCATGCGCTCCTGGCTCTCGCTGATGGCCAGCTCGGTGCCGTCCAGACCGTCATACTTCTTGGTGACCTTGTTCAGGTCGATGTACAGGCCGTCGGCCAGCTCGCCGATGGCAACGGAAACGCCGCCCGCACCAAAGTCGTTGCAGCGCTTGATCATCTTGCAGGCGTCCTCGCGGCGGAACAGACGCTGGAGCTTGCGCTCGATGGGGGCATTGCCCTTCTGGACCTCGGCACCGCAGTGGTCGAGGCTGCCCAGATTGTGGGCCTTGGAAGAGCCGGTGGCACCGCCGATGCCGTCGCGGCCGGTGCGGCCGCCCAGCAGGACGATGACGTCGCCGGGAGCCGGGCACTCGCGGCGGACGTGGGAAGCGGGAGTCGCGCCCACGACGGCGCCGATCTCCATCCGCTTGGCCACATAGCCGGGGTGATAGATCTCATCGACCTGGCCGGTGGCAAGGCCGATCTGGTTGCCGTAGGAAGAGTAACCGGCGGCAGCGGTCGTCACCAGTTTGCGCTGGGGCAGCTTGCCGGGCAGCGTCTCGCTGACGGGCTTGAGCGGGTCGCCCGCACCGGTCACGCGCATGGCCTGATAAACGTAGCTGCGGCCGGACAGCGGGTCGCGGATGGCACCGCCGATGCAGGTGGCTGCGCCGCCGAACGGCTCGATCTCGGTGGGGTGGTTGTGGGTCTCGTTCTTGAAGAGGAACAGCCAGTCCTCATCCTTGCCGTTGACGTCACACTTGATCTTGACGGTGCAGGCGTTGATCTCCTCGGACTCGTCGAGGTTCTTCAGGATGCCCTGCTTCTTCAGCTCCTTGGCACCGATGGTGGCCAGGTCCATCATGCAGCGGGGCTTCTTGGTGCGGCCCAGATCCTCGCGCATAGCCATGTAGCGGTCAAAGGCCTCCTGCACCACAGCATCGTCGATCTGCACATCGTCCAGAATGGTGCCGAAGGTGGTGTGGCGGCAGTGGTCAGACCAGTAGGTGTCGATCATCCGGATCTCGGTGATGGTGGGGTCCCGGTGCTCACCGCGGAAATAGTCCTGGCAGAACCGGATATCGCCCAGGTCCATGGCCAGACCCTTTTCCTCGATGAACTTCTTCAGGCCCTCTTCGTCCAGCTCGTTGAAGCCGTCCAGCACCGCCACGGAGCTGGGGATGGGGTACTCCATCTTCAGGGTATCCTTCTTTTCCAGGCTTGCCTCGCGGGCCTCCACCGGGTTGATGACATACTTCTTGATCTCCTCCACCTGCGCCTCGGTCAGGCTGCCCTGCAGCAGATAGACGCGGGCCGAGCGGACGAGCGGGCGCTCGCCCTGGCTGATGAGCTGGATGCACTCGGCAGCCGAGTCGGCGCGCTGGTCGAACTGGCCGGGCAGATACTCCACGGCAAAGGACACACCCTCAAACTGAGGCAGCGCGTCGTAGGTGTCATCCACCGGCGGCTCGCTGAACACGGTGGATGCACACTGCTGGAACAGTGCCTCGTCGATGCCCTCCACGTCGTAGCGGTTGAGCAGGCGCAGACCGGTCAGGCCGGACACGCCCAGCAGCGACACCAGTTCATTCTTCAGCCCCTCGGCTTCCACGTCGAAGCCGGGTTTCTTTTCCACATAGATACGATATACCATAGGAATTTATCCTCTCTTTCAGTGACTCACCCTCTCCGTCAGCGCTGACGCGCTGCCACCTCTCCCAAAGGGCGAGGCATTGGCAGGACGGTCTTGAAACTGCTGGATGAACCACGCTTTATTTAACCCAAACGTTCAGGCTCCGCGACAGAGGTCAGCAACTGCTGCCAATCGGGACAGGGCCCCGCTGCATGAGAGCCACCGGCGACAACGCGCAGACCTGCCCGATATGCCAATGGCTCTCCCTCCGGGAGAGCTGGCGCGCAAGCGCCTGAGAGGGCTTACCCTTCTGCGATTGCCTTCAGTGCCCGCAGACCGATATCCGTCCGCTTGTGCAGTTTTTCGAAGGAGATCTTCTCGGCTGCCGCATAAGCCTGGGTGACGGCGGCGGTCAGCCGGGGTGCCGTAGCAGTGACGCCCAGCACACGGCCTCCGTTGGTGACGAGGGTGCCATCCTCGGTGATGGCCGTGCCGGAGTGGTAGACGGTGATGTTCTCCTCCCCTGCCAGCTGGCCGTTGGTCAGGCCGGAGATGGGCTTGCCCTTTTCATACTGGACGGGATAGCCGCCGGAAGCCAGGATGACACAGGCGGCGGCACCGTCGGAGAACCGGACCTCGGTGTCGGCCAGCGTACCATTGGTGCAGGCCGTCATGATCTGCAGCAGGTCACTCTCCAGCAGCGGCAGCACGACCTGCGTTTCCGGGTCGCCGAAGCGGCAGTTGTACTCGATGACCTTCGGGCCGTCCGGGGTGAGCATGAGGCCGAAGTAGAGGCAGCCCTTGAAGGGACAGCCCTCGGCGTTCATGGCCCGGATGGTGGGCAGGAAGATTTTCTCCATGCACTCGGCAGCGATGGCCGGGGTGTAGTAGGGGTTCGGGGCCACAGTGCCCATGCCGCCGGTGTTCAGGCCGGTATCGTGGTCGTTGGCCCGCTTGTGGTCCATGCTGGACACCATGGGCTTGACCACCTTGCCGTCGGTGAAGCTTAGCACACTGACCTCCGGGCCGGTGAGAAACTCTTCGACCACGACGTGGTTGCCGGAAGCGCCGAACTTCTTGTCCAGCATGATCTCCTTCACGCCGTCGGCGGCCTGCTGCTCGTTCTCACAGATGAGCACACCCTTGCCCAGAGCCAGACCATCTGCCTTGATGACGACAGGATACTTGCCCTCGGCCCGGATGTAATCCATGACCTTGGCCGGGTCGTCAAACGTCTCATACCTGGCGGTGGGGATGCCGTATTTCTTCATCAGGTCTTTGGAGAAGACCTTGGAAGCCTCGATGCGGGCCGCTGCCTTATCCGGGCCAAAGGTCGGGATGCCGACCGCCGCCAGCGCATCGACCATGCCCAGAGCCAGCGGGTCGTCCTGCGCGACGACGACATAATCGAACTGTTCCTCCGCTGCAAACGCGACCATGGTGTCCACATCGGTGGCCTTGATGTTCTTGCACTTGGCGTCATAGCTGATGCCGCCGTTGCCGGGTGCGCACCAGATCTCGCCGCAGTCCGGGCTCTTCTTCAATGCCTTGATGATGGCGTGCTCACGTCCGCCGCCGCCAACGACTAATATTTTTTTAGCCATATTCTATCTCCTAAACTCTCGTGTTCCATCCACATCCTCCCCTCTCCGTCATCGCTCACGCGATGCCACCTCCCCCAAAGTGGGAGGCACTGGCGAGTCGGTTCTGGCCCTGCTGACTGCCTGGGTTCGACCCGCCATAAAGATGTGGGCCTTGCCGCTCAGGCAAGCTGCTGCTTTTCGAAGCAGCGGAGCCCAATCGCTTCCGGAACATCGGGCCTTATCTGTCCAGCATTCTCTCTATCGTCCTGCCAAAGGCTCCCACTTTGGGGGAGCTGGCGCGAAGCGCCTGAGAGGGTCAGTGATGGAACAGCCGGATGCCGCAGAAGGCCATCGCGATGTCGTACTTGTTGCAGGTGTCGATGACCTGCTGGTCGCGGATGGAGCCGCCGGGCTGGACGATGGCGGTCACGCCGGAACGGCGGGCGCGCTCGATGTTGTCACCGAAGGGGAAGAACGCATCCGAGCCCAGCGAAACGCCGGTGACCTGGCGCAGGTATTCCTTCTTTTCCTCGGCGGTCAGCGGAGCGGGCTGCTCGGTGAAGGTCTCGGCCCAGACATCGTCGCCGATGACATCTTCGGGCGTATCGCCGATGTAGACATCAATGGCATTGTCGCGGTTGGGCTTGGAGACATCGTCGCGGAAGGGCAGGTTCAGCACCTTGTCCATGTGGCGCAGCTGCCAGTTGTCGGCCTTCTGGCCCGCCAGACGGGTGCAGTGGATGCGGCTCTGCTGGCCGGCACCCACGCCGATGGTCTGGCCGTTGTAGGTATAGCAGACGCTGTTGGACTGGGTGTATTTCAGGGTGATGAGGGCGATGACGAGGTCGCGCTTCTGCTCCTCCGAGACGGTCTTGTTCTCGGTGACCCAGTTGGTCAGCATGGTGTCGGCGTTGATGACCAGCTCGTTGCGGCCCTGCTCAAAGGTGATGCCGTACACCTGCTTGTGCTCCACCGGGGCGGGCTTATACTCCGGGTCGATGGCGACCACGTTGTAGTTGCCCTTCTTCTTGCCGGACAGGATGGCCAGAGCCTCCGGCTCGTAGCCCGGTGCGATGATGCCGTCGGACACTTCGTGCTGGATGAGCTTTGCGGTGGGCACGTCGCAGACATCCGACAGGGCGATCCAGTCACCGAAGGAGGACATCCGGTCCGCACCGCGGGCGCGGGCATAGGCGCAGGCCAGCGGAGACAGCTCAAGATCCGGGGCGATGTGGTACATCTTCCGCTCCACCTCGGTCAGGGGCAGGCCCAGGGCTGCACCGGCCGGGGAAACATGCTTGAAGGATGCCGCTGCGGGCTGGCCGCAGGCCGCTTTCAGCTCCTGGACCAGCTGGATGGAGTTGAGCGCATCCAGAAAATTGATGTAGCCGGGCTTGCCGTTCAGAACGGTCACGGGCAGGTCGGAGCCATCTTCCATATAAATGCGGCTGGGCTTCTGGTTGGGGTTGCAGCCGTACTTCAGTGCCAGTTCGTTCATCCGTACTTCCTCCTTATTCTGCGCTTTCTGCGGCCAGAGCTTCCAGCTCTTCGGGCAGCAGGGCGGGTTCTTCGGGGTCTTCCTCGTCGTCGTACACGGCGTCGTATTTGTTGAAGATCATGTCGCCGGTCTCGCCGGTATCCAGGTCGATGACGCGGGCAAACAGGCTGACCTTATTGTCGGGGTTCAGGTTCTGCCACAGGCCGTGGGCAAAATCGCCGATGGTGCGGGGGCAGGCAAAGCGGAGCGGCTCGCCCTCAAAGCTGGGGATGGGGGCACCGTTGTGCTTGTAGGTGCTGATGAAGTGGCCCTCGCCTGCAACGGGCTGCGGATAATCGAAGAAGTAGCGCTGGACGCTCTCGCCATTGCCGTCGGCCGACTTCAAAATGCTCATCTGATAGCTGCCGTCCTCATACACCACAGCGGAGATGCGGGGGGTGTAGTTGGGGCCGTCCGGCTCAAAGGTGCGGGTGCGCAGGGCATCTGCAAAGCTCTTTCCCCGGCTCATGAGGTCGTAGATGGTATCGGTCTGGTCGCCGTTGGTCACGATCTGGGTCTTGCCCAGGGTCAGCACGGGGTTGTAGATGATGAGGCTGGGGTCTTCCAGCTTATCGGGGTCTGCGGCCACGGTGCAGATGCCGCCCCGCTCCGGGATGGGGTCAAACACGCGGTTGCGGCTGTTCTCGCTGCGGCCCATGATAAAATAGCCAATGAACATCTGGCGACCGTCCGGAGCCATGGCCACTGCGATGCCGCGGCCGGGATACTCGTTGGAGGCCAGATATTCGTTCAGGTCGATTTTTTCCATACTGTTCTCCTTTATTGATGTTTTTCCGCCTGCGGCAGAAAAACACTCACTGAACTTCGCCATCACAAATCATACGCACTGCCTGCGGCAGCAGCTTCCACTCAGCCTGCTCCATCACTCGCTTCTGCAGCACTTCGGGGGTGTCGCCGGGCAGGATGTCCACGGCCTTCTGCAACAGGATGGGCCCGCCGTCGCACTCCTCATTGACGAAGTGGACGGTCGCACCGGTCACCTTGCAGCCGCGGGCCAGCGCCGCCTCGTGGGGGCGCAGGCCATACATGCCGGGCCCGCAGAAGGACGGAATGAGGGCCGGGTGGACGTTCAGGATGCGGCGCGGGTAGGCCGCAATGACGCTGGGCCCCAGCACGGACAGGAATCCGGCCAGCACCACGAGGTCGATGTGGTGGCTTTTCAATGTATCCAGCAGAGCGGCGTCGAACTCTTCGCTGTTCGGGTAATCCTTGCGGCGGACGACGCAGCCCTCCACCCCGGCTTTCGCAGCCCGTTCCAGCGCATAGACGCCGGGCTTGGAGGCCACGACGAGGGTGATTTTGCCGTTGGGGTTCTCTCCACGGGCTTCGCTGTCCAGCAGGGCCTGCAGATTGGTGCCGCCGCCGGACACTAACACGGCGATGTTCAGCACAGTTCGACCCCCTCGCCCTCTGCGATGACGCCCAGCCGATAGGCTTCCGGCTCACCGTTTGCGTGGAGGATGGCCAGCGCCTTGTCGGCCTGCTCTGCGGGGACGGTCAGCACCATGCCGACACCCATGTTGAAGGTGTTGAACATATCGTGCTCAGAGATGCCGCCCACCTTCTCCATCAGGTGGAAGAGCGCCGGGGTGTGGACGTCCGCCTTGCGGATGCGGGCGCAGCAGCCCTTCTTCAGGCTGCGGGGGATATTCTCATAGAAGCCGCCGCCGGTGATGTGGGAGATGCCCTTGACATCCACCTCTTCCAGCACCTTGAGCACCGGCTTGACGTAGATCTTGGTGGGGGCCAGCAGGGCCTCGCCCAGCGTCTTGCCGCCCAGCTCAGCGGGAGCCGTCTTCAGGACATCGGGGTCGTTGTCGATGTCAAAAATTTTGCGTACCAGCGAGAAACCGTTGGAGTGCACACCCGTGGAGGGCAGGGCCAGGATGACATCGCCGGGCTTCATGGTCTCGTTGCTCAGGATCTTCTCCTTGTCCACGACGCCCACGGTGAAACCGGCCAGATCGTACTCGTCCTCCGGCATCATGCCCGGATGCTCGGCCGTCTCGCCGCCCACCAGAGAGCAGTCGGCCTGGACGCAGCCCTCGGCCACACCCTTGACGATCTCTGCGATCTTCTCCGGGATGTTGCGGCCGCAGGCGATGTAGTCCAGGAAGACCAGCGGCTTGGCACCGGCGCAGATGACGTCGTTGACGCACATGGCCACGCAGTCGATGCCGATGGTGTCATGCTTGTTCAGGAGCATGGCCAGCTTCAGCTTGGTGCCGACGCCGTCGGTGCCGGAGATGAGGACCGGGTGCTTGTAACCGGTGCAGTCCAGCTCAAACAGGCCGCCGAAGCCGCCCAGACCGCCGATGCAGTGCTCGTTCATGGTGCGGGCGACATACTGCTTCATCAGTTCAACGGAACGATAACCGGCGGTGATATCCACACCGGCTGCTGCGTAGCTTTCCGAATAGCTCTTTTCCATGGTCTTACTCTCCTAACTTTTTTGCGTCCTTGGGACGGTCGTTCAGGTGGCGTTCATGAATATCGGTCGAAAGCACCTCGTCGGGCTTGACGGCATATTCGCCGGTGAAGCAGGCGGTGCAGAAGCCGCATGAAGCGTTCTTTGCCAGCCGGACCACATGGTCTGTGGACAGGTAGCCCAGCGTATCCGCGCCGATGACCTCATTGATCTGCTCCACGGTGCGGCCGGTGGCGACCAGCAGCTTCTGGTCCGGAATGTCGGTGCCGAAATAGCAGGGATACTTGAAGGGCGGGGCCGATACGCGGAAGTGGACCTCCGCTGCACCGGCGTCCCGCAGCAGCTTGATGATGCGGGCAGAGGTGGTGCCGCGCACGATGGAGTCATCCACCAGCACGACCCGCTTGCCCTTGACGGTGCTGGACACGACGTTCAGCTTGATGCGCACACTGTTCTCGCGCTGCTTCTGGCTGCCCTGGATGAAGGTGCGGCCAATGTATTTGTTCTTGATGAAGCCGATGCCGTAGGGGATGCCGCTCTCCTCGGAGTAGCCGAGGGCGGCGTCGAGGCCGGAGTCCGGCACACCGATGACCACATCGGCCTCCACGGGGTGCTCCTGCGCTAGGAAGCGGCCTGCCTGCTTGCGGGCCTCGTGGACCGAGCTGCCCTCGATGATGCTGTCCGGGCGGGAGAAGTAGATGTACTCGAAGACGCACATCTGGGTGTCCTTCCGGCCGCAGTGATCCTTGATGCTGCGCAGCTCGCCGGTGCGGGTGTCGGCCACGACGATCTCGCCGGGCTCCACATCCCGCAGAAGCGAAGCACCGGCCGCATCCAGCGCACAGCTCTCGCTGGCGAAGACGTAGCCGCCGCCGGGCAGCGTACCGATGCACAGAGGCCGGTAGCCGCGCGGGTCACGCACTGCGATAAGCTTGGTGGACGACATGATGACGAGGCTGTAGGCACCCTCCAGCACATCCATCGTCTTGCTGATGGCCGTCTCGATGCTGCCCATCCGCAGCCGGTTGCGGGTGACGAGGTAGCAGATGACCTCGGTATCGGAGGAGCCGTGGAAAATGGCACCCTCGTTTTCCAGCTGGCGGCGAAGCTCCAGCGCATTGGTCAGGTTGCCGTTGTGGCACAGGGCCATCGTGCCCCGGCCATGCCGGACGATCATGGGCTGGGCGTTGGCCCGCACCCGGCTCCCGGCGGTGGCATAGCGGACATGGCCGGTGGCCATGTGGGCCGTGGGGCTGGACACCGACGCCAGTACCGCCGGGGTGAACACCTCGTTCACCAGGCCGAGGTCCCGGTGGCCGGTGATGACACCATCGTCGTTGACGGCGATGCCGCAGCTCTCCTGGCCGCGGTGCTGCAAAGCGTACAGGGCTGAGTAGGCTGCGGCTGCCACATCCTCGGTCCCGGCACGGTCATAGATGCCGAACACACCGCACTCTTCGTGCAGCGGATATGCAAAATCAGACATTAGAGTTCCTCAATTTCTTTCTGAAGTTTCTGTTCCTTGGCCGCGATCTGCTGCGCCATGGCAGCGCGCTCAGCGTCCAGCTTCCCGGCCAGCGCATCGTCGCTGAGAGCCAGGATCTCTGCCGCCAGCCAAGCGGCGTTCTTGGCACCGTTCAGCGCCACGGTGGCCACCGGGATGCCGCTGGGCATCTGCACCGTGGCCAGCAGTGCGTCCAGACCGTCCATCGCGCCGCCCTTCATCGGGATGCCGATGACCGGCAGCGTGGTGTTGGCCGCAAAGGCACCGGCCAGATGGGCCGCCATGCCGGCGGCGCACAGGATGACGCCGAAGCCGTTGGCCTTCGCGTTCCGGGCAAACTCTGCCGCCTCCGCCGGGGTGCGGTGCGCCGACAGGATGTGTGCCTCGAACGGGATGTCCAGCGCCTTGAGCTGGGCGCAGGCCCCCTTCACCACCGGCCAATCGCTGTCCGAACCCATGATCACAGCAACTTTACGAATCATATTTCCGAGCCTCTCTTTCTCTCTTTCCAGACTCCGTGCAAACAAAAAAGGCTGTGATGCAACTACACCACGGCCTTTTGATCCTACGGTCTGTGCAGAACACGCCCGCATGAGGTTACACGGATGCCCTGGTATCCAGTCGCACACAGACGGCGAATGGTTCCAAGCAGCAGTTCCAGCATTCCGTATTCCTCCAAATTCTCTGCGGGGATTCCCTGTTCCATCCTCTGGAACGGTGCGCTCTGCGCCGCACCGTCCTTCTGATACATACAGTTTACGGCAAAAGATCCGCTTTGCAAAGGGTGTTTGGGCAAATTCTCCCTTGTGTTCTCTTGCTCCAAAAAACTTTCAAAAGTTTTGTGCAGTTTCGACACTCATTTTCTTTTTAAGTATGACTTATTTGTGGAATATATTTTAGGGGGGGACAAACCCTCTCAGTCTCGCTTGCGCTCGACAGCTCTCCCAAAGGGAGAGCCACTGGCGAGCCGGTTTTGGCTCTACTGACCGCGCAGGCTCATCCTGCCGGAAGGCGGCGGGCTTCGCTGTTCAGGCTGGCAGCTGCTGCCAATGAGAACAAGGCCCTGCTGCGTGGGAGCCGTAAGGCGACAACGTGCAAACCTGCCCGGTCTGCCAATGGCTCCCCCTATGGGGGAGCTGCCGCCACAGGCGGCTGAGAGGGTTTCTTAAAAAATAATCCGCGCCGTCGTGGCCCGTGCCGCCTTGATGAGGTCGGCCGGTGCGCAGCAGACCTGCGTACCGATGCGGCCGCCGGAGACATAGACCTTCTCCTGCGCGAGGACGCTCTCGTCGAACACGGTGGTATACTGCTTCTTCATGCCCACCGGGCTGCAGCCGCCGCGCACATAGCCGGTGACTTTGTTGATGTCGGCCACATGGATCATGGCGACGCTCTTTTCGCCCACGCTGCGGGCCGCTGCCTTCAGGTCCAGCTCCGCTGCCACTGGGATGACAAAGACGAAATAATTTCGGCTGGCCCCCTGCGTCACCAGTGTCTTGTACACGCAGGCCGGGTCCTCGCCCAGGCTCTGGGCCACATGGATGCCGTCCACGGCCACGCCCTCCTCGTGGGGATACTCATGCGCCGTATAGGCCACCTTGGCCCGCTCCAAAATCCGCATCGCGTTGGTTTTTGCTTCTTTTCCCATACTCTATCGTCCTTTTTGTTTTCTGTACTCTATAATTCAGGTAAACCCCGTTTTTGTACAACCTCTCCGTCTCGCTTGCGCTCGACAGCTCTCCTGGCAGGAGAGGTGGCAATGCGCAGCATGGACGGAGAGGTTGTAGGAAGGATTCCTTCCCGTCTATTCTACCACTTTTCCCAAAAAATATCAAAAAGCCTCTTGACTTCAGGAAACTGAAGTGATATGATAAGCTCACGCTTCAGGAAACTGAAGTTTGATGAAACAAGCCGCGGCAACGGAGCCGGTCTCCTGTGCCGTTCCCAAAACCGTGTGAGAAGGTAAAGGAGACACCACCATGATCATCGTACTGAAACAGAACGCCCCCGACGCACAGGTCCACGAATTCTGCCGCGAGCTGGAGGGCATGGGCCTGCAGATCAACGACTCCAAGGGCAGCGACACCCACATCCTCGGCCTCATCGGCGACACCAAGGCCATTGCTGAGAGCTGGGTGCTGGCCAACCCCGTCGTCGAGACCTGCCGCCGCGTATCCGAGCCCTACAAGAAGGCCAACCGCAAGTTCCACCCGGACGACAGTGT
Organism: Faecalibacterium sp. AF28-13AC; assembly: GCF_003478405.1. Taxonomy (NCBI): domain Bacteria; kingdom Bacillati; phylum Bacillota; class Clostridia; order Eubacteriales; family Oscillospiraceae; genus Faecalibacterium; species Faecalibacterium sp. AF28-13AC. The sequence continues at coordinate 246,207 of NZ_QUFG01000001.1, read as the reverse complement.
CATCGACGTGAACGGCGTGAAGATCGGCGGCGGCAATTTCGCAGTCATCGCAGGCCCGTGCAGCATCGAAAGCGAAGAGCAGATCACCTACTGCGCCCAGCGCGTGAAGGACGCCGGTGCTTCCCTGCTGCGCGGCGGCGCGTTCAAGCCCCGCACCTCTCCGTACTCCTTCCAGGGAATGCGGAGCGAAGGTCTGGACCTGCTCAAGCTGGCCCGTCGCGCCACCGGTGCCCCCATCGTCACCGAGATCATGAACACCGAGCATCTGCCCCTGTTTGAGAACGTGGACCTCATTCAGGTCGGTGCCCGCAACATGCAGAACTTTGAACTGCTCAAGGCCGTGGGCCGCCAGAAAAAGCCCGTCCTGCTCAAGCGCGGTCTTGCCAACACGCTGGAAGAGTTCGTAATGAGCGCCGAGTACATCATGGCCGAGGGCAACGAGAACGTCATCCTCTGCGAGCGCGGCATCCGCACCTTCGAGACCAGTATGCGCAACACGCTGGATCTGGCCGGTGTGGTCATGCTCCACAAGATGACCCACCTGCCGGTCATCGTAGACCCCAGCCATGCCTGCGGCCACGCCTGGATGGTGCCGGAGCTGGCTAAGGCTGCCGTAGCAGCCGGGGCCGACGGCCTGATGATCGAGGTCCACAACAACCCCGCCAAGGCCAAGTGCGACGGTGCCCAGAGCCTGACCCCCGACCAGTTCGATGAGCTGATGCAGTTCATCGGCAAGGAGGTCGAGTTCTTCGGCAAAAAGATGAACTGAACGGTTTGAAAAAGCGCTCTTTTCGCAAGAGCGCTTTTTCTTTGCCCGGAATTGTGGTATACTAAGGTATCTTTTTGAAAGAGGTTTCTATATGAAAGCACATATCGCACGCAACCAGAACGCTGGCGTCCCGCTGGCACTGGGCTGGAATCTGTCCGCCGCCGACCGCGGCATCCTGGAGGGCATGGCCCCTGCCTTTGGCATGAAGCTTCTCCTCGTCTCCCCCGCCGATGCAGGCAAGACCGTCGCCCAGCTGCTGGGTGAGGTGGAGACCAAGGCGCCCCGCACGCTGGTGCTGGACCCGAACGCCTACCCGTCGGCCCTTGTCCTCGCCAACTTCAAGGACAAAGACGTGGACACCCTGCTCGACCTCATGAAGCAGGCTCAGGTGAATATCCCACTCAAAGCCCTCGTGACCCCCTCCAACAAGAACTGGGTCTTCGGCGACCTGCTGGCCCATCTGCAGGAGGAGCACACCGCCTTCACCGCTGCAAAGGAGACCGCCCACGCATGAAACGCATCCTGTCTGTTTTCCTGTCTGCCGCGCTCTGCCTGAGCCTGCTGGCCGGCTGCGGCCGTGCCGCTTCGTCCGGCGCTTCCAGCAGCACCGCCGACGGCCCGCAGCGCTACTCCACCGTGTTCTATGACGCCTTTGACACCGTGACCCAGGTCATCGCCTACTGCGACAGCGAGGAGGAGTTCGCCGCCCAGATGGACGCTCTCCACGCCGACCTGCTGGAATATCACAAGCTCTACGACATCTACAACGACTACGACGGCGTCACCAACGTCAAGACCATCAACGACAACGCTGGCCTCGCCCCCGTGACCGTGGACGACAAGATTCTGGGGATGCTGGAGCTGGCCCAGACCATGTACGACACCACCGACGGCAAGCTGAACATCGCCATGGGCAGTGTGCTCAACATCTGGCACAATTATCGTGAAGCTGCCCTCGCCGACACCGACGACAGCAACAACCAGCTGCCCACGCAGGACGAGCTGGATGCTGCCGCCCAGCACTGCGACATCCACGACCTCGTCATCGACGACAACGCCCGAACGGTCTTTCTGACCGACCCGGAGATGTCCCTGGATGTGGGCAGCGTGGGCAAAGGCTACGCCGTGGAGATGGTCGCTCAGGCTGCCGAGGCCCGCGGCCTGACCAGCGCCCTCATCAGCGTGGGCGGCAACCTGCGGGCCATCGGCACCAAGCCCGACGGCTCCCAGTGGGTCGGCGGTGTGGAAGACCCGTGGAACGCTTCGGACGTCTACACTGGCAGCTCCTCCTCGGTGGCCGCTGTCAAAATGAGCGACCTCTCCCTCGTCACCAGCGGCGACTATCAGCGCTACTATCTTGTCGATGGTGTGCGCTACCACCACCTCATCAACCCCGCCACCCTCTGGCCCGCCGCCTACTTTGACGGCGTGAGCGTGCTGGCCCCCGATTCCGGCGTCGCCGACTGCCTGACCACCGGCCTGTTCTGCATGCCGCTGGAAGAAGGCCAGGCCATCGTCGAGAGCCTCGACGGTGTCGAAGCTCTCTGGTGCACCACCGATGGGCAGATCGTCAAGTCCAGCGGATGGGATGAAAAGGCCAATGGATGAGGCTTTGGTCTGCTGAGATTCCCAGAAAATGAACAACACCCCCGGCCTGAGACGTTTGCCGCGTCCCGGACCGGGGGTGTTGCTTATTTACTCAATAACCAATAACTGTCGCTGTCTGGTTCCAGTAACGTTTTATAAAAGAGTTCGTCAGATATTTATTGCCATTGTATGTATCATACGAAGGCCTTCCATCACTGATAAGTATATTATTCCACGTTTCTTCACTACCACCAAAATATACATTGCTCAGCGATGTGCACTTATCAAATGCACAAGAGTTAATTTTTTTTACACTACTCGGAATATAAATATCCCGAAGCGAATTACAGAACTGGAATGTTTGACTACTGATTTCAGAAATATTTTCTGGAAGCGCTATTTTAACCAATGCCGTACAATGCCAAAATGCCACTTCGCGAATCGAAGACATTGACTTTGGAAGTTTAATAGTTACAAGCGCACTACAACTGTCAAATGCACCTTTTCCAAGAATTTTGACACTCTCCGGAATTGTTACATCACTTAGATTTTTGCATTCCTGGAAAGTCCAATCTTTGACTTCCGTCACACCTTTTGGAATTACGACCGATCGTAGTGAGGTACAGCAGGCAAAGGCATAACTCCCAATATCCGTAACAGAATCCGGCAGTATAATGTTTTCCAGCAATCTGCATCCATAGAAAATATAGTTTCCGAGTGTTTTCACCTCCGAAGGAAACACTATATTCTGAAGCTTTTCGCAATTCCTGAACATTTCACTTGGCAAACTGCGAATGCTGTTTTCGAATGTAACACTTCCTAAATTCTTGCAATTTCTAAATGTTGCCCCTGCAAACTCCGTTTTTCCTTTGATCGACACCTTAGATAAAGACGCATTCTCTTCAAACGCTGACGAACCAACGCTTGCCAAACTCTTTGGTAAAGTCACTTCATCCAGATTTGTACCCTTAAACGCTATTGTTCCAATCTTTTTCAAGCCTTCCGGCAGAACAACACTCGTCAAATTTGTACATTGGTAAAAAGCCTGGTCACCAATACTCTGCACGCAGTTTGGGATAACAAGACTTTCTATGTCATTATTTTTATAGAGACATTGGTAGCCAATTGCACTCACTACATATCCATCGTATTTTTCCGGGATACGAAGCTCACCGGATGGCACCTTTTCGGCAGTTTTATCATAGCCTTTCAGTGTAATCGTTCCGTCCTCATTTTTGCTGTACATCCACTTGATGCCATCCGTCTGTTCAGATTCCTGCGGTTCAGACGAAGTGCTTTCCGAGGAAGGCGCACTTGGTGCACTCTCCGATGTGGCCGGAGCCTCCGTACTACTGCTTGCACTGGACGGCATTGAATCAGCGGGGGCCTCCGGAACCTCACCGCCGCCACTGCATCCCGTCAGAAACATTGCCGCAATGACAGCACTGACCGACAAAGCATAGAACGTTCGAAGATGTAAACGCATAATTCCACTCCTTCACTGATTTTGTGATTCCAAAGCTTTTGGAGAAAACCATTTTCTCCTGTTTGATTCCATTATAGGCATATTGTTTTATTAAGTCAAGTTAATCTATTAAATTATTATTCTTTCAGTTTAATCCTGTATTGTCAGTATAAGATACATACAGGAGGTCAACTTCTATGATTGACTATGCTACAATCGGCAAACGCATTCAAACCAAACGACAGGAGCGGAACATCACGCAGGAAAAATTGGCCGAGCAGGTCGGCATTTCGGTGGTCTATCTGTCCAAAATAGAAAATGGCCGCGTATATCCCACCTTGGAAACACTCTCCAATATCTGTACGGAATTGGATACAGAGCTGGCTGAGATTCTGACCAACACCGAAATCGCACGTAAAGACTATGCCAATGACCGCGTGGTGGAATTGTTCAATTCCTGCTCCATGCGTGTCAAACCCATTGCGCTGGCTCTGTTGGAGGACCTATCCAAACTATAACCGACAAGCAAAAAAGTCCCCGCCAGGAGAGGAACTTCCTCTCAAGGCGGGGACTCTGCTTTTCTATTCTGTCTTCTTACCCTGCCGCGCTCTGCGATGCTGCTTCACTGGCGGCGGCACTGCCGGCATCGGCAGCGCTGCTCTCGGCGGCGGTGCTGTCGGCAGGCTCCGAAGCGGGGGCTGCTTCCCCGGAAGCCGCTTCGCTGGCAGCTGCGGAGTCACCCGCTGTGGCGAGGATGGCGTCCTGCACCTCGCTGTCCGCCAGCGGCATCGGCTCAGCGGCAGCCGACGACGCGGTGCTTTCGGGCTTGGTCTCGCTGTCGGTCAGGCCGGTCAGATACCAGCTGCCGCTCTGGCGACTGAACAGATAGTCCATATACTTGGTGGGCGTATCGGAGGCTGCGTTCAGGATGCTGTCATCCACGCTCTGGGTGGGGATATAGCCCACCGTGACATGGAGCAGACCGTCCTTCTTGAACAGCCGGGTGACGGTGGCGCGGTAGGTGCCCACGCTGCCCGTGACCGGGATCTTGTAGCACTGGGTCGTCTCGTCAAATTCGACGGTCATATCATCCATCTCAAAGCTCTTGTGGGTCATCTTGAAGCTGGGGCCCACGAGCTTGGCCAGATAGGCGTCCACATCCACCGAGGGAAGCAGCAGCTGCTCGGTGTCGGGGTCGGTGTTGTAGTTGTCGAAGCCGCCCTGGGTCTCCTGGATGCTGTACACGCAGCCCCAGACCGCCGCTTCGCGCAGGGTCAGGTCGTCGATGTTCTCGATGCCGTCAAAGGGAACGGGGTCGAACAGGACCAGGCCTTCGAGCTTGTCCTCATACTCCTGCCGCTGCTGGGTATCGTCGAACAGGTTTGCCACGGTGCGCACACCGGCGCGCACCACGGTCACGGCACCCACCAGCACCAGCACCGCCACCAGCAGGCCCAGTGCCTGCCGGGCGCGGCGGCGGTGGAGCCGGGCGTGTTCTTCCGGGGTCATATAGGTTTTCATATTCTATTCGTCTCCTAATTGGATATCGTAGGGGCCACACTGTGTTTTAGTATACCACGATTCGCCCCAAAGTGCAAAATCCGGCGCGTGGATTTTTTGTGAAAGCGCGTGTTATTCCCAGTTCTTCCAGACATCGGGCTGATAGCCCACGGTGGCCTGCCGCCCGTTGCGGACGATGGGCGTTTTGAACAGCTGCTGGTTCTCGAACAGCTTGTCCTCCTTCTGCCAGTCCACCAGAGCGTCCAGCAGCGCAAGGGTCTGCTTGTCCTTCGCCGCCGGGTCCACCAGCTTTTCCCAGCCGCCCAGCGCGCGGGCCACGTTCTCAAATTCGCCCCGGCTCATGCCTTTTTCCTTCAGGTCGATCATCTGGAACCGGACGCCCCGCTCCTTGAAATAGCGCTGGGCCTTTTTGGTATCGAAGCACTTGTTCGTGCCGAAGATCTGAATGTTCATCGTTTCATCCTCCCGGAAAGTCTCAGCCTATTGTACCATACTTGCACCGAAAAGCATAGGGATATTTCCATGCCCCGGCGGGAAAACTAGCAGCATCCCAAATTGGAAGGAGGAGCATCCCATGAAAGCATTCGTTGACCCAGACCTCTGCATCGGCTGCACCCAGTGTGCAGGGCTCTGCCCGGAGGTATTCACGATGGAGGGCACCCTGGCCGTGGCCCTTCTGGGTGAGATCCCCGCCGAGGCAGTGCCCCAGGCTGTGGACGCTGCCCAGACCTGCCCGGTGAGCGCGATCCGGATCGAGGCGTGACCCTCTCCGGCATCCCCTCTTCTCTCGGCTCGACTGAGAGGTTGTACGAAGAGGGGCTACATCAAAAATTTTCAAAAAATCCTCCGATATCCTCCGCTTTGTGCTATACTATAAGATGTGAAATTATGTTACGGAGGATCAAAGCCTATGCGTTTACTGGTCATTGACGGCAACAGCATCGCGAACCGTGCCTTTTTCGGCATCAAGCTGCTGACCACCAAGGACGGCCGCTATACCAACGCCATTTATGGTTTTCTGAATATTCTGCTCTCTCTGCTCAAGGAGTACGACCCGGACGAGGTCGCCGTCGCGTTCGACCTCAAAGCCCCCACCTTCCGCCACAAGATGTACGATGGCTACAAAGCCACCCGCCATGGGATGCCCGAAGAGCTGGCGCAGCAGATGCCGGTGCTGAAAGAGCTGCTGGCCGACCTGGGCTACCGGGAAGTGACGGCCGAGGGCTGGGAGGCCGACGACATCCTGGGCACCCTGGCCGCAGCCTGCGACGCCCGCAAAGACGACTGCTTCCTGGCCACGGGAGACCGCGACAGCCTGCAGCTGGTAAGCGAGAGCACCACGGTCCTGCTGGCCACCACCGCCATGGGCCGCAGCAAGACCGTGGCCATGGATGTGGCTGCCATTGAGGAAAAATACGGCATCCAGCCCCGGCAGCTCATTGAGGTGAAGAGCCTGATGGGCGACACGTCCGACAACATCCCCGGTGTGCGGGGCATCGGCGAAAAGACCGCTCTCGCGCTGGTGCAGAAGTTCGGCACACTGGAAAACGTGTATGCCAATATTGATGACAAGGTCATCAAGCCCAAGCAGCGGGAGCACCTGTTGGAATGCAAGGCCGATGCCGAGCTGAGCCATCTGCTGGGCACCATCCGCACCGATGCGCCCATCGACACCGCCGAGGGCGCTTACAAGGTGGGCGAGGGCAACAAGGCCGCTGCCGTGAAGCTCCTGCAGGAGTTGGAGATCCACTCCCTCATTCCCCGGTTCGGGCTGGACGGCGTCGCCCCGGCGGCCGACCCGGAGACGCTGCCCGCCGTGGAGGGCAGCGTGGACGTCCTGCCCCTGACGCCGTCCGGGCATTACCTGCTGGCCGCGCGGCCTGCCGTGACCGGCAAGCAGGGCACGAAAAACGTCGTGCTTCAGCCGGAAGCCTGGTATGCCGTGCAGGACACCACCGTCTATCCCCTGTCAGACGACGCGCTGGTCCGCCTGCTGGACGACCCCGCCGTGACGCTGGACGTCTTCGACTCCGCCCCGCTCTATGCGCTGGCCATGGCCCACGGCGGCTGGGGCAGCAGCATCGTGTGGGACGGCAAGCTGGCCGCCTACTTGCTGGACGCCTCGGCTTCGAAATATCAGGTCTCCGAGCTGCTGACAAGCTATAAGACGCAGGCCGCGTTCACCTGTGAGGCCTGGCCCGATGCCGGTTCGCTGGCCGACCTTTTTGCCCGGATGAAGGCTGAGATCACCGCGCGGGACGAGGATGCGCTGTACAATGACATCGAGTTCCCGCTGGCCCAGGTGCTGGCCGACATGACCCGCACCGGCATCCTGGTGGACCGGGACGGCATTGAGGCGTTCGGCCTGCGGATGCGCAGCGAGCTTTCGGAGGTGCTGGCCCGCATCCAGATGGAGACCGGCAGCACCAGCTTCAACCCCAACAGCCCCAAGCAGCTGGGCGAGATGCTCTTCGATACCATGGGTCTGCCCCACGGCAAAAAGACCCAGCGCGGCTGGTCTACCGACGCCGAGACGCTGGAATCCCTGCGGGATTACCCGCTGGTCGAGGACATTTTGCAGTACCGTGCCTACCAGAAACTGAACTCCACCTACGTGGAGGGCCTGCTGAAGGTCATCGCGGAGGATGGCCGCATCCACACCCGCTTCAACCAGACCGAAGCCCGCACCGGCCGTCTCTCCTCCGACAACCCCAACCTGCAGAACATCCCCATCCGCACCGAGCTGGGCAGCCAGCTGCGGGCCTACTTCATCGCAAAGCCCGGCTGTGTGCTGGTGGATGCCGATTACAGCCAGATCGAGCTGCGCATCCTCGCCCACATCACCGGCGACGAACACATGCAGCAGGCCTTCCGCAGCGGAGAGGACATCCACCGCTCCACCGCCGCCAAGATCTACAACCTGCCGTTGGAGGCCGTCACGCCCCGCATCCGCTCTTCGGCCAAGGCCATCAACTTCGGCATCATGTACGGCAAGGGCGCGTACAGCCTCTCGAAGGACATCGGCGTCTCCGTCAAAGAGGCGGACGTCTTCCTCAAAAATTATCTGGCCGCGTTCCCCAAGGTAAGCGGCTACATGGACAAGACCATCGCCGACGCGCGGGCGTGCGGCTACGTTTCCACTCTGTTCGGACGCCGCCGCGCCCTGCCGGAGCTGACCAGTACCAACCGGAACATCCGGGCCAGCGGCGAGCGGATGGCCCGCAACACACCCATCCAGGGCACGGCTGCCGACGTCATCAAGCTGGCCATGGTGCGGGTCTGGCGGCGTCTGCGGGACGAGAAAATGGAGAGCCGTCTCATTCTGACCGTCCACGATGAACTCATCGTGGAAGCACCGGAGGCCGAAGCCGAAAAGGCCGCCGCCATCCTGCGGGAAGAGATGGAAGGCTGTGTGCAGTACGCCGTGCCTCTGAGCACCGACGTGCACACCGGCAAAAACTGGCTGGAGGCCCATTGATACTATGATCGTTTTAGGAATCGAATCCACCTGCGACGAGACTGCCGCAGCCCTGGTGGAGGATGGCCGGCATCTGCTGAGCAACGTCATCTCCACCAGCGTAAAAGAACAGGCGCTGTATGGCGGCGTCGTACCGGAGATCGCCAGCCGCCGCCACTGCGAGTTCATCAGCGCCACCGTGAAAAAGGCCCTGCTGGATGCCGACAAGACCATCGACGACGTGGACGCCGTGGCCGTCACCTTTGCGCCCGGCCTCATCGGGGCCGTGCTCGTGGGCGTGAACTTCGCCAAAGGGCTGGCCTACTCGGCCGACAAGCCGCTGGTGCCGGTGCATCATCTGCGCGGTCACATCGCGGCGCTCTACCTCACCCACCCGGAACTCAAGCCGCCCTTCCTCTGTCTGGTGGCCTCCGGCGGCCACAGCCACATCGTGGAAGTGCAGGACTACACCCATTACCACATCCTCGGCCACACCGTGGACGATGCGGCAGGCGAAGCCTTTGACAAGGTAGCGCGGACGCTGGGTCTGCCCTACCCCGGCGGGCCGAGCGTTGCCAACGCTGCCAAGACCGGCGACCCCAAAGCCTACCGCCTGCCGGTGCCCCATGTGGACGGCAAGTACAACGTCAGCTTCTCCGGCCTGAAGACCGCCGTGCTGAACGAGGTGAACAAGGCCCAGATGAAGGGCGAGGAAGTCAACGTGCCCGACCTTGCCGCCAGCTTTCAGGAGCGCATCGCAGGCATCCTGGCCGAAAAACTGCTCCTGGCCGCAGCCGACACCGGAGCGAAGCAGGTCTGCCTGGCGGGCGGCGTCGCAGCCAATGGCCGGCTGCGCCAGCTCGTCAACGACGGCGCACAGAAGCTGGGTGCCAAAGTCTACCTGCCGGAGCTCAAGTTCTGCGGCGACAACGGCGCAATGATCGCCGCCCAGGGCTACTACCAGTACATCGCCGGGCACACCGCCGGGCTGGAGCTCAACGGCCTGCCCACCCTGCCCATCGACTACGAATAATATCGTTCAAAAACGAAAAGAGAGGCGTTTCCGTCTGTGCTGTACCCAGACGAAGATGCCTCTCGTTTGTTGCATAGCGCGGAATCGCGGGGGCGTAACTCGACCGCCTGCAAAAGCCCAAAAACGGTGCAGGCGAAGCAATGCAACCCCCAAAATCGGCTTCAGTAAAAAAGAAAAGCACCGTACTTCCTACGAAGTACAGTGCTTTTTTGGTGGAGAATAGCGGGATCGAACCGCTGACCTCTTGCATGCCATGCAAGCGCTCTCCCAGCTGAGCTAATCCCCCACATGTTTGGTTTCGTGTCTTGCGACGTGAGTTATTATACCAGCAATGGAGAGATTTGTCAACTTCTTTTTTCAAGTTTTTTTATTTTTTGTGTTTCCGGCCGAAGCGGTACTCCTGCCCTGCGCGGATGCGCTGGATATTGGCACGGTGCATATAGACGACCATGCCGCCCATGATGGCCGCACCGGTCACGCAGACGACAAGGTCGCCCACGGCCAGCCCCTTGAGCAGACCGTAGAGGAGGGTCAGCACCGGGTAGGACGCGGCCATGACGATGCTGCCCAGTGAGACCATGCCGGTGGGCAGCAGGCAGAGCAGGAAGATCGCCGCCAGAAAGGGCAGCAGAATGGGCTGGATGGCCAGAATGGCACCGCCCGCCACCAGCACACCCTTGCCGCCCTTGAAGCCAAAGTAGAGAGGCTTCAGGTGGCCGACCACGGCCAGGATGGCGGTCAGATAAACGCCGAGGTAGGGCGAAACGGCTGCGTTTTCGGGCAGGAAGCCAAACAGCCACCGGCCGATGCAGACCGCCGCCACGCCCTTGAGCACATCTCCCGCAGCGGTCAGGGCTGCGGCTTTTTTGCCAAAGGTGCGCAGCATATTGGTCATGCCGGCGGCACCGCTGCCGTAGTTGCGGACGTCATCGTGGTAGAGGTACTTACTGACCAGGATGCCGGTGTCGATGCTGCCCAGCAGGTATGCCTGCGCCGCGGCAGCGAGGACGATCAGGATCGTCATCATCAACCGTCTGCCCCCTTACACATCTTTTGCACCGACCGAGCCGGTGCCGCGCTCGCGGATGACCAGCCGGATGGGCGTGTGCTCCAGACCAAAGTTCTCGCGGATCTGGTTGATGAGGTAGCGCTGATAGCTGAAGTGGAACAGCTGCTTGGAGTTGACGAAGGCCACGAACGTCGGCGGACGGGTGGAGGCCTGGGTCAGATAGAAGATCTTCAGGCGGCGGCCCTTGTCGCTGGGCGGCTGCATCCGGGCGGTGGCGCGGGCCAGCATCTCATTCAACACGCCGGTTGGCACACGGGCACCGTTCTGGGCGTCCACATCGCGGATGAGCTGCATCAGCTTGTTGACGTTATAGCCCGTCTGTGCGGAGATGAAGATGATCGGAGCATAGCCCATGAAGCTGAAGCACTCGGCATAGCCGCGGCGCTGGAGCTCCATGGTGTTGGTCTCCTTGCCCTCCACGGCGTCCCACTTGTTGACGACGATGATGCAGGCCTTGCCCTGATCGTGGGCGTAACCGGCCACCTTGCTGTCCTGCTCGGTGAAGCCGACGGTGGCGTCCACGAGGATGAGAGCCACGCGGCTGCGCTCAACGGCTGCCAGCGCGCGCACGACCATATACCGTTCCAGTCCGTCGGTGATGTTGCTGCGCTTGCGCAGACCGGCGGTGTCGGTGAAGATGAACTTGCCGTAGGCGTTGTCCACAGGGGTGTCGATGGCGTCGCGGGTGGTGCCGGCCTCGTTGGCCACGATCATCCGGTTCTCGCCCAGGATGCGGTTGGTCAGGCTGGACTTGCCCACGTTGGGGCGGCCAATGATGGCGACCGGGATGCGGTCCTCCTCCACCACGGTCTCGCTGAAATCCAGATGGGCGCAGACGGCATCCAGCAGGTCGCCGGTGCCGTGGCCGTGGACGGACGAGATGGGCATGACTTCCTCAAAACCCAGGTTGTAGAACTCGTACAGCTCCATGGGAGCCTCGCCGACATTGTCGCACTTGTTGACGGCCAGGATGACCGGCTTGTGGCTGCGGCGGAGCATGTGGGCCACGTCCTCGTCGGCGGCGGTCAGGCCGTTGCGGACATCCACCACCATGATGATGCAGTCGGCGGTGTCGATGGCGATCTGTGCCTGCTCCCGCATGTGGGCCAGGATGCCCTCGGTGGCCTTCGGCTCGATGCCGCCGGTGTCCACCAGCAGGAAATCGTGGCCGTTCCACTCGCAGTTGGCAAAGATGCGGTCGCGGGTGATGCCGGGGGTATCCTCGACGATGGCCAGACGCTGGCCGCACAGTTTATTGAACAGGGTGGATTTGCCCACGTTGGGGCGGCCCACGACTGCTACGATCGGTTTGCTCATGGGGGTTCCTCCTTTCAGAGTAGTCTCTTATCTCTTATCTCTTATCTCAATGTCTTCTTCTCGAAATATGCAGGCCGCTGCGGAGCAGGGCGCGGGCTTCGTCGCCGCCGCTGACGGGCAGCACCTCTACCTTGACGCCCAGCCGCTCGCCCAGCTGCGCAATGGTCACATCGTCCAGGAAGGTATCCTTCTCTTCCCGCAGCATGACGGCCGGGATGCCCAGCGTCCCGCTCTTCAGGCGGCCCTCGCACTGGGCGATGATGTCGGTGGCCGTCACAAGACCGGCCACGCCGACATTGCCGCCAAAGAACTTATTCTGGATGGTGTGGACCGTGACCTCGATCATCGGGTACTGGCGGTGAAGCTCGTCCATCATCTCACAGATGAGGGGGGATGCCATGGTGCCCGTGACCACATCCAGCTGCTTGGTGCCGTAGATGCGGTGAGGCTTTTCCAGCTCAGCCAGAAACTCTTCGCGGAACAGGCTCATCATGCCCACGCCGTTTTCCAGCTGGTCGTAGTCTTCATAGAACTCCGGCGGCGGGATGGGCCGCCCTGCCTTGAGATACCACTCGTCGCTGGGGTAGATGATCCGCTTGCCGTGGCGGCGCTTGCACTCGTCGCCGAACGCTTCCAGAATGTCGATGACAGCAGCGCTCGTCTCGGCGTCGTAGGGCACCTGCGGGTAGAGGTTCTTGCGGTAGTCCGTCACGCCGCAGGGCACGGCGGCTATGCTCTGCACCATGGGGGTCAGTTCCAGCAAGTCGGTCAGGGTGCGGCGCAGCTCATCGCCGTCGTTGATGCCCCGGCAGAGCACCAGCTGGCAGTTGATGGCGATGCCGCCCTGCACCAGGCGGGGCAGGTATTGAAGCACCTCGCCGCCGCGCCGGTTGGCCAGCATCCGGACGCGGAGCTGGGGGTTGGTGGTGTGGACCGAAATGTTGATCGGCGAGATGTGCATCTTGATGATGCGGTCGATCTCATGGTCCTGCATGTTCGTCATGGTGATATAGTTGCCGAACAGAAAGGACAGGCGCTCGTCGTCATCCTTGAAGTAAAGGCTCTCGCGCATACCGGGGGGCATCTGGTCGATGAAGCAGAACATGCAGTGGTTGGAGCAGGTGTGCTTCTCGTCGCCGAGGTAGGTGTGGAAATCGCAGCCAAAGGGGCCGCGCTCCTCCCGGCTGACATCCCATTCCCGGATGCCATCCGCCACCTTTGCCTTCAGGTGAAAGCTCCTGCTGTCGGTATAAAAATCGTAGTCCAGCGTGTCGTTCAGTTCATTGTCGTCCACGCTCAGCAGCTCGTCGCCGGGCTGCAGGCCAAGCGCCTGGGCTTCGCTCCCCTTTTCAACGCGCTCGATCTTGATCGCCACTCTGCTTCACCTGCCTTTTCTGCTTCCGGCCAAACGACCGAATCACAAATTTTCCGTACGTTCGTCTCAATTCAGTTCCATCAGACTTCATCCGACTGCCAATGGCTCCCACTTTGGGGGAGCTGGCGCGAAGCGCCTGAGAGGGTTGGACAAAAGAAGAAGGGGAAGGCATTGCGCCATCCCCTTCTCAACATAACACCAATGTGCCACCAATTTTGCGCAAATTAGGCCTTCTTGATGACTTCCTCGCCCTTGTAGTAACCGCAGTTGCCACATGCCTGGTGGGGGAGCTTCAGAGAGCCACAGTTGCTGCACTTGACCAGTGCAGGGGCCTCCAGCTTCCAAACATTGCTGCGACGCTTGTCGCGGCGGGCCTTGGAAAGATGTCTCTTAGGTACTGCCATATTTTTGCACCTCCTTGATGGGTTTCTCAGTTCAGCAGTGATTTGAGGATCGCGAGCCTTGCGTCAGCGGGAGCAGTCTCCTCTTCCTCTGGCGGGCAGACACACTCTGCCTTCTTCTTGCCGCAGCGAGGGCATAACCCCGCGCAGTCCGGGCTGCACAGCAGCACCGTCGGGATCTGGAACAGGAACTCCTGGGCCAGCCATTCGTCCACATCCAGATGGCCTTTTTCGTCCAGCGGAAGATCGAAATCCGGGTCGTCCAGATCTCGCTCCTTTGCCGTCCACTCCGCTTCGACCGCCTCTTCCCGTTCGACCGGGTCCAGGCAGCGGGCGCACTCTCCGTGCACCAATGCTTTTGCCCGCAGTGTCATCCGGACTTCGTCGCCGTCCGTTTCTGCATCAAAGCAGGCGGTCACAGGCTGTTCGATCCTTGCGCCGGCAAAATCCCTGGCAGACAAATCACAGGGAAACTCTGCGTGGTAGGGCTTCGTGCCGGTCGCGATAAACTTTCTCAGGTCAAATTGCATAGTACACCTCATAAAAGGCTGCTTTGTTAGTATAGCGCCAAAGCGTTCCTTTGTCAACACCAAAACAGGCAGAAAACCGAAAAAATTTCAAATTTTCCGGTTTCCTGCCCGCTTGGATGGTTTCCGTTCAGAAAATCACAGGTACTTCTTGACGTTGTGGGGCAGCTCGGCCTCGTCTGCGCTGACGGTGACGACGACGCGGACGGAATCACCGGCGATGGCAGCGATCTCGTCCAGCACCACGCCCAGGCGGTTGATGTCGTGGTTCAGCACCTTCAGGATGCCGTCGATGTACAGATCGGTGATATCGTAGTTGCTTGCCATCAGGCCTGCGATAAAACCATACAGCATCTCGCCGCCGGAGATCTTGTACTCGTCCAGATCGATCAGGCGAGCAGCAGGAGCGATGTCATAGGTGAGCTTCATGCCCTTTTCGACAACGACGACGTTGCCCTTGGAGGTCTTGACCGAATCATTGATCATGTCGATCATTGCTTTGGTCTTACCGGAGCCCTTTGCACCAACAATCAGTTTAATCATAGTTCTGTCCTCCTGTATTTTCCACGCCTTGCGGCGGGAGATCATTTATTTTCCAGCTTACTTCAGCTTTGCTTCCAGCTCGGCGGTCAGGTTCTCGTAACCCGGCTTGCCCAGCAGTGCGAACATGTTCTTCTTGTAGCTCTCAACACCCGGCTGGTTGAAGGGGTTGACGCTCAGCAGGTAGCCGCTGCAGGCGCAGGCACGCCAGAAGAAGTAGATCAGATAACCCACATTATAAGCAGTCAGGTCGTCCACCTCGATCACGACCTCCGGCACACCGCCGTCGGTGTGGGCCAGGATGGTGCCTTCCATCGCCTTGCGGTTGACCACGCTCATGTTCTGATCGGCCAGGAAGTTCAGGCCGTCGAAGTTGCCCTCCAGCTTCTCGATGAAGAGATCCTGTGCAGGCTTTTTGACATCGACGATGGTCTCAAACATGAGGCGGGCCCCCTCCTGGATGAACTGACCCATGGAGTGCAGGTCGGTGGAGAAGATGCAGCTTGCGGGGAACAGGCCCTTGTTGTCCTTGCCTTCGCTCTCGCCGAACAGCTGCTTGTACCACTCGTTCATCAGGGTAAAGTTCGGCTCATAGCACTCCAGGATCTCCACAGCCTTGCCCTTGCGGTACAGGATGTTGCGGATGGCGGCGTACTTATAAGCGTCGTTGTCCTCACTCAGGACGGAGAAGCGCTCCATGGCGTCGGCAGCGCCCTTCATCAGCTCGTCGATGTCGATCCCGGCAGCGGCGATGGGCAGCAGGCCCACAGCGGAAAGGACGGAGTAGCGGCCGCCGACGTCGTCGGGAACGACGAAGGTGGGCCAGCCCTGTGCGTCCGCCAGCTGCTTCAGGGTGCCCTTGGCACGGTCGGTGGTGGCATAGATGCGCTTGTTGGCCTCTTCCACGCCCATCTCGTCTTCCAGCAGCTTGCGCAGCACACGGAAGGCCAGGCTGGTCTCGGTGGTGGTGCCGGACTTGGAGATGACGTTGATGGAGAACTTCTTCCCCTTGCACAGAGCGATGACATCGTTCAGGTAGGTGGGGCTGATGCTGTTGCCGCAGAAGTAGATCTTCAGGCCGTTCTCGATCTCGTTGTGGTACAGGCCCTTGACGGCCTCGATCACAGCGCGGGCACCCAGATAGCTGCCGCCGATGCCGGCCACGACCAGCACTTCGGAGTCCTCACGGATCTTCTGCGCTGCTTCCTTGATGCGGGCGAACTCTTCCTTGTCGTAATCGCGGGGCAGATACATCCAGCCCAGGAAGTCATTGCCGGGGCCATTCTTGGCTTCCAGCTGCCGGTGTGCGGCCTCCACCTGGGGGTAGATGGCCTTATATTCCTCTTCGTTGATAAAACCGGAGAGGTGCTTTGTATTCAGAACGACACTCATTCTCTCAGAACCTCCAAACATTTTGCCGGGCACGTTGCCCTGCGAGGGTTTATCTTGGTATAAGTGTACCGTTCCAACGCCGCAAAGTCAAGGCCAAAATCCCAGGATTTCATACAATTTTAATAGTGTTCTTTTGGTCGTCCCGACATCTTTTGTTCAGCCCCGCCAAAGCCGATTTGCCGAAGCGAACCGCTTTTGGGCGCTGTTGTGTTTCTTTTGCGCTTCATGCGCCCAGCAGGCTCTGCCACAGCAGCTCCATTGCGCCGCCAAAGGTCAGCCGCGGCGCATCCGCAGCAGACTTCACCTCGGCCTCGGCCAGCAGTGTTTCGCCCGCATAAACTGCGGCAGTGCCCACCGCCTGCCCCCGCTCCACGGGCGCTTCCAGCGTTTCGGGTAGGGTCAGCTCGGTGCGCAGGTCGGCCCCGGCCCCCTTTTCCAGCAGCACGGTCTGGGGCAGGGCGCTGTAATCCAGCGGCACCGTCTGTTCCGTGCTTCCCTTTACGGTCAGCTCCAGCGGGCGGTCCGGCAGCTGCGGCACCGGAACGGCCGCATAGGCTGCGAACCCATAGTCCAGCAGGGCCGTCGCGGCCTGGAACCGCTCGGCGCTGGACGGCGCACCCAGGATGACCGCGATGAGGGTCAGCCCATCCCGCGTGGCGCTGGCCGAGATGCAGACCCCTGCCCCACCGGTGGTGCCGGTCTTGAGCCCTGTGATGCCGCTGTATCGCTTGAGCAGCTTGTTCGTGTTCACAAGCTGGGTCTGGCCGTTGCGCAGGCTGTCGGTCCAGATCCCCGTATAATGCAGGATCTCCGGGCAGGTGTTCAGGATGTAGCAGCTCAGCGCCGCCACATCCCGCGCGGTGGAAAGATGCCCCTCGGCGTCCAGCCCGCAGGCGTTCCGGAACGAGGTATTTTGCAGCCCCAGTTCAGCGGCACGGGCGTTCATCTGTTCCACAAAGACCGGTTCGCTCCCGCCCACCAGCTCCGCCACGGCCACTGCAGCGTCGTTGGCAGAGGAAACGCAGATGGCCCGCAGCATCTCATCCAGCGTGAATTGCTCCCCCGGTTCGAGCCAGATCTGGCTCCCGCCCATGTGGTAGGCATGTTCGCTGACCGGCACCGGCGTGTCCAGCGTGAGTTTTCCACCGTGGACGGCTTCAAAGGTGAGAAGCAGAGTCATCAGCTTGGTGATGGACGCGATGGGCACCCGCTCGTCGGCGTTCTTCTCATAGAGCACCCGGCCGCTTGCCGGTTCGATGAGGACGGCGGCGCGGCAGGGCAGCGACAGGCTGTCTGCCGGGGCGGCGGTCTGTGCAGCCGGGGCATCCGCCGCAGCGGCCTGTGCCGGGGCTTCCGTTTTCACCGCCCGCAGCCCCGCGCCCTGCGCCGACCCGAACGCCAGCGCAAACAGCCAGAAACAGAGCACCCCCGCACAGAGCAGGGCCAGATTTTTCCGTTCCATTCCTCGTACCTCCCCGCAGTAAACTCTCTGGTTGCATTCTATGCAAAAAATTCGGGTGGGATGCTCTTTTCTCACGGGGAAAAATCTGCTATAATTAGATGGTTTCTGTTATTTGCAAATGAACTCGCCCTCTCAGTCAAAGCCTGTCGGCTTTGACAGCTCTCCCGAAGGGAGAGCCATTGGCAGGCCGGTTTTGAAACTGCTGAACGAACAGGGCTTTTATTGGATCGAACATGTCCGGGCTCCGCGACAGAGGCCAGCATCTGCTGGCAATGAGGACAGGGCCCACTGCGTTCTGACAAATCAGGCCCATGCGAACAGCACAGGTTTCCCGGTGTGCCAAAGGCTCCCACTTTGGGGGAGCTGGCGAGCGAAGCGAGACTGAGAGGGTTTTGTTCCCCATAGAAAGGATATCCCCTCATGCGAGTTTGTTTTTATACCCTTGGCTGCAAGGTCAATCTGAACGAGACCGGGGCCCTGGAACAGATGTTCCGGGGGGCCGGCTTCACCATCGTGCCGGAAGGCGAAGAGGCCGACGTCTTTGTGGTCAACAGCTGCACCGTGACCAACTTCGGCGACCAGAAGAGCCGCAAGTGGCTCCGCCGAGCCAAGCGCGAGAACCCCGGTGCCGTGACGGTGCTCACCGGCTGCTACCCCCAGGCCTTCCCCGAAGAGGCCGCGAATTTTCTGGAAGCAGACCTCGTCTGCGGCAACGGCGACCGCAAGGCCATCCTCGACAATGTGCTCAAGCTGCTGGACGGCCACGAGCGGATCGTCGCCGTCACCCCCCACAAGCGCGGCGAGCGGTTCGAGGAGCTGCCCGTGGAGCGGTTCGAGACGCACACGCGCGCGTTCATTAAAGTAGAGGACGGCTGCAACCGCCAGTGCGCCTACTGCGTCATCCCCCGCGCCCGCGGCCCGGTGCGCAGCCGCGCCGAGGCCAGCATCCTGAACGAGCTGCGCCAGCTGGCCGCTTCCGGCTACCGGGAGGTCGTGCTCAGTGCCATCTCCCTGCCCAGCTACGGCCTCGACACCGGCACCAACCTTGTGGAACTGGTGGAAAAGTGCGCCCAGGTCGAGGGCATCGAGCGCATCCGCTTGGGCAGCCTGGACCCCGACATGCTCACGCCGGAGTTCATCGCCCGGCTTGCCGCAGTGGACAAGCTCTGCCCCCAGTTCCACCTGAGCCTGCAGAGCGGCTGCACGGCCACCCTGCGCCGGATGCGCCGCGTCTATACCGCCGAGCAGTACGCCCAGGTCGTGGCCGACATCCGCGCCGCCTACGGCGACCGGCCCGTCAGCTTCACCACCGACTGCATCTGCGGCTTCCCCGGCGAGACGGTGGAAGACTTTGAGGAGAGCTGCGCCTTCCTGAAGCAGATCGGTTTCCTCAAGGTGCATGTCTTCCCCTACTCCCGCCGCAGCGGCACCCCCGCCTACGATTTCCCCGATCAGGTCCACGAGCGGGAAAAGCAGGAGCGCAGCCGCACCATGAACGCCCTTGCCGAAGAACTCCGCCGGGACGTGCTCACGACGTATGAGGGCATGGAGGACGAGGTGCTGCTCGAAACGGCCCTCAGCGAGACGCTCTTCACCGGCTACACCCGGCTGTATGTGCCGGTGGTGGTCTCGGCCCCCGGCCGCAAAAGCGGCGAGATCGTCCGCGTCCGGCTGGGCAGCTACGACGGCGAGCGGGTGCGGGCAGCACTTTGCTGAATCTCACGGTTGAATATCCTTCATCTTTGCCATTTGAGAATTCTTTAACATATTTTGGCGTTTGCTCTTTTCAGGCAGACGTCTTTGTGTTAAAATGAGGATGGAATCTTGGGGCCGGTGCGCCGATTGCAGCGGCGCAGTACCAGCAGGCCCGCAGGAAAGAAAGCCGCAGGGTGCGTTGCAAAGCCGCGCCGCTGCGGGATGTTTTGTATCTGTACAAGGAGAGTTTGGAATGAGCTTTAGAGGAATCAACACGACGGTCATCCAGATCCGCCGCCAGGTGTTCACCGAGGTGGCCCGGATGGCTTATGCCAACGTCAAGGGCGAGCAGGCCAACCACCTGATGCGCAAGATCCCTTACACCATCATCCCCGGTGAGGAGGGCAAGCTGCGCAAGGACATCTTCCTGGAGCGCGCCATCGTTGAGGAGCGCGTCCGCCTGGCCATGGGCCTGCCCACCCGCCGCATGGACGAGCACAACAGCGTCGTTTCCGGTCTGGAAGATGCTTCCATTGCCGATAAGTATTACGATCCCCCGCTGGTGAACGTCATCAAGTTCGCCTGCAACCGCTGCCCCGAAAAGCTGGTCAAGGTCTCCGACCTGTGCCAGGGCTGTCTGGCACACCCCTGCATGGAGGTCTGCCCCAAGAAGGCCATCACCTGGGAGAGCGGCCGTTCCATCATCGATCAGGACAAGTGCATCAAGTGCGGCCGCTGCGTCGGCGTCTGCCCCTACAACGCCATCGTCAAGACGGAGCGTCCCTGCGCTGCGGCCTGCGGCATGGGTGCCATCCACTCCGACGAGCTGGGCCGTGCTGAGATTGACTACAGCAAGTGCGTTTCCTGCGGCCAGTGCCTGGTCAACTGCCCGTTCGGCGCCATTGCCGACAAGGGCCAGATCTACCAGCTGATCCAGGGCTTCAACCGCGGCGACCGCATCTACGCCCTGGTGGCTCCCGCCTTCATCAACCAGTTCCCCAGCCTGGCCTCCACCGGCAAGCTCAAGGCAGCCCTGAAGGCCATCGGCTTCTACGACGTGGTCGAAGTTGCCATCGGTGCCGACCTGTGCACCGTGGACGAGGCTCACGACTTCCTCAAAGAGGTGCCTGCCGAGTTGAACTTCATGGCGACCTCCTGCTGCCCGGCCTGGAGCATGATGGCTAAGACTGCCTTCCCCGATCTGGCCAAGAACATCTCCATGACCATGACCCCCATGGTCTTCACCGCCCGCATGATGAAGCAGAAGGACCCCACCGCCCGCATGTGCTTCATCGGGCCCTGCGCCGCCAAGAAGCTGGAGGCTTCCCGCCGCACCGTCCGCAGCGATGTGGACTTCGTGCTGACCTTTGAGGAGCTGGCCGGCATCATCGAGGCCAAGGACATCGACACCAGCCTGCTGGAGGTCGATGAGAACGAAGCAGCCCTCTGCTCCGCTTCTTCCGCTGGCCGCGGCTTTGCACAGTCCGGCGGCGTGGCCAAGGCCGTTGCCGACAAGATCAAGGAGTGGAACCCCGACATGGAGGTCAAGATCGCATCTGCACAGGGCCTGGCCGAGTGCAAGAAGCTGCTGATGATGGCCAAGGCCGGCAAGTACAACGGCTACCTGCTCGAAGGCATGGGCTGCCCCGGCGGCTGCATCGGCGGCGCCGGCACCATTGCCGACCCGGCCCGTACCGCCATCCAGCTGAACAAGTACGTCAAGGAAGCTCCCTTCACGGACCCGGAGCAGAGCCCCTACATGGACGAGATCCATGTCCTGAAGGACGACCCCAACTTTGAGATTTAAGCATTGAACCTCTCCGTCATCGCTGCGCGATGCCAAAGGCTCTCCCGCCAGGAGAACGGTCGAGCGCATGCGAGACGGAGAAGTCGTGCAGAGCAGCCGCTTATCGTGACCGATAGGCGGTTGTTTTGTTTGGGTTGACATTTTGCTTCGTCTATGATATTTTAGCGGTGACAAACCGGTGGAAAAATCTTTTGTGCCGGTCCATGGGCCGCCTCTGCGGCGAAAGAAAGGCGATTTGTAGTATGACGACATTCCTGAAACGTTCCGGCACAGCGCTGCTCTCGCTGGTGCTGCTGTGTGTGCTGGCCATGGGTGCCAGTGCTGCGTCCAGCCAGACGGTGGGCGTCAAATTCTGGAAGGAACGATCCGATAAGGAATCCATGGCGAACAGCGGCATCGACGCCGACCGCACCGCCACCCTTACCCGGCAGGCCAACGGCACCTATACCCTGACCCTGCCGCTCAAGCAGGTCTCCAAGATGGGCGTCACCGGTTCTCTCTCCGGCCTGACCATCGGCGATGTGACCTACGACGGCACCCTGACCGGCGACTTTGAAAAGAGCACTGCCTCCCTCACCATCAAGAACCTGCCCGCCTCGGTGCTGACCGGCAGCGATGTGAACAAGTCCATCACCGTGACCTGCAACATCCAGATGGATATGGCCCTCCTCGGCGAGATCAACACCACCGCCCGGATGTGCATCTGGAACAAAAAGTGACCGTCTGCCCGACCCAAAAGGTGCTGCCGCACATCGAACCGTGCGGCAGCACCTTTTTGTTGTTGTTACAGGTCCATCTTCCGTTCCACGAAACCGCTGACCATCTCATCCAGTTGGGTCACGGCGTGTTCTGCACCTTTTGCCAACTTGCGGGCGGTCCGCTTGACCTGACGCGGGTTCTGGTTCATGGCCACGACGCTGGCGGCTCCCAGCGCCGCACCTGCCGCCATGCCCAGCAGCAGGCCGCTGCCTGCGCTCTGTCTGTGTTCATTTCTCATAAAAATTTCTCCTTTCGTTCCCTGCATTTCTGGCCGCTGAGGGTAGTATTTCCGCCAAAAGAACACACTATACGCTTTTTTTGTCCCGCAAAATGTGGTATACTGTATCATACGCTGATACACCGGGTTTGATACAGACCCGCTCGATGGCGCGAAGGAGGCCACATTTTTGTTGAAACCAACTGAACCAAAAAAAGTTCTCTGCATCCACGACCTGTCCGGCGTGGGGCGCTGCAGCCTGGCGGTGATCCTGCCGGTGCTGTCGGTCATGGGCGTACAGCCGGTGGCACTGCCCACCGTGGTGCTCTCCACCCACACCGGGGGCTTCGGCACCCCGGCCCGGATGGACGGTGCCGCCTACGGCATGGCTGCGCTGGAGCATTACCACGACCTGGGGCTGGACTTTGCGTGCATCTACACCGGCTACCTCGGCGGCGAGGAGCAGATCGCGCTGGCCGAAAAGGCCTTTGACCTCTGGCCTGCGGCCCGCAAGATCGTGGACCCTGTGATGGGCGACAACGGCCATGCCTATTCCACCGTGACCCCGGCCTTCATCGACCGGATGCGAGAGCTGGCCCGCCGGGCAGACCTCATCCTGCCCAACGCCACCGAGGCTGCGTTGCTGCTGCAAAAGAATGCCGCAGCCGGGCCGCTGGACGACACCGCGGCCCAGACGCTGGCCGATGAACTGGATGCACTGGCCCCCAATGCCGTCGTCACCGGGCTGCCCATGGGCAAATACATCGGCTGTGCCGGTTCCGGCCGGGACCGCTTTGTCATCCGGAAGCTGCACATCGACCGCAGCTTCCCCGGCACGGGCGACCTGTACGGAGCCGTTCTCATCGGCTCGCTCATCCAGGGCAACGCCCTGAGCGCTGCCGCCGACAACGCCGCCGAGTTCGTCTCGCTGGCCATCCAGAAGACCCCCGCCGACCAGGACACCCGCTTCGGCGTCTGGTTCGAGCCGCTGCTGCCCCGGCTCTGCCCGCAGCGCGAGTTCTGAGGAGGCCGGACGATGAACGAAAAACCGACCCTGAACATCGTGCTGGTGGAGCCGCGCATCCCGCAGAACACGGGCAACGTGGCCCGCACCTGCGCCTGCACCGCCTGCCGCCTGCATCTGGTTGGCCCCATGGGCTTTGCCATTGACGACAAAAAGCTCAAACATGCCGGGCTGGATTACTGGCACTATCTGGACATCACCTATTACGACGGGCTGGAAGATTTCTTCGCCAAAAACAGCGGCCCGTTCTACTACTTCACCACCAAGGCGCCCCAGCGCTACACCGACGTCGCCTACCCGGACGGGGCCTACCTCGTCTTCGGGCGGGAGGATGCCGGGCTGCCGGAGGCCCTGCTGGCCGCCAATCAGGAACATTGCATCCGGATGCCCATGCGGGACACCTGCCGCAGCCTGAACCTGTCCAACAGCGTCGCCGTGGGCGTTTACGAGGTCCTGCGCCAGTGGGATTTCCCGGAGCTGCTGGACCACGGCCACTTACGAGATTATGAATGGAAATGAGGGACATTATGAGCAAGATCGCGATCCTGACCGATTCCTCCTGCGACATCCCGCAGGAGCTGGCCGAGAAATACGGCATTGACATTATGGGCTTCCACATCCTGCTGGATGATGTGGACTATGTGGAGCGGGAGAGCTGCACCAACGCAGAGTTTTACGAGAAGATGCGCGCGGCAAAGGGCATCCCTTCCACCGCCGCCATCACCCCGCTGCAGTTCTGCGAAAAATACTGCCAGTACGTGGACGAAGGCTATACGGATGTCATCCATGTGCCCATCAACCGCTCCGGCTCCTCCACCTACAACAACGCCGTCATGGCACAGGGGATGCTGCGCGAAGAGCGCCCGGAGCACCACCTGAAGATCCACCTGCTGGACCCTCACACCTATTCCATGCCCTTCGGCTGGTATGTGTGCGAGATGGCCCGCAAGCTGAAGAACGGCGCGGAGATCAGCCACGTCATCCACGAGTTTGAGGCGCAGATGGACAAGATCGAGATTGTCCTCGGCCCCTTCAGCCTCAAGCAGATGAAGAAGAGCGGCCGCATCTCCGCCGCTGCCGCCGTCATGGGTGAGCTGATGGGCATCCGCCCCATCATCACCCTCATCGACGGCAAGACCAAGGTGGAGGCCAAGGTGCGCGGCGACGACAAGGTCGTGCCCGCCATGGTCGAGCTGGCCAAAAAGCGCAGCGAGGGTGTAGAGGACTTCGATTATATGATCGGTCACACCAACATCCCCCAGAAGGACGACCTCATCCGGGCCTGCCGCAAAGCCTTCGGCAAAGACCCGCTCATCGTCTTCCCGCTGGGCGGCGTCGTCTCCGCCAACACCGGCCCCGACACCATCGCGCTGGTCTACGTTGGCCACCCCAGAGGCTGATTTTCCCCTGAAGCTGCCGCATCCCGGCAGCTTCTTTTTTGCACTTCCGGCAGAAAGGTGCAGGCTTGCCGCTGATTTTCCGCATTTTCCGTTGCAATCCGGCCCAATTTGTGCTATACTGCATTTCGTTGTGCGTCCCTGCGCACGGCATCCTTGAAGAGCAACTTAGGATTTTAGGCTCCCCGGCATGACCTCGAAACCATGCTGGGCCAAACCACCGGGGCTGGCGGTCCCCGGATGGTCAAAATTCCATCCGCCGGAGTATTGTATCATGAATCAGAATTCGTCTGTCCGCAAGCTGGCCCGCTGCGCTGTGGTCGCAGCCATTTACGTGGTGCTCTGCATGGCATTGCAGCCGTTCTCCTACGGCGCAGTGCAGGTGCGCGTGGCCGAGGCGCTCTGCCTGCTGCCCGTGTTCGGCCCGGAGTACATCGCCGGTGTCGTGCTGGGCTGCTTCCTGGCCAACCTGCTGGGTTCCACCATCGTGGACGTCATCTTCGGCACACTGGCCACCCTGCTGGCCTGCCTTGTGACCTACAAGCTGCGGGATCTCCGCTTCAAGGGTCTGGCTCTGGCAGCTTCGCTGCCGCCGGTGCTCTTCAACGCCGTCATCATCGGCATTGAGATCGCCGTCCTCTTCCCCGACCCGTCTTCTTCGGCCCCGCTGTGGCTGGCCTGCATCACCAACGGCATCTCCGTCGGCATCGGTGAGCTCATCAGCTGCACCGTGCTGGGCGTCCTGCTGGTCAAGATCATCGAGACCAACGCCGCCCTGCGCAAGGTCTTCGTCTCCGAATAAGCGAAAATAAGCATCCGTCTGCTGATCGAGCAGCAGGCCCGGCATTGCTTCCAAAAAGGCTTCGTTTTGTTGCTCGGCCTTTACCAAAAAGAACCCCATGTCTCCACCGGATGGTGTTGGCATGGGGTTCTTTTTGTATTGGGGGTGTTTTTTTAATTGAAAGTATGCTATACTCAGTTCAACAAATCGGAATTTATATATAAAAGGAGAATATTGATGAAACTGTTTTTATGTTCGCACTTTTCAAGTGTAGGAAGTCTGATAAAGGAAGAAATTGAAAATAAAAAAGTCGCATTTATTCCAACAGCTTCGCTGCGTGAAGGCTACACCGGTTATGTCGGCTCGGCTCGAAAATTATTCAAAAAGTTGGGAGCAATCGTAACTGAAATTGATATTTCAACGGAGGCTTATTCAACGATACAGTCTGTTTTTGAAGATGCGGATGTGATATATTTTACCGGCGGAAATTCTTTTTTCCTTATAGACCAGCTCCGTAAAACGGGAACGGATGAGCTGTTGAAGAAAGAATTGGCAAAGGGAAAACTGATGATTGGTGAATCGGCAGGTGCGATTATATGCGCTCCAAGCATCCAATATATCGAGCAAATGGATGAAAAGCCGGAGGACTACTCACAAGAAGATGATGCAGGGCTTGATTTGATTGATTTCTATATTCTTCCGCATTATCTTACAGCACCATTTAAGAAAGTTACCGAGAAAATAATGACTGAGTTTTCAGATTTGAATCTATGCCCAATTAACAACCGTCAGGGAATTGTAATTGATGGTGAAGGTTCAAAGGTTATTTGCAAAGACTAATTTGAAAATTCCAGTTTGCCGCACTCGCTCACAAAAAGAATTTAGCGCAACATGCTCCAATAAGAAAACCAGAGTTGTTTGGCAGGTCTGCCTTGCAACTCTGGTTTTCGTTTTTTTGTGAGATAATGAGTTACTTGTGCTCGCTCAGCCAGCGCAGAGCAAACCAGCTGTAGGCCGCGCTGCCCTCATAGAGGATGCTGTCATCGAACTTGACCTTCGGGTGGTGCTGGCCGTAGGCGTAGCCCTCCTTGGCGTTGCCCGCGGACAGGAACATGCTGACGGTGGGCACCTCGTGGCTGACGAAGGCGAAGTCCTCGCTGCCGCCGCCCGGCTTGCCGCCTGTGAGCTTGGACATATCCATTGCGCCCTGGCCCACAAGCTCGGTCATATAGGTCATTGCGTTTCCGGCGAGGGCGTGGTCCACCACCATGCAGGGGCAGTAGTCGCTGAAGCCGACCTCGGCGGTGCAGCGGTAGGCCGCCGCCACGCCCTGTGCGATCTCGGTCATCCGCTTGTGGATCAGCTCACCGACCTTATTTTCGGGGTCGATGGTGCGGATGGTGCCCCACATCTCTGCCGTGTCGGGGATGACGTTGGAGGCAGCACCTGCCTGGAAGCGGCCGGTCGTGAAGACGCCAAAGCTGTGCGGGTCCATCTCCCGGCTGTTGATCTCCTGCAGCGCGATGTGGATGTGCGCCGCCGCCGTGACGGGGTCGATGCAGGCTTCGGGCATGGAGCCGTGGCCGCCCTTGCCATGGACGGTGATGTGGTACTGCTCGCAGCTGGCCATCGTGATGCCGCCGCCCGGCACCAGCACCATGCCGGAGGGCAGAGGCATACCAGCCAACACATGGAACATGACCGCCGCATCCACCTTCGGGTTTTCCAGCAGGCCGTTGGCGATCATATCCGGGGAGCCCTGAAAGATCTCCTCCGCAGGCTGGAACTCCAGCTTGACGGTACCTTCCAGCTCCTCTTCGTGGGCTTTGAGCAGCTTGGCCGCACCCAGCATCATGGCCGTGTGCATGTCGTGGCCGCAGCCGTGCATCCGGCCGGGCACCTCAGAGGCAAAGTCCACGCCGGACTCCTCCTGAATGGGCAGAGCGTCCATGTCGCCGCGCAGCAGAATGGTCTTGCCCGGCTTTTTGCCGCCCGCCAGCACAAGGATGCCCGCCTTGCCGCAGTCCTGCGGGGTGTAACCCATCTCGGTGAGTGCCTGCTTGACCAGCGCTCTGGTCTTGGGCAGGTCAAAGCCTACCTCCGGGTGCCGGTGCAGGGTGCGCCGCCAGTTTTGCAGCTGGGGTTCCAGCACGGCGGCTTCTGCCATCAGTTCCTTCGGGTCCATCATTTCAAATCAGCTCCCTTTTTTATCTTGTGTGCACAGCCTGTTGAATGGAATGTTCCACAAAGCTGTTCAGGCTCATGTTGTGTGCCGCAGCAAAGATCACGGCCTGCTTGTGCAGCTCCGGCGAGATGCGGACATTGAAGCTGCCCTTATACGCCCGCTCCGGTTCCTTGTGGGTCTCTTCGCACAGAGTCAGGTAATCATCGACGGCATTGTGGAAATCGCAGACCAGCTCCGCCGCCGTGGTCCCCTCATAGGAGAGCAGCGCACGGATGCCCATGACTTTTCCGTAAAAGAGGCCGTCTTCTTCCGAGAATTCCACGCTTCCCACATAGCCTTTGTATTCCATCGTGTTATTCATAGAAGTCCCTCCTGTTCCAAAATCTGGATGAGCTGCTTCACCTGATATTCCAGCAGCTCTTTTCTGGGGTGGGGTCGGTGCATCATGATGGGCGGATGTTCCTCAGATACGAACATGATCCGGGACCCGCTGGTCCGGCCTTTGTTGGAGCGCTCATAGGCGAAATACCGCAGCAGGCTTTCCGCATCATCAAATGTGAATGTCTTCGGTTTCGATTTCAGGCGTTCGATCAGCTTTTCCTTCTGACCCATTGTACATTCACTCCCTGCTTATAGTATACCACGATCGGAGAGAAATGCAACTAAAAGCAGTTGCATTCTTCTACAGATCACTGCTCCCCGCCGTCGGAACCATTGGGGTGGTACTGGGCGCAGGTACACTTCTTCCATTTAAGGCCGCTGCCGCAGGGGCAGGGGTCGTTGCGGCCGATCTTGATGACGCGGATGGGCTGGCCCTTGGGGGCACCCTTGGCACCGGGTGCGCCGTTGCCGGGCACGAAGCCCTCACCGGTGGGCTTGGCCACCTGCTCCCGCTTAGGGGCCGCAGTGCCCGCACCGCGCACCTCGATGGTCAGCAGCATCTTGATGCTGGACTCGCGGATGGAATCGACCATCTGGTCGAACATGTCAAAGCCCTCGATGCGGTACTCAACGACGGGGTCTTTCTGGCCGTAGCCGCGCAGCGCGATGCCCTGACGCAGCTGGTCCATGTTGTCAATATGGTCCATCCACTGGCGGTCTACACACTTGAGCAGGCAGATGCGTTCCAGCTCCCGCATCAGCTGCGGGCCGTAGCGCTGTTCCTTGTCGTTCAGGATGTCCATCCCGCGGTCGTACAGCAGATCGGCGATGCCCTGGACCGAGAGGCTGTCGTAATCCGCGACGGTATAGTGGAAGTCGGCGTCGGTCGTCAGCCAGCCCTGATAGTGGCGGCGGAGCGCACCAAAGTCCCACTCGTCCTTGACGTCACCGGCCAGGAACTGCTTGCAGCTGGAATCAATGTTCTCCCGCAGCATATTGTGCATCTCGGTGCTGATGTCCTCACCGTCGAGCACCTTGCGGCGCTGGCCGTAGATGATCTCACGCTGCTGGTTCATGACATCGTCGTACTTCAGCACGTTCTTGCGGATCTCAAAGTTCCGGCCTTCCAGCTTCTTCTGGGCGCTTTCGAGGGTGCTGGTGATCATGCGGTTCTCGATGGGGGTGTCCTCGTCCAGCTTGAGGGTATCCATCAGGCTGGAAACGCGGTCGCCGCCGAACAGGCGCATCAGGTCATCTTCCAGGCTCAGGTAGAAGCGGGATGCGCCGGGGTCGCCCTGACGGCCGGCACGGCCGCGCAGCTGGTTGTCGATGCGGCGGCTCTCGTGGCGCTCGGTGCCGATGATGAACAGACCGCCCGCCTTGCGCACCTCGTCCGCTTCGGCTTCGATGGCGGGCTTGTACTGGGCGTACAGCTCCTCGAACCGCCTGCGGGCCGCGAGGATGTTCTCATCGGTGGTGTCGCCGTGGCCGTCGGCCTCGGTCAGCAGCAGTTCCACGGCGTTCGGGTCGGCATCTTCGGGCTTTTCGGGGTTGAGCAGGTTCTCGCAAAAGTGCTCTTTGCGCATCTGGGCCTTGGCCATGAACTCTGCGTTGCCGCCCAGCATGATATCGGTGCCGCGGCCTGCCATGTTGGTGGCGATGGTGATGGCACCCTTCTTACCGGCCTGCGCCACGATCTCGGCCTCGCGCTCGTGGTTCTTCGCGTTCAGCACGTTGAAATCGCGGGTGTGTTTTTGCAGCATCTTCGCCAGCGTCTCGCTCTTTTCCACACTGACGGTGCCCACCAGAACGGGCTGGCCGTTTTTGTAGCACTCCATCACCTGCTCGATGACGGCGCGGTATTTGCCGTTGACGGTCTTGTAGACCGCATCGGGATAATCCTTGCGGATGTTGGGGCGGTTGGTGGGCACGGTCACGATGTTCAGGCCGTAGATCTCGGTGAACTCGGTGGCCTCGGTCTTGGCCGTACCGGTCATACCGGCCAGCTTCTTGTACATGCGGAAATAGTTCTGGAAGGTGATGGTCGCCAGCGTCTTGCTCTCGGCTGCGATCTTCACGCCCTCCTTGGCCTCGATGGCCTGATGCAGGCCCTCATTGTAGCGGCGGCCGATCATCAGGCGGCCCGTGAACTCATCGACGATGATGACTTCGCCGTTCTTGACCACATAGTCGATGTCCTTTTTCATGACACCGTAGGCCTTGATGGCCTGGTCGATGTGGTGGGCCAGCGTCATGTTCTCGGCAGCGGCCAGGTTCTCGATCTTGAAGTATTCCTCGGCCTTTTTGATGCCTCTGGCGGTCAGGGTGCAGGTCTTGTGCTTTTCGTCCACAACGTAATCGCCGTCGGTCTGCTCGTCGGTCTCCACCTTGTCTTCCAGCTCGACCACCACACTCTTGCGCAGGGTGCGGACGAAGCGGTCCACCTGCGTGTACAGGCTGGACGAATCCTCGCCGCGGCCGGAAATGATGAGCGGGGTGCGGGCTTCGTCGATGAGGATGGAGTCCACCTCATCGACGATGGCGTAGGTGTGGCCGCGCTGGACCATGTTGTCCTTATAGGTCACCATGTTGTCGCGCAGGTAGTCGAAACCGAACTCGTTGTTGGTGCCGTAGGTGATATCGGCATTGTAGGCACGGCGGCGGCTGTCGCCGTCGATTCCCTGCACGATGAGGCCGACGGACAGGCCCAGCCAGCGGTAGAGCTTGCCCATCCACTCGCTGTCGCGCTTGGCCAGATAGTCGTTGACGGTGACGATGTGGACGCCTTCGCCGGTCAGGGCGTTCAGGTAGGCGGGCAGGGTGGCCACAAGGGTCTTGCCTTCACCGGTCTGCATCTCAGCGATGGCACCGCGATGCAGGGCGATGCCGCCGGTGACCTGCACCGGGAAGTGCTTCATGCCCAGCACACGCCAGGCGGCCTCGCGGCAGACGGCAAAGGCATCGGGCAGGATATCGTCCAGCGTCTCGCCGCCGGCCAGACGCGCCTTCAGTGCGGGGGTCTGGGCCTGCAGGTCGGCATCGGACAGTGCCTGGTATTTGGGTTCCAGGGCCAGCACCTTTTTGGTGATCGGGTTGATCTTTTTCAGCTCCCGGTCCGAGAAGGTACCGAAGATCTTTTCAGCTAGGGACATTCTTACACCTCATCTATTGAAATCTGGGCGGAGACCGCCCGGCAGGGGGAGTTCATCATACAGTTATATGATACACCAAAGCAGAAAACCCGTCAAACCCACAGGCTCCGTTTTGGGCCATTTTCCAATGAATTTTCTGTAAAATCAACAAAAAGGCCGCTGAAAACTCCCTTCGTCATCGCTGGCGCGATGCCACCACCCTCAACGAGGGAGGCTTTCACAGCGTTCCGGCACGTCAAGGCTCCCTCTTGGAGGGAGCTGGCACGGCGAAGCCGTGACTGAAGGAGTATCCAGCAGCCTTTTATTACAATAGCACAGCCCCCGAATGCGGCAGGCCGTTGGCCCAGAGGGAGCGCAGGCGCTGGGGCAGCGCGTAGAAGTTGCCGCCCGTGTACACCCATGCCCCGACGGTGCAGAGCGCGGCCAGCACGGCCAGCACCAGCAGAACCACCAGCACCCGCCGGGCGCGGCGGGGCCTGCGGGCAGGCGGGGCCGCTTCCGGCTGGGCCGTCCGGGCGGCCTTGCGGGCGGGCAGAAAGCCGGTGCCTGCGGCCTGCGGCAGGTCGCAGGCTGCGCGGCGGATCATGTCCAGCAGCCAGAGGGCAGGCCTGTCCGCCAGCGGGACCGTGCGCAGCCAGCAGCCTTTTTTGCAGCTGAGCACCAGCACGCAGTCCCCTTCCCGCTCGGCGCACCCGGCGGCAAGGTCACAGCCCACCACCCGGCGGGCCGCCTGCGCTTTTGCCAGCGCACGGCGCACCGGGTCGGTGGTGTCGGCGGGCAAATGCGCTGCCGCCTGCTGCTCGATCTTTGCACCGGTCTTGGGGTGGGCATAACTCAGCGCCCCGAAGTCAAAGACCCGTTCCGCCCCGGCGATGGTCTCCAGCCGGGCCTCCAGAAGGGTCCCGGCGGCAGCATCCGAACAGATGAGGAGTCGGTCGTGCCGTTCCAGTTCCTGCACGGCGGCCTCGGCCAGCGTGGTCTCCCCGGCCCCGTACAGGTCGGCGGAAAACTTCTCCCGCAGCACCTGCGCGGCCTTTTTCAGGCCCGCCGGGTTCTGGGCCGAAAGCGCCACCAGAGTCTCTGCGCCCCGGCTCTTCCAGCAGGCCTCCGCCTTCCACTGGGGCGAAAACCCGCCCGCTGCCTCTTTCACGGCGGCGTCCGGCACTCCGAACAGCCGCAGCACACATTCGGCCTTCTTCTCTTCTGTCAATGCTGCTCACCCCTGCGTGTTATTCGCTCAAGAATGCCGCGTCCAGCGCATCGAGCACGGCCGTGTCGTGCTGCTGGGCTGCGATCAGGGGCTTTGTGCCTGCGGGGGTCCTGCCCTGCGCCAGACGCAGCACCAGTTCCAGTGCAGCCTGCGCAGCGCGGGCGCGGACCAGTGCGCGGTCCGGGCGGGAGACGAAGAGCTTCTTCACATACACGGTCTCGCCGCGGGCCGCCCCCAGATAGACGGTGCCCACCGGGCGGACGGCATCGCCGCCGGTGGGGCCTGCTACGCCGGTCACGCTGACGGCGACGTCCGAGCCGGACGCCTTCGCCGCGCCCAGCGCCATCTGCGCGGCCACCGGGGCCGACACCACATTGTATCGTGCGATGACGTCCGGGTCCACGCCGACGAGCTTCGCCTTCGCCTGCTCCCAATAGGTCACAAAGCCGTAACCGAACACCTCGCTGGAGCCTGACACTGCGGTGATGCGCTCTGCGATCATGCCGCCGGTGCAGCTCTCGGCGGTGGAGACGGTGAGCCCCTTTTCCTTCAGGGTGCGCACCACCGTCTCTTCCAGCCCGGCCACATCCTCATCATACACCGCATCGCCCAGCAGATCGTAGAACTTCCTGGCGTATGCGCGGCACATTTTTTCGCCGTCCTCGTCGGAGGCGGCACGGGCCGTGATGCGGACCTCGCATTCGCCGGTCTTGCAGTAGATGGCGGCGGTGGGGTTGGCATGATCCAACAGGTCCCGCACCTGATATTCCAGATTGCTCTCGCCGCCCAGCACCCGCAGGGTGATGGAGTGCAGGGTGCAGTTCTGGCGTTCCAGCAGCAGCGGGCGGATGCTCTCCGTCCACATGGCCTTCATCTCACTGGGGACGCCCGGCATCAGAACGGCGCAGCGGCCGTCCTGCTCGAACCAGGCGCCGGGGGCGGTGCCGTGGTGGTTGACGATCTTCCGCCCGTGCACGGGCACCATGGCCTGCTTGCGGTTGTTGGGGGTCGTCTCGCGGCCGGAGCGGGCAAAGTAGCGGGTGATCTTCGCCCACTCTTCTTCGTCAAAGGCCAACGTATCGCCGTAGCAGGCCGCCACCGTCTCCTTGGTCAGGTCGTCTGCCGTAGGGCCTAAGCCTCCGGTGAAGACCAGCAGGTCACACCGGGCCTTGGCCTCGTTGACGAAGTCCGCCAGACGGCCCTGGTTGTCGCCGATGGTGCTCTCCCGCTGCACGGTGATGCCCAGGTCGGCCAGCTCCCGGCTCAGATACTGGGCGTTGGTATTCAGGATGTTGCCGAGCAGCAGCTCGGTGCCCACACTGATGATCTCTGCGGTCATGCGGCATCACCCCTCAAACTCGATCTCGTCGGTGATCCGGATGCGGATGCGCTCGGTGTTCTCTGCCGCTTCGGCTTCCAGTGCAGCCAGACCCGGCATGGCGGCTTCGGCGGTCAGGATCTCGTCCAGCTCCGGGCGGATCTTCGGGTGCGGCGGAGTGAAGATGGTGCAGCAGTCCTCATAGGGCAGGATGCTGGTCTCAAACGTGCCGATGTGGCGGGAGGTCTCGATGATCTCAGTCTTGTCCATGCCGATGAGGGGGCGGAGGATGGGCAGATCCTGGGCAGCATCGGTGCACTGCAGCGCCTTGACGGTCTGGCTGGCCACCTGCGCCAGGCTCTCGCCGGTGATGAGGGCCTCGCTGCCCTGCTTTTGGGCGATGCTGTTGGCGATGCGCATCATGCTGCGGCGCATCAGCACCGTGAACAGCACATCGGGGGCGTTGTCCCGGATGTACTCCTGCGGCCGGGTGTAGGGCACCACGAAGAGGTTGGTGCTGCCGGTGTAGGGCGTGATCTTCTGGGCCAGTGCCTTAACTTTGAGTTTTGCGCGCTCCGAAGTATACGGAGGGGACGCAAAATGGATGTGGTCCAGCGCCAGACCGCGCTTTGCCATCCGGTACGCAGCCACCGGGCTGTCGATGCCGCCGGAGAGCATGTTCAAGGCGCGGCCGGAAGTCCCCACGGGCAGACCGCCCTCGCCGGGGATCTTCGGGCCGTGGATGTAGGCACCGTAATCGCGGATCTCCACGATGACCTTGAACTGCGGGTTGTGGACATCCACCTTGAGGTAGTTGTGTTTGCCCAGCAGATACGCGCCCAGTTCCCGCATCAGTTCGGGGCTGGTCATGGGGTAGGTCTTATCCGAGCGGCGGGCCTCCACCTTGAAGGTCCTGATGCCGTGCAGGCTGCCGCCGAGATAGTCCTCAGCGGTCTGGCAGATGGTGTCAAAGCCCTTCTCGCAGACCACCGCGCGGCTCAGTGCGGCCAGACCAAAGACGGTTCGCACCCGGTCGAAAGCGAGGTCCATGTCGATGTCCTCTTCCTCCGGCTCCATATAAAAGGTAGACTGGGTGCAGTAGACCTTGAATCTGCCCACGGTCTTGAGCCGGTACCGCAGGATCTTCATCATGGCCGACTCGAACTGGTTGCGGTTGAGGCCCTTCAGGGACATCTCGCCCTGATAGCCCATAATGATCTCTCTCATATATTATCTCCTTATTCTCTGCAAATGCTTCATACCGTCCTCAAAACGGTTCAGGAAGGCATCCACATCTTCGGGGGTGTTGTCTGCACAGAAGGACACCCGGATGGCCGTGTCGATGGCCAGCGGGCTGCGGCCCATGGCCGCCAGCGTGTGGCTGGGCTGGCCCCGCCCGCAGGCACTGGCCGACGAAACATAGATCTGCTCCTCCGCCAGAAACGCCAGCATCGTCTCGCTCTTGATGCAGTTCTCGCTGAAGTTCAGCACCTCCGGCACGGCGCTGTCCGGGCTGTTGATCTCCACTTCGGGGAAGGCTTTCAGCCCCTCGCGCAGCTGCTGGTTCAAGGCGCGGACGGCGGTGTCCCGGCTCTTCATGTTCTTCGAAAGGCGGCTGACCGCAGCGGCCAGCCCCACCGCGTAGGGCAGGTTCTCGGTGCCGGGGCGCTTCTCACGCTCCTGCTCGCCGCCAAGGTAGGGCGGCTGGAACGCCTGTGCCAGACTGTCGCTGAGGTAGAGCGCCCCCACGCCCTTGGGCGCGTGGATCTTGTGTCCGCTCACCGCCAGCGTGTCGATGTTGGCCAGCTTGATGGGGACCCGCATCCACGCCTGCACCGCGTCCACATGGACGAGGGTGCGGCTGTTCTTCCGCTTGACCTCGGCGGCCAGGCGCTCGACCTCGTTCCGGGTGCCGATCTCGTTGTTGACCATCATGCAGGCCACGAGGATGGTGTTCCTGTCCACATGCGACAGCATCTCATCAATGTCCAGCGTACCGTCCGGGCGGGGGGCCACGACCGTGACGTCATAGCCCATCGCAGCCAGACGTTCCAGCGGCTTTTGCACACTGGGGTGTTCAAAACCGGACACCACGATGCCCTTGCCGAACTTCCGGGTCAGCGCCGCGCCCAGCAGGGCCATGTTGTTGCCCTCGCTGCCGCAGGAAGTGAAGTACAGCTCCCGCGATTTGCAGCCCAGGCTCCGGGCCACCACGGCGCGGGCCGCGTTCAGGGCTTCTTCGCTCCGGGCACCGGGGGCGTACAGGGACGACGGATTCGCCCAGTGCTCCCGCATGGCCCTGTCGATGACATCCGCCACGTCCGGGGCCACGATGGTGGTAGCGGCGTTGTCCAGATAATGCAATTCAGGATTTTGCAGCATAAGATTCGATTCCTGCTTTCTTTGCTTGCCGTCGCAGAGCGTTCCGCCCTGAACCGACGTTTTCTCATAATAAACCAGAATAATTATAGCACAAACCCTGCCCTAACGCAAAGGATTTGCGGCATGGCTTGCGCCGCGGCCTGCCGTGCTGTATAATGAAGAAAATGAGCTACAGAAAGCAGGGTGTTTTATGGCCGATTATCAGGAATACCGCCGCCGGATCCTCCGCAAGCGCTGGTTCCGGACCTTCTCCGTTGCAGGGCTGCTCTTCCTGCTGGTGCTGGTGGGCGTCGTGGGTACACTGTGGAAACGGCTCCACCGGGAGCACTCCCCTGCCGCCGTGCAGGGGCCGACCATCTTCCAGCAGGAGCTGCAGGGCAGCGAGTGGAACACCGTCAACTACACGCCCGCCCGGCGGCTGGCGGTGCAGCTCAGCGCCGACGGCACCACCGCTATGGATTTCCGTCTGGCCGCGCTGGCCGAAAGCCCGGCCGTGGACCGCAGCTATTTCAATGACGCCTGTTTTCTGGGCGACAGCCTGACGCAGGGGATGCAGATCTACAGCACCGGCCTGCCGGAAGCCTCCTTCTGCGCCTATAAAGGCATCGGCCCCAACGCCGTGGTCAACAGCACCACCTGCACCCGCCGGGACGGCGTCAAGGAGATCCCGATGGAGGTCCTGACGGCCCAGCAGCCAAAGGTGCTCTACATCCTGCTCGGCACCAACGTGCTCAACCGGGACGGCGATTATTCCAGCTTCCTCACCTACTACCGCCTCATGCTGGACATGATCGCACAGGCTCTGCCCAACACGCAGATCTACGTCCAGTCCATCACGCCGGTGCGGCCGGAAGTCCGGGCCTCCCACCCCGGCCTCTACAAAGAGCGCCTGTGCGAGATCAATGATGAGCTTTCCGCCATCGCGCTCGAAAAAGGCTGCGTCTTCCTCAACCTGTGGGAGGCCCTGGCCGACGAGAACGGCGACCTGAAGGCCGAATATGCCCAGAACGACGGCTACCACGTCAAGCCCGAAGGCTACACCGCCTGGGTCGATTACCTCCGCACCCACACCATCAATCCCGGCGTGACCTCCGCTGCGGCATGATACGATTACAAAAAAGGAAGGCTCCCCCGGCGGTTGTCGAGGGAGCCTTCCTTTTTGTGCAAAATCAGAACAGCCCTGTGATCTTGCCATCGGCATCGACGTCGATGTTGACGGCGGCAGGCTTCTTGGGCAGGCCGGGCATGGTCATGATGTTGCCGCAGATGACCACCACGAATCCGGCACCGGCAGCAAGGCGGACCTCGCGCACCTCCATCGTGAAGCCGGTGGGCGCAGCCAGGAGCTTGGCGTTATCGCTGAAGCTGTACTGGGTCTTGGCGATGCAGACGGGCAGGTTGCCATAGCCCAGCTCGGTGAGCTCGGCCAGCGTCTTGCTGGCGGCGGCGCTGAAGTTCACGTCGTCCGCACGGTAGATCTTCCTGGCGATGGCCTTCACCTTGTCCTTGAGGGGCATGTCCAGCGGGTAGACATACTGGATGGAGCGGTCTTCCAGGATCTCCAGCACCTTCTCGGCCAGTGCCTTGCCGCCCTCGCCGCCCTTGGCGAAGACCTCGCTCAGCACACAGGGTACGCCCTGCTCGGCGCAGACCCGCTCCACATACGCCTGCTCTTCGGGGGTGTCGGTCGGGAACGCATTGATGGCGACCACCACCGGCAGGCCGAAGCCGTTCTTCAGATTGTCGATGTGGCGGACGAGGTTGGCCGCACCGGCCTTGACGGCTTCGAGGTTGGGCTGGTTCAGGTCAGCCTTGGCAACGCCGCCGTGGCTCTTGAGGGCGCGGACGGTCGCCACCAGCACACAGGCACTGGGTGCGATGCCCGCATAGCGGCACTTGATGTCCAGGAACTTTTCTGCGCCCAGGTCGGCACCGAAACCGGCCTCGGTGATGACATAATCGGCCAGCGAGAGGCTGAGCTTGGTGGCCATGACGCTGTTGCAGCCGTGGGCGATGTTGGCAAAGGGGCCGCCGTGGATGATGGCGGGGTTGTTTTCCAGCGTCTGAACGAGGTTCGGGTCCAGTGCATCCTTCAGCAGGGCGGTCATGGCACCGGCGGCGCCGATCTCGCCCGCTGTGACGGGCTTGCCGTCGTAGGTGTAGGCGCAGACAATCTTGGCCAGCCGCTCCTTCAGGTCGGAGATGCTGGTGGCCAGGCAGAAGATGGCCATGACCTCGCTGGCGACGGTGATATCAAAGCCGTCCTCACGCGGGGTGCCGTTGACCTTGCCGCCCAGGCCGTCCACGATGAAGCGGAGCTGGCGGTCGTTCATGTCCATGCAGCGCTTCCAGGTGATGCGGCGGGGGTCGATGTTCAGCGG
This sequence comes from Faecalibacterium sp. AF28-13AC, assembly GCF_003478405.1. Lineage (NCBI taxonomy): Bacteria > Bacillati > Bacillota > Clostridia > Eubacteriales > Oscillospiraceae > Faecalibacterium > Faecalibacterium sp. AF28-13AC. The sequence goes on along the minus strand of NZ_QUFG01000001.1, from coordinate 207,603 downwards.
GTTGCCCTGCTGGATGCTGTTGTCGATCATGGCGGCCAGCAGGTTGTTGGCCGCGCCGATGGCGTGGAGGTCGCCGGTGAAGTGGAGGTTGATGTCCTCCATCGGGACCACCTGTGCATAGCCGCCGCCGGCTGCGCCGCCCTTGACGCCGAACACGGGGCCGAGCGAAGGCTCACGCAGGCAGAGCATGGTCTTTTTGCCCAGCGCGTTCATGGCGTCGGCCAGGCCCACGCTGGTGGTGGTCTTGCCCTCGCCCGCCGGGGTGGGGCTGATGGCCGTGACCAGGACCAGCTTGCCCTGCTTGCCAGCCTTGTGGATGAGGCGGTGGTTGATCTTGGCCTTGTAGCGGCCGTAGGGGATCACATCCTCATCGGCAAGGCCGAGCGAGGCAGCAATCTCGGCAATGGGCTTCATGCGGGCTTCCTGTGCGATCTCGATATCAGACTTCATGGAACATCCTCCTTCAAAACAAAAAGGGCAGCTTTGCACAGCAATTGCGCAAGGCTGCCCAGACGGTCGGCATTGACATCAAACCCGGTCTCTGCTGCACTGTGGTGCTCCACAACGTTCCGTCAGCAGCAAAAACTTCTTCTGACCGAATGATAACACACCCGGACGCCCTTTGTCAAGGAAAAACTTCCCGCGCCAAAAAAGTGCGGGCGAAGTGCCCATCCGGCTTGCATCCACCCCCGGATGTGTGATATACTAAAGTGAATCTAAACGATAGGGAGGCTTTCACGATGCCATTTACACCCAAACTGACTTATAAAGGCAAGCCCCTCGTCCGCAAGGACAACGAGCTGTATTACGGCCGTATGACCGACCCTTATGTACTGCGTATGCAGATCTTGAGCACCAAGCCCGTGGGCGGGATGGAGGTGGCCGATAAGGTCCACATCCAGGTGTTCTCCACCAACGACAGCCTCGCCCCCGAAGCCCGCGTATTCCGCCAGACCACCAAGAACGGCCTGTACAACGCGCTGGACATCGGCAGCATCTGGCTCCAGAAAGCAAACGAGAGCCGCTGAGCGTTCGGCGGCCGTCAAAAAAGGGCCTGTCTCCCATGGGAGGCAGGCCCTTTTTGCATCGGATTTACTCTTCGGTCACTTCAAAGTCCAGCGGTTTGCCGCAGTTGGGGCAGGTAGGTTCGCCGTCCAGCAGGTCGGCTTCCTCAAACACTGCGGTGGCACCGCAGGCCGGGCAGGTCACCTCGTACTGCACGGGGCCGTCGTCCTCTTCGGGCTCCTCGTCGTCGGCCAGAGCCACCTCAAAGGCGACCTTGCAGCTGGGGCAGATGGCCTCGCCTGCATCCAGGTCGTCCTCGCTGACGTACACGGTCTCGCCGCAGGCCGGGCAGGCCACTTCATAGTAGGGCTCGCTGGCCACATCGGCGTTGTCGTCGGCGTCGTCCTCTGCTTCAGGCTCGTCGTCTTCCTCGTCGGCATCGTCGTCTTCGTAGAGATCGGCTTCGAGGTCTTCCAGCTCCTCGCTCAGGTCGTTGATCTGATCGTAAGCCTGGGTCACATCCTCGTCAATGCCGTCCACGGCCTGTGCCATCTCGCACAGCAGCTCGCTCATGGCCTTGATAACTTTGCCTTCCTTGGTGGTCTCGTCGATGCCGAGGCCCTCCACCAAGCCTTTCAGGTATGCAGCCTTTTCCTTCAGTTCCATACGAATGCCTCCTAGTCTATAAAATTTCTAAGCCGGTCAACGGGCTCACCCTCTCCGTCATCGCTGTGCGATGCCACCTCCCCCCGAAGCGGGAGGTTTTGGCTGTCCATGCAACGGACGCAAAGCGGCCTGAGAAGGCAAAGCCGTTTTCCTGAACAAAAAACCGGGCAAACGGTCGCCCGCTGCCCGGTCCTGTCGATAAAATCAGACGCGCTCCATATACTCGCCGGTGCGGGTATCGATGCGGATGTGGTCGCCCTCGTTGATGAACAGGGGGACGCGGATCTCAGCACCGGTCTCGACGGTAGCGGGCTTCAGGGTGTTGGTGGCAGTGTTGCCCTTGACACCCGGCTCGGTCTGGGTCACTTCCAGCTCGATGAAGTTGGGGATCTCAACGCTGAAGACCTTGCCCTTGTAGCTCAGCAGCTTGCACAGCTCGTTCTCCTTGCAGAACTTGAAGTTATCAGGGACATCGGAAGCGTTGACGGGGATATCGTCATAGGTCTCGTTGTCCATGAAGTGGTACAGATCGCCATCCTCGTAGCTGTAGGTGACATCCTTGCGCTCGATGAAAGCCTGCGGGAACTTTGCGGTCGGGTTGTAGCTGGTCTCGACCACAGAGCCGGTGATGACGTTCTTGGTCTTGGTGCGGACAAAGGCAGCGCCCTTGCCGGGCTTGACGTGCTGGAACTCAACGACCTGAAGAACCTGGCCGTCCTGCTCAAAGGTCACGCCGTTGCGAAACTCGCCTGCAGAAATCATAGGAATTCCTCCATTAGTAAAATCTCATTGATGCTTGACGCATATCTCTATTTATTTTACTCAATCCCGCACGATTTGGCAAGGGGTTTGAGCAAAAAAGACGGTGAAAACAGAAAAAAACCCTCTCAGTCACCTGCGGTGACAGCTCCCCCAGTGTGGGAGCCTTTGGCAGACCGGGAAAGTCCGTGCATTGTCGCCTTGCGGCTCTCCTGCTGCCGGGCCCTGTTCTCCTTGCCAGCAGCAGCTTGCCGTTGCTGCAAGGCCCGCAGGTTTCCCATCGCATTGACCCAGGCAGCCAGCAGGGCCAACACCGGCCTGCCAATGCCTCTCCCCTTGGGAGAGGTGGCAGCGCGTCAGCGCTGACGGAGAGGGTTCGCCCTTCCATACATCTCCGCCATCGTCCGCGCATCCTCCGCCTGTGTCCCGGCGCTTTCGCAGATGATGACGGGTTCGAGCCTGCGCTCCGCCAGCAGCTCCATCAGCGGCTGCGGCTCCGGGCCGAACTGGGTCTCGGCAAAGGTCCAGTGGCGCTTTTCGCCGCCCGCCGTATACTCGATGCGAGAGAAATGGACCTGGAACCGCCTGGCCCGCGCATCGCCGAGGGCCTCCTCCATCCGGTCGAGGATCGCGGCATAATCGGCCTTGGAAGCGATGCCGCCCAGCGTCCGGGCATTGAGGTGGCCGAAGTCGATGCAGGGGGTGATGCGCCTGTCCACGCGGCACAGGGCCAGCACTTCGTCCAGTGTGCCCAGCTGGCCGATCTTGCCCATCGTCTCCGGGCAGAGGGTGATGTCCGAAAAGCCTGCTTCGTCCAGCGCGGCCTGTGCCCGGCGCAGGGTGTCCAGCGCCTTTTCCAATGCAGCCTCCCGGCTCTGCCTGCCGCAGCTGCCGGAGTGGAAGATGACCCGCTGCCCGCCCAGCGCCTTGCAGACCGCCGCGCTTTGCAGCAGATAGTTCACGCTGTTCAACCGCTTGTCCTCTTCCAGGCTGGACATGCTGATATAATACGGCGCGTGGACGCTGAACAGGATGTCCCGCGCCGCCGCATCGGCGGCCATCTGCCGGGCCTTGTCCAGCCCCAGCCGGACGCCGCGCCCGCACTGGTACTCAAAGGCGTTCAGCCCCATCCGGGCCGTGTAGGCCGGGATATCCAGGCTGGTTTTGTAGCCCTGCGCTGCAAAGCTGTCGCTCGTGCCCGCCGTGCCGAACCGGATCTTCCACTCCCTCACAGGGTCTTCCCTCCCCGGTCGTAGTACGCCTGCCAGTGTTTTTTCTCCCACTTGCGCTTCAGGATGACCTGTGCGCCGAGGTCCGGCCCGCGCGGGATGACCATCAGGCCGGGGATGCCGTAGAGGGCTGCGGCCATCCGGTCGGCATAGAGCTGGTCGCCCACCATCGCCATCTCACGGCGTTTGACGCCCATCCGGCGGCGGGCCACCATCAGCGCAAAGGGCAGCGGCTTTGCCGAGCGGTACAGATACGCCAGCCCCAGCTTTTCGGCAAAGGGGCGCACCCGCTTTTCGGCACCGTTGGATACGATGGTCAGCCCGATGCCCGCCGTGCGCAGGTCGGCCAGCCACTGGGCCACCTCGTCCGGCAGTTCCTGGCTGCGGTCAGCCGTCAGGGTGTTGTCGATGTCCAGCACCAGCGCCCGGATGCCCTTTTCCGCCAGCCATTCCGGCGTGATGTGGGTCACATCCTGAAAAACATATTCGGGGGTTATCAGCATAGCTTTGACCTCATTTCAACCATTTGCTGCTCTTTCTCAGATAAACTCCTGCTTCGCAATGACGGAGAGGTCGTACGAAGGGGATCACAAAATGAAAATAGGAGAGCCTGAAACTCTCAGGCTCTCCTACATCAGCGTTAGCAACACGTTTGAAATCTGAACAACCAGCGATTTCAAGCAGTTAATTACTTGAACTTACGCTTGCGGGCTGCTTCAGACTTCTTCTTGCGCTTAACAGACGGCTTCTCGTAAGCCTCGCGCTTACGGACCTCTGCGAGCACACCGCTGCGAGCAGTGCTCCGCTTGAAGCGACGCAGTGCGCTTTCCAGCGACTCGCCCTCTTTAACACGAATTTCCGACATCTTATTCCCTCCCTTGGACCGTGAGGCAGGAATTTCGTTGTTACATGGTAACTAACAGTAGACAGTATAGCGCATTTTCATGCGTTCGTCAACCTTTTTTTGAAAGTTTTTTCGAAAACCTCTCCGTCAGTGCTTCGCACTGCCACCTCCCCTGCGGAGGGGAGGCCTTGGCAGCCGGGCACAGCTTGATGTATACGCCAGAGGCTCTCCTATTAGGAGAGCTGTCGAGCGCAAGCGAGACTGAGAGGTTATCAGCCCTTGACGGCCAGGTTGACCAGACGGCCCTTGACGTAGATCTCCTTGGCGATGGTCTTGCCGGCCAGAGCTTCGGCCACAGCAGGCTCAGCCTTTGCGGCTGCAATGGCATCCTCGCTGGTGATGTCGGCTGCGACCTTCAGGCGGGCCTTGACCTTGCCGTTGACCTGCACTGCGATCTCGACCATGGCCTCCACGCACTTGGCCTCCTCGTACTGGGGCCAGGGGTAATAGGCCAGCTGCTCGTCGTGGCTGTGGCCCAGCTTCTCCCACAGCTCCTCGGTCATGTGGGGAGCAAACGGGTTCAGCAGCTGAACGACGGTCTCATACTCGGCCTTGGTGGCACCGCCGTTGTCGTACAGGGTGTTGACCAGCGTCATCAGCTGTGCAATGGCGGTGTTCATCTTCAGGCCCTCGATGTCCGCGCCGACCTTCTTGATGGTCTGGTGCATCAGGGTCTCGACCTGCGGGCGATAGCCCTCACCCTCGACCAGCTTGTCGGACAGTGCCCACACGCGGTCCAGGAAGCGGTTGCAGCCTGCAATGGCAGAGGTCTGCCAGGGAGCTGCCTGCTCGAAGTCGCCCATGAACATCTCATACAGACGCATGGTGTCGGCACCGTAGGTATCCACGACCTCGTCCGGGTTGATGACGTTGCCCAGGCTCTTGGACATCTTGACGATGGGGTGGCGGGCCATCTCACCGTATTTCTCTTCCAGCGCCTTCTCCGCTGCCTTCTGGCTGCCGTATTTCTTCAGCAGCTTTTCCTGCTCCTCTGCGGGCAGGTTGACGAAGCTGTGGGGGTTCAGGCCCAGGATCATGCCGTGGGCGGTGCGCTTCTGGTAGGGTTCCGGAGAGGGCACGACGCCGATGTCGTACAGGAACTTATGCCAGAACCGGCTGTACAGCAGATGCAGGGTGGTATGCTCCATGCCGCCGTTGTACCAGTCGACCGGGGACCAGTACTCCAGCGCCTCCTTGGAAGCGAGGGCGTCCTTGCAGTGCGGGTCCATGTAGCGCAGGAAGTACCAGGAGGAACCGGCCCACTGGGGCATGGTGTCGGTCTCGCGGGTCGCGGGGCCGCCGCAGCAGGGGCAGGTGGTCTTGACCCAGTCGGTGTGGCGGGCCAGCGGGGATTCGCCGTCGGGGCCCGGCTCAAAGTCGGTGATGTCGGGCAGCGTCAGGGGCAGGCTGCTTTCGGGCAGGGGCTGCCAGCCGCACTTCTCGCACTTGACCATGGGGATGGGTTCGCCCCAGTAGCGCTGACGGCTGAACACCCAGTCGCGCAGCTTGTAGTTGACCTTATCCTTGCCCTTGCCGCTGCTCTCCAGCCACTCGACCATCTTTTTCTTGGCGTCGGCGACGGACAGGCCGTCCAGGAAGCCGGAGTTGACGAGGGTGCCGGTGGCCACATCGGTAAAGGCGGCCTCGTCCAGATTCGACGGGGTATTGCCCTTGACGACTTCAATGATGGGCAGACCGAACTTCTTTGCGAACTCCCAGTCGCGGGTATCGTGGGCAGGCACGGCCATGATGGCACCGGTGCCGTAGGTGGCCAGAACATAGTCAGAGATGAAGATGGGGATCTCCTTGTCGTTCACGGGGTTGATGCCCATGACGCCCTCCAGCTTCACGCCGGTCTTCTCCTTGTTCAGCTCGCTGCGCTCAAAGTCGCTCTTGCGGGCAGCTTCGGCCTGATATGCCTTGACGGCCTCTGCATTCCGAATGGTGCCGTTGTCCAGCCACTGCTTGACCATGGCATGCTCCGGGGAGACGACCATGTAGGTGGCACCGAACAGGGTGTCGCAGCGGGTGGTGTAAACGGTCAGGGTATCACCTGCGGTGGTGCCGAAGTTGACCTCTGCGCCGTGGCTGCGGCCGATCCAGTTCTTCTGCTGGGTGGCGACGCGCTCGATGTAATCCAGTCCGTCCAGACCGTCGATGAGCTTGTCGGCATATGCCGTGATCTTCAGCATCCACTGGCTCTTGACGCGGTGGACGACCTCGCTGCCGCAGCGCTCGCACACGCCGTTGACCACTTCTTCGTTGGCCAGGACGCACTTGCAGCCGGTGCACCAGTTGACGTTCATTTCCTTCTTGTAGGCCAGACCGTGCTTGTACAGCTGCAAGAAGATCCACTGGGTCCACTTGTAGTATTCGGGGTCGGTGGTGTTGATCTCGCGGTCCCAGTCGAAGGAGAAGCCCAGAGCCTTGAGCTGCTCACGGAAATGATCCACGTTCTTCTTGGTGACGATGGCCGGGTGGATGTGGTTCTTCATGGCGAAGTTCTCGGTGGGCAGGCCAAAGGCATCCCAGCCCATCGGGTAGAGCACGTTGTAGCCGTTCTGGCGGCGCTTCCGGCTCACCACGTCCAGTGCCGTATAGCTGCGGGGGTGGCCCACATGCAGGCCCGCACCCGAAGGATACGGGAACTCGACGAGGGCGTAGAACTTGGGCTTGCTGTGGTCGATCTCGGCGTGGAAGGTCTTTTCGTCCTCCCACACCTTCTGCCACTTGGCCTCAACGGCCTTGTAATCATACTTCATTGTTGTAATCAGCTCCAGACTTTTCTTCACTACCAAAGATTCTTTTATGACAATCCCGGTCATTGTCCGGTGTTTCTCGATACAACCTCTCCGTCATTGCGGAAGCAGGGCTGAGAGGGCATCCGAAAAAACATCGGGCCGGGATATGTTCCCTTACAGGCTGTGATCCGGCGTCAGATACTCCGAGATGTCGATGGGCTCGCCGTCGGCCCACAGGTGCTCCAGATCGTAATAGGTGCGGGTGTTGGGCACAAACACATGCACGATGACATTCGAGTAGTCCAGCAGGACCCAGTTCTTGGAGTCAAAGCCCTCGGTGCTGATGGGCTCGATGCCCTTCTGGGAAAGCGCGAACTCCACCTCGTCGGCCAGCGACCCCACCTGCGTGGTGGAGGTGCCGGAGGCGATGACGAAGTAGTCGGTGAGGACGGTCAGGCTCTCGACCTTGAGCACCCGGACATCCTGTGCCTTTTTCTGATCCAGGATCTTTGCGATCTCAATGGCAAGAGACTTGCTGTCGATGTTGTTCTCCATCTGATTTCTCCTATCTGTTGTTTGCGTTACTGCCCGGCCGCCTGGCCGTCGGTCGTGGTGGCACCCGCCACGTCGGTGTCGCCGCTGAGGATGGCGTCATCCGACTCTTTGTCGAGCTGGCCCACGAACTGGACGTTGGCGCTGGTGGAAGCCGTGCCGTGGGGCCAGTCGTTGGTCACAAGGTTGAGCTCCTCGGCGCTGACGGGGCCGGTATAATTGCGGAAGTAGGTGTTGAGCAGCTCTGCGATGGAACCGGCATCCGGCACCACGCAGGAGTAGCCGTCAAAGCTGTCGGTCTTGCCGACATTGGGTACGCCCATGAACACCGGCGTCTGGGCCAGCATGATGTTGGCGCTGTCGATCCGGGTAAAGGAGACCAGCATCTTGGCGATGGTGGTCAGATCCATGTCGGTGTGGATATAATTGTTGAAGATCAGGGGCAGCTGGTTGATGACGTCGGTCACGCCCATGCTGCGCACCCGCTTGAACAGGCCGGCGTAGAAATAGCGCTGCATGTTCAGGCGGTCGATATCGGAGTTGGAGTAGCCCTCGCCGTGGCGGCAGCGGACGAAGAACTCGGCCGATGCGCCATCCAGATTGCGGTAGCCCTGCTTCAGGGCACTGCCTGCAAAGGACATGTCGTGGGGGATATAGACCTCGATGCCGCCGAAGTTATCCACCATTTCCACCAGCGCCTGCATGTCGATGGTGACATAGTAGTCGATGGGGAGCTTGTACTGGTCGTAGATGACCTCTGCCAGAGCCGCCACATTGCCGCCGTTGGAGAGAGCCACCGAGTTGATCTGGTAGTTCGAGGCGGAATAGGTCTTGCCGTTGGAGAGGGTGATCTTCCGGCTTTTGGTCGCCACCAGACTGTTGCGGGGGATCTGCAGCATCCGGAGCGCACCGCCCTTGATGTCGAACTGGCAGTACAGGATCATATCCGTCATGCCGTCGTTGGTGCCATCGGAAGAATAGCCGCGGCCGTCCTCGTAGTCGATGCCGCAGACGAGGATGTTGACCACATCGCCCTTGTACTCCTCCAGCGTCTGGATCTCCTCCACCAGCGAAGCAGCGTTCTCCTCCGGCTTCAGGTTCTCCTCCACCCGGTTTATCATGCCGGCCGCATAGACCACGACGCCCGAAAGGACGGCCAGCACCGCCAGCGTCACGGCCAGCGGAAGCCACATGGGGGCTCTTTTTTTCTTCTTTCTGGGCTTGGCGCTGCGGCGGCGGGGCGGCTCACTGGGAGCCGCATGGGCACCGCCCCGGCGGGGCGGCGGGGTTCTGCCGCCGTTTCCACCGGTGCCTGCTGCCGGAGCCGGATGCGCCGGGGCAGCCGGACGGGGCCTCTGCTCCGGATGCGGTACAGACGGCTCTTCGAAGAAATCCGGCTGGCCCTGCAGCGGAGCCGGGCGGGAGGCAGGAGCCTCCGTCGGCCGCTGTTCCGTCGGGCGGTTCAGCGAACGTTGGGTGTTGATGCGGCGCGGAGCTTGACTCATTCCTAGATTTCCTCCAGCTTTTTCATTCGGGGTCGGTTCACGTTCATGATACCCTTTAGTATAGCATCCTTCCCCACAATCTGCAATCGGTTTTCATTTCCGGTCAGCCGGACAGATCTCAAGTCGTTCCGGCACGGGCCTCCACCTGCGCGTGAATGTCCTCGTAAGCGGCCTTGGACATGGGGTCGAGCGGCTTGCCCTGAGACAGCACGAAGTCGTTCGTCTGCTTGAGGGCCACCAGCATGGCTGCATCCAGATCGTTCCGTTCCAGCTTGCGCAGCTTGTTCACGCCCGACCAGTCCCGCTCGGCGCTGGTCATATCGGCCAGATAGAGGATCTTATCCAGCCTGCTCATGCCCGGCTTGCCCGCCGTGTGGCAGGCAATGGCCGAGAGAACGGCCTCATCCTCCACGCCCCACTCGGTGCGGGCCAGGATGGCGGCACAGATGCCGTGCCACACCGGGGTCGGGCGCTCTTCGCCGCCCTCGGCGTATTCGGGGTACGCCCGCATGATGGCCCGCATCTCGTCCTTGGAGATCTCCTTGGCCGCATCGTGCAGCAACGCCGCCAGCGCGGCCTGCTCTTCGTCGGCCCCGTAGCGCTTCGCCAGCTTGACGGCCATTTTCTTCACGTTCAGGGTGTGCTCATAGCGCTGATCGCTCAGGCGGCTGCGCACAAGCTCTTTTGCCTGTTTCAGAGTCATTCCGATCTTCGTCTCCTTTTGTTTCCCGGTACAGCCCCTCGCGCTGGATGACACGGCGCACCAGGGGCGGGAGTTCGTTTTCACAGCGTTCCCCGGCGGCAAGGCGGGCGCGCAGGGCGCTGCTCGCCATGGGGAGCGCTTCCACCGGCGCGAACAGGATGCGGGCCCCGGTGGCGTCCAGCTGCTTTGCCTTTTCGTGGAGGAGCGGGTCGTCGCCGACGTTCCGGCTCGTGACCACGAGGCGGGCCAGTCTGAGGATGTCCTGCCAGCGGTACCAGCCGTCAAAGCTCAGCAGCATATCGCTGCCGATGGCGAGATAAAGCTCTGCGCCGGGGAATCCTGCCGCCAGCATCTCCAGCGTGAGGACGGTGTAGTTCCGCCTCCCCTGCGCAGCCTGCTGCACCTCCCAGCCGCTCACGGTCAGAGCCGGGAAGCCGCCCTCCTCCGCCAGCGCGGAAAAACAGCCGCACATCTCCAGCCGCAGCGCACCGGAAGCGTTCGTCCCCCGCTTGAACGGGGACATTCCGGCGGGCATGACCACGATCCGGTCCGGCCGGACCCGCGCCGCCGCTGCCCGCAGATTGTTCAGGTGGCCGTTGTGGGGCGGGTCGAAGCTGCCGCCGTACAGCAGGACTTTCATTTCAGCAGGTCAGCGTAGGCGCTGTCCTTCTTCTTTTGCAGATAGAGCACGAACTTGGAGCCGATGACCTGCACACAGTCTGCGCCGGTGGCCTCGGCCAGCTTGACGGAAGCCTCGCGGGCATTGTACATGCTGCTTTCCAACACCTTCAGCTTAATGAGTTCGCGGGCGTCGAGGCAGTCCTTCACGCCCTGGATCATGGTCTCGTCGATCTCGCCCTTGCCCACAATGAAAACGGGGTCCATGGTGTTTGCCTTGCCGCGCAGGATCGCGCGCTGTTTGCTCGTCAGCATAGTTAGTTTCTCCTTCGATCTTGATGTTGATACGGTCTTCTCCGTACAACCTCTCCGTCTCACTTCGTTCGACAGCTCTCCTTGTAGGAGAGCCCTTGGCAGTACGGAACACTCCATCTTTTCGCCAGAGCCTCCCCTACAAGGGGAGGTGGCATTGCGTGAGCAATGACGGAGAGGTTGTACAGAGTATTTGGTTCATCGTTCTGCCAGAAATCCCGGCAGTTTCTGTTCCATCTCGGCCAGCGCGTTGCCGCGGTGGCTGATGGCGTCCTTTTCGTCGGGGGTCAGCTGCGCATAGCTGCGGCCCTCGGTGTTGGGGCGTCTGCCCGTTTTGCCCACGCCGCAGTCGGCGGGGATGAACAGCGGGTCGTAGCCGAAGCCGTAGTCCCCTGCCAGCCGCGCAAATGCCACGCTGCCGGGGCACTCGCCCACGCAGGTCAGATGCCGACCATCGGGCAGGATGAAGCAGACCGCCGCCACGAACTTTGCGCCGCGCTGCCCCGCCGGGATGTCCTTCATCGCTTCCAGCAGTTTATCGTTGTTGGCCTCGTCGTCGCCGTGGCGGCCGCAATAGCGGGCGCTGTAGACGCCGGGGGCACCGTTCAGTGCCTCCACGCACAGGCCGGAGTCATCGGCGATGGTGGGCAGACCGCTGGCCTTGCAGATGGTCTCGGCCTTGATGAGGGCATTTTCCGCAAAGGTGGTGCCGGTCTCGTCCGGCTCGATGGTGATGCCCAGCTCTTTCTGGCTGACCACTTCGTGGCCCTGGGCTTCAAGGATGCGCCGCAGTTCGCGGAGCTTTCCGGCGTTGCCGGTCGCTGCACAAATTTTCATGGGTGTACCTCCTCAGTGCTTCCAGCCGGTGCGGGGGATGAGCTCCTCCACAAAGCCTTCCGGGGTGAAGGGAATGAGGTCGTCGATGCCCTCGCCCACGCCGATGAACCGCACCGGCAGGCCGAGCCGCTGCTTGACCGCCACGACGCAGCCGCCCTTGGCGGTGCCGTCGAGCTTGGTCAGGATGATGCCGGTGGCGCTGGCCGCCTTGCAGAACTCTTTTGCCTGGCTGATGGCGTTCTGGCCCGTGATGGCATCCAGCACCAGCAGGGTCTCCAGGCTGGCATCGGGGGCCGCTTTTTTGACGCTGCGGCTGATCTTGGCCAGCTCGCCCATCAGGTTCGCCTTGTTGTGCAGGCGCCCGGCGGTGTCGGCAATGACCATGTCATAGCCGCGGGCGGTGGCAGACTTCACCGTGTCAAAGATGACGGCGGCGGGGTCGGCCCCCTCACCGGCCTTGACCAGCGGGACCCCGGCGCGGTCGGCCCAGATCTCCAGCTGCTCGCTGGCGGCGGCACGGAAGGTATCGCCTGCGGCCAGCATGACCCTGCGGCCCTGACGGGTGTAATAGTCGGCCAGCTTTGCGATGCTCGTGGTCTTGCCCACGCCGTTGACGCCGATGACCAGAATGACGGCGGGGTGGCCGTCCAGCTGCATCTCCGCTTCGGGGCGCATCTCGTCCGCGATGAGCTCACGCAGCTCGTCCGCTGCCTGCTCACCGGTCTTCAGGCCCTTTTCGTTCACGCGGTCGCGGAGCTTGTCCACCAGTTTGATCGCCACTTCGCCGCCGACATCGGCCAGGATGAGCTGTTCTTCCAACTCATCGTAAAGGTCATCGTCGATCTTGCTGCCGGTGAGTGTGTTCAGGATATTGCCCCAAAAGCCCGTGCGGGTCTTTTCGAGGCCATCTTTCATCTTGTCTTTTTCTTTTTTACCAAATCCAAAAAGTCCCATATCGGCTTTTCTCCTACGTTTTTCTCCGTGCGACCTCTTTCAAGGGCAGGGGTTCCTTCGTACAACCTCTCAGTCTCGCCTACGGCTCGCCAGCTCCCCTGGTAGGGGAGCCCTTGGCAGAACGGGCAGGCCCTGCTGTTCGCTTGGCACCAATCGGGCGCAAGGCGGCTGGCCCTGTCCGAACGGACAGCGGCTGCGGGAATACGCCCTAACAAAAGGCGCTTGGTAAGTAGTCGTGAATCGAGACAGCGGAGCCCAGCCGTTCCCGATTACAGAAAACTTTGCTCGTCCAGCACAGCCACTCCCGACTCGCCAGTGGCTCCCCTATCAGGGGAGCTGGCATCGCGAAGCGATGACTGAGAGGTTTCTCCCTTTTACTGAGAGGTTCCTCTTTTTATTATACCTACGAAACCAGTGTCGCGTCAACCTGTTCGAGGTCGAGTTTGAGCAGCTTTGACACGCCGTCCTCCTGCATGGTGACGCCATAAAGGACATTGGCGGCCTCCATGGTGCCCCGGCGGTGGGTGATGACGATGAACTGCGTCCGGTCGCTCACGCGGCGGAGGTACTGTGCAAAGCGGCTGACGTTGGCGTCGTCCAGCGCGGCTTCGATCTCATCGAGGATGCAGAAGGGCGCGGGGTTGACGGCCAGGATTGCAAAATAGATGCTGATGGCCACCAGCGCCTGCTCGCCGCCCGAAAGGGCTTCCAGATTCTTGATGACCTTGCCCGGTGGTGCGACCCGGATGCCGATGCCGCAACCCAGCACGTCCGATTCATCTTCCAGCACCAGGCTGGCTTCGCCGCCGCCGAACAGCTCGGCAAAGATGCGGCCAAAGTTTTCGTTGATGGCGCGGAAGCTGTCGGTGAAGATCTCCCGCATCTGGCGCGACAGCTGCGCGATCATCCGGCTCAGCTCGTTCCGGCTGCCCTCCACATCCGCCACCTGCACCCGCAGGGTGTCGTACCGGGCCTTGACTTCCCGATACTCCTCAATGGCGCGGACGTTCACGCTGCCCAGCGCACGGATCTTGTTTCGCACCTCGGCCGCCTGCGCCCGCAGGGCAGGCAGGCTGTCGAAGTCCACACAGAGCGCTTCGGCCTGCGAGACGGTCAGCTGGTATTCATCCCAGAGCTTGGCGGCGGTGGCATCGTACTCGCTCTCCGCTGCCGCTTTCCGCTCGGCCAGACGGGCCATCTCCCGGCTCATCTCCTCGCGCTCATCGGCGGCGGCGCGGGCCCTGGCCAGCGCTTCGGTCTCAGCCTTCTGGCGGGTCAGGCGCTCCTCGGTGGCCCGGCGGATCTCTGCTTCCTTCGCAGCGATCTGCTCTGCGCTCTCGCTCTTGGCCTTCCGGATGGCTTCGATCTCCGCCCGGCAGACCGCACTGCGATCGGCCAGCGCAGTCAGGCTCTCTTCCAGCGATGCTTTGCGGGCAGCAGCGTCTCTGGTGCGCTGTTCCAGCGCGGCGATCTGCGCCTGCGCCAGCTCGGCGTCCTTCTGGCGGGTGATCTGTTCCAGCCGCTTGGCGCTGAGCTGGTCGGCCAGCTCCCGCTGGCGGGTCAGGAAGGCATCGTCGCCCTCGGTGATGTGCTGGAGTTCCGCCGACTTTTCCGCAAGGGCCGCAGCGCACTCCGCCTCCTGCCCCTCGGCCTCGGCCGCTCTGGTGCGGCTTTCGGTCCGCTGGGCGTTGAGGGTGTCGATTTCCTTCCGGCGGGCGGCGAGGGCCGTTTCGGCCTGCTCCACGGCGGCTTCCAGCCGCTTCTGCTCCGCTTCGGCCCGGACCCGGTCGTTCGCAGCCGTGATCTGTTCGCTGTTCGCGGCGGTCAGCTCGGCGGAAACGGCATCCATCTGCGCCTTGCACTGGTCGGTCTTCTCCTGCGCGGCAAGGCAGTCCTTTTGCAGCTTTGCCGCCTTCACCCGCAGCTCTTCCAGCTCCTGTTTGCGGGTGAACAGGCCCGCACTGCGCTGGACGCTGCCGCCCGTGAAGCTGCCGCCCGCGTTGACGACCTGACCGTCCAGCGTGACGACCTTATTGTGGTAGCCGAGGTCCCGCGCCACGCGGGAGGCCTCGTTGATGTCGTCCACCACCACGATCCGGCCCAGCAGATTGGAAACGATGTTGGCATACCGTGCATCGGCCTGCACCAGACTGGAAGCCAGCCGTGCCGAACCGGTCAGCCGCCCCCGGAACACGCCGGGCTGGACGGTATCCAGCGGCAGGAAGGTGGCGCGGCCCGCGTTCTCGCTGCGCAGCAGGGCGATGCCCGCCTTGGCAGCGGCTTCGTTCTCCACCACGATGTTCTGCAAGGCACCGCCCAGTGCGGTCTCGATGGCGACCTCCCGGCCCGGTTCCACGCGCAGGATGGAGGACACCGGCCCGATGATGCCCCGCAGCCGCCGGGCCGACGCGGCCCGCATGACGGTCTTGACGGAGTTCTGGTAGCCGTCCATGTTCTTTTCCAGCTCCCGCAGCACCGAGAGCCGCTGGCGGGCCGCATCCAGTGCACGGCTGAGCTTCTGCTCGTCGTCGTCAGCGGCATCCAGTGCGGTGCGGCGGGCCTTGTACTTCAGTTCCAGGCCCGCGCGGACATTGGCCAGCTGTGTTTCGTTCTCCGCCAGCATCGCGCGGTACTTCACAGTATCCGCAAGGTCCTGCTTGGCGTCGTCCCGCTGGGCCGTCAGCGCCCCGGCGGCTTCTTCCAACGCAGGCAGGCGGCTCTTCGCCGTTTCGGCAGCGGCCTCGGCGGCGGCTCTGGCCACCTGTGCCTCGGTGCGCCGGGCTGTCAGCGCCGTGATCTCCGCCCGCAGGCTGTCCTTCCGTGCCCCGCTGCGGTCGTTGTCGTGGGTCAGGCGGTCCAGTGCTTCGTTCAGTGCCGCCAGTTCTGCGGCCAGCTGCTGCCCGGCGGCTTCCATGGAGGCGGCCACTGCGCGGTGGCGCTCCAATGCGGCGGCGGCTTCGGTGCTGTCCTGCTGACCGGCGGCAAGCTCGGCCCGCAGTTCTTCGGCGCTCTCCTCGTTGCGGGCGATGTCGTTTTCCAGCACGGCGATCCGGCTCTCGCTGCCGCTGATCTGCTCGGTGATGCTGCGGATATCCCCATTCAGGCGCTCGACCGCAATGGTCAGCTGTTGTGCCTGCATCCGGATCTCCTCAGCCTCGCTCTCAGCGGCTTTGACCTGCCGGTCGAAGCGTTCATAGTCGGCCTGGGCCGTCTCGTGATCCCGCACCTGGCGGCGGACGGCCTCTCTGGCGCGGTGGACGCCGTCGGTCCAGAGCGTGACTTCCAGCGTCTTGCGCTGCGCGCTCAGGGCAAGAAAGGTCTCGGCCCTGGCGCTCTCCTTTTCCAGTGGGCCGACGCGGGCTTCCAGCTCGCCCAGGATGTCCCGCAGGCGCTCCAGATTCTCCGCGGCTGCCGCCAGACGGCGCTCGGCCTCGTTTTTGCGGTAGCGGTACTTGGCGATGCCGCAGGCTTCCTCAAAGATCTCCCGGCGCTCGGTGCTCTTGGCAGCCACGATCTCGGCGATGCGGCCCTGCCCGATGACCGAATAGCCGTCCCGCCCGATGCCGGTGTCCAGCAGCAGCTCATAGACATCCTTCAACCGGCAGACCTGGCCGTTGATGCTGTACTCGCTCTCGCCGGAGCGGTAATACCTGCGGCCGATGACAGCTTCGTCGGCGTCCAGATCCAGCGTGTGGGCGCTGTTGTCCAGCGTCAGGCGCACCTGAGCAAAGCCCATGGCCCCCCGGCGGCGGGTGCCGCCGAAGATGACGTCCTCCATCTTGCCCGCCGCGCGCAGCTGGCGGGCGCTGGTCTCACCCAGCACCCACCGCACCGCGTCCGACAGATTCGACTTGCCGGAGCCGTTTGGCCCGACGACGCCGGTGACGCCCTCGCCAAAGGTGATCTTGACTTTATCGGGAAAGCTCTTGAAGCCCTGGATCTCCAGTTCCTTAAATACCATCCGCTTACTTTTCCTTTATGACTCCCAGCAGCTTGAGCGCCTCACGGGCGGCATGCTGCTCTGCCACTTTTTTGCTGCGGCCCTCGCCGCGGGCCACCTTGTCGGAGTTGAAGCGCACGGCCACCACAAAATGTTTGTCGTGGTCGGGGCCGGACTCCTGTTCGACCACGTAGCTGAGCTTTTCCTCCGGGTTCTGCTGGACGATCTCCTGCAAACGGGTCTTGTAGTCGGCCTCGGCATGTTTGCCCTCGGTGATGAAGGGCAGGATGAAATTGCGGGCCACCTCCATGCCGCCGTCCAGATACAGCGCCGCGATGACGGCTTCGAACGCATCGGACACGACGCTGGGGCGGGTGCGGCCGCCGCAGCGCTCCTCGCCGCGGCCCAGGCGCAGATAGTCGCCCAGGTTGATCTCCTGCGCGAACTGGAACAGCGCCCCCTCGCTGACGAGGCTGGAGCGGATGCGGGTCAAATCGCCCTCCGGGCGGTCGGCGTAGGCGTGGAACAGGTAATCGGCCGACACGATCTGCAGCACACTGTCGCCCAGAAATTCCAGCCGCTCATTGTGCTGCACCGGGGCACGGCTCTCGTTGGCGTAGCTGGTGTGGGTGAGCGCCGTTTCCAGCAGCCTGGGGTTCTTGAATTTGTAGCCAATGATCGTTTCGAGTGGATGACTCATAGATGCTCTATCTCCCTTATGTCATTGCGGCCGGATGCGGTCTTCCGCAGGTCAGACGCAATGCCGTTCTATAATCCTCAAAACTGTTTTTATTCCGCAGCCGGGGCGTTCAGGTCATCCAGCGCCTTCTGCATGGTGCCGCACAGGTCGTTCTCCACGCAGATCTTCGCCTGACGGATGGCGTTCTTGATGCCCTTGGCCTTGGAGGAGCCGTGGGCCTTGATGACCGGCTGCTTTGCACCCAGGAAGGGTGCGCCGCCGTACTCCTCGCTGTCCATCTGGTGCTTGAGATCGGACACGCCGCTCTTGAGCAGCAGATAGGCCACCTTGCCGCCAAGGTTCCGGAGGAACATCTCCTTGAGCATCCCCAGCAGCATTTTGGCCACGCCCTCGGTCAGCTTGAGAATGACGTTGCCGGTGAAGCCGTCGCAGACCACGACGTCCACCTCACCATTCGGCACGTCGCGAGGCTCGATGTTGCCCACGAAGCGGATGCCGGGGGTGGTCTTGAGCAGCTGGTGGGCCTCCCTGAGCACCGGAGTGCCCTTCGACTCCTCTGCGCCGTTGTTCGCCAGCGCCACGCTGGGCGAGGTGCGGCCCTCGACCCTGTTCACGTAGCAGCTGCCCATGACGGCGAATGCGGCCAGCATTTCAGGGCGGCACTCAACGTTCGCGCCGCAGTCCAGCAGCAGGTAGGCCTGCTTTTTGGCGGGCACCATGGTGGCCAGCGCCGGGCGCTTGACACCCTTCAGGGTGCGGACGATGAGGCTGGCACCCACATGCAGTGCGCCGGTGCTGCCGGCAGAGACAAAGGCGTCGCCCCGGCCCTCCTTGAGCAGGTTCAGGCCCACGACGATGGAGGAATCCTTCTTGCTGCGGATGGCACGGGCAGGCTCATCGCACATCTCGATGGTCTCGGTGCAGTTCACCAGCTCGATGCCGTCCAACGGGATGTTGTGCTCTGCGGCGGTCTTGCGGACCAGCTCCTCATTGCCCACGCCGATGAGCGAGACGCCATACTCCTTGACGGCTGCGGCTGCGCCTTCCAGCACAGCCAGCGGGGCGTTATCGCCGCCCATCATGTCCACGATGATCTTCATAGTAATTCTCCCTTCTGTTTCTGGGATGTTCAGCCTCTCCGTCATCGCTGCGCGATGCCACCTCCCCTAACAGGGGAGCTGTCTGCGAAGCAGACGGAGAGGTTCTTTTTTACAGAGACGTTTCGTCCAGCCACTGCTGGAAGCTGGCCACGGCACGTTCGGCCACAGCCATGTAGCGCAGGCGCTTGTCGCGCGGGCGGGTCTCGGCGGGCAGCGGGGGCAGGATGCCCATATTCGCGCCCATCGGCTGGAAGTGCTTGTTCTCGGTGGTCAGATACTGGAGCAGCGCACCGCACATGGTGTCCGCCGGGGGCGGGGGCAGCTGCCTGCCGGTCAGGCGGGCATACAGGCTGCGGGCCGCCAGCAGACCGCAGGCGGCGCTTTCCATATAGCCCTCAAAACCGGTGATCTGGCCCGCAAAAAAGACGTTGGGGTGCTCGTTCAGGAAAAGGCCCGCGTTCAGCACACGGGGCGCATCGAGGAAGGTGTTCCGGTGCATGACGCCGTACCGCACGAACTCGGCGTTTTCGAGGCCGGGGATCATGCGGAACACCCGCTTCTGCTCGCCCCACTTCAGATTCGTCTGGAAGCCGACGATATTGTACAGCGTCCGCTCCTTGTTCTCGGCGCGGAGCTGGACGTTCGCCCAGGGGCGGTGGCCGGTGTTGGGGTCCACCAGACCCACCGGGCGCAGCGGGCCGAACCGCATGGTGTCGGCACCGCGGGCCGCCATGATCTCGATGGGCATACAGCCCTCATAGACCGTGACGGTGTCGGCCTTTTTGCCGTGGGCATCCGGGTCGGGCGCGGCTCCCTGCTCGGCACCGGCGTCAAAATCGTGGAGCGGGGCGCGCTCGGCAGACGCCAGCGCTGCATGGAATGCCTCGTACTCGGCCTTGTTGAACGGGCAGTTCAGGTAATCCGCCTCGCCCCGGTCGTAGCGGGAAGCGGCGAAGACCCGGTCGTAGTCCAGGCTTTCGGCCGTGACGATGGGGGCCACAGCATCGTAGAAATGCAGCCGCTCGTCGCCGGTCAGGCGGCCGATCTCGTCGGCCAGCGCACCGTCGGTCAGCGGGCCGGTGGCCACCAGGATGGGAGCGCTCTCGTCGATCTGCTCCACCCGCTCCCGCCGGACGGTGATGTTCGGGCACTGCTCCACCCGGCGGGTGACGGCAGCGCTGAAGGCGTCGCGGTCCACGGCCAGCGCGCCGCCGGCGGCCACGCGGGCCTCCTCGGCGGCAGACAGCAGCTGGCTGCCCATCCGGCGCATCTCCTCTTTCAGCAGGCCGGAAGCGGAATCCAGCCGCTCCGCTTTCAGGCTGTTGGAGCAGATCAGCTCTGCAAAGCCTTCGCTCTTGTGGGCCGGGGAAAAGTGGGTAGGCTTCTGCTCACAGAGCGTGACGTCCACACCCTTGCCCGCCAGCCAGAGCGCCGCCTCGCAGCCCGCCAGACCGGCACCTAAAACTGTTACATGATATTGACTCATTGATGTTTCCTTTCATCAAGCACTCTCCGTTATTGCCTTTTGGCAAAGAGGAAAACTTTATCGTACTCGCTGAAAAAGCCCGCCCTTTGGGAGAGCCGGACGCGAAGCGGCCTGAGCTGGTCTTACTCCTTCTTCGGCACCGGCATCTCGAACCCGCAGCCCTCCTTGGCGCAGTAGAGCTTGGAGCCCTTGCGGAAGAGGGTGGAGCCGCACTTTTCACACTTGGTGGGGACGGGGGTATCCCAGGTCATGAAATCGCAGTCGGGGTAGCGCTCGCAGCCGTAGTAGATGCGGCCCTTGGCGCTCTTGCGCTCCAGCATACGGCCCTTGCCGCACTTGGGGCAGATGCCGCCGGTGTCCTTGACCAGGCGCTTGGTGCCCCGGCACTCCGGGAAGCCGCTGCAGGCCAGGAACTTGCCGTACTTGCCCACCTTGATGACCATGGGACGGCCGCACAGGTCGCAGACCTCGCTGGACGGCTCGTCCGGCACCTTGACCTTCTTGCCTTCCATGTTCTTTTCTGCCTGTTCGAGGCTGGCTGCAAAGCCCTGATAGAAGTCGTCCACGGTCTTGTGCCAGTCGGCCTTGCCGCTCTCGACCTTGTCGAGGTTCTTCTCCATCTCGGCGGAGAAGTCCACATCCACGATGTGGGGGAACTGCTCCAGCATCAGGCCGTCCACGGCGCGGCCCAGCAGGGTCGGCTTGAGCTTTTTCTGGTCGCGCTCCACATAGCCGCGGTCGATGATGGTGGTGATGATGGGCGCATATGTGGAGGGGCGGCCGATGCCGTTTTCTTCCAGCGCCTTGATGAGGGTGGCTTCGGTGTAGCGGGCGGGGGGCTGGGTGAACTTTTGTTCGCTCTTCAGCTCCCGCAGCTTGAGCACCTGGCCCTGCTCCAGCGGGGGCAGGCTGGTTTCCTTCTTTTCCTTCTCGTCCGTGGCCTCCTCATACAGGGCGGTGAAGCCGTCGAAGGTGACGGTGTAGCCGCTGGCCTTGAACCGGTAGCCGCCCGCATACACGGTCACGGACACGGTGTCCTGCTGGCAGTCGGCCATCTGGCTGGCCATGAAGCGGCTCCAGATCATCCGGTAGAGCTTGGCGGTGTCGCCGCTGATGCTCTTGTCCACCTCGTCGGGCGTCAGGGACGGCACCGAGGGGCGGATGGCTTCGTGGGCGTCCTGCGCAGCGGTCGCGCTCTTGGTCTTCCAGGTGCGCTTATAGGGGCAGATATACGGTTCGCCATAAGCGCCCGCAATATACTCCTTGGCTGCGTTTACCGCTTCGTCGGAGATGCGCAGGCTGTCGGTACGCATATAGGTGATCAGACCCATGGTGCCGTGGCCCGCGATGTCCACGCCTTCGTACAGCGTCTGGGCCGCGCGCATGGTGCGGGTAGCCGTAAAGCCCAGGCGGCGGGATGCCTCCTGCTGCAAGGTACTGGTGATGAACGCCGGGGTGGGCTGCTTGGCGCGCTTGCCTTTTTTCAGCTCACCCACCGTGTACTCGGCCCCTTCCAGCCCCTTTTCGATGGCGCGGGCCTCGGCCTCGGTGTGCGGCAGCAGCTTTTTGCCCTTGTCGTCGGAGGCCAGGCGGGCCGTGAAGCTCTTGTGCCCCACGCCGAGGGTGGCATCCACATTCCAGTATTCTTCGGGCTTGAAGCCCTCGATCTCCTTTTCGCGGTCGTCGATGAGGCGGACGGCCACGCTCTGGACACGGCCGGCCGACAGGCCCCGGCGGACCTTCCGCCAGAGGAACGGGCTGAGCTTATAGCCCACCAGACGGTCCAGCACACGGCGGGCCTGCTGGGCGTTGAACAGGTCTTCGTCGATGGCGCGGGGATGGGCCATGCCCTCCTGCACACCCTTTTTCGTGATCTCGTCGAAGGTCACGCGGTTGGGCTCATGGGGGTCCAGGCCCAGGATATTGGCCAGATGCCAGCTGATGGCTTCGCCCTCACGGTCCGGGTCGGTCGCGAGAAGGACGCCGTCGGAGTGTTTGGCCTTGCTCTTCAGCTCCTTGATGAGCTTTTCCTTGCCCTTGATGCTGATGTACTGCGGCGTATAGCCGTGCTCGACATCAATGCCCAGCTGGGAGGCGGGCAGGTCGCGGATGTGGCCCATGCTGGCCGTCACCTCGTAGTCGCTGCCCAGATATTTGCCGATGGTTTTCGCCTTTGCAGGCGACTCCACGATCACCAGTTTTGACATAGTTTCTCTCCTATATAAAAAACCTTGCCATCTGCTGCCCGGCCTGCCAAAGGCTCCCCGCTCCGGGGCACCGGCATCGCGCAGCGATGACTGAGAGGTTTGAATGCTCAACTTAACATGTGCGCACCTAGCGCAGAATATACCGTTTGCCCGGCAGGCAGGCCACCCGGCCGGTCAGCTCCAATTTCATGAGCGTGCCCAGCAGCAGCGCAGTGGGCAGGCCGCTTTGCAGGCCCAGTTCCTCCACGCCCTTCGCTTTGGCCCCGATGCAGGCCAGCACCTTCCGCTCGGTCTCGCTCATCGCGGCAGGTGCCGGTTGGGGCACCGCCGGGCGGAGCGCAGCCGGGGTCAGGTGGAGCGTCTCAAACAAATCTTCCGCCTTGCAGACGGCCTTTGCCCGCCCTTCCCGCAGCAGGCCGTTGGTGCCTGCGGAGTTGGGCGAATAGATGCTGCCCGGCACCGCAAACACCGGCTTGCCATACCGCTCCGCATGGCCCACCGTGGACATGGTGCCGCTTTTTTCCTGGGCTTCCACCACCACCAGCGCCATCGACAGCGCCGCAATGAGCCGGTTGCGCTGCAAAAAGCCCACGCGGCCAATGGCTGCACTCTCCGGCGGATACTCGCTGATGACGCAGCCGTTGGCCTCGATCTTCCGGCGCAGTTCCCGGTTGGTGGCGGGATAGGTCTTGTCGATCGGGACGCCCAGCACCCCGATGGTGGGGCGGTCTTCCCGCACGGCGGCACGGTGCCCAGCGCTGTCGAGGCCGTCGGCCAGGCCGCTCACCACGATGGCACCGGCTCTGGCCAACCCCCGCCCGATGTCCTCTGCGGCCTGCAGGCCGTACTCGGTGGGCTTGCGGCTGCCCACCATCCCCACGGTACCGGGCTGGTTGAGCCAAGCCGGGTCCCCGGTGCAGTAGAGCACCAGCGGCATATCCGGGATGCGGGTCAGCGCCAGCGGATAGTCCGGGTCTTCATAGGTCAGAATGCGGATATTCCGGGCCGCACACCGCCGCGCAAAGGCGCGGTAATGCTCCGGCGTGTGGTCGGGCAGGAGCGCCCGCTGCGCTGCCCCCGGCCCTGCCGCGCGGCGGAACGCATCGCTCCCCCGCTGCTCCCACGCCTCCTGCGCCCCGCCAAACGCATCCAGAACGCTGCCGTTGTGGCTGCTGCCGACGCCCAGCGTCCCGGCCAGCCAGAGCCAGCAGAGCAGCGGGTCGGGGGCCGGTTCGGGCGGGAAGAAGCTGGTCTGAGCCCAGGCAGGGTCCGGCCCGCTCACAGGCTCTCCTCCCGGAAATGCCACAGCAGGATGCTGCCCGCGATGCCCGCATTCAGGCTCTCGACCCGGTCGGTCATCGGGATGCGGACGGTGCCGTCGCAGGCGGCGATGGCCGCATCGGTCAGGCCCTGGCCCTCGCTGCCGATGACGACGCAGACGCCGCCCGGATAGCGGGACGCCGCCGCGCTCAGCGGCTGGGACTGGTACAGCGCCGCCGCAAGGCAGATGATGCCCTTTTCCCGCAGGGCTGCGATGGCCTCCGGCAGGGCTCCGGCCTCAATGACCGGCACCCGCACCGCCGCGCCCATGGAGGCCCGCAGGGTCTTGGGGGCAAACGGAGATGCACAGCCGTCGCTCAGGAGGACGCCATCAAAGCCGAATGCCGCCGCCGAGCGCAGCAGAGTGCCAACATTGCCGGGGTCCTGCACCCGTTCCAGCGCCAGATACCGCCCGCCGGTGCGCACCTCATCCAGTGTATGCACCGGGGTGCGGAACACGCCGAACACTCCCTGATGGGTGCCCACATCGGCGAGCTTGTCCGCCACATGGTCCTCCACCAGATAATGTTCACCGGGCAGCGTGAGCAGCTCCGGGCATTTTTCGGCAGCGGCCCCGGTGTAGAACAGCGTTTCCAGCTCAGCCCCGCGGCAGAGCTCCGGGCAGAGCTTGCGCCCCTCGGCCAGAAAACACCCCTCGCTGCGGCGGAAGGCCGCGCTGGAAGAAAGGCGGCAGGCGTATTTGATCTTCGCGTTGTCCCGGCTGGTGATTTTTTCGTCCATGCAGGCTCCTCCCGAATCCAGAAAGATACAAAAAGGACGCCCGCGTAATCATACGCGCGGGCGTCTTTGTCAAGTTCTATTAGGCGTTCTTGACGGTCTCGACCAGAGCTGCAAAGCTCTGAGGATCGTTGATGGCCATCTCGCTCAGCATCTTGCGGTTCAGCTCGATGCCTGCCTTCTTCAGGCCAGCCATGAAGGTAGAGTAGTTCATGCCCAGAGGACGGACCGCATTGTTGATGCGGGTGATCCACAGGTTGCGGAACTGACGCTTCTTCATGCGGCGGCCAGCCAGAGCGTAGTTGCCGCTCTTCATGACCTGCTGCTTGGCCATCTTGAAGTGCTTGCTCTTGCAGCCGTAGAAGCCCTTTGCCAGCTTCAGCATCTTCTTGCGACGTTTGTGAGTCATCGTAGCGCCCTTAATACGTGCCATTTTATATATCTCCTTTAGTTTCTGTCAATGTCTTGGTTGTGCGTGCGGCTCGCTTACTCAGGCGTAGGGCAGCATGCTCTTGATGGTAGCTGCGTTGGTCTTATCAACGTAGCTGGGCTGACGATAACCACGGGTCAGCTTGGTGGTCTTCTTGGTCAGGATGTGGCTGCGGAATGCGTGGCCGCGCTTGATCTTGCCGTTCTTGGTCAGCTTAAAGCGCTTCTTAGCGCCGGAGTGCGTCTTCAGTTTCATCTTAGCCATTTTAGTTTCCTCCTAAAATTAGTCCTTATTGGGTTTCGGGATCAGCAGAATGGACATCGTGCGGCCCTCAAGCACCGGCGGCTTATCCATGCTTGCCTGGGGCAGAGTCTCGGCAAAGCGTTTCAGCACGTCAGCACCCAGAGCGCTGTGCGCCATCTCACGGCCGCGGAAGCGGATCGAAGCCTTCACCTTGTGGCCGGCTGCCAGGAACTTGGCGGTCTGGTTCACTTTGGTGTTGAAGTCGTTGGTGTCAATGTTGAGCGAGAGGCGGGTCTCCTTGACTTCGACCACCTTCTGGTTCTTCTTGGCTTCCTTCTCCTTCTTCTGCTGTTCAAAACGGTATTTGCCGTAGTCCAGCACCTTGCACACAGGCGGTACAGCCTGCGGTGCGATCTTGACCAGATCGAGGCCGGCCTCCTCAGCAGCGCGCATGGCCACCTGAATGGTGACAACGCCCTTCTGCTCGCCGTCTGCTCCGATCAGGCGAACTTCACGATCACGGATCTGGCCGTTGATCTCCAGTTCCTTCGACTTTCCAGCGGTAGCGATAATGAATGCACCTCCAAACAATAATCCATAGTGTTGCAATATTTGGCATAGAAAACGCGGCCGCCCATGTTTCAGGACAGCCGCGCAAAATTCACTCAAAAGCGCAGTTCGCACAAAACGAACCGGTTTTTCGTATAGCCCGGAGGATGTTGTCCCTCACAAGGCGAGCGCGGCCAGGCCGTAGCTGCTTTCTTTACCGGAACAGTTTACCACACCCAGCAAAGCCTGTCAAGCATTTTTATGTGATTTTGCAGAAAATTATCCCAACCTCTCAGTCTGCTTCGCAGACAGCTCCCCTGATAGGGGAGCCCTTGGCAGGCCGGGCAAGCCCTGCTATCCGCATAGGCCAAATCGGGCGCAAGGCGCCGGGCCCTGTTCTCCTTGGCAGCAGTTGCGGGACTGCGCTCTAACAGGGATGCTGAGCCAGCAACCGTGAATCTCGGCAGCGGAGCCCGGCCGTTTACGAATACGAAAAACTTTGCTCGTCCAGTACGACCATCACCGACTCGCCAGTGGTCGTCCTCCCTCTGTCGCTATTCGCGACATCTCCCTCCGGCCGGAGGGAGTCTTTCCTACCAGGGGAGCTGGCGAGCCGTAGGCGAGACTGAGAGGTTTATACCTCGATCAGCTTTCCCAGTTCCAGCGAATAGATGCCCTTATAGGTCACCTTCTTCGGCGCAAAGCGCTTGTCGATGGCGAGGGCATACAGGTTGAGCTGGGCGCGGTAGGCGGCGAGGAAGTCAGCCTCGGTCTTGCGGCGGTCGGTCTTATAATCCAGCAGTTCGAGATGGTCCGGGAAGACAAGCACGATGTCCGCAATGCCCTGCACGAGGACGCTGGCTTTCGCCGCTTCGCCCTCCGGGGCCGCGCTGCCCTGTGCAGCCAGCACCGCCGAGGCGGGCAGGGCCGTGATGAAGGCCAGCTCCCGCAGCACGGCATCCGCCGCACAGATGCGGGCAAAGGCATCGCTCTCGGCAAAGCGGCGGATGCGGCGGACGTCCAGCTTTTCCGCGATCTCCGGCGGGGTCAGCTGCACGGCCACCTGACGGTCCCGTTCGGCGCAGATAGCCTCATCGAGGGTGCCGGATGCCTTTGCAGCGGCAAGGGCGGCAAAGTCGGCGTGTTCGAGGAAGGCATGCAGCGCCGTGCCCATCTCTGCGGCCGTCAGGCCATCTTTGGAGAGGAAGCCGGGGCGCTCCAGTGTCGTCTGCTCCCGCTTATGCACGATGCTCGTGACGCTGACCTTGGCGGGCACTGCCGCCAGCGAAGCCGCCGGGTACTGCCAGGCAAAGCCCTGCCGCAGCTGTTCCGTCAAGACCGGGTCGGCGGCGGGGGCTTCCGGGGCCGGGGCTTCTTCCGCTGCGGGCCGGAGCTCTTCCGGAGCCTCTTCAAAGGAAAAGTCGATGGTGCTGCGGGTGTCCGCAAACGGCAGTTCGAGGTTCTCGGCCAGGCGGCGCAGCGGCCCGCCGTTGGGGTGGACGAGCAGGGCCATGCGCAGCCAGTCGGCGAAGCTGTTGGCCTGCCGGTTCAGCGTCTCCCCTGCGCCCGCCGCGAGGAAGGCCGCTGCTTTCGCCAGCGGGTTGGTCGTTTTGGTCATGCCCAGCGGGATGGTCAGGATCAATTTGTCCTGTGCGCGGGTGAGCGCCACATACAGCAGGCGCATCTGCTCGCTGCGCAGTTCGGCGGCGTGGACATTGGCCAGCGCCGCGTAGGCCGCCGTTTTATAGGAACCTTCGCCGTCTTCGGGGCGCAGACGCAGCCCGGCCCCGTACACTCGATGGAGCAGCACCGGCTGGCGGGTATCGGCGGCATTGAACCGCCGGGCCGTATCGGCCACAAAGACCACCGGGAACTGCAGGCCCTTGGAACGGTGGATGGTCATGATGGTCACACAGCCGGGGCGGGAGCCGCCGGGCACGGTCTCCTGCCCGGTGGAGCCTGCCTGCGCGGCGGCGTCAATGGCGCGGATGAGGCCGGAGATGCCGTTTGCCCCGGCCCCGGCGCAGAAGGACGCGAACCGCCGGGCATCTTCCCGGCGCTTGGTGCCATTCTCCATCACGCCCAGCGCGGCCAGATAGCCCGTGGACGCAAAGATCTCTTCGAGCAGCTGTTCCACCGGTACGCTCCGGGCCATCCGGCGCAGCTCGGTCAGCCGGGCATAGAACGCCCGGACTTTCTGTTCAAAGGGGCTTTCCTCGGCGCTGTTCACGGTCAACAGCAGTGCCCCGTACAGGCTCATCCGCTGGCGGTGCTGCGGTGCAGGCGTCTCCCCTGCCGCCTCCTGTGCGGCACGGCGGGCCTCGTCCTGCTGTTTCTGCAATTCCTCCGCGCGGGCACGGAGGCGGACCAGGTCGTCGTCCGTAAAGCCGAACAGCGGGCCCAGCATGGCGGCGGCAAGATAGATATCCTGCGCCGGGTTGTCGATGACCTTCAGCAGTGCGATCAGGGGCCGGATGTGGGGCGCATCCAGCAGATTTTCGCGAGCGTCCGCATAAACCGGGATGCCGTGGGCGGTCAGGGCTTCCACATAGGCCGGGAAGTCGCCGCGCGCCGCCAGCAGGATGCAGCAATCCTCGTACTGCACCGGGCGGGTGGAGCCGCCGTCCCGCACCTGCTCCCCGGAGGCCATCAGGGCTTCGATCTTCCGGGCGATGCACTCTGCGTCCGTCTCGGCGGTGTCGTCGGGCAGGAAGCAGGCCTCCACGCTGCCTGCATATTCGCCCGGTGCGCCGCAGACCAGCCGCTGGCCGTCGCCGTAGGCCGTATCGCCCAGGGCGGGGGTCATGAGCTGCTCAAACAGGAAGTTGATACCCCGCACCACTTCCGGCGCACTGCGGAAGTTCGCATCCAGCGCCAGCAGCGCGTTCTGGCCGGGCGTTCCTTCCGCCGGGCGGGGGCGGGCCGCGCCGCCGGGCAGGAGCGGCCAGGCATCCAGCTTTTCCCGGAAGATACTGGGGTCTGCCTGCCGGAAGCGGTAGATGCTCTGTTTTAGATCGCCCACAAGGAAGAGGTCGTCCCCGGCGGGCGAAGCCAGACAGCGGTAGAGTGCGTCCTGTAAGGCGTTGGTGTCCTGATACTCGTCCACCATGACGGCCGCGTAGTTCTGCCGGATGGTCTCGCAGAGCGGGGTGGGGGTGCCGTCCGGGCTGCGGAGGAGCCGGAGCGCCTGATGCTCGAAGTCACTGAACTCCAGCAGCTTCCGCTCCTGCTTTTTGGCCGCAAAGCGGGCATCGAACGCCCGCACGGCGGCAAACAGGGCCCGCAGGCGGGGCAGGGCGGCGGCGCGGTCGGCTTCGGCCTCGTCTTCACTGCAAGAGATCAGTTCCAGGATCTGCCCGAACAGCGCAGCCGCTTCGTCGGCGCGGGTCTTGACGGCGGCTTTGTGCTCTCCGGTCAGCCGCTTCTTCATTCCCTTCAGGCCGGGCATCGGCTCCATGCCGAGCACATAGGGGGTGAGCCGGTCGTAGAGCGGGGTCCACTCCCCTGCTTCGGCCAGCCGTTCCACCTCGCCCAGCAGGGCAGCGGCCGCTTCGAGCCGTTCCAGCGGTTCGGCGAATTTATCGTTGACGCCTGCCACGGCCTTGGCGCGGGCGGCATCGGTCTTTCCTTTATTCTCGGCCTCGATGCGGGCCAGGACGAGGTCTTCTTTGCAGTCGTTCCAGGCGGCGCAGAACAGCTCCCGCCCGGCTCTGGCAGCGCGGACCGCCTCGGCCAGCAGCAGGTCGTGCCAGCAGGTCGCATCGAATCCATGCCCGGCCTGCCACGGTTCCAGAAATTCATCCAGCTTGCGGTCGTAGTCGGGCAGGGCGCGGAGAAAATCGTAGACGTGCAGGATGGTATCCCCGGCGGCTTTGTCGCTGCGGCCCTTGCCGTAGAGGTCTGCAAAGGCGCAGAAATCCGGGTCGGCATAGGCCTGTTCCAGCGTTTCGGCCAGTGCCGCCGCGCGCAGGGCCGCCACACTGCCGGGGTCGGCGGGGGAAAAGTCCGGCGGGATATCGAGCGCCTGGAAGTGCTTGCGCAGAAGGTCCAGGCAGAACGCATCAATGGTGCAGATGGGGGCGCGCTGCAGCAGCATCCGCTGGCGGCGCAGAGCCGTGTTGCCGGGTTCGGCCTGGCTGCGGCGGAGCAGTGCCTGCCCGATGCGGGCCCGCAGCTCGGCTGCGGCCGCGTTCGTAAAGGTGACGATGAGCAGTTTGTCGGCGTCGATGGGGCATTCCGGGTCGGTGATGAGCCGGACGGCGCGTTCGGTCAGCACCGCCGTCTTACCGCTGCCCGCAGCCGCACTGACCAGCAGCGCACCGCCCCGGTCGTCGATGGCGGCCTGCTGGGCGGCTGTCCATTTGGTTTCACTCACGGCTGTTCCTCCTTTCCTTCTTCCGGCGGGGTCTCAGGGACTTCAAAGGGCTTGGCCGGAGCATCCAGTGCCCGCTCGCCGATGCCGTTCTCGTGGCAGCAGATGAAGCTGTAATCGCACCACAGGCAGGGGCTTCGGCCCGTGACCAGCGGTTCGGCGGCGATCTGCCCGCCGTAGAGCTGCTCCCCCATCCGGGTCACGAGGTCGTCCAGATGCAGCCGGATGCGGTCAAGCTTGGCGCTGTCGGCGCGTTTGTCCTTCTGGTAGGGGCTGGGCACACCGCGCAGATACGAGAAGGGCAGATACCGCCCCGTCTCGTCGGCGTCCATGGCGCGGAACAGCTTCTGCTCGTCCCGCACCAGGCCGTCCAGCTTGTATTCCACGCTGCGGGCTGCGTTGGCGCGGGTGGTGTTCTCCGGGGCCGGGTCGGCCAGCAGATACAGAACGCCCGCCGGTTCCGCCCCGGTAAAGCGGCCGCTGCCGTCCCGCGTCAGGCTGAACAGATAGAGCAACATCTGGCAGTCGAGGCCGCAGTAGACCTCCTTCAGGTCCAGTTTTTTGCTGCCGGTCTTGTAGTCCACGACCCGCACCCAGCGGGTGCCGTCCTCCTCGACCCACTCGTCGGCGCGGTCCACGGTGCCCACCAGCTGGACGGTCCGTCCATCCGAGAGGTGATAGGTCTGGGCGCGGACGCCGTCCCCGCCGCTGCCGATCTTCAGCTCGCAGGCCACAGGCCGGAAGCTGGACTGGCGCTGTTCATCCCGCAGGTAACACAGCAGGCTCGCCATGCTCTTTTTCAGGCGGGAGAGCAGGTAGGCAAAACGGGCTGTGTCTTCGGGCAGATAGCGGCGGGCGTATTCGTCCACCAGAAGCCCCGCCAGCTCCGCCATGGCGTCGTCGTCCAGCTCGATGAAGGGAGCCAGCATGGCGGCGCAGGGGTTGTCCGGCGCAGGGTCCGGGTCCAGTGCCATCTGCAGCACCCAGTGCATCAGGCTGCCGCTCTGGTCAGCCGAAAGCTCGGCCCGGCGGCGGGGGCGCAGGCCCAGCACGTACTGCAAAAAGTAGCCGTACCGGCAGGTATAATATTTTTCCAGCTGGCTCGGCGAGATGCGCAGCCGCCGGCCCAGCAGTTCTTCCAGTGCATCCA
This sequence comes from Faecalibacterium sp. AF28-13AC, assembly GCF_003478405.1. NCBI lineage: Bacteria > Bacillati > Bacillota > Clostridia > Eubacteriales > Oscillospiraceae > Faecalibacterium > Faecalibacterium sp. AF28-13AC. The sequence goes on along the minus strand of NZ_QUFG01000001.1, from coordinate 176,583 downwards.
GGTCGCTGACCTGCCGGGGCGAAGCGTCCGCCATCCGGCGCAGCAGCTTCAGGCCCTCCGGCTCCTCGCCGCCGGGGGTGCACAGAGCCTCGGTCAGGCTGGCGCGTTCCGTTCCGGTCAGGGGCCATCCGCCGCCCAGGCAGTCGAGGCCGTCGGCAGGGGTCGCGGCCAGGTCGGGCAGAGCCAGCTCCGGCGGAGCCGGTTCCAGCGCCTCCACGATCGGCTCCAATGCCGCGCAGAGGGTCTGCCCCTGCCCCTTGGGCCAGCTCAGCCACAGCCCTCTGGCCGGGGCGGTGAGCGCCTTATAGAAGCAGACCTGCTCGCGGACCACCCGGTTCTCAAAGCAGTCGGGCAGGTCGATCTTCTGCGCCATCAGGGCGTCGCGGTCGGCGTGGGTCAGCAGGCCCGTCTCGCCGGGGGCTGTGGGGAACTCGCCCTCGGCAAGGCCCAGCACAAAGACATAGTCCGGCTCGTCCAGCCGCATCTTGCCCGCGCTGGCCAGCACCACGGCGTCCAGCGTCTGCGGGATATGCCCCAGGTCGGACGAGCGCAGCAGCAGCCCGAACAGGTCTTCGTATTCGGCCACCGTCACGGTCTGCTCGCCCAGCAGGCGGGCCATCTCGTCCAGCAGCTCCATGACCACGTTCCACTCGCGGGCGGCCTCTTCCGCCGCCGGGATGCCCCGTGCCGCGCGGATGGCTTCCACCTGCGCCGCCTGCTGTTCCTCTGCGCCCAGCTCTCTGAGGCAGAAGTAGAGCGCGCGGCTGATGGCCTCGGCGTTGGCGTTCCGCACCTTGCCGCGCAGGGCATCGGCGGCGTTCACCAGCAGGGCGCGGGCCTTTTCGGCATCGGACAGGTTCCGGGCGTCCTCTTCGGTCAGCTCCCGATCACCGAAGCCTTTGGGGTCGTTCCGGAACGCTGCCCGCCATGCCGCCGCATTGGGCGACCAGGTATAGGCGTAGTTTTCGAGGGCGCAGACCTCTTCTTCGGTCAGGGCGCACAGGCCCGTTTTGGCCAGCGTGGTCAGATTCTCGGTCAGATCGGCCCCACGGGCCAGCGCCAGCAGCGCCCGGACCGCCGTGGCCGGGGCGCTGAACTCCGGGGTGGTCGGCTCATCGCAGTAGAGCGGGATGCCCGCCATCCGGAACTCATACCGCACGGCGGCGCGGTACTTGCCGATGTCGCGGCAGACCACCGCGATCCTGCCGCACCGCACCCCCTGCCGCATCAGGCGGCGGATGGCACCAGCGGCGGCGCGGGCCTCCTCTTCCCGGCTGGGCGCAGCAAACAGCCGCACCTCGTCCGCCGGCGCTTCCAGCGGTGCACAGGTGCCGGTCTCCAGCAGCGCGGTCACTGCCGCAAGGCCGGGGGCCTCGGTGTGCCGCAGGTCCCGCCGGAGCAGCTGGGGCGCAGCCACCTCGGCCCCATTTTTGCGGGCCAGCTGGCGCAGCTGCACGGCCACCTGCTTGGCCCCAGAAAACAGGCTCACATCGCCGGGCACGAGCGGCGCCCCATCGTCGCACAGGGCCACCGTCACCCTGGGCAGAGCGGCCAGCAGCACCCCTAGCAACCGCTTTTTGGGCGCGTTGAAGGTATCGAACTCGTCGATGAAGACCTCCCGCTCCTGCAAAAATCCCGGCACTGCGCCGCAGGCCAGCGCCTCTTCGAGCCGCGCTCCGGCCAGCTCCAGCCGGTCGGCGGGGTCCATGCCGCTGCGGGCGAGCAGGGTCTCGTAGCCCTGAAAGATCAGGGCCAGCTCCCCCAGCTTGCCGCTCTCGGCCCCGCAGCCTTTGGCAAGGTCAGCCAGCTGCTGGCCGGACAGGCCCGCGCTCTTGAGCTCGTCAATGGTCTCGGCGGCCATCTGGCAGAACGCCGCGCTCCGCCGGTTGCGGTAGTAGTAATGGACGTTTTCCTGCAATTCCTCCAGTGCGCGGCGCACCAGCACAGTGCGGCCTGCGTCCGAAAGGGTCTGCACGGCTGCGCCGCCCTCCACGGACAAGATCTTCTCGGCCAGGCTCGTGAATGAAAAACTCTCCACCATGCCGGAAAGCGCATCGCCCAGTTCGCGGTAGATGCGCCCCTCGGTGGAGGAGGTGAACTGTTCCGGCACCAGCAGGATGCTCTTCTGCCCCGCCTCGGCGCGGGCACGGATGCGGTGATACAGCAGCGTCGTCTTGCCGCTGCCCGACCCGCCTAAGACCAGTTGTAACATAAAAACCTCTCTTTGCTTGCCTGCCCTCTCCGTCATCGCGAAGCGCCTGAGAGGGCGTGACCTATTCTTATTGTAACACAAAATTGCAAGAACATCTATTCTGTGATACACTGGGGAAAACCGAATGGGAAAGGATGCCATTATGAAGATATTAGCCGTTGACTACGGAGCCAGCCGCACCGGCCTTGCCACCTGCGACGCCTCCGAATTTCTCACCACCGCCATCACGCCGCAGATCACCCTGAAAGCCCGCCCGAAGGTGGCGGCGCGGGTGTGCGAGATCGCCGCCGAGATCCATGCCGAGCTCATCGTGGTGGGCCTGCCGCTGAACATGGACGGCACCGAGGGCGAGCGCGCCGAAAAGAGCCGCAAACTGGCCAAGACGCTGCAGATCTGGAGCGGCCTGCCCGTCCGGATGTGGGACGAGCGACAGTCCACCTGCGAAGCCGCCGATATCCTCTCCGAGACCGGCACCTTCGGCGCCCGGCGGAAAGAGATCCTCGACTCCGTCAGCGCCACCGTCATCCTCGAAGATTACCTTGCCTGGCGCAAAGAACACCCCGGCGAAATCTGAGCAGCAAAAAAGGCTCCCACTGCTACGGGAGCCTTTTTGCATTGCGCAGTTGTTATTGATACGTCTCGATGCTGACGCTGTGGATGGTGATGGCCTCGGTGGGCTTCTGGTTCTCATCCACCGCCGTCTGGGCGATGTTGTCCACGATGTCCATCCCCTCGTACACCTGGCCGAAGACGGTGTCGGTGTAGTCGAGGTAGGGTGCGCCGCCCGCCGTCTGGTAGGCGGCCACGACCTCTGCGCGATAGGAGGCCGCGTTCATCTGGTCCACAAGCTCCTGCGTCACGGAATCGCCGCCGGGCAGCGATTCCATCACATAGAAGACGCTGGCGCACTGGCCGGAGGCATCCGTGGCCGCACACAGCGCCCCGGCGTAGTGATGGAGCCGGTCGGTGGCCTCAATGGGGTAGCGGCTGCCGTTCCAGATGGTAGCGCCTTTTCCATCAGCCCCCTGCCCGGCCTCGACGAGAAATTCGTTCTCGACGCGGGAAACGGTCAGGCCGTTGTAGTACCCCGCCTGCGCAAGGCCGATGAAGTTGTCGCAAGCCTGCGGGGCCAGCGTGGGGAAAAGCACGGCCTTGAACACACCCGCCGAGGTATCGAACACCGCGATGGTGTCGCCCGCCGCCGGGTGGGTGAACTGCACCTCGGCGGACTCCACCGCCGGGCGGGAGATGGATTTCGGCCCCGAAGTGCCGCTGAGCTTGTCCTTGAGCGAACAACCCGTCAGCGCCACACAGCCCAGGAGCGCCAGCACCGCCAGCGCTTTTTTATAAAAACGATTCATAACTCTGACCTCTCGGTGAATAGCATAGTAACAGCTTCCCGCTCGCCCGGAACCGAGCAGGCGGTACACAGAGTTCAGTATAGCATATTTCTGCGCCGGATGCGAGAGGGAAATGCGTGAAAATTTGTCCGCAGATTTCTGTGCGAAAAACATCTTGACGAGCGGGCAAAAAAACGCTACACTATAAGCACAGCAAGGGCCTGTGGGAGCACAGAAAGCCCCGGCTGCCCCAACTTTATTTTTCGTTTGTAACAGGAGAACGTATCTTATGGCAGAAGAGATCAAGAACCTGAACGCCGAAGAGGAATATCAGCCCGATCTGATGACCCTTGAGGACGAGGACGGCAACGAAGTCACCTTTGAGGTGATCGACGCGCTGGACCATAAGGGCGTGCACTATATGGCCGTCGTGGAATACGCCGAGGACGAGGAAGACGTGAACGAGGATGCTCAGCTCGTCATCCTGAGCGTCGGCGAGGACAGCGAGGGCGAATATCTGGATGTCGTGGAAGACGACGAGACCCTGCTGGAAGTCAGCAAGCTGTTTGAGAAGCGGCTGAGCGACCAGTTCGAGATCGAGTAAGTTTTTCAGACGATTGACCCGTGCAAGACTTCCTGCCCGGCTCGATTTGTTGCGGTTTATATGATCCTACTAATCATTCAACGGGAGCCCGGCGTTCGCCGGTGGATTGCAGACCTCCCCGCTGTGGGCTCGACCCCAGAGGTTCGATGAGGAAGCGTGAATCCGGAGACAGGGCACCCACCTGTCCGCAAGGGTAGGTTTGATTGCCGCAGACGACCGGGCGGGATCTTTTTATAGGGACTTCATCCACCGCTGTCCTCTGCCAGGAGGAACAGTGTGTGGATTTTTTTATACCCTCTCAGTCTCGCTGCGCTCGCCAGCTTATCCCCTTCTGGCGCAAATGTGCCACCTCCCCCGGCCGGGGGAGTCTTTCGAAAGGGAGAGCCCTTGGCAAGCCGGTTTTGGCTATTGGTTTTCGCCCTGCGGGCTCTTTTGCAGCAGGGCTTCGCGGATTTGTCAGCGTGTTTGAAAGGATGTGCAATTGCGGCATGAAGTCTGAGCATCTGGTGGGGACGAACATCCCCCGATTCACCTACGACACCCCCACGGTACCGGAAAACGATTTTTATGCCCTGTGCGAGGGCAGCCGGCCCCTGTGCATGATCTTCCTGCCGGGGTTCGACCATCCCGTCAGCCGTGAGTACATCACCCGCTACCTCAAGACCCTGCCCGCCCTCAAGGGCGCACGGCTGGCCTGCGTGGTGCGGTCCAGCGCCAAGGCGGTGGCCACGGCCACCCGTGGGTCGGAGTTTCCCTTCCCGGTCATCTGCGACGGGCCGGGTGTGCTGTACGGCTATCTGGGCGTGGAGCAGACCCGCGGCCTGCTGAGCTGGAGCTTCGCGGCCCAGAAGATCTACAAGGCCGCCAAAGATGCCGGTTATCACTACGACAAGTCTGCCCCGCAGATCCTGCCGCTGACGCTGGTGGTGGGCCCCATGGGCAGAATCCTGTTCACCCATTCCGGCCGCAGCCAGACCGACCTGCCCGAAGACTGCGCCGCTATCCACGAGGTCGTCCGGGCCGTGGAGGCAGCTACCGTTCAGGTCCGCACCGACGCGAACCCCCACTGCTCCGACGAGACCCTTACCCTGCCCGACCTGATGGGCTGGGATGACGGGACCTGACCCAGCAAAAGAGCCACGGCTGCGGCCGTGGCCCTTTTTTGTTCGTCTCACTCGATGTCGTCGTCCGTGAACAAGCCCGGAATGCCGCAGACTGCGGCGATGCCGACCACGGTGAAGACGATGCGGGACCAGATGGAGCTGCTGCCACCCAGCAGCCACCCCACAAAATCGAACTGGAACAGCCCGACCAGGCCCCAGTTGATGCCGCCGATGATCATCAAGATCAGGCACACTTTATAAAAGGTCTGCACAAAAAGACCCCCTTTCCTTTGGGAATAGCATTTCCCAGGAAAGAGGGTCTTATTCCGTTTTGTGTTACAGCATCCACTTCGGGGCGGTGACCCGTGCACCGCCCTTGTCGGGCTGAGCCACATAGACCTGCGGCCAGCGGGTCTTCAGGGCCGCAGCCGCCGAGCGGGCTTCGGCTTCATCGGCAAAGATGCCGAACACCGCTGCGCCGCTGCCGGTCATCAGGGCCGTGAGCGCACCGTGTTCGCAGAGCGCAGCCTTGATGGCCTCATTGTCCTTGGCACCGCTGCACTCTTCCAGCGCGTTGCCTGCGGCGGCGCAGACGGCGGCCAGATCTTCGGCGCGGATCGCGGCTTCCTGCGCCTCGCAGTCGGGGTGGCGGCTGCTGCCCACCCGGTCATAGGCCGCAAAGGCCTCCGGGGTCGAGACACCGTAGTCCGGCATGACCACCGTGAACCAGCAGTCCGGGCAGGGCGGCAGAGCTTTCATCACATCGCCCACGCCCTGCACCCGGCAGGTGCCGCCCATGAGGGCAAACGGTACATCGGCACCGATTTTGGCACCCAGCGCGCAGAGCTCGCTCATGGACAGATGTGCCCCATACAGAGCATTCAAGCCCACGAGGACGGCGGCGGCATCCGCACTGCCGCCCGCCATACCGGCCCGCACGGGCACGTTCTTATAGATGGTGATGTCCACGCCCGCCAGCAGGCCGGTGTAGCGGAAGAACGCGATGGCCGCCTTGATGGCGGTGTTGCTGTCGTTGGCGGCGACCGGGCTTCCGGGCAGAGAGAGGTTCAGGCTGCTGCTGCGGGCCAGCACCACCTTTTCATACAGGGTGATGGCCTGCATGGTCATGTCAAGGTCGTGGTATCCGTTGGGCAGAGTACCCACCACGTCCAGCGCCAGATTCAGCTTGGCAGGGGCCAGAACGGTCACGCGGTTCAGTTTTGCCATTTTCAACTCTCCTCACTGCGGCATTGCGATGCCGTTTTCCTCCAAAAAGGCGCGGATGCGCTTCATGGCTTCGGTCAGATGCTCCACCGAGTACGCATACGACACGCGGCAGTACCCCTCGCCGGAAGCGCCAAAAGCATCGCCGGGCACCAGTGCCACGTGCTTCTGCTCCAGCAGCCGGGTGCAGAACTCCTGGCTGGTCATCCCGGTGGACTTGATGCAGGGGAAGGCGTAGAACGCGCCCCGCGGCTCAAAACAGGTCAGGCCCATGGCGTTGAAGCCCTTCACCACCAGACGGCGGCGCATGTTGTACTCATCCCGCATCCGGTCGATCTCGCCGTCGCAGTCCTTCAGGGCCGTGATGGCGGCATACTGGCTGGTGGTGGGGGCGCTCATGATGGCGCTCTGGTGGATCTTGGTCATGATCTTGATGATGGGAGCCGGGCCGCAGGCATAGCCCAGACGCCAGCCGGTCATCGCATAGCTCTTGGAGAAGCCGTTCACCACGATGGTCCGCTCGGCCATGCCGGGCAGGGTGGCAATGGAGACGTGCGGCCGCAGGCCGTAGTTCAGCTCGGCGTAGATCTCATCCGACAGCACCAGAACGTTCGTATCCCGCAGAACGTCCGCGATTGCTTCGAGGTCTTCCTTCTCCATCACGGCACCGGTGGGGTTGTTCGGGAACGGCATGATGAGCAGCTTGGTCCTGGGGGTGATGGCCGCCTTCAGGGCCTCCGGGCGGAGGCGGAACTCATCCTCCTGGCGGCAGGCCACATGGACCGGCACACCGCCTGACAGGGTGGTGATGGGCTCATAGCAGACAAAGCACGGCTCCGGGATGACGACCTCATCCCCCGGCTGCACCACGGTGCGGATGCACATATCAATGGCCTCGCTGCCGCCCACGGTGACCAGCACCTGGCTCAGCGGGTCGTAGTGCAGGTTCATCCGGCGCTCCAGATAGCGGCAGATCTCTGCGCGCAGCTCCTTCAGGCCCGCATTGGCGGTATAGCGGGTGCGGCCGTGTTCCAGGCTCTCGATGCCGGCCTCGCGCACGGACCAGGGCGTTTTGAAATCCGGTTCGCCGACGCCCAGGCTGATGCACTCCGGCATATCGGCGGCAAGGTCGAAGAATTTGCGGATGCCGGAGGGGCGCATGGCCGCAGCGGCAGGCGCGATCAGTTTATCGTAATCCATCACAGCACGGTGCACTCTCTTTCATCGATTTCGTCGTCCTGGTAGAAGCGGCCCTCTTTCTTATAGGTACGCAGGACAAAATGGGTGGCCGTGGACAGCACGTCATCCAGCGGGCTCAGGCGCTTGGCCACAAACAGGGCGATCTCCTGGAAGGTCTGCCCCTTGATGACCAGCTGCAGGTCGTAGCCGCCGCTCATCAGCAGCACGCTCTCCACCTCGTCAAAGGCGGCGATGGTGGCTGCGATCTCGTCAAAGCCGCGGCTCTTCTTGGGGCTGACGTTCAGTTCGATGACGGCCTCCACCCGGTTCACCCCGGCCTTTTCCCAGTCCACAAGGGTCTTGTAGCCCTTGATGATGCCCTGCGCACGGGCCAGGTCGATCATCGCCGCCACCTCAGCGGGGGATTTATTCAGCATCGTGGCAATGTCCTCGATCGGCAGCCGCGCGTTGTCTTCCAGAAGTTTCAAAAGCTGTTCCATCGTCGTTACTCCTTTGTATCCGCGGCGTACCGCGTCGATTTGTATCTTTCAGTATAGCACAAGCGCGCCGTATTTGCATCTTGTTTTTTAGATAGACCGTCTTTTCCGCTCAGTTCTCGTTCTTTTTTCCAAAAAGTGTGTTCAAAAACCGGTAAATCTGCTATACTGGAAGGGACTTCAGCCTCTCCGTCATTGCTTCGCAATGCCACCTCCCCTAACGAGGGGAGTCCTTGGCAGCCGATTTCACTTCATCTTGATGCCAAAGGCTCCCCTGCCAGGGGAGCTGGCGGGCGCAAGCCCGACTGAGAGGTTTTCACATTGACTCAATGGGGGTAAGGAATATGAAAGCATTCATCACGGTCATCGGCCACGACACTGTCGGCGTCGTCGCAAAAGTTGCTGCCCTGTGCAGTGAGCTCAACATCAACATCGAAGACGTGACCCAGAGCATCCTGCAGGGCATGTTCGCCATGATCATGCTGGTGGACATCAGCCATTGCAGCGTCAGCCACGAGGAACTGCACAACCGCACAGACGCCCTGGCCAAGGAGATGGGGATGCAGATCAACGTCACCCGTCAGGAAGTGTTCGACGCGATGCACACGATCTAACCTCTCCGTCATCGCTGACGCGATGCCGCCTCCCCTATTGAGGGGAGGCCTTGGCAGGCCGGTTTTGAACGTGCTGACCGCCTGCGGCTCCAAAGCAGCCGGGTTTCGCGTTTTTGTCAGCGACAGAGGAATCTAAGAGAGAAGGGAATCTATTATGAGCATGATGAATACCGGTGACATCCTCGAAACCATCGAGATGTTCACCCAGGACAATCTGGACGTGCGGACCGTGACCATGGGCATCAGCCTGCTGGACTGCATCGACCCGGACCCGAAAAAGGCCTGTGAGAAGGTCTACAACAAGATCGTGACCAAGGCGGCCAATCTGGTGCCCGCCGTGGAGCACATCAGCGCCGAATACGGCATCCCCATCATCAACAAGCGCATCAGCGTGACGCCCATCGCCATGCTGCTGGGTGCCTGCCCGGATGCCGACCCGGTGGACTTTGCCAAAGCACTGGACGCCGCCGGCAAGAAGGTAGGCGTCAACTTTGTGGGCGGCTACACGGCCCTTGTGCACAAGGGCTTTTCGGCGGGCGACCTCCGGCTCATCGAGTCCATCCCCCGCGCACTGGCGGAGACCGACATCGTGTGCAGCTCGGTGAACATCGGCGCCACCAAGGCGGGCCTGAACATGGACGCCATCAAGCTGATGGGCGAAGCCGTCAAGAAGGCCAGCGAGCTGACGGCAGACCGCCAGTGCATCGGTGCGGCCAAGCTGGTCGTCTTCTGCAATGCGCCGGAGGACAACCCCTTCATGGCCGGTGCGTTCCACGGCCCCGGCGAGCCTGACTGCGAGATCCACGTCGGTGTCTCCGGCCCCGGTGCAGTGCGCGCCGCGCTGGCCAAACTGCCCAAGGATGCCCCCATCGACGAGGTGGCCGAGCTGGTCAAGCGCACGGCGTTCAAGATCACCCGCGTGGGCCAGCTGGTGGCAAACCTCGCCTCCAAGGCGCTGGGTGTGCCCGCCGGCATCATCGACCTGTCGCTGGCCCCCACCCCGGCTGTGGGCGACAGCGTAGCCAACATCCTCGAAGAGATGGGCCTTGAGACCTGCGGCTGCTGCGGCACCACAGCCTGCCTGGCCCTGCTGAACGATGCCGTCAAGAAGGGCGGCGTCATGGCCTCCAACCACGTGGGCGGCCTGTCCGGTGCCTTCATCCCCGTCAGCGAGGACGACGGCATGATCCACGCAGCGGAGTGCGGCTGCCTGACCATCGAAAAGCTCGAAGCTATGACCGCCGTCTGCTCGGTGGGCATCGACATGGTCATCATCCCCGGCGACACCACCCCTGCCGTCATCAGCGCCCTCATCGCCGACGAAGCCGCCATCGGCATGGTCAACAGCAAGACCACCGCCGTCCGCGTCATCCCGGCCATCGGCCGCAAGGCAGGCGAGATCCTGGACTTCGGCGGTCTGCTGGGCTATGGCCCCATCATGCCGGTCAACCAGCGCGACCCGTCGGTCTTCATCAACCGCGGCGGCCGCCTGCCCGCCCCGATGCAGTCGCTGAAAAACTAAGAATAAAATCCCTCCCGCAGACCCAGACTCTGGATAGTATTTCCAGAGAAAGGGTCTGTTTTTTATGTACAGCCGCATTTTATCCCGCCGCCAGATGACCGTCTGGTGCATCACACTCAGCGGTGCGCTCGCGCTCTGCATCGGTCTGCAGGGCCTGCTGGGCTGGGGCCGCACCCAGCTCGACACCGGAGCCGCGCTTGTCGCCGACACTCTGCGGCTCCACATCCGCGCTGCCAGCGACACCACCGCCGACCAGACCGACAAGCTGGCCGTGCGGGACGCCGTGCTCGCGTATCTGGACACAGCCTGCCCGGCGGCAGACCAGCCCGCCGCCCTCCGCTGGGCTGCGGCCCATCTGTCTGAGCTGCAGCGGGTCGCCCGCACCGTGCTGGCCGGTCGCGGCAGTTTTGCACCGGTGCGGGTCTATCTGGTGGAAATGTACTTCGGCACCACCCGCTACTCTGCCTCGGCCCTGCCCGCCGGGCGGTATCAGGCCCTGCGCATCGACATCGGCGCAGCCCCCTATGGCCGGAACTGGTGGTGTGTGCTCTACCCCGGCCTCTGCCGCACCGCCTGCGGCGGCTATGCCGCCCCCGCCGAGAACGACCTCGTCTGCGGGCGGTATCTCCTGCGGTTCAAATGCGTGGAGTGGTGGCAGAAGCACACCGCCCGCCGGGAAGACGTCATCCTGCTGGGATGACCTCTCCGTCCCCGCATCCGCGATGCCGCCTCTCCCGGCAGGAGAGGCCCTGGCCGTCGGGCATTGCCTGCTGGATCTGACAAAGGTCCCAACGCACACTTCCACCTTCCGCCGCATAAGCTCCTGGTGGAAGGAGTGTGAGTTTGACCATGGCAATTCCGGCCTATTATTCCCTCATCCAGCGCGGCTCCACCGGCCCCGACGTAGCACTGGTGCAGACCTGGCTCAACGGCCTGCGCGACACCTGCACCTGGTATCACGAACTGACCACAGACGGGCGGTTCGGCACCAAGAGCGTGAACGCGGTGAAGGAGTTCCAGCTCAAAAACGACATGAATGTGGACGGCAAGGTGGGCGCGAACACCTGGAACGTGCTCTACACCAAGTACACCGCCAAACACGGCCTGCACGTCCCCTACCCCGGCATCGTGCTGCGGCAGGGCAGTTCCGGCGGCACGGTCCGGCTGGTGCAGCAGAAGCTGAACGCGCTGGGTGAAAAGCTCTCCACCGACGGCAAATACGGTGCTTCCACCGCAGCCGCTGTGGAGCGCTACCAGCGCCGCAACGGCCTCACTGCCGACGGCGCAGTCGGCAAAGCCACCTGGGAGAAGATGTTCTGACGACGGCCCACCCTCTCCGTCTGCTTCGCAGACAGCTCCCCCGAAGGGGGAGCCACTGGCGAGACGGTTTTGGGCGTACTGGATGAGCAAAGTTTCTTGAAACCCTAAAATGGAGTGCTCCGTTGTTTCGTTCGACCGCATCTACCCAAACGCTCTTTGTCAGAGCGCAGTACAGATGTTGTTGGCCCTGACAGCGGAGCGCTTCCGTTTACGATATGAAATACGTTCAGCGTCCAGCAGGGGCTGCCCGGCATGCCAATGGCTCGCCCTTCGGGAGAACTGGCAAACCCGCAGGGTTTGACTGAGAGGGGAAGGCCGTTTATAATAAAAGCATCCCCAACTGAAAGGCGGTGCTCCCATGCGTTTTCTTCACCTCTCCGACCTGCACCTCGGCAAGCGGGTCTGCGAGTTCTCCATGCTGGACGACCAGCGGTATATTCTGGAGGAGATCTTGTCGCTCCTCGACACCCGCCCCGTGGATGCTGTTCTGCTGGCGGGCGACCTCTACGACAAACCCGTGCCCCCCGCCGAAGCCGTCCGTCTGCTGGACTGGTTCCTCACCGAACTGGCCGACCGGAAGCTGCCGGTCTTCGCCATCAGCGGAAACCACGACTCCGCCGAGCGGGTCGCGTTCGGTGCCCATCTGCTGGCGGGGAGCCAGGTCTACGTCAGCCCGGTGTTCGAAGGAGTCCCGGCCCCCATCCCCCTCACCGACGCATATGGCCCGGTGGACATTTACTTACTACCCTTCCTGAAACCCGCCACGGTGCGCCACATCTACCCGGACGAGCCCATCGAGAGCTACAGCGACGCCCTGGGCTGTGTGCTGCGCCGCTGCGCCCCCGACCCGGCCCGCCGCAGCGTACTGGTGGCCCACCAGTTCGTGGCCGGTGCCACCGCCTGCGAGAGCGAGGAGCCATCGGTGGGCGGGCTGGACTGTGTGGATGCTGCCCTCTTTGACGGCTTCGACTATGTGGCCCTCGGCCACCTGCACAGCCCCCAGAAGGTGGGCCGCGACACCCTGCGCTACTGCGGCACCCCGCTGAAGTATTCCTTCTCGGAGGCACACCAGCACAAGAGCGCAACGTTTGTGGAGCTGGGGCCGAAGGGAGAGGTCACGCTTTCCACCGCGCCGCTGACCCCGAAGCACGACCTGCGGGAGCTGCGCGGCAGCTACATGGAGCTGACCGACCGCCGCAGCTACGCAGGCACGGCCACCGACGACTATCTGCACATCACCCTGACCGACGAGCAGGATGTGCCCGATGCGCTGGCCCGGCTGCGGGTCATCTATCCGAATCTGATGCGGCTGGACTACGACAACCTCCGCACCCGCACCCAGGCCGACCTCGACGCCCCGGCCCAGACCGAGCAGAAAACACCGCTGGAACACTTCGCGGCCTTTTATGCGCTGCAAAACAATCAGCCCCTGAGCGCCGAGCAGGCTGCGTTCTGCCAGCAGCTCATTGAAACGCTCTGGAAGGAGGAGGACGCATGAGACCCCTGAAGCTGACCCTCTCGGCCTTCGGGCCATACGCCAGCGCCGTCACGCTGGAGCTGGAGCGCCTGGGCAAAGGCGGCCTGTATCTCGTCACCGGCGACACCGGCGCGGGCAAGACCACCCTTTTCGATGCCATCACCTATGCCCTGTACGACCATTCCAGCGGCGGTGTGCGGGACGGTGCCATGCTGCGCAGCAAGTACGCCGACCCCGGCACCCCCACCTTTGTCGAGCTGGAATTCGAGGTGCGCGGCCAGCGGTACACCGTCCGCCGCAACCCGGACTACCTCCGCCCCAAGGCGCGGGGCGAGGGCACGACCACCGAAAAGGCGGACGCCGTCCTCACCTACCCGGACGGACGCCCGCCCGTGACCCGCTCGAAGGATGTCACCGCCACCGTCACCGCTCTCATCGGGCTGGACTACGACCAGTTCTGCCAGATTGCTATGATCGCGCAGGGGCAGTTCACCCGCCTGCTCAACGCCACGACCGAGGAGCGGAGCAAGATCTTCCGCAAACTGTTCCGCACCCAGCGCTACCAGAAATTGCAGGACGCGCTGCAAGAGGAGAACGCCCGCCTCACGGCCCAGCGCACGGCCCAGAACGTCCAGCTGGACGCGGTGCTCTCCGGCATCCGCTATCCGGAGACCGACCCCGACGCCGAAGCGCTGGGCGAGCTTTCGGCGCAGCGCCCCGCCGAGGAAGTCACCGCCCTTCTGGACGGGCTCCTTACCCGGCAGGAAGCGGAACTCTCCGCTGCTGCCGCCGCCCACACCGCCGCGCAGGCGCAGCTGGACGCTTTGCAGCAGACGCTGGGCCGGGCCGAGCAGGCCGAAGCCCTCCGCCGCCAGCGGGTCGAAAAGCAGGCCGAGCTTGCCGCCCTGCTCCCCCGCCGGGACGCGGCCCGCGCCGATGCGGCCCGCCATGCAGGCGATGCTGCCGCACTGGACGCTTTGACCGCCCAGCTGGAGCGGGCCAGAGCGGGCCTTGACGCCTGCGACGCGCTGGACAAGCTCTGCCGCGCACAGACCGCCGCCCGCAGCGAGGCCGACCTGGAACAGGCCAAAGCCCGCAAGGCGCGGGCCCAGCTGACCGCACTGGATGCAGAACTTGCCGCACTGGACGCCGAAGCTTCCGCCCTCGGCGACCCGGAGACCCGAAATGTGGCCCTGACTGCTCAGGCCGAGCAGCTCACCCGCCGGGAGACCGCCCTCACCGCGCTGGCCCAGAGCCTGACCGAAGACCAGCGCCGCACCCACGCAGCCAGACAGGCACAGGACGCCTACCGCACCGCAGCCGCCGCGCAGGACGCTGCCCACGCGGAGCGGGACGCCTGCGAGCGGGCGTTTCTGGACGCACAGGCCGGGCTTCTGGCGCAGGGCCTTGCCGAAGGCACCCCCTGCCCCGTCTGCGGCAGTGTCCACCACCCGGCCAAGGCAGCGCTGCCTCACACTGCCCCCACCCAGGCGCAGGTGACCGCCGCCAAGCAGGCGGCAGAAGCAGCAGACCGCGAAGCGCAGGACCGCGCGGCCGCCGCCCGCGAAGCCCTCGCCGCCCAGCGGGAGGGCAAAGCCACCCTCCGCCGGGACGCCGAAAGCCTTCTGCCCGAACGCTTCACCTCGCCGGAGGGGCCGGTCGCTCTGACCGTGGCCCTGTTGAAAACGGCTCTTGCCGAGGAGACTGCCGCGCTCCAGACCGCACAGGCCGAGAACCGCGCAGCCCGGCAAAAGGCCGCCGCCGACTGTGCCCGCCGCACCCGGCTGGATACCACCCGCAAGACCAAAACGGCCCAGCGCACCGCGCTGGAAGCAGCAGCGGCCTCTGCCGAACAGACTGCCGCTGCCCGCGAAGCCACGGCTGTGGCGCTGGAACAGCAGATCACCGAAGCCCGGCAGAGCGCACCGGCCAGCCGCGCCGAGGCCCAGCAGACGGTCGCCGACCTGACGGCCCAGCGCACTGCCCTGCGCACCGACATGGAGCAGGCCGAAGCCGCCCGCCGCGCTGCGGAAAACGCCGTCGCTGCCGCCGAAGCCGCCGTGCAGGCCCTGCAAGACCAGCAGGCCCCGGAGACCGGGGCCGCAGATCTCGACGCTTTGCGCACCCGGCTCGCCGCGCTGCAAACGGCCCGCCAGCAGGCCGCCGAACAGGAAAAAGCCCTGACGGCCCAGCTCGTGCCCAACCGCCGCGCCGCCGCCGACTACCGCCGCCTGGCCGCGGCCCGGCAGGTGCTGGAGACCCGCTGGCAGTGGGTCAACGCGCTGGCCTCCACAGCGGGCGGCACCCTGAGCAGCAAACAGAAGATCAAGCTGGAAGCCTACATCCAGATGCACTATCTCGACCGCATCCTCGTCCACGCCAACACCCGCCTGATGCAGATGACCGCCGGGCAGTACGAGCTGGAGCGGGTCGGGGCCGAGAACCAGCGCAGCCAGTCCGGCCTGGACCTCGGCGTCATCGACCACTACAACGGCACCCGCCGCAGCGTGAAGACCCTTTCCGGCGGCGAGAGCTTCAAGGCCTCGCTGGCGCTGGCGCTGGGCCTTTCGGACGAAGTCCAGAGCACGGCCGGCGGCATCCGGCTGGACACCCTCTTCCTCGACGAGGGCTTCGGTTCCCTCGACGAGGAAAGTCTGGAACAGGCCATCCGGGTCCTCTCCGGCCTGACCGAAGGCGACCGGCTCGTGGGCATCATCTCCCATGTCGCCGCCCTCAAAGACCGCATCGACCATCAGGTCCTCGTCAAAAAGGCCCGCAGCGGGGGGAGCACGGTGGAACTGATCGTGTAAACATGTCCGTTTCTCCACCCTCTGTTCCGGCCCTGCCGACAAAAAAATCTCCGCGCAGCTGCGCGGAGATTTTTTTGTCTTCTTATTGTTCTTCCTGTTCTTCGCTCGTGTAGAGCATCATCAGGTGGTTGGCCGAAGCTTCCAGCCGCTCTTTGGCCTGCCGGAGGTTTGCCTCCTCGGTCTCGTTCATCTTTTCGGGTTTGTCCTTCCGCAGGCAGCGGCGGAGGTTGGCCACATCGGCCTTGATGCGGTTCTTTTCGTCCTTGTCCAGCTCCTTTTTGCACTTGGACAAGGCCTCATCCACCTTGTAGGCCAGCACTTCGGCCTGATTATGAAGTTCCAGCCGCTCTTTCCGGCGGCTGTCCTCGGCCTCATACGCGGCGGCATCCGCCATGGCGCGCTGGATCTCGTGTTCCGACAGGTTCGTGCTGCCGGTGATGGTGATGTTCTGCTCCCGCCCGGTGCCGAGGTCTTTGGCGGAGACCTTCACGACGCCATTGACGTCGATGTCAAAGGTCACTTCGATCTGCGGTTTGGACGAGAAGCTGGCACGGATGCCGTTCAGCTTGAACTTGCCCAGGCTCTTGTTGTCCCGCGCAAAGTGGCGCTCCCCCTGCAGGACGTTGATCTCCACGCTGGTCTGCATCGGGCGCGCCGTCGTGAAGATCTGGCTCTTCCGGGTGGGGATCATGCTGTTGCGGGTAATGAGCGGGGTCGCCACACCGCCCAGCGTCTCAATGGACAAGGTCAGCGGGGTGACATCCATCAGCACAAGGCCCTGTGCGGCAGCACCGGAAGCACCGGCCAGCTTGCCGCCGCCCTGCAGCAGAGCGCCCTGGACCGCTGCGCCCATGGCGACACATTCGTCCGGGTTCAGGCTGTGGCTGGGCTCGCAGCCCAGCAGCTCTTTGACCTGACGTTCTACGGCCGGCATCCGGGTGCTGCCGCCCACCAGAAGCACCTTGCCCAGCTGGCTGGCGGCGATGCCCGCATCCCGCAGGGCATTCTGCACCGGCTGCACGGTGCGGGCCAGCAGGTCGCCGGTCATCATCTCGAACTGCGGGCGGGTGAGCGTCAGGTCCAGATGGTGGGGGCCGTCTTTGCCCACCGCAATGAAGGGCAGGTTCAGCTGGGCGCTCAGCGCGCTGGACAGCTCCTTCTTGGCCTTTTCGGCCTCCTCTTTCAGGCGGCCCATGGCGGCGGGGTCGCGGCTCAGGTCGATGCGGTCGGATTTCTTGAACTCCGCCACCGCATACTCCACGATCCGCTCATCGAAATCATCGCCGCCCAGATGGGTGTCGCCGCCGGTGGCCAGCACCGTGAAGGTGCCGTCCTCGATCTCGATGATGGAGACATCGAACGTGCCGCCGCCCAGGTCATAGACCAAAATCTTCTGCGGCGCTTCGTTGTCCAGGCCGTAGGCCACCGCAGCAGCCGTAGGCTCGTTGATGATGCGCAGAACGTTCAGCCCCGCGATGCGGCCTGCGTCCTGTGTGGCCTTGCGCTGGCTGTCGTCAAAGTAGGCGGGCACCGTGATGACGGCCTCGGTCACCGGCTCGCCGAGGTAGCTCTCAGCGTCGCGGCGGATCTTCGTCAGGATCATGGCGCTGATCTCCTGCGGGGTCAGGTCTTTGCCGTCGATGTGGACCCGGTGGTCGGAACCCATGTAGCGCTTGATGCTGGAGATGGTGCGGCCGGAGTTGGTCGCGATCTGGCGCTTGGCCGCACCGCCCACCAGACGCTCACCGTCTCTGGTAAAGGCGACCACGCTGGGGGTGGTGCGTTCGCCCTCGGCATTGGCGATGACCACGGGCTTGCCGCCCTCGACCACTGCCACACAGGAGTTGGTCGTTCCAAGGTCGATTCCGATCACGTTGCTCATAGTGCTTGTCCTCTTTTCTTGCGGCACAGATTTTTTTCCAGAATCATCTTACCGATTTCCTATGACGATTTCATAGAACAAATGTAAAGAATTTGTGTTCCTGCCGATTTCATCGGTTCTCCAGCCCTTCGTTCATCAGCTCCGCCACGGTCTTCCGGGTCTCGTCCAGCCAGATCTCCGCGTCCGGTGCCCCCTCTTCCAGCTGGATGCAGAAGCCCTGCTCGGCCTCCGCCAGCTCCATCAGCGCCTTTTTGCGGGAGACATACCGCGTTTCGCACTGGGCGATGCGGAGCCGGATCTGCGGCGTATAGGAGACATCCGGCATCCCGCGGGCGGCACTCTGGGCGCGGCGGTAGTATTGCAGCGCGGCGGCGGCTTCCTGCCCGGAGGCCGCTGCGTCATCGCCAAGGGCGATCATGGCCTGCACTTCCCCGGCCTTGGCGGCTTTTTTCCACATCCGCCGGGCCTGTACCTTGCTGCGCCGGGCACCCCGGCCCTGATACAGGCAGTCGCCCAACAGCGCCAGCGCTTCGGCGCTGCCCGCCTCGGCGGCTTTTTCATAGTGCTGCACCGCCTCGGCCCAGCTGCCCTGCCGCGCGGCATCGTAGCCCGCATCCAGTTCTTCCAGACCGGGGCCTTCGCTGCCCCGCTCCGACTTGAGCAGCCCGTTCAGGATGGAGCCATCCAGCGTAGCGGAATTGGTCCACGGGTCGATGACCACACCGTCGATACCGTCGGTGTTCAGGGCATATTCCATGGCCTCTCGCATCCCGCGCTCGGCCATGGGCCGGGTGGCCGTGGCGCGCTCGGCTTCCGCCGTCTTCACCGAAGTGAACAGGGGCAGGTAGCTGCGTTCCTTCCGGGTGTGGAGCAGCCAGGGGTCCAGCCCCTCTGCCTTTTCCGCCGGGATGGGCATGGAAGCCCACGGGGCCGGGCCGCTCTGCGGGTCAGCTGCGGCATCCAGCGGCACCAGCACCCGCGTTTTCAGCTCCAGTGCATAGTTCAGGGCGTTCATCAGGTTCCAGAAATGCGTCTCGTTCTGCTCCCGGTAGAGCCGCTCCACGGCCTGCTCCACCACCGGGCAGCCCGTGCCCGCCGGGCTGTATTGGGGGGCGGCTTTTTTCTTCCGGCTGCCCACCGGGCGGAACCGCCGTGCGCTTTTCTCGTATGCCATTTGCATCACCCTTCTTTTTCCATCCGTCATAATAATTTATTATAGCAGGATTTCCCAAGTTTCACAATGGGGAAGACGCACCGCATTTTTCCGCAAAACAATAGCATTCCGATTCCGGTTGTATTATAATATGCGATGGGAAAGTTTCCCCCGATTTACATTTCAGAAATTTACATTTCAGAAAAGGAGTCTTTCGCCTTGAACAAAATGCTTACCCACCTGAACGGCTACAAGCGCGAGGCCGTCCTCGCGCCGCTGTTCAAGATGCTGGAAGCCACGTTCGACCTGTTTGTCCCTCTGGTCATGGCAGACATCGTCAACGTCGGCATTGCGGCGCACGACCTGCATTATATCCTTGCGCGGTGCGGCATCCTGCTGCTGCTCGCCGTCATCGGCCTGACCTGCAGCCTGACGGCCCAGTATTTCTCCGCCAAGGCCGCTGTGGGCTACTCCACCTCGCTGCGCCATGCGCTGTTTGAGCACATCCAGAAGCTCGGCTTCACCGAGATGGATACGCTGGGCACCAGCACCCTCATCACCCGCATGACCAGTGACATCAATCAGGTGCAGAGCGGCCTGAACCTCTTCCTCCGCCTGTTCCTGCGCAGCCCGTTCGTGGTGGTCGGTGCCATGGTCATGGCCTTCACGGTCAATGCGCGGGCCGCATGGATCTTCGTGGTGGCCATCCCGCTGCTGTCCATCGTAGTCTTCGGCATCATGGTCCTGACCAACCCGCTGTATAAGACCGCCCAGACCCGTCTGGACCGGGTGCTGGGCCTGACCCGCGAGAACCTGACCGGCGTTCGCGTCGTCCGCGCCTTTGACAAGGAGAAGAGCGAGATCGACCGCTTCGAGTCTGCCAACGACCTGCTGACCAAAATGCAGTTGCACGTCGGCCATCTCTCTTCCCTGATGAGCCCGCTGACCTACGTGATCATCAACCTGGCCATCGTGGCGCTGCTGTATGTAGGCAGCATCGAGATCAACATCGGCGGCATGGCAGCCGGTGATGTCATCGCGCTGGTCAACTACATGAACCAGATCCTGGTCGAGCTGGTCAAGCTGGCCAACCTCATCGTGCAGATCAGCAAGGCGCTGGCCTGCGCCAGCCGTGTGCAGGCCGTGCTGGACACGGAACCGGGGATGGCGTTCCCCGCTGCCCTTCCGGATGCCGTGGAGGCAAGCAAGGCCGACGACGCCGTCCGGTTCGACCATGTCAGCCTGACCTACGCCGGTGCCGGTGCCCCCAGCCTGTCGGACATCAGCTTCACAGCCAAACGCGGCCAGACCATCGGCGTCATCGGCGGCACGGGCAGCGGCAAATCCAGCCTCATCAACCTCATCCCCCGCTTCTACGATGCCACCGAGGGTTCGGTTGAGATCCTGGGCCGTCCGGTGCAGGCATACCCGCGGGACGTTCTGCGCGGCAGCGTCAGCGTCGTCATGCAGAAAGCGCAGCTCTTCGGCGGCACCATCCGCTCGAACCTGCTCTGGGGCAACAAGAACGCCTCGGATGCCGACCTGTGGGCCGCACTGGAAACGGCACAGGCTGCGGAATTCGTCAAGGCGAAGCCCCTTGGGCTGGACGAGCCGGTAGAGCAGGGCGGCCGGAACCTCTCCGGCGGCCAGAAGCAGCGCCTGACCATTGCCCGCGCACTGGTGAGCAAGCCCGACATCCTCATTCTGGATGACAGTGCCAGCGCTCTGGACTACGCCACCGACGCCGCCCTGCGCAAGGCACTGGCGGCTCTGCCCGGCAGCCTGACCGTCTTCATCGTCAGCCAGCGCGCCGCCAGCCTGCAGCACGCCGACCAGATCCTCGTTCTGGACGACGGCAAACTCGTCGGCCTCGGCAAACACGCCGACCTGCTGGCCTCCTGCCCGGTCTATGAGGAGATCTATGCCAGCCAGTTCAAGAAAGGGGATGCGCAGAAATGAGTGCAAAAGCAAAGAGCAGCCTGACCCCGGAACAGCGCAAGGCAACGCTCCGCCGGGTGCTGAAAAAGATCCGCCCCTACTACTTTTTCGTGGGGTGCAGCCTCATCGTGGCCGCCGTGAGCGTGGCCGCCCAGCTGTATATCCCCATCCTCTGCGGCAGCGCCATCGACCTGATGCTCGGCAAGGGCCGTGTGGACTTTGCCGGTGTGATGCAGATCATCCTGCAGATCGTGGCCGTAGCCATCCTCGCAGCCTTTGCGCAGTGGCTGCTGAGCGTCTGCAACAACCGCATCACCTTCTCCGTCAGCCGCGACCTGCGCAATGCCGCCCTGCGGAAGATCCAGACCCTCCCCCTCTCCTACCTCGACAGCCACCCCTCCGGCGACATCGTCAGCCGGATGATCGCCGATGTGGACACCTTCGCCGACGGCCTGCTGATGGGCTTCACCCAGCTGTTCTCCGGCCTGCTGACCATCTTCGGCACCCTGCTGTTCATGCTGTGGGAGAATGTCCCCATCACGCTGGTGGTCGTCTGCATCACCCCGCTGAGCCTGGTGGTAGCCAGCTTCCTGGCCAAGCGCAGCTACAAGTATTTTCAGGGGCAGAGCACCGTGCGCGGTGAGCAGACCGCTCTGGTCAACGAGATGATCGAAGGCCAGAAGGTCGTGCAGGCCTTCGGCCACGAGGCCGAGAGCCTTGCCTCCTTTGACGAGGTGAACACGCAGCTGCAGGATGTCAGCCTGAAGGCCATCTTCTTCTCCAGCATGACCAACCCCGCCACCCGCTTCGTCAACAACATCGTCTATGCAGGCGTCGGTCTGGTGGGTGCGATCTATGCTGTGGCGGGCGGCATCACCATCGGTCAGCTGAGCATCTTCCTCAACTACGCCAACCAGTACACCAAGCCCTTCAACGAGATCTCCGGCGTCGTCACCGAGCTGCAGAACGCACTGGCCTGCGCGGCCCGCGTCTTTGAGCTGCTGGACGCCGACGACCAGGTGCCCGAAGCCGAACACGCCAGGGTGCTGCAGCCGGACGGCCATGTGGAGCTGAAGGACGTCTCCTTCCGCTACCTGCCGGACCGCCCCCTCATCGAGGGCCTGAACCTGGACGTCAAGCCCGGCCAGCGCATTGCCATCGTCGGCCCCACCGGCTGCGGCAAGACCACCCTCATCAACCTGCTCATGCGGTTCTATGATGTCAACAGCGGCTCCATCACCGTCTCCGGCGACGACATCCGGAACGTGACCCGCGCTTCCCTGCGCGGCAGCTACGGCATGGTGCTGCAGGACACCTGGCTGCGCGCCGGCACCGTCCGCGAGAACATCGCCTACGGCAAGCCCGACGCCACCGACGAAGAGATCGTTGCCGCGGCCAAGGCAGCCCACGCCGACAGCTTCATCCGCCGCCTGCCGGACGGTTACGATACCGTCATCGCGGAGGACGGCGGCAACATCAGCCAGGGCCAGAAGCAGCTGCTCTGCATCGCCCGCGTCATGCTCTGCCTGCCGCCCATGCTGATTCTGGACGAGGCCACCTCCTCCATCGACACCCGCACCGAGGTGCGCATCCAGGCCGCGTTCGCCCGGATGATGCAGGGCCGCACGAGTTTCATCGTGGCCCACCGCCTGTCCACCATCCGCGAAGCCGACGTCATCCTTGTGATGAAGGACGGCCACATCGTGGAGCAGGGCAATCACGACGAACTGCTGGCCCAGGGCGGCTTCTACGCCAAGCTCTACAACAGCCAGTTCGAGGGCGTGGAGACCTGACCGGCACAAACAAAAAATGGGATGCTTGAAACAAGCATCCCATTTTTGTTTGCCAGAATCCTGCCGCCCGTCGTTTCAGACCGTCTCGACCACCACTGGCTCCTCCGGCGGCGGGGTCAGCGTGGAGTGCGCCCGCACAAAGGCAGCTGCGCGCTGGCTGGCAATGCCCTGCCGCAGCTTTCGCTTGTCGTTGGACGGGAAGGTCCGCTCCCCGTTCCAGCCCTCCAGCGCAGCCTGCACCTCGGCCTCTGTGGGCCAGAGATGTTCCGTTTCGGCGACCAGCAGAAGCCCCAGACGCCCCCGCAGTTTCTGTTCCGCCTGAGCGTGAAGCTCCGCCCGGAACTGTTCCACCGTCTGGCCCTGCACCTTCAGGTATTGGTCAAAGTTGATGTTGTTCGCCTGCATCCGCAGGTTGAACTCCCGCTGCTCGGCAAAGTAGTTGCCCGCCACCAATTGCTTCGGCAGCGCGCCCTTCACCTCGCCGCCGAGCTGGTAGACCAGCTCCCGCTCAGCCAGCGTCTCGGCCTGGGCGCAGCGGGTCTTGTAGATCTCCCGTGCCACACGGTCCCGCAGGGCTTTTTTGCCCGCCTCGTCGGCGGCGCGGTCCTCGTCGCCGTGGTGGCGGTTGATCTCCAGTTCAAGGGTCAGTTTCCGGATAGGCCGGGGCCGGATGGGCTGCACAAAGCCGGTGTACCGCCCCAGTTCCAGCGGCGGCAGGCAGAAAAACTCCGCCCCCGCCCGGAACCCTTCAGCCCGGTTGACGGCCAGCAGCTCAAAGTCCGGGTCCGTCACCGGGACGAGCCGGTGCTCCTCCATCAGCTGCGCAAACAGCGGCGAAAAACCTTCCAGAATGGCGCGGTTCACCGCTGCCGTCAGCAGGTCTTCTTCCTCTTTGGGCGCATCCGGTGCCGCCTGCTCGGCCTGCACCGCTGCTTCCAGCTCCTCGGCACTGGCCGAAAAGACCACCCGGCAGTCGCCCGGTTCCGGCATCCCAAAATGTTCCAGTTTCATGGCATTTCCTCCTCACCGCACAAATCCGGCCATCAGCAGCACCAGCACCACCGCCAGAGCAAAGTACAGCACTTCGGCCCCCAGCACGGCGCGGTCGCCTTCCACATACATCTTCTCCGGATCTTCCGGGTCATAATATAAGGTAACGGTCTCCCCGGCCGCAAAGCCCTTGCCCTTGGCCGCTTTCGGGTAATGGAGGCGGTGGCTGCCGCCTGCCGTCTCAAATTCCAGCACATAGGCCTGACCGTCCCGGCCCTGCGCGGTGCCCGCAACGCGGGCGGTGACCTTTTCGCCTTTTGTCTGCAAACGCCGCCGCGCAAGCACACTGCGCACCCCCATGCCGAGCATGAGCGCCGCCCCGATGATAAAGATCAGAAAGTTGAACATGTGTGGTTCCCTCATTCCATCGTATTTTGCCGCAGGGCCCCAGGCCCCGGACAGCTCAGGTCTTATTGTATCATATTTCACCGAAAATTTCGCCCCATCGTCCTCATTCCGGTGCCAAAATTTCATCCGGAATTTTTGTCAGAAAAATTCGAAAAAAGCGCTTGACATTTCCCGTTTCCATGGTATAATTACTATCGTTCCGAGCGACACGGCTCACGAACGAAAACAAAATATGCGGATATGGCGGAATTGGCAGACGCGTTAGATTCAGGTTCTAATCGGGGCAACTCGGTGGAGGTTCAAGTCCTCTTATCCGCACTCTCAAACGACAGCTTTCAAAAAAGGCTGTCGTTTTTCTTTTGCGTCCGTCCTTTTGGAAACACTCTTCTATGCGGATAAGAGGACTTGAACAACACGGCCCTGCCGCAGGCGGGGCAACAAAAGCCCCAGTGGGGCTTTTGTTCGTGCGCGGTTCCTGGACCCGTAGGAATGTCTACCGGGAAGACTGCCGTTAAAATAGAAAATCCGAACCTTTTCTCGATAGGAGAGGGGTTCGGATTTTTTGTTTTCTTCGGAAAGCAGAATGCCGCGGTTGCGCAGCAATGAAAGCCCCAGTGCACTGGATGTGACCATGATGCAGAGGTCAAAACTGGACTACCTTATCTACAATGACCCGCTGGGCTATGCGGATTTGATTTTGAATGGTGACCCGGAGGAATATTTGAAGAATGTGGCCGGGAGCCATGGACTAGAAATCCGAATGAATGCTGGACATTACCGCTTTTTTGAGCTGGTGATGTCCGGCATTTTTTAGTGTTGGCCGATCAATTTTAATGGAATCTTTATACTTCTACAATTTTCTTTACGGCTCCTTTATCTATTCCATGCTAATCTTTATGCACACGGATAGGTAAAGGAGCTTTTATGATTCAACATCCTCGTTACAGGCAGCACCGTTTTTCTTCTTTTCAGGTCATTATTGCAGGGTTTGCGGCAGTTGATCTGGTGGGCGCATTGCTTCTGATGCTCCCGATCGCTGCACAGCAGCGGTGCATCACACCGTTCCATGAGGCACTGTTTACCTCCACTTCTGCCCTTTGCGTGACCGGCCTTGTGGTACAGGATACCGGCAGCTACTGGTCGGTTTTTGGGCAAAGTGTGATCCTTCTTCTGATCCAGATCGGAGGATTGGGTGTCATTACAGTGGGCGCTGCCTTTGCGCTGCTTTCCGGGCGAAAGATCTCCCTCAAGCAGCGCAGCACGATGCAGGAAGCCACCGCTGCCCCACAGATGGGCGGCATCGTGCGGCTGACAGGCTTTATTCTGCGGATCACCGCTCTGTTTGAACTGGCCGGTGCTGCACTGTTGCTGCCGACATTTTGCGCCGATTATGGCTTGCGCGGGATTTGGTATGCACTGTTTCATTCCATTTCGGCGTTCTGCAATGCAGGTTTTGACCTGCTGGGAACAGAGGGTGCAAAATTTGTTTCGCTGACACGGTATGCAGGTGACCCATTGCTTACCACAGTAATCGCGGCCCTGATCGTCTTTGGCGGCCTTGGCTTTCTGACATGGGAGGACATTTGTACATACCGCCTTGACTTTCACCGTTACCGGATGCAGAGCAAGGTGATCCTTGTCACAACGGCGTTTCTTCTGGTGCTGCCGTCGCTGTACTTTTATTGCTTCGAGTTCACGGCAGGCTCTGCCCGGCAGCGCATTTTATTGTCGATGTTCCAATCCGTTACCCCCCGTACTGCCGGCTTTAACACCGCTGATCTTGCTGCGATGGGCAGCGCTTCACAGGCATTGATGGTGGTTCTGATGCTGTTGGGCGGATCGCCCGGCTCTACGGCAGGCGGCATGAAAACCACAACATTTGCCGTTCTGCTGGCCAATATGTGGGCAACCTTCCGCCGCAGAGAAGATGCGGAATTTTTCGGGCGGCGCATAGATGGTTCTGCGGTCAAGAATGCTGCCACGATTGCAGGGATGTATTTGACGCTGTTCTTCCTCGGAGCCTTTGTCATTGCTGCGACAGAGCAGCTGCCGATGTCAGTCTGTTTGTATGAGACTGCTTCGGCTGTGGCAACGGTAGGTCTGACATTGGGCATCACGCCGCAGTTGGGCATCCTTTCGCAGGGGGTGCTGATCGCACTGATGTTTTTGGGACGTGTTGGCGGATTGACGTTGATTTATGCGGCATTTGGCAGCAGCCCTGCCCACTCTCGTCTGCCGCAGGAGAAAATCGCGATCGGATAAAGGAGACAAGTATGAAATCGATTCTTTTGATTGGGCTTGGCCGTTTTGGCCGCCATATTGCGCAGGAACTGAATGAGCTGGGTCATCAGGTCATGGCAATCGACTGCAACGAAGACCGTGTGAATGCCGTGCTTTCCTATGTGACGAATGCACAGATCGGTGACAGCACCAGCGAATACTTTCTGCGCTCCCTTGGTGTCGGCAATTTTGATGTGTGCATCGTAACGATCGGCGGCAATTTTCAGAGTTCGTTGGAAACAACATCGCTGCTCAAAGAATTGGGAGCAAAGCTTGTGGTCTCGCGTGCAGAGCGGGATGTACAAGCCAAGTTTCTGCTACGCAACGGTGCGGATGAAGTGGTCTACCCGGAAAAGCAGCTGGCAAAGTGGGCAGCAATCCGATACAGCTCCGAACACATTCTGGATTATATCGAGCTGCAGGACGACCACGCCATCATGGAAGTGACCATTCCGCCGGAATGGATGGATCGCACGATCGGCGAGATCAATATCCGAAAAAAGTATAACATCAATATTCTTGCGCTGAAAAAAGACGGAAAGCTCGATATGAACATCACGCCGGATACGCAGCTGTGCCGGGATGAAAGCATGCTGGTTTTGGGGAAATACGCATCGATCCAAAAGTGTTTCCGGCTCTGAAAAGATAGGACGGATCATATGGATGTCGTTTTGTTGTTGATGGTTCTTGGCGTCATGTTGAGTGGATTTTGGGCAGCAGATGCGCTGGATCACATACGAAAGGAAATCATTCGACAAGAAGGAAAAAGACGCGGCTGGTGGTCGTGACCATCAAATTGTGCTATACTGTGGGCAAGGCAGGTGATCTTTATGAATCAGAACGACCCACCCACTGAACATATTCTGGCGTGTCTGTCGTCCTCTCCCTCCAATGCAAAGATCGTGCGGACGGCAGCAACGATGGCAAAAGCGTTCGGCGGGACCTTTACAGCTCTGTATGTCCGGACTCCGGATTCGGATCAGATGGGAAAAGAAGACTGTCGGCGCTTGCAGCAGCACATTCGTATGGCAGAGCAGGCAGGTGCCGACATTTCTACGATCTACGGGGATGACATTCCACAGCAGATCGCAGAGTTTGCCCGCATCTCCGGCATTACAAAAATCGTGCTGGGGCGCTCCAGCGTACATCGCCGCCATTTCTGGAGTGGACCGTCACTGACTGAAAAATTGACGATGACTGCGCCTAATCTGGATATTTATATCATCCCGGATGCAGCAGTTGAGCAGGATTACGGCTCTGGCAGAAGGTTGTTTGCCCGTTCCATCGTCCCATCGTTCCGTGATCTGCTGATTACGGCAGGGATTCTAGCCTGCATCACGGTGATTGGCTTTTTGTTCCTGCAACTGGACTTTGCGCGCTACAATATCATTATGTTCTATATGTTGGGCGTTTTGCTCACGGCTCTTACAACATCTGGCTATTCCTGCGGCGTTTTTGGTTCGATCGCCAGCGTTGCGCTCTATAACTTCTTCCTGACGGAGCCAAGACTGACATTCCATGCCTATGATCCGGGGTATCAAATCACCTTTGTGCTGATGCTGACTTCTGCCATCGTCACCTGTACCCTGACAACGCGGCTGAAGGATCATGCAAAAATGTCTGCGCAGGCAGCGTTCCGTACAAAAATACTGTTTGATACAAATCAGCTTTTACAGAGAGCAAAAAGCGAGGAAGAAATCCTCTCTCAGACAGCGTCCCAGTTGATGAAGCTGCTGAACCGGAGTTTGATCGTTTACCCGGAACAAAACGGAGATCTTGGGTCAGAACAGGTTTTTGAGGTTGATGGGGAAGTGCCGTGTAACATCTTTTCTGCACCGGAAGAACGGGATGCAGCAAACTGGACGTTTGCCAACAAAAAGCGTTCCGGCGCAGGCACGGATAGCTACCCGGATGCAAAGGGGCTTTATCTTGCACTTCGGACCGGAGGCGGCGTGTTTGGAGTGATCGGGATCGATCTATCCGAAAAACCGCTGGATGCCTTTGAAAACAGTGTGCTGCTTTCCATTCTGGGCGAAGGTGCGCTGGCCATCGAAAACCGCAGAAACGCGCTGGAAAAAGAGCAAGCTGCATTGCAGGCAAGGAATGAAGAGCTGCGGGCAAATCTGCTGCGCACGATCTCCCATGACCTGCGCACCCCGCTGACCTCCATTTCCGGCAATGCCAGCAATCTGCTTTCCAACGGAGAAACACTGGATACAGAGACCCGGAACAAGATCTGCACCGATATTTTTGACGATGCGCAATGGCTGATCGGTCTGGTGGAAAATCTGCTTTCCATCACCCGCATTGAGGATGGTCGGATGAATCTGCAGATCTCACCGCAGCTGATGGACGAAATGATCGAAGAAGCTCTGCATCATGTCAACCGGAAAAGCTGCGAACACACCATCACAACACAGTATGGGGACGAGATCCTCTTGGTCAATGTGGATGCACGGCTGATCATGCAGGTCGTTGTCAATCTGGTGGATAACGCCATCAAATACACCCCCGTGGGCTCGGTCATTCAGATTTCGGCTTACCGGAAAGACCATCAGGTCGTAGTGGAAGTTGCAGATAACGGTCCCGGCATTCCGGATCGCGCAAAAGCACAGGTGTTCGAGATGTTTTATACCGGGCAGAGCCGCATCGCAGACAGTCACCGCAGCCTTGGACTGGGCTTGCCCCTCTGCCGAGCGATCCTGACGGCTCACGGCGGAACATTGACCCTGCGTGACAACATTCCCAATGGCAGTGTCTTTTCCTTTGCATTGCCGCAAAGCGAGGTGAACATTCATGAATAAGCCGTCCATTCTGGTCGTAGAGGATGATGTTCCTGTACGGTGTCTGATCACAACGACCCTGAAAACCCACGGCTATAAATATCTGACTGCTTCCAATGGGGAAACGGCGATCATGATGACTACCAGCCACAACCCGGACATCATGCTGCTGGATCTTGGGCTGCCCGATATAGACGGCATCGAGGTCATCCGCAGCGTCCGCACATGGTCGAACCTGCCCATCATCGTCCTGAGTGCCCGGAGCGAAGATTCTGATAAGATCGAGGCACTGGACAACGGCGCAGACGATTATCTGACAAAGCCGTTTTCCGTGGATGAGCTGCTGGCAAGACTGCGTGTAACGCAGCGCCGATTGAATCTGCTGGCTTCTGACGGCATAAACAGCCCGGTTTTTGTCAATGGTCCTTTGAAGATCGACTTCTCGGCAGGCTGCGTCTGGTTGAGCGAGAATGAATTGCATTTGACCCCCATCGAGTACAAGCTGCTGTGTGTGCTGGCGCATAATGTGGGCAAAGTGCTGACGCATACCTCCCTCACGCAGAAAGTATGGGGCAGTACGCAGGAAAATGACATTGCTTCCTTGCGAGTTTACATGGCATCCCTGCGCAAAAAATTGGAACGATACCCGGATGCGCCGCATCTGATCCAGACCCATGTTGGTGTCGGATACCGGATGCTGCGCGCAGAAAATGATGAAGCATAGTAAAAAAAGCAGGGTGCGCCCTGCGGACGCACCCTGCCAAAAGTCACAGACAACAGCGATATGTACAACAGGGCGTTCCCCGTCGGGAACGCTCTGTTTTTCTTTGCTGGGGGCATGATGAGCCTGCTCTGCCTGCCATAGGCAAGCTCGCGTTTGCGCAGCAACAAAAGCCCCAGTGGGGCTTTTAAGCGACCGAACGGTCTTGCGCAAGCAAGATGGAGGGGCCTTGCCCCGACAAGCTCGGTGGGATTTGCGATAAAGGGTATCATGGATTGCAGGGCACGTCAAGATGGTTTTGCAAATTTTATTGCAGTAAAGCAGTGATAGGAGGACTTATGTTTAACACACGGCAAGAAACAATTTCCGTTTCGCGCATTGTAATGTTCGCAGAAAAAATTTATAATGCTTTTGAACCTGTAGGACACACAAAACGCAGAAAAGAGAGGGAATCATGAGAAAACTGTTCCTTTTGGAAGATGACTTGAGCCTGGTCAGTGGGCTGACCTTTGCATTCAAGAAGCAGGGCTTTGCACTGGATACCGCCCGGACGCTGGCAGAAGCCGATGCGCTGTGGTCAGACGGAAAATATGACCTGCTGGTGCTGGATGTTTCCCTGCCGGATGGCTCTGGCTTCGATTTCTGCCAGAAGGTGCGGCGCACATCCAACGTGCCGATTCTGTTCCTGACCGCTTCGGATGAGGAAATGAATATCATCATGGGACTGGATCTGGGCGGGGATGATTACCTGACCAAGCCGTTCAAGCTGGGTGTCCTGCTGTCGCGGGTCAATGCACTGCTTCGCCGTGCAAATGCGTCCGACGCAGGAGAACCCGTACTGGAATCGGGCAGCATCACCGTCCGATTGTTGCAGGGGCAGGCATACAAAAACGGAACCTTGCTGGAACTGACCGGCGCAGAGTACAAGCTGCTATGCTTCTTTATGCAGCATCCGAATGCCGTGCTATCCAAGGAACAAATTCTGGATGCACTGTGGGACTGCGATGGAGATTACATTGACAGCAGTGCCTTAACGGTGTACATCCGGCGGCTGCGGATGAAGATCGAGGACGACCCCGGCAAACCGCAGATGCTGCTGACCGTTCGCGGGATGGGCTATAAATGGAATGGGTAAAGGTGCCGTATGAAAGTATTCGCAAACCGGGAGATCCGGAATTTATTCCAAGCCGTGCTGGCGGTCTGGGCAGTGGCATTGGCTCTCACGCAGGGCGTTGCATGGCATACAACGCACGCATTCTCTTTCGGGTCACTGTTTGTTTTTCTGCTTCTGGGCGGCTGTCTCTGGGGCGTGCTTTTTCGCTATTTCCAAAGGCAGAGCGCGCTTCTGGAACAGGCAGTCCAGCAAATCCAAAGCTGTCTGGATGGCAACCCGGATGCACGACTGGACTGCGACCGGGAGGGAGAACTTTACCGTCTGTTTCACTCCGTTAATGCATTGGCGGCAGTTCTGAGCGCACACGCAGACAACGAGCAACGGGAGAAGCGTTTTTTGAAAAATACCATTGCAGATATTTCGCACCAGCTCAAAACACCGCTGGCGGCGTTGAATATCTACAACGGTCTGCTTCAGGACGAAGTTGTTTCGCCATCGGAGGTCAAAGAGTTTGCAGACCTGTCCGAACAGGAGTTGGACCGCATCGAAACGCTGGTGCAGAATCTGCTCAAAATCACCCGGCTGGATGCCGGTTCGGTCGTCTTGGAGAAGAAAAACGAAAATGTTGCTGAAATGGTGCAGGACATCGCGCGGCAGTATCACTATCGTGCAGAGCAGGAACAGAAAAAGCTTGTTCTGTCCGGTTCAGAGGCGGTTACACTTTGGTGCGACCGTGACTGGATGCAGGAAGCTGTGGACAATCTTGTAAAGAATGCCCTTGACCACACAAAGAGCGGAGATACGATTCAGGTAGAGTGGAATGCACTGCCGTCCATGGTTCAGATCAAAGTGCGCGACAACGGCAGCGGCATCCACCCGGAAGATTTGTACCATATCTTCAAACGGTTTTATCGCAGCCGCTTTTCACAGGATACACAGGGCATCGGGCTGGGTCTGCCGCTGGCAAAAGCCGTTGTGGAAGCCCATCACGGCACCATTGAAGTAGGCAGCGAGCTGGGAAAGGGCACGACCTTTACTCTGAATTTTCCGATTCCTACAAAATTGTAGGCTGAGTGTAGGCTTGCAGTAAGGTTGACGTGTTATCCTTTTCTGCACAGACAGAGAAGATCCGTCTGAATCGAAGGAACCTGCAAAGTGAGGGATACGCTATGGAACTATTAGAAGTCAACCATCTCTGCAAGACCTACGGCAGCGGAGAAACCGCTGTCCATGCGCTGAAAGATGTTAGCTTTTCCGTGCCGAAAGGCGAATATGTGGCGGTCGTTGGCGAATCCGGCTCTGGCAAAAGCACCCTGCTCAATCTGATTGGTGGACTGGATACGCCGACTTCCGGCAAGGTGCTGATTGATGGCAAGGATGTTTTTGCCATGAAAGACCGGGAGCTGACGATCTTCCGCCGCCGCAATATCGGTTTTATCTTTCAGGCATTCAACCTCATCCCGGAACTGACCGTAGAACAGAACATCCTGTTCCCGGTGCTGCTGGACTACCAAAAGCCGGACAGGGCATATCTGGAAGAACTGCTGACCGTGCTGAATCTGAAAGACCGTCGGAAGCATCTGCCAAGTCAGCTTTCCGGTGGGCAGCAGCAACGGGTAGCCATTGGCCGCGCCCTGATGACCCGCCCTTCGCTGATTTTGGCGGATGAGCCGACTGGCAATCTGGACACCCAGAACACCAGCGAGGTCATTGCCCTGCTAAAAGAAACATCCCGGAAATACGAGCAGACCATCCTGATGATCACCCACAACCGCAGCATTGCGCAGACGGCAGACCGGGTGCTGCAGGTATCGGACGGCTGCCTGACCGATTTTGGGAGGTGCCGGGAATGAGCAGCACAGAAATGAAAAGCTATCTGAGCCTGATTCCGATTTCTGCCAAGGTACGCAGACGGCAGAACCGCATGACGATTTTGTGCATCGTCCTTGCGGTGTTTCTGGTCACGGCGGTGTTCAGTATGGCAGATATGGCGATTCGGATGGAAACCTCAAACCAGCTGAACAAAAACGGAAACTGGCATATCATGGTAAAGGACATCTCCCCTGAAACAGCCGCAGAGCTTGCCGCACAGGAGGATGTTGCTGCATTTTCGGCGTATAGCGACATCAACGCTTCCCTTACGGAAAACTACTTTGCCGGAGATAAACGTGCCGCACTGGTAGGAGCAGATGATGCAATCCTTCAAATCTTTCCGGGAATGCAGTGCAGCACTGCCCCGGCGGATGGCGAAGTGCTCGTGACAGCAAACATCCGGGATTGGCTGGATGTTACGGTCGGTACAGCGATTCCGCTGACGCTCCCGGATGGACAGACCATTTCGCTTACTGTCGCAGGTTTCAATGAGGATACCTCCGATGCGAACCAGTATGATGCTGTTGTGCTGGTGATGAACCGCAGTACATTTTCTCAGATTGCCGCACAGGCAGAAGAATCCTTTGAAACACAGTATTTCATCCAGTTCAAGCCACGTACCAATTTGCGGCAGTCCATTGTGAACATCGAAAACAAGTACGGAATTTCAGAAGAAAAAATCTCCGAAAACGCTTACCTGATGGCGTTGAACGCAAGCAGCAACAACGATTATATTGTAGGCTTATATACGGTGGCGGCTGTGTTGGCTGGCATGGTCGTCCTTGCCGGAATTTTTATGATCACAGGCAGCATCAACAGCAATGTGGCTCAGCGTACCAGCTATTATGGAATGCTGCGTTGTCTTGGGGCAGGAAAAAATCAGGTTCGGACGCTTGTCCGGCTGGAAGCTCTTTTCTGGTGTAAAACTGCTGTTCCAGCAGGGTGTGTGCTGGGAATCGTTTCCACATGGGGATTGTGTGCCTTTTTGCGTGGATTTGTCGGCGATGAATTCAGCTCTTTGCCGGTGTTCGGAATAAGCCCGGTCGGCATTGTTTGCGGAATGGTATTGGGACTAGTCACGGTTTGGTTCGCGGCATCTTCTCCGGCACGGCGGGCGGCAAAAGCTTCTCCAATCACAGCAGCAACCGGGAATGCGGTGGAAAATGCAGCGGCTTCTCCGTGTCATGCTCGGTTGTTTGGAAGTCGTGCAGAGCTTTCTTTGGGCGTGAGCCATGCAACCTCGTCCAAAAAGAATCTGCTTTTGATGACAGGTTCCTTTGCGTTAAGCATTCTCCTGTTTTTGAGCTTTTCGGTTTTGCTTCGATGGGTTGGATTTGCGCTGAATCCGTTGCAGCCCTACGCGCCGGACTTATCGGTGGGTGAAACATCCGGGCAAAATGTCCTTGACCCGGTGCTGGTGGAGCAGCTGGAAGCTCTGCCGGAAGTCAAACACGCATTCGGGCGGATGTATTGCCCGCTCCCGGCGGAATATCAGGGAAAACAGGGGTCCATCGACCTGATTTCATACGATACGATACAGTTTGGCTGGGCGAAAAAAGACCTGATTGGCGGAACCTTTCCGCAGGAGCCGGAGGATGGCACATACCCTGTGCTGACGGTATTCGACAAAAGCAACTCCCTGACCGTGGGTGATACCATTCAGCTGGAGGATGCAAAGCTCACAGTCGTGGGTGTATTGAACGACAGCCCGTTCAGTAGTACCGATTCCCCGATTGTTATCTGCACTGAAGAAACCTTCCATCAGCTGACCGGGCAAAACCGCTATGCGGTGATCGATATTCAACTAAAAGATACCACAGCAGACGCAGCCATTGCACAAATACACACCCTGCTGAGCGACACGTTAAACAAGCAGGTTGTTTTTTCCAACCGAATCGAAGGAAATCGGATGATACAAAGCACCTACTGGGCGTTCCATCTGGTGGTCTATGCGTTTCTCATCGTGATTGCAGGAATCACCATTCTGAACATCATCAACAGCATTTCCATGAGCGTGTCGGCACGAATGAAGCAGTATGGTATCCTGCGTGCCATCGGGATGGATGATGCACAGCTGAAACGCATGGTCTCTGCCGAAGCTGGCACCTATGCGGTGTCCGGTCTTGTGGTGGGCATTGCGCTGGGTCTTGTGCTGAACCGGATGCTGTATACCCGGCTCATCACCCATTATTTCGGTGCAGCGTGGCAGGTGCCGTGGGGCTGTCTTGCTGTGACCGTCGCCGTCGTGTTGGCGGCGGTGGTGCTGGCAGTATATACCCCGGTCAGGCGGATCCTTATGCAGCCCATTACTGCAACCATCAGTGAATTATAAGCCAGAACAACAGATGCCCACCAGCTTATGGCGAAAACCATAGGTCGGTGGGCATCATTCTGGAATCGGTGCTGGAAGGTTATGCCGAGTATTATTCCGCTGACCTTGCAGAAAAGGTCATTCGTGGCCTGACCGAAAACGCACTGAAGGGAAAGTTCACTGGCGGTGCCATTCCCTTTGGCTACATCATCAACGCAGACCACCGCGGTTCCTAGACCCATAGGAATGTCTACCGGGAGGACTGCCGTTAAAAAGCAAAAGACCAGAGTTGTAAAGCCTTTTGGCTGAATAACTCTGGTCTTTTTGTAGGGACTTGTGCAACAGCCCCTACATATCAGATGCCGGAAGCTCTTTTTTGTGTTCACATCTTGATTTTCTGCGCCGCCCTGGCGATCTCTGCCAGAAGGTCCACGAGGTGTTTCTCGTCCATCCGGCTGCTGTTGTTGGTAAAGGCATAGAAACAGCCCTGCACACAGAACGACAGCAGGATGCCGCGCTTGGGGTCGTTGGCGAAGGTGGGGTCCTGCGCGGTCAGGCGCTCCCGCAGGCCCTTTTCGATGCGGTTGGCAAAGATGCCCTGACGGGAATCAGCGAAGAGGATGTTCACCGCCGTTTTGTTCTGGACAAAGGCCCGGAACAGCTCACGGGTCAGCGCCTCCGTCCGGACCGGGTGCAGCTCCACCGCCGAGACACTGGCCAGAATGTCGGCAATGAGCTTGTCCTCCAACCGGCTGGACAGTGCATAGATATCCTCATAATGGGCATAGAACGTCGATTTGTTCACGCAGGCCAGTGCGCACAGGTCTTTGATCTTGATCTTTTCCAGCGGCATTTTGCTGCGCAGTTCCAGAAACGCTTTTTCGATGGCGCGGTCGGTCTTTTCGATGCGGATGTCCAAAAATAATCCACCTCTTTCGGTATTTTGTCGGATACCCAACCCTTTTCGGATTTTGTTGATAGACAGAATCTGCGGGTTTT
This sequence comes from Faecalibacterium sp. AF28-13AC, assembly GCF_003478405.1. Lineage (NCBI taxonomy): Bacteria > Bacillati > Bacillota > Clostridia > Eubacteriales > Oscillospiraceae > Faecalibacterium > Faecalibacterium sp. AF28-13AC. The sequence continues at coordinate 140,437 of NZ_QUFG01000001.1, read as the reverse complement.
GTTACTCTTTTTTATACAGGACACCCGCGTTTTCCAACGCTGCCTCAATGCGGTGGAACGTTTTCTCGTCCGGGCAGCAGAGGGTGTGCAGATGCACCCCGCCGGTCATCCGGCTGAGCAGGCATTCGGGGGTATCCGCTGCCTGCTGGATGAAGTTGTCCACATCATACCGGCTGGACAGGTTCAGGTTGCCGCGCAGCTCGCCGTACAGCGGGTTCTCCACGGCCACGTCCACCACAGTGCCGCCCTGGTCCACCACCGCATACAGTTCGGTGCGCATCTCCTCTGCCGTGCGGTGGACGCAGGCCAGGATGCCGGTGTAGCCGCCGGGGGCCGGGTGGAACTGATATCCCCGCGGCGTGGCTTCGATGGCCGCACCGCCGGCCCGCAGCAGGGCCACATCGCCCACCACGATCTGGCGGGAGACGCCCAGCTCCGCCGCCATCACACTGGCACTGACCGGTGCGTCGGCGTTGCTCAGCCGCTCCAATATCACTTCTCTGCGCTGTACAGCATTCATCCGAATGCCCCCCTGTTTTCTGATTTTACCTTATAATAACAGACCCCGCAGGAATGTGCAAGTTTATTTCAGGCGGAGGAGCGTAGCGTAATTGGAGGGCAGCTGCACCTTCATCCGGCCCCACTCGATTTCCGTCCGGATCGGCTGGCTGCCCACGCAGTCGGCCAGCAGGTCTTCGGCACCGGTGGCCTCCACCGGCAGCGGGAACTCCAGCTGCGCGGGGCTGTCGCCGTTGTTGAAGACGGCCACGACGGCCTTGCCGTCCAGCACACGGGCGAACACATAGCACTGGGTAGTCAGCTGCAACTCTTTCACCTCGCCCCAGGTCAGCTCCGGGCACGCGGCCTTCAGCCGCCCCAGCGCTGCGTATACGCTGGTGACCGGATTGGTGGTCAGCGCATCCTTGAAGTCATCCAATTCCAGGCAGGGGCGGAGCGGCCAGTCGCTCCCCCACTCTTTTTTGCCCTCAATTGCAAATTCCGAGCCATAATAGATGGACGGAATGCCCCAAAGCGTATATACTAGAAGAGCAATGTGGCGGATGTGGGCCCGGTTGCGCAACTTGTTGGGCAGGCGCTCCACATCGTGGTTGTCCGAGAAGAGATAGAGCCGGGTGTCGTGGCACAGGCCCTGCAAACGGCGCATGGTGTGCGCGATCTCGAAATAGTTGTGGTCGTTGTGGCCGCTCCACAGGCCCTTGTGCAGCTCGTAGTTGGTCACCGAGTGGAGCATTTCGGGGTTGGCCCACCGGCTGTAATCACCGTGGATGACCTCGCCCATCAGCCAGAACTCCGGCTTGACCTCGTTGGCCAGGCGGCGCAGGCCCTTCATGAACTCGAAGTCCAGCACGTCGGCTGCATCCAGACGGATGCCGTCGATGTCGAACTCACGGACCCAGAAGCGGATCGTATCGTAGTGGTAATTCTGGACCTCCGGGTTGCGCTGGTTCAGCTTGACCAGCAGGTTGAAGCCGCCCCAGTTGCCGTAGGAGAAGCCGTCGTTGTACTCGTTGTTGCCCCAGAAATTCACATCGCAGAACCAGTCCTTATACCGGGCGTTCTCGCGGTCCGTTTTCAGGTTCTGGAAGGCGAAGAAATCACGGCTCACATGGTTGAACACGCCGTCCACGATGACTTTCTGGCCGCAGGCGTGGCAGTTGGCCACAAACTCCCGGAACTCTTCATTCGTGCCCAGGCGGCGGTCCACCCGGCGGTAGTCAATGGTATCGTAGCCGTGGGAGCCGCTCTCAAACAGCGGGCCGATATAAATGGCCGTGCAGCCAAGGTCCTCATAAGCGTGTTCGGCCCAGGCGTTCAGTTTTGCAAAGGCACCGGGTGTGGGCTGGCCGTCGTTCTCATGTGCGCAGCCGCACAGCCCCAGCGGATAGATGTGATAAAATACAGCGTTGTCATACCAAGCCATCGTTACAGTCTCTCCCATTCTAGCAGTTTTTCCTGCGCCCGCCGCATACGGGCGACAGAGATAGTATAGCATAGTTCCGGACCAAAGTGTGGAACTTTGCTAATTTTTATACAAAGTCTCCTGCAAAATCAGCAGGTTTGACGATTTCGATTTGGTTTTCTTAGTAACAATGACAAAAAGGAAAGGTGCCTCACCCTCTCAGGCCGCTTCGCGTCTGCATAAACTGCCAAACCCTCCCACTTTGGGGAGGCGGCATTGCGAAGCAATGGCGGAGGGGGCAGGGCTGTGAATAGAAAAGGAGTTTTTGGCATGGAATTTCCTTCGATCGATCGTTCGTTCTTTCTGGGCGACTGCTTTGACGCCTACCGCACACTGGGTGCGCATCCCTTCCGGGACGGCTGGCGGTTCGCGGTGTGGGCCCCCAGCGCCGTGGCCGTGGAGATCTGCGGTGGCTTTGACGGCTGGGGCCCCGGTGTGCCCATGCAGCGGGCCGAGACCGGCATCTGGAACGGCTTCGTCCCCGGTCTGCAGGAGGGCGAGATGTACAAGTTCCGCATCCACGGGCGGGACGGCAACACCGTGATGCGGGCCGACCCCTACGCCTTTGCCACCGAGCTGCGCCCCGGCACGGCCAGCATCCTGACCAAACTGGACTTCCCGTTCGACGACCACACCTGGATGGAGCGGCGGGACAAGTGCCGCAACCTGCCCCTGAACATCTACGAGCTCCATGCGGGCAGCTGGAAGCACAAGCCCAACGCCACCTGCGAGGACGGCTCGGACGGCTGGTACAACTACCGCGAGCTGGCACGGGAGCTGATTCCCTGGCTGCTGGACCACCGCTTCACCCATGTGGAGCTGCTGCCTCTGGCCGAGCACCCCTTCGACGGCAGCTGGGGCTACCAGACCACCGGCTATTTCTCCGTGACCAGCCGCTACGGCTCCCCGGCCGATTTTGCAGCCTTCGTCAACGCCTGCCACCGGATGGGCATCGGCGTCATCATGGACTTTGTGCCGGTCCACTTTGCCGCCAACGGCGACGCGCTGGCCAACTTTGACGGCACCCATCTGTATGAGTACGACAGCGATGTGGGCCACAGCGAGTGGGGCACCTGCAACTTCAACTACTACCGCCGGGAGGTGTGCAGCTTCCTGAACAGCGCCGCCGCCCTGTGGATGGACGTCTACCACTGCGACGGCATCCGGATGGACGCCATCTCCCGCGCGCTCTACTGGCAGGGCGACCCCAACCGCGGCGTAAACGAGGGTGCGGTCACCTTCCTGCGGAATCTGAACCACGGCCTGAACACACGGTTCCCCACCGGCATCTACACGGCCGAGGACTCCACCAACTTCCTCAAGGTCACGGCCCCCACCCGCTACGACGGCATCGGCTTCGACTACAAGTGGGACATGGGCTGGATGCACGACACGCTGGACTATTTCGCCACCCCCTTCGGCGAGCGCCCGGATGCCTACCACAAGCTCACCTTCAGTATGCAGTATTTCTACAACGAGCTGTATCTGCTGGCGCTGAGCCACGACGAGGTGGTCCACGGCAAAAAGACCATCATCGACAAGCTCTGGGGCACCTACGAGGAAAAGTGCGCCCAGCTGCGCACCCTGTACTTTTACATGTACACCCACCCCGGCAAGAAGCTGAACTTCATGGGCAACGAGCTGGGCCATTTCCGCGAGTGGGACGAGAAGAAAGAGCTGGACTGGGGCCTGATGAAATACCCCTTCCACGACAGCTTCCAGAAATACTTCGCCGAACTCGGCCGCCTTTACGCCACAGAGCCCGCCCTCTACGACGGCGAATACAACCCCGGCTGTTTTGAGTGGGTGGCCAGCGAGAGCCGGGACGAGGGCGTGTACGCCTGGCTGCGCAAGGGCGCGGGCCAGACTCTGCTCTGTGTGATGAACACCCAGAACACCGCCCACAAAAAGTTCCCGCTCTACCTCAAGTTCCCCTGCGGGGCCGAAGAGCTGCTGAACAGCGAGGCCTCCCGCTGGAACGGTGCCGACAAGAGCCGGACCCGGAGCTTCCACACCACGGACGGCGGCGTCTATGGGCGGGACTACACCCTGACCCTCGACCTGCCCGCCATGGGCAGCCGACTGCTCCGTCTGACGCCGGAGGCTCCCCATGCCGAGGCCGCACAGGCTTCGGCCCGGAAGGCTGCTGCTGCCCGGCGCAAGGCCGCTGCAAAGCCCGCAATCAATTCCAAAAAGTAATTTTTTGTTCAAAGTATCCCGTCTGCTGAAAATGCAGCGGGATATTTTCCGTTTTGCCGCCGCTGCGGCCTTGCCAGCGCCGGGCAGAACCGTTATACTGTAACATGAACTATCAGGTTTTGTGAGAGGTTTTGTGTTATGGAACAAACACGTTCGGCCCTGCTGAAACGCGGCCTCACCCCCTGGGGCAAAGCGGGGGCCGCGCTCGGCATCGGGGTACTGGTCCTGGCAGCCATCGGGCTGCTCTTCCCCACCGGGGCGGCATTCTTCCCGCTGGTGAGCCTGTGGTGCAGCTGTGCGCTGTTCTACGGGGCGCTGTGGGTGCTGCGGGTGTCCGGCGTCACGCTGGACTTCTTCCACCGGGCCGTCCTTGTGGGCTGCTGGGCGGCGGCGGTGCTCTATTTCTACTGGGCGCTGGGGCGGCGCGATTTCGTCTACGCCTGGGACTACGCCAACTACCTCGTCAAGCAATACAGCGCCGAGGCGGCCTTTGCTGCCGGCCCGGCGGCGGGCTTCGCGTACATTTTCGGCTCCTTCGCAGAGGACTACACCAATTTCATCACCCTGTTCACTGAGTTTCCCTTCTGCCTGACGGCCCGCACCGGCGACAGCTATGCGTTCAGCCAGGTGTTCTGCGTCCTGCCCAGCCTGATGGTGCTGCTGGCGGGCGTGGTCATCAAGGTGGGGCAGATGCTCCGGGTGAAGAACCGGTTCTATTACTTCCTCATCGGCTTTTCGTGGCTGCTCACCTTTCCGTTTCTGCGGATGAGCGCAATGATGGCCCAGCCGGACTGGTTCGGCCTCATCTTCGCCTTCGCCATCCTGGTGCTGACGCTGGACTACCGCTTTGAACAGCTGGAGCCGGGCCGGTTCGCCCTCCTCTTTCTGGCCACGGCAGCGGTCATTCTGACCCGCCGGTGGTATCTCTACTTCGTGGTCGGCTACTACTTTTCCTACGCACTGCTGCTTCTGGTCAGCAGCGCAAAACTCGCCAGGACCGACAAGGCGCTGGCCGTCCGCCGGGTGCGCAACCTCATCGCCTTCGGCCTCTGCGCCCTAGTCGCAATGGTCGCCCTGCTCTGGCCCATGGTCCGCAGGATCCTCGCCTTTGACTACTCCGACCGCTATTCTTACTACAACGTCGGCGGCATGGCCACCGAGCTTTATTACCACACCCTTCGCATCGGCCTGCTGAACTTCATCCTCATCGGGCTGGGCATCGCAGATGCCTTCCGCCGCAAGCGGTTCGCCCTGCCTGCGCTGGGTGCCTGTGAGCTGGCGGTCAGCCTCGTGCTCTTCACGCGGGTGCAGAACACCGGCTCCCACCAGATGCTCCTCTTCCTCCCCGCCTACTTCCTGCTCTTTCTGGCAGGCGCTGCGGCGCTGGCGGAGGGCATCGAGCGCCGCAAGGCCCTCAAGCTGGGCTACTGGGCGTTCACGCTGGTGTTTGCCGTATCGGTGCGCTGCTCGCCGCTGACGGTGGTGGCCCTGCCCGATTTTCTCATCGACCACTTCCCGCTCAAGAGCACCGCAGAATTTGTCCGGCTCGACGGTCTGACCTGCGACCGCAGGGACCTGAGCCAGCTGCAGGCTGTGACCGAATGGCTCAGCGTCCACCTCGGCGACGGCGAGACCGCGTACATGATCACCGACGACATGCTCTACAACCCCGGCCATCTGCGCAACTGCCTGCTGCCGGAGCAGCCGCTGGACGGCAAACTGCCGGACAGCTTCTCGGTGCCGGGCACCCACAACTTCCCCATGAGCTTCTTTGAGGCAAAGTATGTCGTCACCGTTGACCCCTACCCCCTGTCCTACGCATCGGACACGGAGCTGGGCCACAAGCTGAACGCCAAATTCGCCGAGCTGCGGGACGGCACCCACACCCTTGCCGCCACATTCGATATGGGCAACGGCTACACCTTCACCATCTGGGAGCGGGTCGCCGCCCCCACCCGTGCCGAAGTGGAGACCTACCTCCACGTCTTCGACGCCGAAAATGCCCAATACCCCGAAATGTTCTCGCAGGTCGCCGAGAGCTGGCTTGTCGCCCACGGGTTATAACACCGCACCCTCCCATTTTTCGAATAAACGTTCTATCGTCAGAAGGAGTATTGCAAAATGGAAAATCAGCAGAATAATTTCCCTGAAGTAAAGCTTGGACAGTATAAAGGGCTGGCCGTCACCCGCCATGTGCGCGGCATTTCCGAGAAGACGCTGGACATCGAGATGGTCCACCAGACCCGGATGCGCGCCACCTACCACAACTCCACCGAGGCCGCGAAGCGCGGCAGCCGGGTGCTGCTGGATTTCGCCGGTTTCATGGACGGCCAGGAGATCCCCGACAGCCGGATGGAGAAGGTCATGGTCGTGCTGGGCGACGGCAAGCTGATGCCCGCCGCCGAGCAGGCCATCTATGGCCACAAGGCCGGTGAGACCTTCCGGTTCGACTTCACCTATCCGGCTGCGTTCCGCGTGCCGGAGCTTTCCGGCAAGACGGCGCAGTTCGAGATCACGCTCCACTCCGTGGCCGAGAAGACCACCCCGGAGCTGACCGAGGAGTTCGCGCAGTCTGCCGGTTATGCGTCCCTCGCCGCCATGCGGGAGGCCGTCCGCGCCAAAAAGCAGAAGATCCACGAAGACGGTGCCGACCGCGCCGCCGGGCAGAAGCTGCTGGAGATGGCCGGTGCCAACCTGACCGTCACCGTGCCGGAGGCCGTGCTCGACCGCACCGCCGACAACGAGATGAAGCTGCTGAGCCAGCGCCTGAGCCGCAGCGGCATCAGCATGGAGCAGCACTGCAAGAACAGCCGCACCACCGCCGAGGCCCTGCGGGCAGGCTACCGCGCCGACGCTGAGCGGAAGATCCGCACCATGTACGCGGCCCGCGCCATCGCAGAGGCCGAGAACATCACCGTCCGGCCCGAAGAGGTCAACGCCGAATACCGCCGCCTCTCCGTGCAGCAGGACACCCCCGAAGCCGACATCCGCCGTGTGCTGGCCCCGGAGACCGTGGCCGCTGCTCTAGCTGCCCAGAAGGTCCAGCGCTTTTTGCTGGACAACGCCGTCGTGACTTCGGTCATGGACCCGGATAAGGAGTGATTCGATGAGTTTCTTTACGCGCTACGCCATGGATGCGCTGATGAAGACCACCCACCCGGAGATCAACCGCAGACAGTGCTGGAACCTGCACCCGCACCGCACCCCCTGCACGGCCTGCAAGGACATCTGCCCCTTTGGGGATGCGATCTTCACCCGCCCGAATCTCGTCAAGGACTGGGACCCCTGCACCGACTGCGGCCTCTGCGTTTCTGCCTGCCGCAGCGGCTGCATCGCCCCCTCGCCGGAGCAGGTCCAGCGGGACACGGCCCCCGCCGACAGCGACAACGACACCGTCTGGATCGGCTGCGAGAAAAGCACCCGCAAGAACACCCTCGTCCGGGCCTGCGTATCGGCCCTCTCGTGGGAGGCGCTGGCCTACCTGGCCCTGAACAAAAAGATCGTGCTGGACCTGACCCCCTGCGGCGAGTGCGAGAACGACGTCTGCGCCGAACATCTGCGCAACGAGCTCACCCGTCTGGTGGAATTTTTCGGCCAGCCTCTCTTCGAGGCTCGGTTCACCCTGGCCTACGAGCAGGATGCGGCCCCTTTCCACAGCAAGGAATACTCCCGCCGCGAGATGATGGAGCAGGTGACGGCCGGCTCCAAGGCGGGCACGAAGCAGCTGCTCCGGATGCTGCCCGGCCTGCGGGACGATGACCAGAGCGCGGTGGACTTCCGCCTGTTGCTGCACCAGCGCACCAAGCAGCTGAAAGCCGCCAGCGAAACGCCCCTCAAATACGGCTACCACCTGCCCAATTTCACCCAGAAGTGCTTTGCCTGCGGCCGGTGCGAAAAGGCCTGCCGCGCCGGGGCCATCCGCTTCGAGGATCTGCCCGACGGCCAGACCCGCGCGGTCATCACGCCGTGGAAGTGCAGTGAGTGCGGCGTCTGCGTTGCCACCTGCTCCAACGGCGGTCTGGACGGGCTGAAGCTCCGCCAGCTGACCACGCTGGGCCCGGTGAGCGTTTACAAATGCACCAAGAGCCTCTGCAAGGAGTGCGGCAAGCCCATCGCCCCCAACTGCAAGGACGGCATCTGCTCGGTCTGCCGCATCAAAATCCGCACCAAAAAGCGGCAGGAAGAAGCCGTGGCCAAGGCCAAGGAGCGCCAGGCCGAGCGCGAGGCCAAGCGCGCCGCCGAGGAAGCCGCCAAGGCACTGGCGGCGGAAGTCCAGGCCGAGTCGGCTGCCGCAGCCGCAGAAACGGCCCCCGCCGCCGCTGTGCCGGAAGCGCCCGCTGCCGAAACCAATATGAATTAAAGAATTGACGTCCGCCCGAAAGGATGCTATACTTTCTGTAACCACACGGCTGTGGTCGGGAGGGACTGTTACAAAGGCGTAACGGAAGTATTCCGTTACGCCTTTTTGCAATTCCCCGCTGATGGGAAACAGTGCACCCCAGCCGCTGGCGCACACAAAAACATGAAATACGAAGAAAGAGGGATTTTATCATGGATCATTTGATTTCTCGCCGCCAGTTCCTCAAAGCCAGCGGTCTGGCAGCCGCAGGCGCATGTGCAGCCGGTCTGCTGACCAGCTGCGGCGGCAGTTCCTCTGCCGGCAGCACCGGCAGCGCGGCTTCCGGCACGGTGGACACCTCCAAGTACACCATCCTGTACTCCAGCCAGCCCGCCACCCTGAACTACCTGACCACCGCCACCGACCTGGAAATGGTCGTGGGTGCCAACTGCGTGGATACGCTGGTCGAGTACGACAACAAGGGCGTCATGCGCGAAGGTCTGGCCACCAGCTGGGACTGGGATGCGGACACCCTGACCTGGACCTTCCATCTGCGGGAGGAGAACTGGGTGGACAACAACGGCGAAGTCGTGGCCCCCGTCACCGCGCAGGACTTTGTGGACGCCCTGAAGTATGTTCTGACCCCGGACTACGCCTCCTCCAACGTCGGTCTGGTCACCGCCTACATCGCCGGTGCCGATGACTACTACAACTACTACGTCTACCTGAACAACGCCAACACCGGCGTTGTGGACGACGACGGCACCACCTACACCGCCGACGCCAGCGGTCTGGTCACCGTGACCGCTCCGGACGGCACCGCCAGCACCTACGAGCCGCTGGACTTCGACACCGTGGGCGTCACGGCCGTGGATGACCACACCCTGACCTACACCCTGACTTACGACTTCCCCGGCTTCCTGAGCCTGCTGTGCTACCTGCCCTATGAGCCTGCCTACGGCCCCCTGCTGGACGAGATGGGCGACCAGTACGCCACCTCTGCCGAGACCATGTACAGCTGCGGTGCGTTCTATCTGGCGGATTACGAGTCTCTGGAGACCTGGATCATGAAGAAAAATCCGGAGAACTACGACGCCGACAACGTCTTCATCGAGACCATCAGCCGCATCTACAACGCTGAAGCCGCCGTCAACGGCCCGGAGATGATCAAGCGCGGCGAGATCGACGAAGCCACCATCGGTCCCGATATTCTGGACAGCTGGCTGAGCGACGACACCACCAGGAGCATGGTCTCCATGGACCGCCCCAACACCAACTACACCTACTTCTACATGTTCAACTTCATGCCCTACGCCCACGAGTTCTCCAACTGGAGCGTCGAGGGCGTGGATGCCGAGTATGAGCCGGACAACTGGGCCAAGGCCATCAACAACACCAACTTCCGCAAGGCCTTCCTGTACGGCATCAACAACGCCGTCACACTGGCCGTTTCTGCCCCGGAAGGCTATGACGGCTACAAGCTGAACACCATCACGCCCCCGAACTTCTGCGCCACCACTGCCGGTGTGGACTACACCCAGTGCGGCGACCTGGCCAACATCACCGAGTTCTTCGATGAGGCCAAGGCCAAGGAGTTCCGCGATGCTGCCATCGAGGAGCTGACCGCTGCCGGTGCCACCTTCCCCATCAAGGTGCAGCTGCCCTACAACCCCTCTTCCACCGACTGGGACAAGCAGTGCCAGGTCTTCAAGCAGCAGCTGGAGGGTGTGCTGAACGACGGCTTCGACTTCATTGATGTCATCATCACCGAAGGCCCTGCGGACAGCTTCCTGTCCGCCGTCCGCCGCAACGGCAAGTTCGAGTTCCTGCTCTGCAACTGGGGCGCCGACTACTCCGACCCGGAGACCGAGACCGACCCGTTCTATCAGGCCGAGGATTCCCGCGGGATGCGCTATGCGTATCTGCGCACCGGCGTGGAAGACGGCTTCATCACCGGCGACACAGCGGACGCCATCATGCAGTACATGACCGCCATCGAGGCTGCCAAGCAGATCACCGATGACATCGACGCCCGCTACAAGGCCTTCGCCGATGCCGAGGCCCTGCTCATCAACAACGCGCTGGTCATCCCGCGCGGCATGAGTGTGCCCGCCTATCTGGCCACCCGCCTGAACTACTGGGAGGGCCAGTACGCTTCCACCGGCTTCTCCAACAAGCGCCTGAAGGGCATCCATGTGCTGGACCACTACATCTCCATGGAGGAGTACGAGGCCAACCGCGACGCCCGCTGATTTTTACACCTGACAAAAAATGGCTTCCGGCAGTTGCCGGAAGCCATTTTTCTGTTGTTCAGCTTCTTTTCTTATTCGAGATTCAGTTTATGCTTCATCAGCCAGCGGGTCAGGCAGAAGTAGGCCGCCGCGAAGGCCGAGGTCACAACAAAGCAGAACAGGTAGCCGGAGTCGGCCCCGAACGCTGTGGTCATGGTCTGCATCGGGGTCATTCCATAGGTCACACCGGTCACGTTCACATCGGCCACCCGATAGGTAATGTCCACAAACAGGTTCACATGGTTCGTGCCCAGCAGCTTATCGATCTGGTTCTCCACAACGTTCAGGCCGATAAAGGCGAGGATGCCGGAGACCATCCCATACTTCCGGAATGGATGGGCGATCATGCAGGCGGCGTAAACGCAGAGGATGAGGTCGGCCAGCCGGGCCAGATTGATGAGGATGGTCCAGAACGTCACCAGCCAGAACTTCGCGTCCAGTTCCCCATACAGCATCCCCCACAGCTGCTTCCAGCTTTCCCAGTCCACCATGCCGAAGGTCTCCGGGTCGAACACGCCGACAGCAACCATGACCGTGATGCAGACGATGCCCACCAGGCCGCTGCACAGCACCCAGACCATGCTGGTGATGAGCTTGGAGAGGATGAGCTGGGTCTCGGTCACGGGCAGGGTGTGCATCAGGTAGCCTTCACGCCCCAGCAGATTTTTATAAAAGCGCTGGACCGTGCTGACAAAACAGAGCACCGCAATGGCGAAGATGACAGAGAGATAGAGGACCATCAGAATGACTTCGAGCCGCCCGAAATTCGTATTGTCGGCCCATGCATTTTCCTGCCGGAACGAAACGCCCAGCACCACGCTCAGCAGTGCCAGCGCCAGATACAGCCCGAAGTACAGGCTTTTGGTGGCCTTGAACTCATATTTCAACAATTGCTTCAGCATTTGAATACCTCCCGGAAATACGCATCGACACTCTTGCCCTCGGTCTCGCGGATGTCGTCCACAGCGCGGTGGGCGAAGATTTTGCCGTCCTTCAGGAACACAGCCTCGTCCAGCACCGGCTCGATGTCCTCAATGAGATGGGTGGAGATGACGACCGTTGCGTCCTTGCTGTAGTTGGAAATGATCGTGTTCAGGATATAGTCCCGCGCGGCGGGGTCCACACCGCCGATGGGTTCATCCAGCAGGTAGAGCTTGGCGGCGCGGCTCATAGCCAGCACCAGCTGGACTTTTTCCTTGGTGCCCTTGGAAAGCGTCTTGAGCCGGGCCTTGGGGTCGATGTTCAGCCGGGCCAGCATCTCGTTGGCTTTGGCGGCATCGAACCCGATGTACGCTTTGGCTTCGCAGGGCGTCCCGTAGAAATCCCGGAACATGTTCACCAGCTCTTCCACCCGCATCCAGTCGGGGAGCCAATCGGCATCCGGCAGGTAGGAGACGATCTCCTTCGTCTCCGGGCCGGGGATCATGCCCGCGATCTTCACCACACCCTCGGTGGGCTGCAGCAGACCGTTTGCCAGTTTGAGCAGCGTGGTCTTGCCGCTGCCGTTCGGGCCCAGCAGGCCGACGATGCGGCCAAAATCAAGGTTCAGGTCGATGCCGTTCAGGGCGGTCTTCTCTTTCCCATAGGCCTTGGTCAGATGTTCACAAGTCAGGATCTTACTCATGCTGTTTTCCCTCCGTTTCGTTCCAGCTGCGCAGCAGCTCTGCCGCCTGCTGGGGCGTATAGCCGATGCTGCGCATTTTTTCCAGAAAATCTGCTGCGATGTTTCGGGCCGCAGACGCCCGCAGTTGTTCGATCAAATCGGTATCCTCCGTTACAAACCGGCCGCTCGTCCGCTCGGTGCGGACCAGGCCCTCGGCTTCCAGCTGGGCCAGCGCCCGCTGCATCGTGTTGGGGTTGACCCCTGCCGCTGCGGCAAGGTCCCGCACCGAGTCGAGGTGCCCGCCGGGCTGGTAGGTGCCCGCCAGAATCCTGGCTTTGAGCCGTTCCACCAGCTGGGCATAGATCGGCCGGCTGGAATCAAACTGTTCGCTCATGGTCTTTTCTCCTTGTGTTACTATGTTAAGCGCTTAATACAATAATATACGATTTTAGTTTTTTGTCAAGGGGGTTTCTGCATTTTCTTCATTCAAAACGCAAAAAATCCCCCGAAGAGGCCGAACGCTTTTGCGTTCGATTCCCTTCGGGGGATTTGGTTCTTTCCGATTCAGCGCGAATCAGCCCTGCTCCTGTGCGGCGCGCTTGGCTTCCAGAGCCAGGATGGCGTCGCGGCGGCTCAGGTTGATGCGGCCCTGCTGGTCGATGTCCGTGACCTTGACCACGATGGCGTCGCCCACGGCCACCACATCTTCCACCCGCTCGACACGCTTGGTGTCCAGCTTGGAGATGTGGACGAGGCCCTCCTTGCCCGGTGCGATCTCGACGAAGGCGCCGAAGTTCATCAGGCGGGTGACCTTGCCCTTGTAGATGGCACCGATCTCCGGGTCCTCCACGATGGTCTTGATGGTGAAGATGGCGCGCTTCGCGTCCTCCTGATCGACCGCGGAAACGAAGACGTGGCCGTCCTCCTGCACATCGATCTTGCAGTTGCAGGTCGCGCAGATGTCCTGGATGACCTTGCCGCCCTTGCCGATGACGTCCTTGATCTTATCGGTGGGGATCATCATGCTGAACATCTTGGGGGCCCAGCGGCTCAGCTCGTGGCGCGGCTCAGCGATGACAGGCTTGATGATCTCGTCCAGGATGTACAGACGGCCCTTGCGGCACTTTTCAAAGGCCTCGGCGATGATATCATAGGTCAGGCCGTCGATCTTGATGTCCATCTGGATGGCGGTGATGCCCTTGCGGGTGCCGCCGACCTTGAAGTCCATGTCGCCGTGGAAGTCCTCGACACCCTGAATGTCCAGCATGGTCATCCAGCGGTCGCCCTCGGTGATGAGGCCGCAGGAGATTCCGGCGACCGGAGCCTTAATGGGCACACCGGCGTCCATCAGAGCCAGCGTGGAACCGCAGATGGAAGCCTGCGAGGTGGAACCGTTGGAGCTCAGGACCTCGGACACACAGCGGATGGTGTAGGGGAACTCCTCCAGAGAGGGCAGCACCGGCACAAGGGCGCGCTCGGCCAGTGCGCCGTGGCCGATCTCGCGGCGGCCGGGGCTGCGGGGTGCGCGGGCCTCGCCGACCGAGTACGGCGGGAAGTTGTAGTGGTGGATGTAGCGCTTGGTCTGCTCATCGGTCAGGTCATCCATGAGCTGGTTGTCCTTGGTGCCGCCCAGGGTGCAGGTGGTCAGCACCTGGGTCTGGCCGCGGGTGAACATGCCGGAGCCATGGACGCGGGGCAGGATGCCCACTTCTGCGGCCAGCGGGCGGATCTCGTTGATGCCGCGGCCATCCACGCGCTTGCCCTCATCGAGCAGCCAGCGGCGGACGACGTACTTCTGCATCTTGTAGCTGACGAGGTCGAGGTCTGCGTCGCTCAGGTCGGGGTACTCTGCGGCGATCTTGTCCAGGATGGGCAGCAGCGCGGCATCGCGGACGTTCTTGTCGTCGGTGTCCATCGCAGCCTTGAAGTCGTCCAGATACTTCTCCTTGATGGCATGGAAGACGTCCATATCCAGGCCCACGACCTGGAAGTCGATCTTCGGCTTGCCGCGCTCGGCCACGATCTCGTTGATGAACGCGATGGTCTTCTTGATCTCCACATGCGCCGCCTTGATGGCGTTCAGCATGGTGTCCTCATCGACCTCGTTGGCACCGGCTTCGATCATGACGATCTTATCCATGGTGGCAGCCACGGTCAGGGCCAGGTCGCTCTTTTTGCGCTGCTCCTGGGTCGGGTTCAGGACGATCTCACCGTCCACCAGACCGACCTGAACGCCGCCGATGGGGCCGTTCCAGGGGATCTCCGACACAGCAGTGACGAGGGATGCGCCGATCATACCGGCGATCTCCGGGCTGCAGTCCGGGTCCAGGCTCATGACGGTCATGGTGATGCAGACATCGTTGCGCATCTCCTTGGGGAACAGCGGGCGCATGGGGCGGTCCACAACACGGCTGGTGAGGATGGCGCGCTCACCGGGGCGGCCCTCGCGGCGCATGAAGCTGCCGGGGATGCGGCCTGCGGCGTAGAGCTTCTCCTCATACTCGACATTCAGGGGGAAGAAATCCACACCTTCGCGAGGCTTGGGGCTCATGACCACGTTGCACATCACGCAGGTCTCGCCGTAGCGGATGAGGGCGCTTGCGTTGGACAGGCCGCACATCTTGCCCATCTCGACCTTGAAGGGCCGGCCAGCCAGCGTCGTCTCGTAGACCTTGAAGTTCTCAAAGGTCTCTTTGCGGGAACCAAATTCGATTGCCATTTGGTTTGCCTCCTTTGTCCTTTTAGCGGTTTTTATCTTCCAAAAGGCTGCCCGCCGCGCATCATAGCAATAAATCCAGCGCCCGTGCAGACCACCCCAAAGGGCGGGCACAGGCGTTCGATTTACTGCTGCAACACGCAGCAGCGGCCGTTTGTTCCACAAAAAAAGCAAAGGGCAGGCACCACAGCTGCGGTACCTGCCCTCTGTTTTCTATTACTTACGCAGACCCAGGGTTGCGATCAGAGCACGGTAACGCTCGATGTCCTTCTTCTGGAGGTAGGCCAGCAGATTGCGGCGGCGGCCAACCATCTTCATCAGACCACGGCGGCTGTGGTGATCGTTCGGGTTCTTCTTCAGATGCTCGTTCAGCTCATTGATGTGAGCGGTCAGCAGAGCGACCTGAACTTCGGGGGAGCCAGTGTCCTTCTCGGTCAGAGCGACTTTGGCCATAACTTCCTGCTTGTTCATAGTAACAGTACCTCTTTATAAAATTTTATTTGCCGTCGGCACAGAATGCGGGAAAAACGGTACTCCCAAAAACGGGCATACTCCCAGCCCCGTGCTGCGGTAACAAGGCTAGTATAACAGAAACCAACGTAAAAAGCAAGAAAAAATTCTCCATTCTGTGCTTTCTTTTCCGGCTCACGCTCAGGCCTCTGCCCGGAAATACGCCTGCGCCCGCTCGGCTGCATGGTTGATGCAGGCTTTCAGCTCGTCCAGCGTATCGAATTTTTTGCTGGGGCTGAGGTACGCGTGGAACTCCACCACCGGGTCGGTGCCGTAAAGGTCGCCGGAAAAGCCGGGGATGAAGGTCTCGCAGGTCACCTTGGCGGGGTCGTTGTTGACGGTAGGCCGGGTGCCAAGCCCGGTGGCCGAGGGATACCAGACATCACCGATCTTCGTGCGGGTGATGTAGATGCCGAAGCGCGGCAGCTGGAAACCCTGCGGGTAGAGCTGGTTGATGGTGGGCACCCCCAGCGTACGGCCGAGGCCCGCCCCATGCTGCACCGCAAAGCGGATGGCGTAGGGCATCCCCAGCATGGCGTTGGCCGCCGGGATGTCGCCGCCCTCCAGCGCCGTGCGGATGCGGGTGGAGGACACCGGCTTTTCCTCAAACTGGGCCATCGGCACCACCACGACCTCCACGCCCAGCGGGGCGCAGAGCCTGCGCAGCAGATCCGGGTCGCCCGCTGCCTTTGCCCCGAAGGTGAAGTTCTCGCCGCAGAACAGTGCCCTTGCATGGCAGTCCTGCACGATGCCGTACACGAACTGTTCCGGCGTCATCGCGCGGATCTCTTCAAAGTCCGGGCAGAGGTAATATTCCACCCCAAGGCTTTCGATCAGGGCGTGCTTGTCCTCGGTGGAGAGCAGGCGCTTGCCCTTCATCTTATTGTCGGCCGGCAGCCGGAAGGTGAACACCGCCGGGGCCGCACCGTGTTCTCTGGCCCACTGGACGGCCCCGTTGATCACGGCACGGTGGCCGATGTGGATGCCGTCAAAAAAGCCCATAGCGACGGCAGTGCCGCCCTCGTGTTCCAGCGCCAGCGGCGAAAGAGAGGATAAGATCTGCATCAAATTTTGTTCCTTTTTGTGTTAGTTTCGCTCCACAAAGAGCTTTTCGACTCGGAGCACTCCGCCCACGATGTTGGCAAGGCCCAGAAACTGCCCGGCCTCGTTCCGGACGCGGTAGCGCCCGTCGGCGGCGGGGTAGCGGCTGGTGGGGCAGCCGTTGTAGAGGTGCTGTTCCACCCTGGGGGCCACCGTCAGCAGCGGCAGCGAGGCAAAGACGCTCTCCACCGGCAGCATCAGCGCTTCCAGCGCCGCAGGGCCTGCGTCCTTTGCCGCCTGGATCTCCTCCAGCGTGTGGGCGTCGGCCTCGGTGTAAACACCGGCGGCCACCCGGCGCAGGGCGCTCATGGTGCCCTTCTGGCCCATGGCGGCGGCGATGTCCTCCAGCAGAACGCGGATATACGTGCCCTTGGAGCAGCGCACCGTCAGGGTGTATTCGTTCTCTGCCGGGCTGCCCTCGTACTCGATGTGCAGGATCTCGATGGGGCGGGCCTTCCGCTCCACCTCGATGCCCTGCCGCGCCATTTTATAGAGCGGCTGGCCGTTGATTTTGACGGCCGAGTACATGGGCGGCGTCTGCATCTGGGGGCCGATGAACTGCGGGAGCACGTCCAGCAGCTCCTTCTCCCCTGCCGTGACCGGGGCCATTTCCAGCACCGTGCCGGTGATGTCGCCGGTGTCGGTGCGGGCCCCCAGCCGCAGCACGGCGCGGTAGGCCTTGGTGTGGTCCAGCTGCAGGTCTACGGCCTTGCTGGCCCCGCCGCAGAACACCGGCAGCACCCCGGTGGCCATGGGGTCCAGCGTACCGCTGTGGCCCAGCTTCCGGGTGCCCAGGATGCCCCGCAGCTTTGCGATGACGTCAAAGCTGGTCCAGTCGGTGGGCTTGTCAACGATGAGGATGCCCTGCATTCATTCGCCCTCCTGCGGCTGTTTTTCTGCGTCCAGCACGGCTTCTACCTCAGCCAGGATCGCACTCTTGGCGTTGTCCAGGTTGCCCAGCAGCTCACAGCCCGCTGCGCGGGTGTGGCCGCCGCCGCCCAGACGCCGCGCGATGGCGCAGGCGTCCACACCCTTGGCGGTGCGCACACTGATGCGGTAGCTGCCGCCGGGCTGCTGGCGCAGGGTCAGGCCGACCTTGACGCCCTCGATGCTGATGGGCAGGCTGGTCAGCTCTTCGAGGTCGGCGGGGTCTACGCCACTCTGCTCGATCTCATCGCGGGTGAGGTAGATAAGAGCGCAGCGGCCGTCCAGATGATATTCCAGATGGTTGCGCGCGATCCGCTCCGCCTCCATCCGCTCGCGGGGCTTGGTGTCGAAGAGCAGCGTATTCAGCTCTTCCACCCGCGCCCCTGCTTCCATCAGTTTGGCCGCCACGATGTGGGTGCGGGCCGTGGTGGAAGAGAACCGGAAGCAGCCGGTGTCCGTGGACAGACCGGTATAAAGGCAGTTGGCGATGTGCGGGGTCAGGTCCACGCCCATGGCGCAAAGCACCTCGTACAGCAGCTCTGCCGCTGCCGCTGCCGTGCCGTCCAGCAGGGTGAACTCGGCATAGCCGCTGTTGCCCGCATGGTGGTCGATGCAGAGATCGACGTGGCGGCTGAACTGCGGCATCCCGTTGTTCTCGCCGAAGAGCTGGAGGCTTGCCACGTCCACGGCCACGACGATCTGGGGTTCGAACTCGCCTTTGTACAGACGCGGGTTGGTAAACGCATACCGGCTGGGAATGGGGTCGGAGCAGAGCACCGCCGCTGTTTTGTCCAGCGCACTGAGCGCGTAGTACAGGGCGCTGCCGCAGCCAACGGTATCCCCATCCGGGTTTTTGTGGCACAGAATCAAAATGTCGTCCGCAGTCAGGAGCTTTTCGGCCATCTGCTGCACATTCAACTGTTCTGTCATCCCATGATCCATCCTTTCCGCAGGCTGTTTATTCCTCGGTCTGCGACGGCTGTTCGCTGTCGCCGTTGACGTTCAGCTCACGGAGCAGCTCATTGATGTGGGCTGCATAGGCTGCGCCGTCATCCTCCACGAAGATGAAGCGCGGAGCTTTGCGGATGTGCATCTTCTTGCTCACTTCGGTGCGCACATGGCCGGAAGCGCGGTTCAGCGCCTCGATGGCGGGCTTGGGGCCGTCGGCACGGCCCATCACGCTCACATAGACCTTGGCGACATCCAGGTCGGGCGTCACATCCAGACGGGTGACGGTCAGCAGACCGCCCTCCAGGCGCGGGTCCTTCAGCCGCCCGATGATGGCGATGAGCTCACGCTTCATATCCTGGGCAAGACGCCCCATATTTTTCTGAGACATTCGGTTTCTCCTTATTTAGTCGCGGTACTCTTCCATCTTGAAGGCCTCGTACACGTCGCCTTCCTTGACGTCCGCAAACTTTGCCAGCGTGACGCCGCACTCGTAGCCCTCGGCCACTTCCTTGGCGTCGTCCTTGAAGCGCTTCAGGGATGCGATCTCGTCCTCGGTGATGACGATGCCATCACGGACGACACGCACCTTGCTGTCGCGGGTGATCTTGCCGCTGGTGACGCGGCAGCCTGCAACGGTGCCAACATTGCTGATCTTGTAGACCTGACGGACCTGCAGCTCGCCCAGCGAGACTTCGCGGAACTTGGGTGCCAGCATACCCTTCATCGCGTCGGTGACATCGTTGATGGCATCGTAGATGACGCGGTACATCCGCATCTCGACCTTGGTGGCAGCGGCTTCTTCCTTGGCCACGTTGTCGGGGCGGACGTTGAAGCCGATGATGATGGCGTTGGACGCATCGGCCAGGTCCACGTCGGACTTGCTGATGGCACCGACACCGGCGTGGATAACGCGGACGCGGACCTCGTCGTTGGAGATCTTTTCGAGGCTCTGCTTGACGGCCTCGGCGGAACCCTGCACATCGGCCTTGACGACGATGGCCAGCTCCTTCATATCGTTCTGGGCCATCTGGCTGAACAGATTATCCAGCGTGACCTTCTGGAAGGCAGAGAACTGCTTCTCCTTGGCGGCTGCGATGCGCTGCTCGGCCAGCTCACGGGCCAGGCGCTCGTCGGCAACGGCCTCGAACAGGTCGCCTGCTTCGGGCACGGCGGTCAGGCCGGTGATCTCGACCGGGGTCGAGGGGCCGGCATCGTTCAGCAGCTTGCCCTTGTCGCTGCGCATGGTGCGCACACGGCCCACGGCGGTACCGGCGATGATGACGTCACCGGCATGCAGGGTGCCGTTCTGAACCAGAATGGTGGCGATGGGGCCCTGGCCCTTATCCAGGCGGGCCTCAACGACAGCACCCTTGGCGCGGCGGTTGGGGTTGGCCTTCAGTTCCATGACCTCGGCTTCCAGCGCGATGCGCTCCAGCAGGTCGTTGATGCCCATGCCGGTCAGCGCAGAAACGGGGATGCAGGCGACGTCGCCGCCCCAGTCCTCGGTGATGATGCCGTACTTGGTCAGGCCTTCCATCACGCGCTCCGGGTTTGCGGTGGGCTTATCCATCTTGTTCATGGCCACGATCAGCTTGACGTTGGCGGCCTTGGCGTGGTTGATGGACTCCACGGTCTGGGGCATGATGCCGTCATCGGCTGCAACGACCAGGACCGCGATATCGGTCATGTTGGCACCGCGGGCGCGCATGGAGGTGAACGCCTCGTGGCCCGGCGTATCCAGGAAGGTGATGACGCTGTCATTGACCTTGACCTGATAAGCACCGATGGCCTGGGTGATGCCGCCCGCCTCACCGGCGGTGACGTTGGTCTTGCGGATGGCGTCCAGGATACTGGTCTTGCCGTGGTCAACGTGGCCCATGACGCAGACGACCGGCGGACGCTCGACGAGGTCTTCCTGTGCGTCCTCTTCCTGCGTGAACAGGCGTTCCTCGATGGTCACATGCACCTCGTGCTCGACCTTGGCGTGGAACTCCTCGGCCAGCAGGGAGGCGGTATCGAAGTCAATGACGTCGTTGATGGCGTGCATCTCGCCCATCTGCATGAACTTGGCGATGACCTTGCCGGCCTGCTGCTTGAGGCGGGCAGCCAGCTCGCCGACGGTGATCTCGTCGGGGATGGAGACCTTCAGCTGTGCGTTGCGGGCCTTCTCCAGCTGGATGCGCTGCAGCCGCTCAAACTCGGTCTCGCGCTTGCCCTTCTGGAACTGCTGGCGCTGGCGCTGGCCGCGCTGGGTGAACTTCTGCTTGTTGCCCTGCGGGGTCGGCTTGCGGCGGTTCTCGGTGTTCTTGGTGGAGGCCAGATCATCGTAACGGGCATCGAAGCGGTCCACGTTCACGTCCACCGTACGGGTATCGACGGTGACCTGGCTGTCCTCACGGCGGACAGAGACCGACTGTGCCGGGGCGGTGGTTGCCTTGGCGCCGGTCTCGCGGGCCAGTTCGCTCAGAGAAACGGTCTTCTCCTCGCGCTTCTTGTGCTGCTCGTTCTTCTTGTTCTTCTGGTTCTGGTTGTTCTGGGGCTCTGCCTTCTTTGCAGGCTGAGCGGGCTGAGCTGCGGGCTTTTCAGCCTTGGGCTCTGCCTTCTTTTCGGCCTTTCTGGGCTGCTCGGCCTTCTTCTCCGGGGCCGGCTGCCGGGCGCTGTTCAGGTAGGCAGACAGGTCTGCCTCGCTGTTGTCCTTGCTGAATTTCTCCAGCAGGTAGTTCAGCTCGTTCTCCTCCAGAGTGGAGCTGTTCTTCTTGCCGGTGCTGCCCATCGCGGCCAGCTCATCCAGGACCTTCTTTGCGGAAATGTTCAGGTCCTTTGCAAAATCGCTCACTTTATATTTTACGGTCATTCGCTCATATCCTCCTCATTTTTGATTGCCCCGCAGTCCGACAGACGGTCAAAGCAGAGCTTTGCGAGGTTGCGGTCGGTCACGGCATACACCGCCACCGGTTTGCGGCTGATATCGGCCAGCCGGTCCTGTGTCAGCGGCATGGTGATCACATCCACGAGGTCACCCACCGCATAATTCAAACGCTGCACGGTCTTGGCGCTGGCGTCGGATGCGGTCATCACGAGCCAGGCCTTGCCCTTGACGCAGGCGTCTTCCACGGCGTCAAAGCCCATGGTCAATGCGCCCGCCTTACGGCAGAGGCTGATGGCCTGATACAGGGCTTCCTGCGGGGGCAGGGTGGGCTTTTCGGTCTTTTTAGTCTGCTTTGCCATTCTGCTCCGCCTCCTTTGCGGCACCGGCCAGCTGTTCGGCCAGTGCATCGTACACTTCGGCGGGAACCGGCTGCTCAAAGCAGCGCTCCAGCGCCTTTTTCTTCTTTGCCTTTGCCAGGCAGGCCGGGTCCGGGCAGAGGTATGCGCCGCGGCCGGGCTTTTTGCCCACGAGGTCGATGCTGATCTCGCCGCTGGGCGCGCGCACCACCCGCACCAGCTCCTTTTTGGGGCGGCTGGTCATGCAGCCGATGCACTGGCGGGCAGGGATCTTCTTCTGTGCCATCCGATTTCCCTCCTTCGGCATGGGGCGGCTGCTTATTCTGCAGTCTCCTCGGTCTTGGTCTCTTCGGCCTTGGGCTCTTCCTCACCATAATAACCGCTTTCGGGGCGGATATCAATATTATAACCGGTCAGGCGGGCGCACAGGCGGGCGTTCTGGCCCTTGTTGCCGATGGCCAGGCTCAGCTGCTGGTCCGGCACGGTCACGCGGCAGGAGCGGGTCTCGCCGGGCAGCAGCTCGACCTTGAGCACCTTGGCGGGGCTGAGGGCTGCCGAGATGAACTCGGAGACATCCTCGCTCCACTTCACGATGTCGATCTTCTCGCCGCCCAGCTTCTCGACGACAGCGGCCACACGGTCGCCGTGGGGGCCGATGCAGGCAGAAACGGGGTTGACGTTGGGGTCCTTGGACCAGACGGCCATCTTAGTGCGGGCACCGGCCTCGCGG
This sequence comes from Faecalibacterium sp. AF28-13AC, assembly GCF_003478405.1. Lineage (NCBI taxonomy): Bacteria > Bacillati > Bacillota > Clostridia > Eubacteriales > Oscillospiraceae > Faecalibacterium > Faecalibacterium sp. AF28-13AC. Next base: position 117,864 of record NZ_QUFG01000001.1, on the reverse strand, counting down.
CTGATGGCCTTGACCTCGACGGTACCGTCGTAGATCTCCGGCACTTCCAGCTCGAACAGACGCTTGACCAGGCCCGGATGGGTGCGGCTGATCATAACGCGGGCACCGCGCTCACCGCTGACGACGTCCACAACGTAGACCTGCAGGGTCTCGCCCTCGGTGTAGGTCTCGCCGGGCACCTGCTCGTTGCGGGGCAGGATGGCCTCGCCGCCCTTGCCCAGGTCCAGGGCCACGATGCCCTTCTCGTTGTCCACACGGGTCACGGTGGCCTGGATGATGTCATGGGCGCGGCTCTGGATCTCGCTCAGCTGCTGGCTGCGCTCGGCCTCGCGGATGCCCTGACGGATGACGTGCTTTGCGGTCTGGGCTGCGATGCGGCCGAAGTCCTTGGTCTTGAGCGGGGTGACGACACGGTCGCCGATCTCGTAGCTCTTGCGCAGCTTCTGGGCCTCGGTCAGGCCGATCTCAGCGTGCTCATCGTACCAGTCCTCATCGGCGACGACGTTCTGCAGCAGGGCCACATTGAACTTGCCGGTGGCGGGGTCGATCTCGACCATGACGTTGTCGTCCTCGACCTCGTAGTTCTTCTTGACAGCGATCACGATGGCTGCCTTGATCTTCTCGATCAGGTACTCCGCGGTGATGCCGCGCTCGTGCTCCAGCATGGAGAGAGCTTCAAAAAATTCATTATTAGCAGCTGCCATTTTTCGGGTTCCTCCTAATTCTTTCTCTTTTTCAGTCAAACAGATCCTCGTCGTCGCACAGACGCACGGTGCTGGCGGCCGACGCTTCAAAGTTCACGGTGCCATTCTCCGTCTCGACCGTGATGGTGCTGCCCTCGCGGCCGGTCAGGATGCCGGAAAACTCCTTGGTGCCGTTCTCGTTGGCACGGAACAGCCTGACGCTGACCTTCTGCCCCTTGACGGCTTCGTAATGTTCCGGGCGGGTCAGCTTGCGGCCCAGGCCGGGGCTGCCCACTTCCAGATAATAGCTCTGCTCAATGGGGTCTGCCTCATCCAGGATGGGGTCCAGCGCATGGGAGACATCGGCACAGGTGTCGGTGTCCATGGTGGTGCCGTCCGTCTTGTCGATGAGGACGCGAAGATACCAGTCCGGCCCTTCCTTTTCAAACACAACGTCCCACAGGCGCAGCCCCATGCCCTCCACGGTGGGGCGGACAAGCGCTTCGACTCTCTGGGCGGTATTGCCGCCAGACTGCTTCGCCATAAAAAACCTCCAAACAAACAAGAAACGCGGACCTTGCGGCCCACGTTCCATAAAAGTTATATCGTACAAATAGAATATACCATACTCCGGCAAAATATGCAAGAGATTTCGTTGAAAAATCTCTTACAGCGCCCAGACACCGTTTTGGAAGAGGGTCACGGTGCGGCCGTCGCGGCATTTGCCGGTGATCTCGCTGTCCTCCGCACCGATCATGACGTCCTCGTGGATGGCCGACTGGTTCATGCCGCGCTCCAGCAGCTCCTCCTTGGAAAGGCGGGTGCCGTCGGCCGTGGTGCCGGGATAGCTGGCGCCGAAGGCGATGTGGCAGGCGGCGTTCTCATCGAACAGGGTGCTGTAGAACAGGGCACCGCTGCGGTTGATGGGGCTGGAAGCGGGCACGAGCGCCACTTCGCCGATGCTGCGGGCACCCTCATCGGTGTCCAGCAGCTGACCCAGCAGGTCAGCGCCCTCCTCGGCACCATGCTCCACGACCTTACCGTCTTGGAAGGTCACATGGAAGCCCTTGATGAGCTGGCCGTTGAAGACGTAGGGCTTGGTGCCGTAGACGACGCCGTTCACCTTGTCCTTGTGGGGCGCGGTGAAGACCTCTTCGGTGGGGATGTTGGGCAGGAACTCCACGCCCTTCTCGTTCCTGCTGCCGGCGCTCTCCCAGCTGGCCTTGTCGGCCAGACCGACGGTCAGGTCGGTGCCGTTGCTGCTCTTGAAGTGGACGCTTTCGAGGTCGAAGGCGTTCATCTTGTCGCGCAGGGTCATCAGGCGGTCGAGGTGTGCTTTCCACTCGCCCACCGGGTCGCCGCCAGTCACACGGCAGACATCAAAGATGAGCTGCCACAGTTTCTCGATGGCGGCATCGGTGTCGAGGTCGGGGAACATCTTCTTCGCCCACGGCGCGCTCGGCATGGCAGCGATGGACCACTGGACCCGGTCGTTCATGGTGTACTCCCGCCACGGGGCCATGAATTTCCGGTTGGCGGCGTTCACCCGGCTGATCTTGGCGCTGTCCAGCCCGGCGTAGACCTCCGGATCATCGGCGATGAGGTGCAGCACGCAGACGCTGCCTTCGCTTTCGGCGTAGTCCAGATAGCGGCGCAGCTGGTAAGGCTTGAAGTCCGTCAGGGCCTCCTCGCTGCCCAGTTCCATGCGGCTGCGGGAAACGGCATTGTCGTTCCAGTCCACCTGCACATCCCGCGCCCCGGCCTCAAAGGCACTGCGGACGCACAGCCGGGCCAGCGGAGCAGCCTCCAGCGAGCAACGGATGATAAGAGTCTGGCCCGGCTGGGGGTTCACCCCCACCCGGACAATGAAATCGGCATATTTTTTCAGCAGTTCGTTGAAGTTTTCCACAAAAGTTCCTTTCCGCCGTGCAAAAACGGCACACAGTTGATCTTGTGTCCAGTATACCCTTTTTCCGAGGGGATGTCCACAGCCGAAACAGAAAAAGACGTCCCGCCCCGTTGAAAAAGGGCAAAACGTCTGGTATACTGGCTTATGAGAATGCTGCCCACATACGGCATGCGGTCCGTTCACCTTTCCGGCCCTGCGTCGGGGAGGCAGACAATTTTTATGCACCCCCGACGTTTTATGCGGAAGGGGGGATGCTTCATGACGCTCTTGGAGACTTTAGCTCTGCTGACGCTGCTTGCAACCGTCGGCTTTGGCATGTTCGACATCGCATGGAAGATCTTTACACATAAAAAGTGACCGCCCAGCTCCCAACTCGTGCGGTCACTTTTTATAGTTGACATGCCGGAAAGGTGCTGACCGTTTGCCGGGCAGCATTCTCTTCGTCTATTTATACTATACCACAGCCCCGCCGAAATTGCAACGGCGGGGCTGATTTTATCGCTCTGAAATCAAAAAATTCAGAACTCGATCTTTCTCTCAATGTAGCTCTTCAGCTCAGAGATGGGCATACGGACCTGCTCCATGGTGTCGCGGTCGCGGACGGTGACGCAGTTGTCTGCTGCGATGCCCTTGGCCTCGTCGCCGACGGTGTCAAAGTCCACGGTGATGCAGTACGGGGTGCCGATCTCATCCTCACGGCGGTAACGCTTGCCGATGGAACCGGTATCGTCGTAATCGACCATGAAGTACTTGCTCAGCTCGTTGCGGATCTCCATTGCCTTGTCGCCCAGCTTCTTGCTCAGGGGCAGGACAGCGCACTTGTAGGGAGCCAGCGCCGGATGCAGGTGCAGAACGGTGCGGACATCCTCCTTGCCCTTGGCATCCACGAGGTGCTCTTCGTCGTAGGCCTCGCACAGGAAGGCCAGCGCCACACGGTCACAGCCCAGAGACGGCTCGATGACGTAGGGGATGTAGTGCTCGTTGGTCTCGCTGTCGAAGTACTCCAGGCTCTTGCCGGAAGCCTCCTGATGGCGGCTCAGGTCGTAGTTGGTGCGGTCGGCAATGCCCCACAGCTCGCCCCAGTCGGTGAACGGGAAGGCATATTCGATATCAGTGGTGGCACGGCTGTAGAAAGCCAGCTCTGCGGGCTCGTGGTCACGCAGGCGCAGGTGCTCCTTCTGGATGCCCAGGCTCAGCAGCCAGTTCTCGCAGTAATCCTTCCAGTAAGCGAACCACTCCAGGTCGGTGCCCGGCTTGCAGAAGAACTCGCACTCCATCTGCTCGAACTCGCGGGTACGGAAGGTGAAGTTGCCCGGCGTGATCTCGTTGCGGAAGGCCTTGCCGACCTGGCAGACGCCGAAGGGCAGCTTGCGGCGGGTGGTGCGCTGGATGTTGGCAAAGTTGACGAAGATGCCCTGTGCGGTCTCCGGGCGGAGGTAGCAGGTCGAGGAGCTGTCCTCGGTGACGCCGATGGCCGTCTTGAACATCAGGTTGAACTTGCGGATGGGAGTGAAGTCATGCTTGCCGCAGACGGGGCAGACGATGTCCTCGTGCTCGGCGATGAACTGGTCCATCTCGTCAAAGCTCATGGCATCGACGTTCACTTCGGGGTGCTCGTCGCCGATGAGCTTGTCGGCACGGTGACGTGCCTTGCAGGCGCGGCAGTCCAGCAGCGGGTCCGAGAAGCCCGCCACGTGACCGGTGGTGATCCAGGTCTGCGGATTCATGATGATGGCTGCATCCAGGCCCACGTTGTAGGGGCTTTCCTGCACGAACTTCTTCAGCCATGCTTTCTTGACGTTGTTCTTGAACTCGACGCCCAGCGGGCCGTAATCCCAGCTGTTGGCAAGACCGCCATAGATCTCCGAACCGGGGAACACGTAACCACGGTTCTTGCAGAGGTTGACGATCATATCAAGGGTCTTTTCGCTCTGTTCCATTGTAATAACATCCTTTCCGTCCGCGGCTGGCTTGCCGTGTCGTGTGTTGTGTTGCGGCAGCTTTCCCAACTGCCGTATATCTTTATGCTACCATGTTTTGCCCGCTCCGTCAATGCTTTGCGCCTCCAAATATGGGGGCCGGGCGCTGCGGGCCGTTACTTGTGGTATTTCATGCCCGCATTGATGGTGCAGGCGCGGTAGAGCTGTTCCGTCAGCACCAGGCGGGCCAGCTGATGGGGCATCGTGATGCGGCCCATGCTGAATTTGAGCGCCGCCGCCCGCTTGACCTCATCGGCCAGCCCGTGGGACGAGCCGATGACGAAGGCCACATCCCCTGCCCCGCTGCCTGCGCGGTCGGCCAGGAAGCAGGCCAGCTCCTCCGAGGAGATCTGTTTCCCCTCGATGCACAGGGCCACGATGGCTGCACCTTTGCGGACGTTGGAGAGGATGGCTTTTCCTTCCTTTTCCAGCGCCTTTTTCACCACCGCATCGGAGGCGTTCTTCTCCTCGATCTTTTCTTCCGGCAGCTCGATGATCCGGAAGGACGCAAAGGCCGCCAGACGCTTCTGGTACTCGGCCACGCCCTCTGCAAAGTATTTTGCATTGAGCTTGCCCACACAGATCAGGTCGATGTTTTGCATAGTGTCGTCTCCTTTACAGAAGCGTCAGCTGCTCGCCTTCGTCCTCGGTGCGGATGAGGGCACCGGTGGCGGGCAGGCTGCGGACGCGGTAGCGGTGGGGGTTGGCCAGTTCCAGCGTCTCCGCCGGAACGACCGACGCGATGTGCTGGTTCTTCTTCAGGGTGACGACCGCCACGCCCTGACTGTCGCGGGTGGCCTTGGCGCTGATCTGCGCTGTGCCCACCAGCAGCATCCGGCCCGCGCTGGTGCGGATGGCAAGCTCCGTCTCTTCGGGCAGGAAGACCATCTTCGCCAGCGTTTCCTTGTCGCAGTAGGCCTTGAGCAGCTTGCGGCGGTTCAGCTTGGTGGCATAGGAGTTCAGCGGGATCTTGGCGCACTTGCCGCTCGCAAAGAAGAAGAGCATGAAGCCGGAATAATCGCTCGTGATGACCATGGCCAGAACGTTCTCGCCCTCGTCCATGCCCAGACGGCCCGGAATAAAAATGCCCATCTGCGCCACTTTTCCGTCTTCCAGTTCGTTCAGGCGCACCTTGTACACCTGCTGCCGGTCGGTGAAGAAGAGCGCCTCCACGTTGTTGCGGGTCTCCACCTGCTGGATGATCTCGTCGCCCTCCTTGAGCTTGTGGGCACCGGCGGTGCGCAGGCTCTGGGGCGGGATCTTTTTCAGGTAACCCTCGCGGGTGAAGAAGACGGTGACCGGATAATCCGGGATGACCTCTTCCTCGGTGCCGCTCTCCTCCTCCGGCAGATCGTACAGGATTTCGCTGCGGCGGGGCTGGGCGTACTTTTTGGCAACATCCGTCAGCTCTTTGATGATGATCTTCCGGATGCGGGCGGGCTTTGCCAGAATGTCGTTCAGGTCGGCGATGTCCTTCTCCAGCTGCTCGATCTCCCCGGTGCGCTTGAGGATGTACTCCCGGTTCAGGTGGCGCAGCTTGATCTCGGCCACATAGTCGGCCTGCACCTCGTCGATGCCGAAGCCGATCATCAGGTTGGGCACGACCTCGGTCTCCTCCTCGGTGGTGCGGATGATGTGGATGGCCTTGTCGATGTCCAGCAGGATGGCGGCCAGACCCTGAAGCAGATGCAGGCGCTTTTCCTTGCCGTGAAGGTCGAAGAAGGTACGGCGGCGGACGCATTCCATCCGGAACGCCGTCCACTCATTCAAAATTTCCCGCACACCCATGACCTTCGGCTGACCGGAGACCAGAATGTTGAAGTTGGCGCTGAAGCTGTCTTCCAGCGGGGTGGTCTTGAACAGCTTGGCCATCAGCTTTTCGGCGTCCACGCCGCGCTTGAGGTCGAGGGTCAGCTTGAGGCCGTTCAGGTCGGTCTCATCGCGCATGTCGCTGATCTCTTTGATCTTTCCGGCCTTGACCAGCTCGGCGATCTTGTCCATGATGGCTTCCACCGTCGTGGTAGGCGGGATCTGGGTGATCTCCAGCATGTTCTCGCCGGGCACCACATTATAACGGGCACGGACCCGGACGCTGCCGCGGCCGTTCTCGTAGATCTCCCGCATCTGGGCTTCGTCGTACAAGATCTGGCCGCCGCCCACGAAATCCGGGGCCGGCATCGTGGTGGAGATGTCATGCCGGGGGTCCTTCATCAGGGCGATGGTGGTGTTGCACAGCTCGACCAGATTGAACGAGCAGATGTTGCAGGCCATGCCGACGGCAATGCCCAGTGTGTTGTTGGCCAGGATGGTGGGGAACGTGACCGGCAGAAGGGTCGGCTCGGTGGTAGTGCCGTCGTAGTTGGGGACGAAATCGACCGTCTCCCGGTCGATGTCCCGGAACAGCTCCTCGCAGACGCCTTCGAGCTTGGCCTCGGTGTAACGGGCCGCTGCACAGGACATATCCCGGCTGTAGGCCTTGCCGAAGTTGCCTTTGCTGTCCACATAGGGCACCAGCAGGCTCTCGTTGCCCCGGCCCATGCGGACCATGGTGTCGTAGATGGCCGCATCGCCGTGGGGGTTCAGGTGCATGGTGCTGCCCACGATGTTGGCGGATTTGGTGCGGGCCCCCTTGAGCAGGCCCATGCCGTACATCGTGTACAGCAGTTTGCGGTGGGCGGGTTTGAAGCCGTCGATCTCCGGCAGAGCGCGGGAGACGATGACGCTCATCGCATAGGGCATATAGTTGGTCTCCAGCGTGCGGGTGATGGGGTCTTCCAGCACACTGCCCGCATTCAGGATCTCAACGCCGTCGCCCAGCTGCGGGCGGACCGGCTTGAGTGTTTTCTTTGTTGTTCGTTTTGCCATTCTTCTTTTATCCTCTAAATAAACCTCTCAGTCTCGCTCACGCTCGACAGCTCTCCTGTCAGGAGCAGCGGCACTGCGCAGCATGGACGGAGAGGTCAAGACACATCCAGATCGTCCAGATACTCTGCGCCGTGCTCTGCGATGTGCTCCTTGCGTCCGGCGAGGTTGTCGCCCAGCAGCAGGTCGAACACGCGGGCGGTCTCCTCCACATCGGTGGGCAGCACCTTGATGAGGCGGCGGCTCTCCGGGTTCATGGTGGTCAGCCACATCATCTCCGGGTCGTTCTCACCCAGACCTTTCGAGCGCTGGATGGTGTATTTCTTCTCGCCGATCTCCTTCAGGAACGCCGCCTTCTCCGGCTCGGTGTAAGCGAAATAGGTGCGGTCTTTGGTGGTGATCTCGTACAGCGGCGACTCCGCGATGTAGACATAGCCCTCGTTGATGAGGGTGGGCGTCAGGCGGTAGAGCATGGTCAGCACCAGGGTGCGGATCTGGTAGCCGTCCACATCGGCATCGGTACAGATGACGATCTTGTTGTACCGCAGATTGTCCAGATTGAAGGTCGCCAGCTCCTTGTTGTGCTTGCCGCCCAGCTCGACGCCGCAGCCCATCACCTTGATGAGGTCCACGATGATGTCCGACTTGAAGATGCGGGCATAGTCGGCCTTGAGGCAGTTCAGGATCTTGCCGCGGATGGGCATGATGGCCTGATACTCGCTGTCGCGGCTCTGCTTGACGGCACCCATAGCCGAATCGCCCTCGACGATATACAGCTCGCGGCGGGAAGCATCCTTGGTGCGGCAGTCCACGAACTTCTGCACCCGGTTGGCGAGGTCGATCTGGGTGGAGAGCGTCTTTTTGATGCTCTGGCGCGTCTTTTCGGCGTGTTCCCGGCTCTGCTTGTTGACCAGGACCTGCTGGCAGATCTTCTGGGCTTCCTCCGGCTTTTCGAGGAAGTAGACTTCCAGATAGTGCTTCAAAAAATCCGTCATCGCCTGCGAGACGAATTTGTTGGTGATGGCCTTCTTGGTCTGGTTCTCGTAGCTGGTGCGGGTGGAGAAGCTGGACGAGACATAGACCAGGCAGTCCTGCACATCCTGAAAGCTGATGGCGCTCTCGCCCTTCTTATAAAGATTCTTGTCCTTCAGGTACTTGTTGATCTGGTAGACGAAGGCCGTGCGCACCGCGTGTTCGGGGCTGCCGCCGTGCTCCAGCCAGGAGGAGTTGTGGTAATATTCCAGCAGCTGCACCTTATTGGAGAAGCAGAAGGCCGCGCTCATCTTCACCTTATATTCCGGCTGGTCCTCGCGGTCGCGGCCGGTGGCCTCGCTCTCGCAGCTGAACACCGGGGTCAGGGTGTCCTCGCCCGCCGTCTCGGCCACGTAGTCGGCGATGCCGTGCTCGTAGCACCAGCTCTCCTTCCAGGCCTTGCCGGTGGCGGGGTCCTTCTCCTTTTCGTCGGTGAAGTTCAGGGTCAGCCCCGCGTTGACGACGGCCTGACGGCGCAGCACATCCTTGTAATAGCTGCCGGGCACGTCGATGTCGGTGAAGACCTCGTCGTCCGGCTTCCAGTGGATGATGCTTCCGGTGCGGCGGCCCTTATAAGGTTCCTTTTGCAGGCCGCCGACGTTCTCGCCCTTTTTGAAGTCCAGATGATAATGATAGCCGTCGCGGTAGATGTCGGCCGTCATCCAGGCAGACGAATACTGGGTGGCGCACAGGCCCAGACCGTTCAGGCCCAGGCTGAACTCGTAGTTGTCCTCGCCCTCGCCGTATTTGCCGCCTGCATACATCTCGCAGAACAGCAGCTCCCAGTTGTAGCGGCCCTCGCCGTTGTTCCAGTCCACGGGCATGCCGCGGCCAAAGTCCTCGACGATGACGCTGCCGTCCTTGCAGCGGGTCACGTTGATGGTGTCGCCGTGGCCGTCGCGGGCCTCGTCGATGGAGTTGGAGACGATCTCAAAGATCGAATGGGCGCAGCCCTCCACACCGTCCGAGCCAAAGATGACCGCCGGGCGCTTGCGGACGCGGTCCGCACCCTTTAATGAAGTAATGCTCTCGTTACCGTATTCCTGTTTTCTTGCCATGTTCACCCTCCCGGTCTGCACGGATACGCCCCGTACCCTTTGCCGGCCGAATCGTTTTCTAGTTTTCTATTAAACCATAGGTTGTTGTCAATGTCAATTTTGCGTTTCGTCCCCCGCCGTCGGCCCGGCCCGGCCGGAAAGCATCAAAAATCCACTTCTATTATTTATCGTCCGGACGCATTTTTCAAGAAAAGTCTGATTTTTTTCGAAAAAATTTGCATTTTCCTCTTTACAAATCCAGAATTTCGGGTATAATAATCATCGTCCGGTGCGCCTCTGTAGCTCAGTCGGTAGAGCAGGGGACTGAAAATCCCCGTGTCATTGGTTCGATTCCGATCGGAGGCACCACCTTTCAGAAGAACAGAGATCTGTTCTTCCGAATATGCGGCCGTAGCTCATCTGGTAGAGCGCCACCTTGCCAAGGTGGAGGTAGCGAGTTCGAGCCTCGTCGGCCGCTCCATAACGGAGTGGAATTATCCGCTCCAATATGGCCCGGTAGCTCAGTTGGTTAGAGCACCAGCCTGTCACGCTGGGGGTCGTCGGTTCGAGCCCGATCCGGGTCGCTCATCCTAATGGTGCAGGGATAAATGCACCGAATATGCGGCCGTAGCTCATCTGGTAGAGCGCCACCTTGCCAAGGTGGAGGTAGCGAGTTCGAGCCTCGTCGGCCGCTCCAAATGGAGTGGAAATATTCACTCCAATATGGTGACGTGGCCAAGTGGTAAGGCAAGGGTCTGCAAAACCCTCATCCACCAGTTCAAATCTGGTCGTCACCTCCAAAAGATTCCCGAACGTGAAAGCGTTCGGGAATCTTTTTGTTTTGTTGCATCCTCCCCTTCCCCGTGTTACAATAGCGGTATCCTGTGCAGAAAGGAGCGTATGCCATGCCCGCTCAAACCACCGAGACCCACACCACCCTGACCCCCGATACGCCGGTGCGGTATCTGAAAGGCGTCGGCCCCAAGACCGCCGAGCGGTTCGAGAAGCTGGGCATCGTGACGCTGGCGGACCTGCTCTGCCACTATCCGCGCAGATATATGGATTTTTCAAAGCCCTACTCCATTGCCGAGGCACCTTGCGACACCGAGTGCGTCGTGAAGGCCGAGGTGTTCGCCAAGCCCGGCGGGCGCATCCTGCCCGGCGGGCGGCGGATGGAGCGGATCACGGCAGGGGACGATGTTTCCAGCCTGGAGATCACCTGGTTCAATAACCCCTACGCCGCCCAGAAGCTGGAACTGGGGCAGGCATATTATTTTCAGGGCATCGTGACCGGCGGGATGCTCCGCCGCCAGATGGTCAACCCGCAGGTGCGCACCGAGGCGCAGATCACCGCCGCCCCCTTCGAGGCCGTCTACCCACAGACCGATGGGCTTTCGAGCAGCGTCATCGCCCGGTGTGTCCGCCAGCTGCTCCCCCATGCCGAGCTTCTGCCCGACCCGCTGCCGCCGGAGATGCGCCAGAAATACCGCCTGCTCTCCAAGGCAGAGGCTGTGCGGGCCATCCACTGCCCGGAGAGCGAGGAAGCCGCCTTTGCGGCCCGGCGGCGGCTCATCTACGAAGAACTTCTCATTTTGCAGCTGGGCATCGGCCGGATGAAGAACCGGGGCAGCGCCGCCACCGGGGCACCGATGCAGCTTCTCGACCCGCAGCCGTTCTGGGACGCGCTGCTCTTCGCCCCCACCGGGGCCCAGCGGCGGGCTGTGACGGAGATCCTGACCGACATGGCGGGCGGGCAGTCCATGAACCGCCTGCTGCAGGGCGATGTGGGCAGCGGAAAAACGCTGGTGGCGGCAGCCGCCATCTGGGCCTGCATCCGCAGCGGCTATCAGGCAGCACTGCTGGCCCCCACCGAGATTTTGGCTTCCCAGCATGCCGAGAACCTGAACCGGATGCTGGCCCCGTTCGGGATGCGGGTCGCCCTGCTGACCGGCGGCATGAAAGCCGCCGCCCGCCGCACCACGCTGGCCGCCATCCGGAACGACGAAGCCGACCTCGTGGTGGGCACCCACGCCATCCTCAGCGAGGGGGTCGCCTTTGCCCGGCTGGGTCTGGCCGTGGTGGACGAACAGCACCGCTTCGGGGTGCGGCAGCGGGGCCTGCTGGCCGAAAAAGCCGAGAACCCCCACCTGCTGGTCATGAGCGCCACGCCCATCCCCCGCACACTGGGGCTGCTCCTCTACGGCGACCTCGACATCTCGATCCTCGACGAACTGCCGCCGGGCCGCAAGCCGGTCAAGACCCGGTGCATCACCGGGAAGAAGCGGCGGGACCTCTACGGCTTCCTTGACCGGGAGATCAACGCCGGGCGGCAGGTGTATATCGTCTGCCCCGCCATCGAGGACACCCCCGACGGCGGGCTGAACGCCGTGAAGACCTACTATGAAGACATCGCCAAGGCGTTGCTGCCCGACCGCCGGGTCGGCCTGATGCACGGCAAGCTCAAGCCAAAGGAAAAAGCCGCCGTCATGGAGGACTTCAAGGCCGGGCAGCTGGACGCGCTGGTCTCCACCACCGTCATCGAAGTCGGCGTGGATGTGCCGAACGCAACGGTCATGGTCATCGAGAACGCCGAGCGCTACGGCCTGAGCGCTTTGCACCAGCTGCGCGGCCGGGTGGGCCGCGGTGCGGCGGAGAGCTGGTGCTTCCTCGTCAGCGACAACACGAGCGAGCCGGTCCAGAAGCGGCTCAAATTCCTCTGCTCCACGGCAGACGGCTTCGCCGTGGCACAGTACGATCTGGAAACGCGCGGCCCCGGCGACTTCTTCGGGAGCCGCCAGCACGGCCTGCCCACCCTCCAGATCGCCGATCTGATGAACGACACCCGCACCCTCCACGCCGCGCAGAGCGAAGCTGCCACCCTGCTGGCCGAAGACCCGCGCCTCACCGCACCAGACCACGCACTTCTGGCCGCGCAGGTCGAGCAGATGTTCGAAAAGGCCGGTGCGATGAACTGAGATCCACAACGTTTCTATTTTACCTCTATCCGTCACAACCGTTACAAAAATTTCACCCAAGGAGTTTGCCATGGCTAAAGCCAGTAGAAATAAAACGATCGACACGCCTTTAAGCGAAGGAAAAATGTATCTTGACCGTTGTATCACCGTTACGCAAAATCAGTCCACGCTTTGTCATGTAGTTGACAAAACGATTCTCGGAGACATGCTTCGGGTCTGCCCTCTTTTGCCTCCAGAGAGCGTTGACCTGATCGTTGCTGACCCGCCGTATAATCTCACAAAAACATTTCATGAGACTACCTTTTCAAAGAAAAAAAGTGCTGATTATGAAAACTATACACGACAATGGCTCCGTGCAGTAAAGCCATTACTAAAAAAAACCGGCTCAATTTATGTTTGCTGTGACTGGGAAACAAGTCTGATCGTTGGAAATATTTTAAGCGAATTTTTCCACGTTCGAAATCGAATCACCTGGCAGAGAGAAAAGGGTCGTGGAGCAAAAGCAAACTGGAAAAATGGGATGGAAGACATTTGGTTTGCTACCAACAGTGACCACTATGTTTTCAACCTTGATGCCGTCAAAATCAGAAAAAAGGTAATTGCCCCTTACCGAGTGAATGGAAAACCAAAAGACTGGAATGAAACGGAACAAGGTAATTATCGTGACACCTGTCCATCAAACTTTTGGGATGACATCACAATTCCTTTTTGGTCCATGGCTGAAAACACTGCACATCCAACACAAAAATCCGAAAAATTGATTGCCAAAATCTTACTCGCAAGTTCTTCTCAAGGCGATCTTGTTTTGGACCCATTTTTAGGGTCTGGCACAACCAGCGTTGTCGCAAAAAAGCTTCTTCGACATTATATTGGCATCGAAATGGAATCTCAATACTGTGTTTGGGCAGAACAACGACTTGAAATGGCCAAGCTAAATCCCGGAATCCAAGGCTATATCAACGGTGTATTTTGGGAGCGAAATTCTTTGGCTGAGCAGAATTCCGTTCATACAAAATCCAAAAAGGACACTTCTGCTTCTGACGCTCAAAAAAGTTTATTTGACTTTCAAGGAGAACTCTGATGTACAACAGAGATATTATAGAACAGCTTACACAGTATATTTTCAGTCAGAACGGCATTGCTGATAAAGCACTTTTGCAGTCTTCTGTACAGCAGAAATTCCACTTGATCAAGGAACGCAGTGTATTCTATTGTGAGTGGTTTTCCATTCGCTTCTGCAAAGCAGCTACAAGAAACTTTGGCAATACAGTTTTATCTCTTTCTGTTCTCCACCGATACGATGATAGACCATTTTTCGTTTGCCTGGTCACCCCAGCTCGCAATTATCTCATGCTTGCAAATGCAACATTTCTTAAAAAGATCAGTCATTCTTCCCAAGCTCTTCGACGCGACAATATAAAAGGCAGCTTCAATGGCAGCGACATCATGCGTGTGTTTGAAGGCATTGAAAATACTCCTGAAAACTTTGAGTTTCTTTATACCTCTCATGAAAACTATACTTTTGAAGAAAATCTTGAGCGTCTCGTAGAAGCAACGAATCATATTGCACCAACCGGAAAACGATTTTCTCCTACGGAATCACAAATCTGTTCTATTTATAACGCCGTTTCGCGAGCCGCGTCTTTTTTACACTCTGAAGAATATCAAATCCTAAATGATGATCTAGCACATCGCGTCCATGCAGTGGAATCCGAAATAGCGATTGCCGCATTCATAGACAACGTAAACTTGCGCGGACGTATCATTGAATACTTGATTACCGCCGAGGATGATCTCAAGGCCACTCTAATAGGGTGTTTGCACGCAAATCACCCCTTGCCCAAAGTTTTCACTTCAGACAATCTCGGAGACTATGAAAGAGAGTTTGACCATTATCTCACAGAAACCGATATAAAAACTAAAATTTTATTTTTATCCAGCAATCCAAAAGCCTATAATATTGATAAATTGCTTTCATTTCTTTCTACGGAAAAGAGCGTATATTTGATTTATGTCGTTGCAATTGACAAAGACCGGACCATTCAGACACGTCTATGTTCCATGTTCAATCGTCAACTTTTGTCGGGCACTCGAATCATGAAACACTGGGCTGGAAGAAACTCACGCGGCGTGACGCAATACGATGGAAAAGCACTTGAATCTGTCGTTGAAAATTTCGATTTTTCAATAGACCCTGATGCCGCACAAAATTTTCTCTCCGCTTGCCTTAACTTGTAAAGCCAAAAGACACGACTTATGAGGGTTTCTTTTGCCCCTTCTATAAGTCGTGTCTTTCTCATTTTGTATGTCGTTCTTCTATCGGAATGATCTCGCAGAAAACGCACCGGCTCTTGGTGGAAAGGGCCACATCCTTGTGGTAGCAGCCGAAGAACCATTTTTCGTAGTGCAGCTTCAGCAGGATCTTATCGAGGAAGAGGTGCAGCCGGTTCGACTCGCCCAGCGCCAGCGCAGTAAAATCCAGGAACCTGCTTGGGGCGTCGTGGGTCAGCACATAATCTACCTGCCAGCCGTTTTCTTCCAGCGTCTTTTCGCAGCGGGCATATTCCTCATCCGAGGGCATCTCCTGCGGCCACCAGTTGACCCCAGGCTCCCGTTCCTCTTTGTCCTGGCTTTCGGCCCCGCCGAAGCAGAGATATTTTTTGCCCTCCAGCGTCAGCACACTGCCCCGGCAGACATGGTAGACATTGCCGCCCAGCGCCTGGACCGTTCCGCCGAACCGCTCCTCGGTCGGGTACTGGGCCAGCAGGTCGTAGTTCTCATGGCAGCCATCCAGAAACAGCAGCGTGTAGGGGCGTTTGCGCAGCCAGTCCAGCTTTTTCTGTTCCTCCTTGCTGCCGTCCCACACGAACCCGAAATCGCCCAGCACCACCACGGTATCCCGCCTGCTCAGCCAGCGGAGCCTGCCGTGCCTGAACCGGTCGATGTCGCCGTGGGTGTCTCCCGTCAGATATACCATTCGTTTCCTCCCGCCCTGTGTGAAAGCTGTTAAAAGCCCTTGTCTCCGCAGGGCAAACCTGTTATTATAAAAGAATGAAGCTCCGGCTTCTTCCTGTTGTCCTATCCGGCCGCATCCTGCGCTCCGGTCTTTCTATTTTATCGCTTTTTGAAGGAATTGTCCACATGAAACGTATTTTTGCCCTCTTTTTGTCTCTGGCGGTCCTGTTCAGCTGTTTGGCTGTGACGGCAGGCGCCATGTTCGACCCCAGCCCCGTCTACGAGGTGCAGGCCAAGAGCGCCTACATCGTGAACACCGACACCAACATCATCGTCTACGACAAGGACAGCCAGAAACAGGTGCCGGCCGGCGGCCTGACGAAATACATGACCATCGCTCTGGTGATGACCAACTACGCCGACCAGCTCGACAACACCTTTACCATGCCGTTCGCCATCTCGGATTACGTCCACAACTCCGACAACGCAGACATGCGCTCCGGCGAGACCTTCACCTACCGGGAAGCGCTCTACGCCATGGTGACACGGAACGCCAACGAGGCCGCGATGGGCCTGGCGTATGAACTTTCCGGCGGAGACCTGACCGGGTGGGTGAGCCAGATGAACACCCTGTCCCAGCGCATCGGCACGACGGGCAGCACCTGGACCGATGCCTGCGGCCTGGACAGCGGCAACACCACCACCGCCGTGGACATGTACCTCATCCTGCGCTACCTGATGAGCTTTGATGCCTTCCGGGAGATCTCCAGCGCACCGACTTTCACGATGCCCGCCAAGGAAAAACACGCCAAAAGCTTCGTTCTGGTCAGCCAGAACGTGGCTCTGAACAAAACGAGCGGCGGCAAGTTCTACCGCAGCGCGATGCAGGGCGGCATCTGCGACGTGATGGCCTACAAGAACGACAACGGCGACCAGAGCTATGTCTCCTGGGCCAACAAGAACGGCGCGACCTATATCTTCTGCATCATGCAGAGCCCCGACACCTGCGACGATTACGGCTATGCGAACCGCCGCCCGGCCCTGTGTGAGACGACCAAGCTCATCGACTGGGTGTTCGACAGCTTCTCCATCCAGGCCGCGCTGGACACCGACCAGGCTCTGGCCGAGATCCCGGTGAAGTATTCATCCGACACCGACACGCTGCAGCTTTACCCCGACGACAACATGATGACCCTGCTGCCCTCTTCCGGCGACGGCACCGTCACCCAGAAATACTTCCATCTGCCCGATTATGCCGCCGCCCCCATCCATCAGGGCGACGTCATCGGCACGGTGGAGCTCAAGCTGGCCGGTGAGACCATCGGTGTGGTCAACCTCATTGCCGGGCAGGATGTCCGCCAGAACGCCCTGCTCTTCACCGTCTCGAAGGTGCAGGACTTTTTCCACAGCCTCTACCTGAAGGTCGTGATCGTCATGAGCCTGCTCGCCCTCGCCATCTATGGCCTGTGGTGGCTGCTCAATGTCTGGCATGGCCGCAGACCGACCAAGAAGATCCACCGCCGCTGACAGACGAGGGCAGGAACCAGACCGGTTCCTGCCCTCGTTTTCGTTCAGTCGATCGTCGTTTTGGTCCGGCCCACGCCGATGACGGCTGTGGTGATCTTTTTCCAGGTATTGCAGCCGCAGACGCCGTCCACCGCGAGGCTGGTGCGGCGCTGATAGCCCCGGAGCGCCTCTTCCGTCCGGGTGCCGAACAGGCCGTCGATGCGGTTCCCGGTCTGGTAGCCCAGCGTCGAGAGGGCGTCCTGCAGGATCATCACATAGCAGCCCCGGCTCCCCCGCCGCAGGGTGGGGAAGCCCGCTGTGGTGCCGCGGCACGCGGGAGTGCCGTAGCGGCGGTCAAAGTGGACCCAGGTGGGCGTCTGGCTCAGCGGCTCCACGTAGCCCCACGCCCCGGTCGCGCGGGCGGCCCTGTAGATGGCCGTGCGCTGGGTCCGGCTGAGGCTCTGGCCCACATCAAAGGCCACCCCCGCATAGTGCTGGCTGCGGGTGCCGTGGCCGCCCTCCCAGATGCGGCGGAACGCATACCCCACCGGGATGCCGCGGCCGTATGTGCGGCGGGTCAGGTTCCAGGCCTCCATCGCCGCGATGGTGGTCCAGAGCACAGGGCTGTTCGATTTGCCCCGGAACTCCCGCAGGGTCAGGGTCCGGCCGGTGCTGTAGGGCATGGGGTCGTTCTCGCTCAGGCTGTTGTAGGTGTAGACCTTGTTTTCGTAGGCATCGTAAATAAGCAGCCGTGCCATTGGGTCATCCCTCCTCCAAATCACATGCGCAGCTCTGCGCCCGCAGTGCCGCCCAGGTCTCGCGGTCAACGGTGCCGGTCTGGTGCAGGCCCGCCCGCGCCTGCGCGGCCTTCACAGCCACCGTCTCCGCCGGGCCGAAGGACGCATTATCCCACACGAAGCCCTCCCCGCAGCAGAGGTTCGCCCGGCTGTTGATCCACTGTTCGATCTGCATCACGTCCGGGCCGACGCTCCCTTCCTTCATGGCCCGGCCCGGATATGCCATCTCCCGTGCCGCATCCCGGTCAGGGTTGGGCATCCCGGTCGCTAATTGCAGGCTCAGCGCCTCCACCGCCGTCCAGGTCTCGGCGTCCGCGATGCCGGTCTCCGGCAGGCCGAGCAGCGCCTGGGCACTGCGGGTCGCAGCGGCAGTCTCTCCGGTGTAGCCGGTGGCCAGCGGCGGTGCCTCCACGCTCTCGAAGTAATAGGCGATCCGCCGCAGCAGGATGGTGTAATACAGCACGTCGCTGCCCTCACTGCCCACCGTCAGCGGCTTACCGGGGTAGGGCAGCCGTTTCAGCGTGACCACCGGGCCGCTGCTGCGCAGAGCCGATGCCTTGCCGTAGAGCGACTCCCAGGTCGTCCGCCCCACGATGCCGTCCACCGTCAGCCCTGCAAACCGCTGGTAGGCCCGCACCGCGTTCTCGGTGGCTGCACCAAAGCTGCCGTCGATGCCCACCGCCGGGATACTGGATTCATAGGCGCTCAGGAGGTAGAGGTAGAATTGCAGTTCCCGCACCGCCGTGCCGCTGCTGCCCCGCCGGAGGATGCCCGGATACTCGCCGGGCCGCAGGCTGGGCGACAGCAGTTTGTTGGCGATGTCGTTGTAGACCTCGTACAGCTTGTTCCAGGTGGTGCGGCCCACCACGCCGTCGCTGGTCAGGCCGAAGTAGGTCTGGAACCGCTTTACCGCCGCCGTGGTCGCCGCACCGAACGTTCCATCCACGGTGAGGTCGTTCAGTCTGGAATAGACGGTGTGGGCGATCTTGAGCCAGAACTGCACGAGCCGCACGTTCTGGCCGCTGGCCCCCTCCCGCAGAGCCGTGCCGGGGTAGGCGTTGGGGGTGCCGTTGTCCGACTGGATGCTCCGGAACTCGTTGTAGATGGCGTTCCAGGTCTCGCGGCCCACCACACCGTCCACGGTCAGGCCGTACCGCCGCTGGAAGGCCCGCACCGCGCTGGCCGTGGCCACGCCGTAGCGGCCGTCCACCGCAAGGGACGGGATAGCAGATTCGTACTGCGCCAGCGTATTCAGCCAGAACTGCACCTGCTCCACCGCGCTGCCGGTGGAACCGGTGCGCAGAGCCGTGCCGCCCCAGCTGCCGTCCGACAGGGTGCCGCTGGAGGTCTCGCCCTCGCTGGTCAGTTCGGCAAGATCCTTGACCGACACGTAGATATAGCTGATCTTATACCAGGTCTGCCGCCCCACCACGCCGTCGGCGGTCAGGTTGAACTGCCGCTGGAACGTTTTGACCGTGGACACCATGCGGGGACCAAAGACGCCGTCCACGGTCAGCTTGCCAAAGAAGGGGTAATCCTTCGCGATGCGGTTCAGCTGCCGCTGCAGCGTGAACACCGCCGTGCCGGAATCGCCCTGCCGCAGCGGCGAGCCGGGGTAGCTCTGCGGGATGGCCTGGATGTTGTTGGTCCGGACAATCTCGATGTCGCTGCCGTAGTAGTATTTCAGGATCTGAAGCGGTGTTTTGCCCTGTTTTGCCAGCGTGACCGTGCCCCACTGCTTCAGACCCGGACAGGTGACGGACTTGCCGTCGCAGTATTCGGAGTAGTAGGGATTGACCGTTCCGGTCTTCCGGAGATAGGTATTGAAGATGTCGTCCGTCAGCCGGACCATGACATCGAACACGGTCCGCCCGTGGACGTAATACTGGTCGTAGCTGGTGGAGTTGGTGATGTTGAAGCTGTAGCCCCGGCTGGGGTACCACTCGGTGTAGATGCGGTTCAGCGCCAGCGAGATCTGGCAGTGGATGTTCGCCCGCAAGGCGCTCTCCGGCCAGGTCGGGTAGACTTCGCTGGACGCCACGTTGGCGATATACCGGCGGAACGAGACGGTCACGTTCCGGGCCGAAGCTGCCGGTTTGCCCAGATGGACCGTGATGTTCTTCGGGATGATGACCCGGTCCAGCACACGGGGCGCACACGGATCGGTGGGTGCTCTGCCGCTGCCCCCGCCGCCCGCAAACAGCGGGTGGGGCGGGATGACGATGGGCGGGTTCTCCACGTCCCGGTCCTCCTCCGTTTCGGGGATCATCTCCGGCTGGGCCAGCGTCACCTGCCCCGCAAAGACCTGGATGCCCTGGATGCGGACGGTGCGGTACCCCGCCTTCGAGGCCGTCAGGCTGCACACCGCATAGGGCAGACGGGTGGTATTGTCCTCCTCCAGCGAGAGGGCACAGTCCGGGGCGGTCAGGGTCACGTCCGCGGCATTGCCCTCGGCGTCGGTCATCCGGGCCGCGGTGAAGCCGTCGCCGACGATGTTCACCGTGACCCCCTCCACCGGTGCCGACTGCCGGGCCGCAAATGCCTGAATGCGCAGAATTCCAGTCGCC
The DNA here is from genome assembly GCF_003478405.1 of Faecalibacterium sp. AF28-13AC. NCBI lineage: Bacteria > Bacillati > Bacillota > Clostridia > Eubacteriales > Oscillospiraceae > Faecalibacterium > Faecalibacterium sp. AF28-13AC. The sequence goes on along the minus strand of NZ_QUFG01000001.1, from coordinate 97,562 downwards.
ATAAACAAAAACTCCTTTGCCGAAATGTTCGCTTGGTTCACTCACAGCGTATTCGGCAAGGAGTTGGAAGGTGCATGAAACAAACGCCCCCTGTCCGTCCGGAGGCATAGGCTCCGGAACCGGGCAGGGGGCGTTCGTTGTTTGTTGTATCTTGGAAGGGAAAAACGGAACGGCCTGATTTACCGCTTGTACTTTGCGGCAGTCTGCAGGCGCTGCATGGCACGGTCAAGAGCAATCTTGCTCTGGTAATACTCGTGCATGCTCTGCTTGTGCTGCAAACGCTCTTCGGCGCGGATGCGGGCGGCCTCGGCGCGGTTGCGGTCAATGTCCTCCGGACGCTCGGCGCTGTCCACCAGCAGCAGAACGAAGGTGGGGGTCACTTCGGCAATGCCGTCGCCCACCAGCACATCGCGGGTCTCCCCGTTCACGGTGAATTGCAGAATCCCCATGTGCAGGGCCACCAGCACCGGGCTGTGGCCGGCCTGCACACCATACACACCGTCGCCGGTGGGCAGGGTCAAGCTCTCACAATCGCCCTGATAAAACTCGCCGCTGGAAGCGGTGATGTTCAGCATGAACTTCTGCATCAGACGGCACCGCCCTTTTCCTCCGCGAGCTTCTCGGCGGCCTTCTGGCGGGCATCGTCCAGGGTGCCCACGTTGAAGAAGGCCCACTCCGGCAGATCATCGCACTGGCCGTCCACGATGGCAGCAAAGCCCTTGACGGTCTCGGCCAGAGGCACATACTTGCCCTGCAGGCCGGTGAAGTTCTCGGCCACCGAGAACGGCTGGGACAGGAACTTCTGCAATTTACGGGCGCGGGTGACGGTGAGCTTGTCTTCCTCGCTCAGTTCGTCCATGCCCAGGATGGCGATGATGTCCTGCAGCTCCTGATAGCGCTGCAGCGTTGCCTGCACCTTGCGGGCCACACGGTAATGCTCTTCGCCCACGATGTCGGCTTCGAGGATGCGGCTGGTGGAAGCCAGCGGGTCCACGGCGGGGTAGATGCCCTGCTCAACGATCTTACGGCTCAGAACGGTGGTGGCGTCCAGATGGGCGAAGGTGGTGGCGGGGGCCGGGTCGGTCAGGTCGTCGGCGGGGACGTAGACGGCCTGCACCGAGGTGATGGAGCCGTCGCGGGTGGAGGTGATGCGCTCCTGCAGAGCGCCCAGCTCGTTGGCCAGCGTGGGCTGATAGCCGACGGCCGAAGGCATACGGCCCATCAGAGCGGAGACCTCCGAACCGGCCTGCACGAAACGGAAGATGTTATCAATGAACAGCAGGACGTCCTTGTGGGTCTCCTCACGGAAATACTCGGCCATGGTCAGGCCGGTCTCGGCCACACGCATACGGGCTCCTGGGGGCTCGTTCATCTGGCCGAAGACCAGTGCGGTCTTGTTCAGAACACCGGAGGCGTTCATCTCGCCCCAGAGGTCGCAGCCCTCACGGGAGCGCTCGCCGACGCCGGTGAAGATGGAGTAGCCGCCGTGCTCGGTGGCAACATTGTGGATCAGCTCCTGGATCAGAACGGTCTTGCCGACACCGGCACCGCCGAACAGGCCGATCTTGCCGCCTTTGGCGTAGGGAGCCAGCAGGTCGATGACCTTGATGCCGGTCTCCAGGATCTCGGTTGCAGGTTTCTGCTCAGCAAAGCTGGGAGCCTTGCGGTGGATGGGCCAATGGGGCAGCTCGTCCACCGGGCCCTTGCCGTCGATGGGGCGGCCCAGCGGGTCGAACATGCGGCCCAGGGTGCCCTCGCCCACCGGGGCGTTCAGGCCGTGGCCGGTGGCGGTGACCACCATCCCCTTGCCAAGACCCTCGCTGGCAGAAAGCATGATGCAGCGCACAGTCGTCTCGTTGACATGCTGCGCCACTTCCATCGTGCGCTCGGTGCCCTCAGCGGTCACCGTCAGCGCTTCCTGCAGGGCAGGCAGCTTGCCCTCGGTGAACTTAACGTCCACCACGGGGCCAGCTACGCGAATAATAGTTCCCTGTATCATACGATTGCCTTTCATAAAATGTGTAAACCTCTCGCCAGCTCCCCTATCAGGGGAGCTGGCATTGCGCAGCAATGACGGAGAGGTTATTCGTTACTTTGCACCGCCGCAGCGCCGCCGATGATCTCGGTGATCTCCTGGGTGATGGAGCCCTGGCGGGTGCGGTTGTATTCGAGCTGAAGCTCGTGGATCATATCATTGGCGCTCTTGGTGGCCGAATCCATGGCGGTCATGCGGGCGCTCTGCTCCGCGCAGAAGCTCTCGGTCATGGCACCAAAGATCATGCCGTGCATGTAGATGGGGGCCGTCTGCTCGAACACCGTTTTGGCGTCCGGGAACATCTCCACCTCGCCGCGGGGGTCACCCAGACCTCTCGGAGCGGGCTTCAGATGCTCACGGTCCAGCGGAAGCAGACGCTCCATCACCGGCTCACTGGTCAGCGCGTTCTGGATCTTGGTGTAGATGAGGTAGATCTCATCCAGCTTGCCGGACTTGAAATCGTCGATGGCGTCCACCGTGATGTCGCGGGCGCGTTGCAGCGTGGGAGCCGTGGCACCATAGTGGAACTCTTCCACCAGGCGCGGGTCCTTGTGGAGCAGGGCGCGGTAGCCGGTCTGACCAATGACGTAGAAGCGGGCATTGGGGTCGCTGCCGCACTGCTCTTTCAGGAACTTGAGCAGGTTCTGGTTGTAGGCACCCGCCATGCCCTTGTCGGCTGTCAGCACGACATAGGCACGGATGGGGTTTTCCTTCTCCCGCTCATGGAAGAACGGGTGGACCGGCTCGTCCGGCAGATGCGGCACGACGCGGGAGATGGTGTCCCGCATCCGGGTGAAATACGGCAGAACGTTCTGGTAGTTTTGCCGCGCCTTGCGGAGCTTGGAGGAGGAGATCAGGTACATGGCATTCGTGATCTTCATGGTATCCTGAATGCTCTCGATCCGCTCCTTGAGCAGCTTACTGGACGGCATGGCTCTCCCCTCCCGCATAGGTCTTCCACGCGGTCAGGATGGCGTCCACCTGCTCCGGCGTGATCTTGCCGGTGGAAGCGATGGCATCCATCGCGCCGGAAACATCGGCGTGGAAGGACCGCACAAAGGCGTTGACCTTTGCGCGCTGCTCAGCCAGCGGGAGCGTGTCCAGCATCCCGTGGGAGGCCAGCGTCAGGATGACGACCTGCTCGGCATCGGACTTGGGCTGATAGAGCGGCTGCTTGAGCATCTCGGTCAGGGCCTTGCCGTGTTCCAGCTGGCGGCGGGTCTCTGCGTCCAGGTCTGAGCTGAACTGTGCGAAAGACTCCATATCCTTGTACTGGGCCAGCTCGATGCGCAGGTTGGAGTTGGCCTTCTTCATGGCCTTGGTCTGGGCTGCGCCGCCGACACGGGACACCGACAGGCCGACGTTGACGGCCGGGCGGTTGCCTGCGTTGAACAGGGCGCTCTCCAGGAAGATCTGACCATCGGTGATGGAAATGACGTTGGTGGGGATGTAAGCGGAGACGTCGCCCGCCTGGGTCTCGACGATGGGCAGGGCGGTGATGGAACCGCCGCCCAGGTCGTCGCGCATCCGGCAGGAGCGCTCCAGCAGACGGGAGTGCAGATAGAAGACGTCGCCGGGGTATGCCTCACGGCCCGGAGAACGGCGCAGCAGCAGCGAGATGGCGCGGTACGCCACAGCGTGCTTGGACAGGTCGTCGTAGACGATCAGCACGCTCTTGCCCTTGTCCATGAAATACTCGGCCAGTGCGGTGCCCGCATAGGGCGCGATGTACTGCAAAGGAGCGCTGTCGGATGCCGTTGCAGCTACGATGGTGGTGTAGCTCATGGCACCGTGCTTCTTCAAATCCTCGGCCACGCGGGCGATGGAGGAAGCCTTCTGACCGATGGCGACATAGATACACAGCACCCCGGTGTCCTTCTGGTTCAGGATGGCATCGGTGGCGATGGAGGTCTTGCCGGTCTGGCGGTCGCCGATGATCAGCTCACGCTGACCGCGGCCGATGGGGAACATGGAGTCGATGGCGAGGATGCCGGTGTGAAGCGGGGTATCCACGCTCTGGCGCTCCAGAATGCCGGGGGCCTGCTTCTCGATGGGGTTGTAACCCTCTGCCTCGATGGGGCCCTTGCCGTCGATGGGCTCGCCCAGCGGGTCGATGACACGGCCCAGGAACTTTTCGCCCACCGGGATGCCCGCGCGCTTGCCGCTGCGGGTGACCAGGGTGCCGACGCCGACCGACTCGGCCCCGTCAAACAGCATGATGCCCAGACGGCCCGGTTCCACGCTCTCGACCATGCCCTTGGCACCGTTCTCGAAGGTGACGATCTCGCCGTAAACGGCGCGGTCCATCCCCTCGACCTGCACGATGCCGTCGGCGGAGGCGATGACCACACCGCCCTCTTCCGAGGTCTGGGCGGGCTTATAATCCTCCACGCGGGTCTTCAGGGTAGCCAGAGAGGGCTTGCCGGCCATCATCTGGTCCAGCTGGTGGCGGCCGGAGTTGTCGAACATCCGGTCACCGACCTGCAACACATAGCCGGAGAGCAGGCTCTCATCGACGGCCACGTTCAGGATGACCTCGGTGGCGTCGTAGAGCTTCTTTACCTCGTTCTTGATGCGGGCGATGTCCTCTTCGCGCAGCTGGTGGGCAGCGCGCAGGTCGGCCTTGACGATCCGGTTCTCCTCAAAGAACTCACGGCTGAATTCAGTTGCCATTGCCTGCACCTGCTTTCTCCAACAGATCGTCCAGCAGACGGGCGTCGTCCTGTGCGGTCAGGTGCCGTGCCAGCAGCTTTTCGCACATTGCACGGGCCAGAGCCGTGGTCTGGGCGTCGGCCTCGCGCAGCTTGTGCTGGCGCTCTGCCTCGGCCGCGGTCTTGCCCTCGGCAAGGATGGCGTCAGCCTGCTTCTGGGCGTCCAGCAGCAGCTGCTGCTTTTCCTTCTCCGCCTGCTGCTCGTAAGCCTTGCGGCGGGCAGCGGCCTCATCGTCCACATTGCGCAGCTTATCCTGCGCAGCATTCAGTGCCGCAGCGGCTTCGTTCTTGGAAGTCTCGGCAGCAGCAAGGGCGTCGTCCACCTGCTTCTGGCGCTCTGCGATGATGTTCATGACAGGCCTGTACAGGAACTTGCGCAGCAGCAAAAACAGGACCAGAACGTTGACGACCGTCCACAAAAGGTTCAGATTCAGTGTCAGCATTCGTCATGCCTCCGTTATCAACCCAGGAACAGGATGATCAGCAGTGCAACGACGAAGCCGAAAATTGCAGTACCTTCTGCCAGAGCAGCGCCCAGCAGCAGGTTGGTCTGGATCTTGCCGGATGCTTCGGGCTGGCGGCTGATGGCCTCCGTTGCCTTACCGGTCGCAATGCCGATGCCGATGCCGCCGCCAATACCAGTCAGCGCTGCGATGCCAGCGCCCAGAGCTACGAGTCCGTTCATAATAAAATCTCCTATCTTTTTATCGTTTTTCTTTTGTACGACTTCTCCGTCCCTGCTCCGCAATGCCAGGAGAGCTGTCTGCGCAGCAGACTGAGAGGTTACTCTTCGTCTCCCAGGCTCTCCTTCATAAAGAGGGAGGTCAGGAACACAAACACATACGTCTGGATCAGACCATCGAACAGGTCAAAATACAGGCTGAACACTGCGGGGACGAACACCGGCACCACGAGCTTGATCAGCTCCATGATGACGAACGCGCCCAGCACATTGCCGAACAGTCGCATACACAGGCTGGTGGGCCGGATGGCGATCTCCAGGATATTCATGGGCGTCATGATCGGCGTAGGAGCCGCCAGACTCTTGAGGAAGCCTTTCCCGCCGCGCGCGTGGATGCCGGAGTATTCGATGAGCACGATGCTCATCAGGGCCAGAGCTGCGGTGACGTTCAGATCCTTCGTGGGAGGCTTGATGCCGAACACACCAATGAGGTTGGAGCACGCGATATACAGCGCCACACTCATCAGATACGGCACATACCGTTTGCCGTTCTCACCCAGCAGCCCGACGAAGAAATCGTTGAGAAGAGTCACGACCGTTTCCAGGATGGCCTGGCGCCTGGTGATGTGATCGACCCGCAGATTCCGCGTCAGCAGGATCGAACCGAGCACCAGAAACACCATGATGCCCCAGCTGACGACCACGGATTCCGGGATCTGCAGCCCGAACACCGAGACCATCTCCACGTTCAGCTCTTCTTTCAAAGCAGCAGTCAACGCATTCATTCTTTTGCTCTATCTCCTTTCCTTGTTATCGTTTTTCCAAAAAAGTGCTGCAATGCGCGAAAAAAAGCAGGAGGCCGAGACGTCCTCGTCCCACATCCTCCTTCGCTCACGCCTTGCCCGGCGCTTTTTACGTGACGTATCATAGCACGATTGTGCCGAATTTTGTAGCCCCCGGCCTAACATTCTACGTTTTGTTATACTCCATTTCACAACGGCCGAAGAAGTGTTGTGTATTTTGTGCAAATTTCCGGTCTTGTCTTATGCCAATTGCACAATTTCCGAGTGGATTCTCTTCCTTTCGCTTCGTTTTCCGCGTCAAAAACGGGGCAAAATCGGCACATTATTCACTATTTGTATATCCGGTATATCAAATTTATATAGGCAGACCGGCTGCGATGCAGCCCCCCCAAACGCGGCTGTGATACGGATCTTATATAATTGTAATACAGATTTAATATAGCCGTTCACTGCTTTTCGCCCCGGCGGAACAGCAGGCGGAAGATGGCACGGCTCAGCGGGCCGCAGTAGAACATCTGCCAGCACAGCGCCATGGGGAAGGCAGCGTTGGTCACGCCGCCCGTGTTCAGCGCCACATTTTGGTGCAGTTGATGTATCCCAGTTTTTTGGATTTTTGGTGCAAAAATACGCCTCATTTGTTGTACACTCTGCGAATAGACAACTCCGCCTTTGTCGTGTATAATAAAGCCAGAAACCAGAGAAGTACAGCAGAAGCTCAAACGAGAGCTAACCCCGCTGACTTGAAGCAGAAAGGAGCGAGACCGATGGTCGATATGGAACCCGCACAGTTCGGACAGACTGTCGGGATTCGCTGAGAGGCAAAACAGAGGCTCACCACAAATGGGATGTTTCCCCCGTATAAAAACACAACAACGAGCCGGTCTTGAGCATCAATCACGCGAAAACAGAACAGTCTGTCGAGTATAAATCCCCTGGCGATTCAAATAGATCCGCATGAGGTGATCCCCATGATGAAAGCTTTTGCGCGGACGAGAATATTTGAATGACCAAAAAGGAGCAACTCCAATGTACTAAGCAATGGAATCCCCGGCAAATCTAACTCGAAAGAATGTGGTAATATGAAATTCATCTTCATGATCTCACTACCGCAATCCAACAGTTAAGAGAAGGGTCAGTCCAATGCACACGAGTAACGAGTAGTTCCCCTTGAACCAGATTCCCAGTTTCTGATCGTTTCTAAGGAGAGTCACCCTATGAAGCGTTTACTCCGAAAATGAGGAAATCCAAGGAGAAGAGGCTTATGACTCCGAAGAAGTAAGTATCCAGCCGGACGAGGGCTTGCAACCGCCTCGTCCGGCTGGTTTTTTATTTGTTCCTTCGCACATTTTCCGGGCAGAATGTTCCGTTCCGGGTTGAATCCCGTCCTTGCTTTTTCACCCCCCTATGTTATACTTGTGGAAAAAGATGGAGGTATATCGTATGGATTCGTTCTTCTCGTCTTCCACCCTGTTCAACATTGCGCTGGCCGTGATCTGGTTCATCTCCGGCATCCGGGATTTTCAGGGCAAGGACCCACTCATCAAACTCCCCTTCAACCAGTACGTCCGCGACCCTGAGTACCGCGCGTTCTGGCAGAAAAAGAACGGCGTATTCTACATGCTCAATGCTCTCGCCTTTCTGATCCTGGCCTTCACACCTGTCACATCGCTGGTCTACCGCATCCTCTTCGGTGTCGCCATCGGGGGCGATCTTCTTTATCTCGTTGCCTATGAGAGTTGGAACCATAGCGCCGATTGAATCGTTCCGGCCTGGTTCCATTCCAAAATTTTTCTTGCTCCTTCTGCCATTCTCTGCTACAATGGAGAAAAAACGCAGGAGGATTTTTCTTATGGTCAAACATGTGATTCTGTGGCAGCTCAAGGATGAGCTTTCCGACACCGAAAAAGCCGCCGTCAAGGCAGGCATCAAAGAGGGCCTGGAAGGACTGGCCGGTCAGATCCCCGGTCTGGTGGACATCCGCGTCAACATCGACGCGCTCCCCTCTTCCAACGCCGACCTGATGCTGGACACCACCTTCGAGACCGCCGAGGCGCTCAAGGGCTACTCCACCCATCCGGCCCATGTCGCCGTCGCCAACAGCAAAGTGCGCCCCTACTATAAAAACCGCGTCTGCCTGGATTACGAGGTCTAACATGCTTACACCAGCTGCATCCTCCCGGAGATGCGGCCATAGCACGAAATGAGGATGGCATCATGAATAAAGCACTTCGGAATGTTACAGCCCTTTTCCTTGCAATGCTCCTTTGTCTTTGTCCGCTTTCGGTTCAGGCCGCTGGTGTCACCGGCGATACGGTCCTGGCCAGCTACCGGACACTGATCGACGCTTACAACAACTTCGCCGACCTGCACGAGTCCTATCTGGTCATGCTGGGTACACAGAATGTTTCAGATTCTGTCCGCGCCTACTATGACGGTGTTGACCTTGTGTTGGATAACCTCTACGCCACCGGCTCCGCAAAGGGGAATCTTGCCACGCTGGATGCCGGAACGCTGACCGAGATCAACAACATCCTCACCGAGGACATCGCTTTTATGAATGCGGCCAGCGCCACGGTACAGGCCCAGATGGACAACGGTTACCCTGCCGGGAACTATACACCGGGAACGGTCTACGGCCCCAAGCTGAACCAGACTGAACTTGATCAGGTGGCCGGTGTCGTCAGCCGCTTTGCTTCCAGCCTGCCGCTTTCTTCCATGAGCGACGTTGATAAGGTCATGGCTGCGCGGGACTACCTCATCCAGTTCTGCTCCTATGCCCCCGACTGGTCGAAGAACCGTGCCAACACGGCGTGGGGTGCGCTGGTCTACCGGCAGGCGCAGTGTTCCGGCTATGCCCGCGCCATGAAAGCTCTCTGCGACTCCATCGGAGTGGAATGCTGCTACGTTCATGCGGACGCGGCGGCTTCCAATCCAAGCCACCAGTGGAACACCGTAAAGATCGACGGCCAGTGGTACATTCTGGATGTGCAGGGCGATGACTCTTCCGGCTTCGAGGCATTCTTCCTGCTGTCGGATAACAGTTATGCCGCATCCACCGGCCTGTCATGGGATCGTTCCGCCGTTCCCGCCTGCCCCGCCGACTATACCGGCACGCATTACCACTACGTTTTCTTCCAGCGCATGGATCAGAGCCTGTTCGCCGCGCGGATGATTTGAGCGTTTCTCATTGACAAACCCACCGTTTTTGCGTATTATATGGTAAGAAGGGGTTATTCTGCCCCTTTGACACACACAAACTGGCTTTGACGAGAAGAGTATGCACAGCAGGCACCTGACAGAAAGCCCGAAGGATGGAAGCGGGCAGGCAGCACTGGGCAGAAGATGGCCTCCGAGCCGCGCAGGTGAAGATTGAGCCTGCGACGGGTGCGCCCGTTACTGCGCGTGGGCTGGTCAGGCACCAGCCCACAAGGCCCCGCTCGCAAGAGCGCGGCGAAGCAAGGTGGTACCACGGAAGTTCAGCTCCCGTCCTTGTCCGGCACATCCGGCAGGGCGGGAGCTTTTTTGTGACACAGCCACGATAGAAAGGAAGAGCATATCCCCATGAGTGAGCACAAGACATTTTACATCACCACCCCCATCTACTACCCCAGCGATAAGCTGCACATCGGCCACAGCTACACCACCGTAGCCTGCGATGCGCTGGCGCGCTTCAAGCGGATGCAGGGCTATGACGTCATGTTCCTGACCGGCACCGACGAGCACGGCCAGAAGATCCAGGATAAGGCCGCCGATGCCGGCGTGACCCCCAAGGAGTACGTTGACAAGATCGTCGCCACCGTCAAAGACCTGTGGAAGCTGCTGGATGTCAGCTACGACCGCTTCATCCGCACCACCGACGACTACCACATGGAGTCCTGCCAGAAGATCTTCACCAAACTGTATGAGCAGGGCGACATCTACAAGGGCGAGTACATCGGCCACTACTGCAAGCCCTGCGAGAGCTTCTGGACCGACAGCCAGCTCGTGGACGGCAAGTGCCCCGACTGCGGCCGTGAGGTCTACGATGCCCACGAGGAAGCCTATTTCTTCAAGACCAGCAAGTACGCCGACCGCCTGCTGAAGCTCTACGAGGAGAACCCCCAGTTCATCCAGCCGGAGAGCCGCAAGAACGAGATGATTGCCTTCATTAAGCAGGGCCTGCAGGATACCTGCGTCTCCCGCACCTCCGTCAAGTGGGGCATCCCGGTCCCCTTCGACCCCAAGCACACCATGTACGTCTGGGTCGATGCACTGAGCAACTATATCTCCGCGCTGGGCTACGGCAACGAGACCTACCACGATTACGACAAGTTCTGGCCGGCTGACCTGCACATGGTCGGCAAGGAGATCCTGCGCTTCCACACCATCCTGTGGCCCGCCATGCTGATGGCTCTGGATCTGCCGCTGCCCAAGCGCGTCTTCGGCCACGGCTGGCTGCTGATGAACGGCGGCAAGATGTCCAAGTCGGTGGGCAATGTCGTGGACCCCGTCATCCTCTGCGACCGCTACGGCGTGGACGCCATCCGCTACTTCCTGCTGCGTGAGATCCCGTTCGGCAACGACGGCATGTTCACCAACGAGGCCCTCATCAACCGCATCAACAGCGACTTGGCAAACGACCTGGGCAACCTGCTCAGCCGCACCGTCGCCATGTGCGAAAAGTATTTCGGCGGCACCGTCCGCAATGCGGCGGGCACCGAGGCCATCGACGCGGAGCTGGAAGGCCTGATCAACGGCCTGACCGCCAAAGTCACCGCCGACATGGACAACCTGACTATCCCGCAGGCGCTGATGGAGATCTTCGCCGTCATCCAGCGCGCCAACAAGTACATCGACGAGACCGCACCCTGGGCATTGGCCAAGGACGAGGCCAACAAGGAGCGCCTGGAGAGCGTGCTCTATCACCTGTGCGAGGCACTGCGCGTGACCGGCATCCTGCTGAACGCTTACCTGCCCTCCACCGCCCCCAAGATGATGGACCAGCTGGGTCTGGACGCTTCTGCGCTCGACCTGAGCAAGACCGTCTACGGCGCACAGGAGACCTACACCGTCCACAAGGGCGACGCGCTCTTCCCCCGCATCGACGTGGCCAAGGAGATCGCCCACCTGAAGGAAGAGGACGAGAAGCGCAAGGCCGCTGCCGAGGCTGCCAACAAGGCCAAAGCCGAGGCCGAAGCTGCCAAGAACGCCCCCGCTGCTGCGGAGGAGAGCGGCGTGGACTTCACCCACGAGCCGGAGATCGCATTCGATGACTTCTGCAAGGTGGAGCTGCGCGTGGCCGAAGTCCGTGCCTGCGAGAACCTGAAGGAGAGCAAGAAGCTGCTCCATCTGACCGTCTTCGACGGCGAGCGCGAGCGCTGCATCCTGTCCGGCATTGCCAAGTGGTTCAAGCCGGAAGACCTCATCGGCAAGAAGATCGGCATCGTAGCCAATCTGGCCCCCCGCCCGATGATGAAGGGCAAGTATGTCAGCGAGGGCATGATCTTTGCTGCCGACACCGCTGACGGCGGCTGCTCCATCGCCTTCTACGGCGACGATGTCCCCGTGGGCAGCCGCATCCACTAAGAAAGGAAGATCATGTCTATCAATTCTGCTGTCCGCGCCACAAAGCTGGATAAGATCTTTGGCACACCCGTGTGCGCTGTGCTGCTGGCGATTCTCTGCAATATCCTGTGGGGCTCAGCCTTTCCGTTCATAAAACTGGGCTACCGGCTGTTCTCCATCGACCCCGCTAACACGGCTTCCATCTTCTGCTTTGCGGGAGTGCGGTTCATGCTGGGCAGTGTGCTGGTGCTGCTGGGCAGCATCCTGCTGCAGGGACATGCGCCGCATTTCCCCCGGGGCAAGGTGGCGGCAGAGTGTTGTGCGCTGGGTCTGTGGCAGACCACCGCGCAGTATGCATTCTACTACATCGCCGTGGCTATGCTCACTGGTGCCTTTGGCGGCATCCTGAACAGCACCCAGAGTTTTTTAGGAGTCATCTTTGCCCACTTTATTTACGGCAATGCGGACCGCATGACCCCCGCCAAGACCCTGGGCTGCGCCATCGGCTTTGCAGGTGTGCTCATCGGCACCATCGGCAACCATGGCAGCGGCAGCGGCTGGGGCGTGTTCTGCATGATTGCAGCCACCGTCATCTTTACCCTGTCCGGCCCGTGGAACAAGTCGGTCACCAAAAAGGCTGATAGCTTTGCCGTCTGCTTTCTGAACCTGTTTGTGGGCGGTCTGGCGCTGTTTGTGCTGGGCATCGTTATGGGCGGTCGGCTGCATGTACAAGGTGCGCTGGCGGTGCTGGTCATGCTGTATCTTGCCTTCATCTGCGGCGCAGGCTATATCCTGTGGGCGCTGCTGATGAAAAACAACCCGGTCAGCCGCATCGCGATCTTTGGTTTCGTCAATCCGGTGGTCAATGTGCTGCTCAGTGCGGTGCTCAACGGCGAACCGCTGTTCCGCTGGCAGTATCTGGCGGCGCTGCTGTTCGTGTGCGTGGGCATCTGGCTGGTAAACAAGGCCCCTGCCCAGAAGGAGAAGCTATGACCGGCCCCATCTTTGACACCCACGCCCATTACAGCGCCCATGCCTTCGATGTCGACCGCTTCGCCCTGCTGGACAGCCTGCCCGCAAAGGGCGTGGTCGGCGTCTGCGAGCAGGCCACCCACTCCGGGGATGCCCCCCGTGTGCTGGAGCTGGCCCACCGGTATCCGTGGGTCGTGGCCGCCATCGGCATCCATCCGGAAAGCCTGCTGGCCCCGGAGGACTGCGGCGCGGACGGCCCGGCCCCCACGGTGTCGGTCTACGGCGGCGACTGGGCCGCAGAGATGCGGGTGCTGGCCCCTTACTACGACGACCCGAAGGTGGTGGCCGTGGGCGAATGCGGGCTGGACTATCACTGGCCGGTGCCAAAGGACGCCCAGCTGGCCCTGTTTGAGGCCGAGATCCGGCTGGCGCTGGAGCTGGACAAGCCCATCATCGTGCACGACCGCAACGCCCACGCCGACGTCTACGCCCTGCTGAAACGCTACCAGCCCAAGGGCATCGTGCACTGCTATTCCGGCAGTGCCGACGATGCGCTCTGGCTGGCAAAGCAGGGGCTCTATTTCGGCTTCGGCGGGGCCTGCACCTTCAAGGGGGCCAAACGGGCCGCCAAAGCCATCGCGGCCCTGCCGCTGGAACAGCTCGTTCTGGAAACGGACTGCCCCTACATGGCCCCGGAGCCTGTGCGCGGCACCCGCTGCGACAGCTCGCTCATCCGCTATGTGGGCGAATACATCGCACAGGTCAAGGGCGTTTCCACTGAGGAAGTGTTCCGGCAGACCGCTGAGAATGCAAGGCGGGTCTACCAGTTGTAAAGTTTAACGCCGTATAACCTCTCAGTCATCGCTTCGCGATGCCAGCTCCCCTGGTAGGGGAGCCATTGGCAGGCCGGGTAAGTTCTGCTGTTCGCTTGGGCCCAATTGGGCGCAAAGCACCGGGCCCTGTCCTCATTGGCAGCGGCATTTGTATTACTGTTATGAATCTCGACAGCGGAGCCTGGTCGTTCCCGGAAGCGAAAAACTTCGCTCGTCCAGTACGACCGCTACCGACTCGCCAGTGGCTCCCCCATTTAGGGGAGCTGGCGCGAAGCGCCTGAGAGGTTGCACTCCCATCATTTCACCTGCAAAAGCTGAAGTTTACATCAGCTTCTGTATAGATCAACTTTGAAAATCCAAACTGTTATAAGGAGATATCACTTATGAAAGCTCGTATTCCGCAGCACCGCGAATTCATCATCAACTTCCCCGACACCGTCGATCAGGCCAAGGCCAACGAGGGCTGGGCAAAGCTGCAGCAGATCGTCGAGGACTACAAGAAGGACCACAACGGTGCTTCCGTCTATGCACCCAGCTTCATCGAGGACTGCGAGCCTGCCGTCAAGAAGCTGCAGGAAGAGTATGGCTTCGAGTACACCGTTGAGTATGTGAAGTAAGTTCTGAGTTTTCAGTATATTGCATTAAAAAGAGCAGAGCGTTCCAGCCAGCTGGCTGGAACGCTCTGCTCTTTTTGTTGCTTATTTCAGTTCCATATTGATGGACTTTTCCGTAAAGCCGTAGTTCCGGTACATCTCATACGCCTTTTTATTTCTGGCGTTCACCTGCAGCTCGATGGTGTCACATCCCTTTTCCGCCTTGAGCTGCTTCACTTTTTCAAAGAACTGGTGGCCGATGCCTTTGCCCCTGTACGCTTCCTCCACCGCCATGGTACTGACAAACAAAACATCCTTTGTTACCTGCGCCGGGCCTTCCACATGGCGCTTGAAGACTTCCAGAACACCAACAACGATGCCGTCCGTCTCAGCAATATACCAGCTGTCCCCTTTCAGGAGCTCAGCAAACACCCCTTTTGTAATCAACGGACTCGCCGGTTTGTAGACATCCGGCCGCCACTCGACATGCATCTGCTGCACCTGATCCATAATCGCAGAAAATCGGTCATAATCCTGCATTTGCGGGGTACGGATCGTTATTTTCATCTCGTTTTCTCCTTGTTGTATCAAAAATACCCTGTCTGACACGGTTTCGGGTCCAGACAAGGCATTTTGAGTTTCTTTTCAGTTGTCTGCTTCCACCTTGCTGAGCAGGATGCGGTCGTTGTCGAGGGCCTTGCCCGCGTTTTCACGGAACTTTTCGAGCAGGTCGTCCACAGTCATCCGGCTGCGCTCCTCGCCCTTGACGTCGAAGACGACGCGGCCCGCATCCATCATCAGGGTGCGGTTGCCCAGCTCCAGTGCCTGGTGCATGTTGTGGGTGACCATCAGGCAGGTGATCTTCTTTTCCGCTACAATGCTCTGGGTCAGTTCCAGCACCTTTTCGGCGGTGGCGGGGTCCAGCGCGGCGGTGTGCTCGTCGAGCAGGAGCAGCTTCGGGGTAACAAGGGTCGCCATCAGCAGCGTCAGCGCCTGACGCTGTCCGCCGGAGAGCAGGCCCACCGGCTGCTTCATCCGATCTTCCAGCCCCATATCCAGCAGAGCCAGCTTTTCGCGGAACAGGGCCTTATCCTTCCGGGAGATGCGGGAGAAGATGGCGTGGGGGGCCGTGCCAGCGCGGAGGTAGGCCAGCGCCAGATTCTCTTCGATGGTCATGTTCGGGGCGGTGCCCTTGAGCGGGTCCTGGAAGAGGTGTCCGATGACCCGGCTGCGCTCAAATTCCGGGGTGAAGGTGATGTCCTGCCCGCCCAGCGTGATGCTGCCCTCGTCGGCGATGAAGCCGCCCGTAATGGCGTTGAACAGGGTGGATTTGCCTGCACCGTTCGAGCCGACGATGGTGGCGAAGTCGCCTGCTTCCATCCGGAGGCTGACGCCGTTCAGGGCCACCTTTTCATTGACCGTGCCGGGGTTGAAGGTCTTGTGCAGGTCGTTCAGTTCCAGCATTTCCATCTCAGACCGCCTCCTTCTTCTGGGCTGCATGCTTCCGCTTTTCAAAAGCCAGACGGTTCTGGATGGCCGGCATCGAGATGGCAATGGCCACGATGAGGGCCGACACCAGCTTCATGGCGGCCGCCGGGACATTGAAGCGCAGGGCCACCGCCACAATGAAGCGATACAGGCAGCTGCCGAACACGACGCCCAGCACCCGGCGCACCATGGTGCGCTTGCCCACCAGCGTCTCGCCGATGATGAGAGAAGCCAGTGCGATGGTCACCATGCCGGTGCCCACGTTGATATCGCAGCTCTTCTGGTACTGGGCCAGCAGACCGCCGGACAGGGCCGTCAGCGCACCGGAGATGCACAGGCCCACCGTGATGGTAAAGGCCGGGTTGATGCTGGACGCCCGCACCATAGCGGCGTTGTCGCCGGTCGCCCGGATGGACAGACCCAGCCGGGTGCCCAAAAAGCCCACCATCCCGGCACCGGCCAGCGCGATGACCACCACGGCCAGCACCAGCTTATACCAGCCGCCCGTAAAGGCCAGCGCTGTTTTGGCCAGCGAGAAGACCGTGTCCGTCTTGACCAGCGACAGCGTGGACGAAAAGCCCATGACCGCCAGATTGATGGTATAAAGGCCGGTGTTCACGATGATGCCCGCCATGATGCTCTCGACGCCGAGGCGGGTCTGCAAAAAGGCTGTGATGAAACCGGAGCACACACCGGCCGCCATCGCCGCCAGCAGGGCCAGAAAGGGGTGGCCGGTCAATGCGACCTGGCAGGCCACAGCGCAGCCCAGCGTGAAGCAGCCGTCGGTGGACAGGTCCGCAATGTTCAGGATGGAATAGCTCAAGAACAGAGCCAGCGCAACGAGGGCGTAGATGCAGCCCAATTCCAGCGCGGTCTGGATCACGTTGAGCGAAAAGATACTCGCCAGCATGGTGTGTACTCCTTTAGTTAGAATGTATTTATCCTCCCAAAGGGCAGGCTCTCCTTCCTACAACCTCTCCGTCTCACTTCGTTCGACAGCTCCCCTGGTAGGGGAGCCCTTGGCAAAGCGAAAAACGTTCTCTCTTCGCCAGAGCCTCTCCTACAAGGAGAGGTGGCATTGCAAAGCAATGCCGGAGAGGTTGCACAAACGGATAACCTACCCTTTGTGTCCGGCTGTTACCGATTTATCATTTCAGAAGTTCTCCTGCGTGGTCACTTGCACGATCTCGGTGCAGTAGGGCTTGAAGGCTTCCTTGATCATGTCCAAAGTCTTATCATCCATGCCCAATGCTGCGGCCGTCTCTGTATTGATGGTCACAATGCCGTTGTCGAAGGTCTGGTAAGGCAGGTCGGCGGTGGTCTTACCCTCGCAGAGCAGCTCCACCACCATATCGGCGGTGGCCTCGCCCAGCTGGACGTAATCGACGCCGTAGCCCACGAATGCACCGTTCAGCGCGAAGCTGTCGGCACCAGTGAAGTGCATGATCCCGGCATCGGTAAAGGTCTCGTAGATGGACAGCTCCGCGGTCATCACGGTGTTGTCGGTCGGGGTGAACACGGCCTTGACCCCGGCTGCAACGAGGGCTTCGGCCGCCATCTGAACTTCGGCGGTGGTGGTGCCGTTCTTTTCAATGTACTGGATGCCCTTGCTGTCGCAGAATGCCTTGGCATCCGCGATGGCCTGAGTGGAAGCATCCTGGCTCAGGTCGTACAGTAGGCCGATGGTGTCAATATCCGGGTTGACGGCCAGGATAAGGTTCATGATGGCGTCGGTGTTCAGGGCATCGGAAGTGCCGGTGATGTTCTCCTCGCCGTCAAAACCGGCAGAGACCGGGTCGGTGACCGCAGAGTAGACAACAGGGATGTCGGTATCCTCGACCGAAGCCAGCATGGTGGCGGCGGTGGGGGTAGCCACGGCCACGATGACGTCCACGTCATCGGCCACAAGGTCGGCACCGATCTGGTTCAGGTTGGTCTGGTCGGCCTGCGCGTTGGCGTAGTAGTCGGCATAATCAAAGGTCACGCCCTTTTCCCTGCCCACCTCATCCAGACGGCTCTCAACGGAGGCGACGATCTGGTTCAGAGAGGCATGGTCCACATAGTTGACGATGCCCACCTTGAAGGTCTGGCCCGCTTCTGCCGAAGCAGCTGCCGACGAGGCGACCGCACTGGATGCGGTGCCGGAGGCAGCGGACGAGGCCGAGCCGCCGCAGCCGGTCAGGCTGAATGCAGAGACAGCGGCAGCGCCCAGAGCGGCCTTGAGGAAATTGCGGCGGGAGATCATGTTCATGGTTTTCATAGCGGTTGCTCCTTCCCTGGAGCGGGCGGCAGTAAAAAAGACCCGCTCCACTTGCGGAACGGGCCTTTTCATGATAACAAAAGATCCCGTCCCTGTGTGTTCATCCACAAGGACAGGATCGAAAATACGATTCTGCGGTGCCACCTTGTTTGCTCTGCCCAAGCCAGCTGCTGGCTGCAGAGCCCCTCACGGAGAGCCAACACTCCCCTGCCCTGTAACGGAGGCTTCCGTCCCAAGCTACTGGAAAGCACTGGCTCTCGTTTGCCCGGCCCTCGGCGGCCCACGAAGTCCTGCCCCGCTCTCGCCCGTTTCCATCCTCCGGGCTCTCTAGCAGATGCGCTGTGCAGGTTCTCTTCCGCCTCATCGGTTTGATTGCATTATACACTTTATTCGTGTAAAGTCAAGAGGGAATTTTTCATCTATGCAATGGTTCAGATGAATCCGGTTTTCGTTTCCTTGACTTCTTTTGTGAAACAACGTACACTGTGTGCATTATAGTTTTCCGAAAGAAGGTGTTCTTCACGAATCCGACCGAAAACACCCTGCTGCATGGGCCGGTGCGTCCGGCGCTGCTGCGGTACGCCCTGCCCATCATCCTGAGCATGGTGGCCACCCAGTTCTATTCGGTGGCCGATACCATGATCATCGGCCTGCGGCTGGATGCCGACGCGCTGGCAGCGGTCTCCAATGCTTCCACCATCCTGATGCTCTTTCTGTTCATCTCCGGCGGCATGGAGCTTGGCGGCGGCCTGCTGGTAGCAGCAGGTCGGCCCACGGCCACCCGGCAGGAGATGGCCGAGCTGCTCTACAACCTGCTGTTCGTCGATCTTGTGCTGGCGCTGGGCCTGACCACACTGGGCTTTTTCACCCTGCCCGCCCTGCTCCGGCTCATCCGGACGCCGGAGCAGATCCTGGCCGAGGCGGTGCTCTATGGGCGGGTGTATCTGGTCGGCCTGCCCTTTCTGATGCTCTATGACCTGACCAAAGAGTGCATCATGGGCTGCGGAGACTCGAAAACACCGCTCCGGGCCGTGGTCGCCACCAGCGTGATGAACATCGTGCTGGACCTAGCGCTCGTCGGCCCCTTCGGGGTCGCCGGTGCGGCCGGTGCTACCGCTGCCGCACAGATCGCCGGAGCGGGGTACATGCTGGCCCACCTGCGCAAGACCGAACTGAGCCTGCCCTTCCGCCGGGAAATGCTCAAGGCAAGCTACGCGAAGGACATCTTCCGCCTTTCCGCCCCCAACTCCCTGCAGCAGGCCAGCGGCACCATCATCACGACGGTCAAACAGGGGCTTCTGGGCGGGCTGGGCGTCGCGGCCATCGCGGGTTTTTCCTGCGCGGGCAAGCTCTCCAGCCTGCTGATGATGCCGGTGTACGGTTTCGTGCAGTCCATCGTCTTTTTCATCGCCCAGAACACCACTGCCCAGCAGCCGGGCCGGGTGCATACCGGCCTGCGGGAGGGGCGGCGCATCCTGTTTTTCTACTCGCTGCTGGTGGCAGCGCTCTGCATCGGGCTGAACGGCCCGCTGCTTCGGCTCTTCACCACCGACGCTTCTGCCGCCGCCTACGGCTCCACCATGCTGGCCTTTGAGGGCATCTCGTATGTGTTCACCGCGCAGAAGCATCTGTGCGAGGCCCGGCTGCGCGGTGCCCAGAAGATGGGGCTGTATCTGGCCTCGAACCTGGGGCAGATCGGGCTGAATCTGGCCGCCTGCGTTCTGCTGGTGCCCCGCATCGGCTTTTCGGGCTTCTGGCTGTCCACCTGGATCAGCGCCCCCGCCGGCCTTGCGCTGGCCGCGCTGCTGGCAAGGATCGGCGCAAAACAACAGAGCTAAAACAAAAAGCACAGTGCTTGTACTGTGCTTTCATTTATGATATACTGTTTTTGCAGCCATCTGGCTGATAGGCGCTGTCTGCAAATGCAGGTGGTCACGCTCCTCTCCCCGGCGAAGCGTTGGGGGGAACGCGTTCTTCTTTGCTTCCCCTGACGCCAATGCGGAAGGGGGGATGTTCTATGACGCTGAGTGAAGTGCTTCAGCTGCTCGCCGTGATTGGCGGTGCAGTTTTTGTGACGTTTCAGATTACATGGACGATTTCCAACAGCAAAAAGAAATGACCGCCTCTGCCCTACCAAAGCAAGCGGTCATTCTTTTTGACACCTGAGCCGAGGAGGAGCTGACCATTTTGCAGCCAGCGTCTTTCTCTATTTGTAGTATAGTAATTTTTTATCGTTTTGTCAAGCAGAAGAGGAACACAATGGAACCTTTGAAGATCCAACACATCACCCTGCCCCACCGGGCCGTGTTCGGCCCCATGGCAGGCTTCACCGATGCGCCCTGCCGCCGCCTGATGGCGCAGCACGGGGCCGGTTTCACAGTCAGTGAGATGGTATCCAGCCGGGCGCTGGTCTACCACGACCACAAAACCGTCAGCCTGCTCAAGGCCGAACCCAACGGCGCCCCCTACGGCGTCCAGATCTTCGGCGAAGTGCCCCAGATCATGGGTGAAGCAGCCGCCGCCATCGAGGAATACGATTTCGACTTTCTGGACATCAACATGGGCTGCCCGGCCCCGAAGATCGTCTCCGGCGGTGCCGGCAGCAAACTGATGCTGGACCCCGACCTCTGCGGCAGGATCGTCGAGCAGGTAGTGGCGCACACCTCCCGGCCCGTCACGGTCAAGATGCGCAAAGGCTGGGACGCCGACCACGTCACCGCAGTCGAGTGCGCCAAGGCATGCGAACAGGCCGGTGCGGCCCTCATCGCAGTACACGCCCGGACGCGGGAGCAGATGTACACCCCCGGCATCGACCCGGAGATCATCGCCCGCGTAAAATCTGCTGTGCATGTGCCGGTGCTGGGCAACGGCGACATCCATTCGGCTGAAGACGCCGTCGCTCTGGTCAAAGAGACCGGCTGCGACGGTGTGATGATCGCCCGCGCAGCCCTGGGCGACCCGTGGCTGTTCGAGCGGGTGAACGCCGCACTGGAGGGCACCCCGGCTCCCAAAGAGCCGAATCTGCAGGCCCGGATGAACGCCCTCCGCCGTCAGGTGGAGGAGATGGTGGAGCAGAAGGGCGAATTCGTCGCCATGCCCCAGGCCCGCGCCCAGACCATGCACTACATGAAAGGGCTGAAGGGGGCGGCCTCCCTGCGGCGGTACTGCTGCGAGCTGACCCATCTGGAAGACATCGACCGCCTCATCGAGGCAGTGTTCGACCAGCAGCGCAAAGCGGGGCTTGACCCTGACGACGAACGCGAGGTCCCGTTCCCCTGATCTTCCCGGACGATCCGGATTTTTTTGAAACAAGAGGTTCTCTGCCATGACTTCATCTCACAGCCCCCGGCTTCTGGGGCAAAAACAGAACAAATTCCTGCTCACGGTCTGCCTGTGTGCGCTGACGGCAGCGCTGATCTTCCTGCCGTTCTACCTTCTGGACGGCGGCTTTTTCCACTACGCCGGTGATTTCAACAGCCAGCAGATCAGTTTTTACCGCTACATGAACGGCTTTCTCAAGGGGCTGGGCTACCCGGACGGCGCAGGCAGTGTCCACAACACCTTCTCCTGGGCCACCGACCTGGGCAGCGGGGCGCTGAACGCCTATTCCTTCTACCTGTACGGCTCGCCGTTCTTCTGGTTCTCGCTGCTCTTCCCCCAGCGGTGGCTCCCCTATCTCATGGTCCCGCTGCTGGTGCTCAAGTTCGCCGTGGCGGGCGGCGGCGCATACCTGTATCTGCGCCGCTACGTAAAAGACCAAAACTATGCCGTGCTGGGCGCGGTGCTCTATGCCTTTTCCGGCTGGGGGCTCTACAACATCTTCTTCAACCACTTCATTGATGTGCTGGCCCTCTTCCCGTGGATGCTCTGGGCGCTGGACGAGGCCGTCTACCATGGGCGGCACGGGCTGTTCGCGTTCTGGGTCGGCGTCAACCTGCTGAACAACTACTTCTTCTTTGTGGGGCAGGTGCTCTTCCTGCTCCTCTACTTCATCTGTAAAGTCAGCGCGGGGGATTTCAAGCTCACGCCCCGGCTGTTCGTCCATCTGGCCTTTGAAAGCCTCCTCGGTGTGGGGCTGGGGGCCGTCATCCTCTGGCCCGCCGTCCTCTCGCTGCTGCAGAACCCCCGCACCATCGACCTGTCCTCCGGCTGGGGCTTTCTGACCTACGCAAAGCCCCAGCAGTACCTTGCCATCCTGCTGAGCTGGATTTTGCCGCCCGACTCACCCTATATGACCTCCATCTGGTCTGAGGGCGTCATCAAGTGGACGAGCATGACCGCCTATCTGCCCCTGTGCAGTCTGGCCGGTGCTCTGGCTTACTGGCGCGCCCGGCAGGGCGACAGCAAAAAGCGGATCATTGCCACCTGCGCTGTCTTTGCGCTGGTGCCGGTGCTGAACAGCGCCTTCTATGCCCTCAATTCCAGCTACTACGCCCGGTGGTTCTATATGCCGGTGCTCATCCTGGCCGCCATGACCATCAACGCACTGGAAGACCCCGCCGTCGAGCTGGACCGCCCGGCCCGGAACATCAGCGGGCTCGTCATTGCCACGCTGGCCTTTGCGCTGGTGCCGGTGCAGGATGCCAGCACCAAGGAATGGTCGCTGGGCGTCCTGCAAAATCCCGGCCAGTACGCCGCCGTGTTCGGCTTTGCCCTCATCGGGCTGCTGGTCTACCGCTGGGTCGCGCAGCGGTGGCGGGCCGACAAGCGCCTGCCCCAGCGGATGCTGGCGGCGGTGCTGGCGTTCAGCTGCCTGTTCGGCATCACCCACATCGGCATCGGCAAGTTCGGCCAGTGGAACACCGACAGCGACCTGGTGGAAGAGTACACCAGCGCCCTGGCCCTGAAGGAAGACCTGCCGGAGGGCGACTGGCGCATCGACACTTACAAGACTCACGACAACCTCGGCCTCTGGCTGGACAAGAGCTGCCTGCAATACTTCGGCAGCACCGCCGCCCCCAGCATCCTCAGCTTTTACCCGGCGCTGGGCGTCAAGCGGGACGTCCGCAGCCAGCCGGAGCTTTCCAACTATGCGCTGCGGGGCCTGCTGAGCGTGAAGTACCTCATCACCAAGCCCGACCGGCAGGCAGACTTCCTCGAAGAGGCCGATGAGGGCTGGGCCTATTACGACACGCTGGATGGCTACACCCTCTATGAAAACACCAACTACGTCCCCATGGGCTTCACCTACGATTACTACCTCACCGAGGACGATTACGAGTCCACCGTGACGGTCACCCGCTCCAATCTGCTGATGCGGGCGCTGGTGCTCTCCGATGCGGATGCCGCCGCATACAGCCAGTATTTGCAGCCGCTGCCCGCCGCTGAGCTGAACGACCTGACCTATGACCGCTACGTGCAGGATTGCGCCGACCGCCGGGCCTCGGCCTGTTCGGTGTTCCAGATGACCAATTCCGGCTTCCACGCTGAGATCACGCTGGACGCCCCGAACCTCGTCTTCTTCTCGGTGCCTTACGACGACGGCTTCACGGCCACGGTCAACGGCAAGGAGACCGACATCCTGCGGGTGGACGAGGGCCTGATGGCGGTGCTCTGCCCCGCCGGGGAAAACACCCTTGATTTTGTCTACCAGCCGGACGGCATCCAGTTGGGCAAGCCTGTCACGCTGCTTTCGCTCGTAGTCTTCGTATCCTACACCAGCTATTTTGCCTGGGACGATCGGAAAAAGCGGAAGCACTGAAGAAAAGGAGAGCGTTCTATGGAACAGCGTCATTGGAAGAAAGCCGGCATCACCACCTCCCTGCTGGGCTACGGCTGCATGCGCCTGCCCACCCTGCCGGACGGCCGCATCGACGAAGTGCGGGCCGAAGCCCTGCTGAACACCGCGCGGGACGCGGGCGTCAACTACTTTGACACCGCCTACCCCTACCACGGCGGCGAGAGCGAGCCGTTTGTGGGGCGGGTCATCGCAAAATGGCCCCGCGAGAGCTTTTATCTGGCCACCAAACTGCCCCTGTGGCAGTGCGATTCGCTGGAAAAAGCCCAGCAGATCTACCGCAGTCAATTCGAGCGGCTGGGTGTGGACACCATTGATTTCTACCTGCTCCACTCCCTGCACCGGGCACGGTACGACAAAGCCAAGGCGCTGGGCATCGTGGACTGGCTCTGGGAAGAGAAGAAGGCCGGGCGCATCCGGAACTTCGGCTTCTCCTGCCACGACAACGCGGACGGGCTGGAACACATCCTGCGGGACCAGCCCTGGGATTTCTGCCAGCTGCAATACAACTACCTTGACACCGACGACCGCGCCGAGGAGATCGCGGGCGACCGCGGCTATGCGCTGACCGAAGAACTGGGCATCCCGCTCATCATCATGGAGCCCATCAAGGGCGGCACACTGGCCAACCTTCCGCCGGACGCTGCGGCGCCGCTGACCGCCCTCGACTCCGCCGCCAGTGCAGCTTCCTGGGCGCTGCGCTGGGTGGGCAGCCACAAAAACGTCCACCTGATCCTCTCCGGCATGAGCGCCGAGGAGCAGCTGGCCGACAACCTTTCCACCTTTGCGCCCTTCCGCCCCCTGAACGCGGCGGAAGATGCCGCTGTGGCCGAGACGGCCCGCATCCTGCACAGCCGCATCAAGATCGGCTGCACGGGCTGCCGGTACTGTATGCCCTGCCCCATGGGCGTGGACATCCCGGACAACTTCAGCATCTGGAACCGGCTGGGGATGTTCGGCCAGCCGGACGCCGTCCGGCACCAGTGGACCGCCCGCTTCCCGGATGCCGAAAAGGCCAGCCACTGCGTCCGCTGCGGCAAGTGCGAGGCCGTCTGCCCCCAGCACCTGCCCATCCGCACTGCGCTGGCCCAGCTGCAAACGGAACTGGATGCACTCTGATCTTCCCGCAAGCAAAAAAATACCGTGTCCCCGGCGTGGGGACACGGTATTTTTGCTTTTATGGTTTACCACTTCATGCCGATGGCATCCAGACGGCGGATGCGATCCTCGGTCAGCTTCGGGTCATTTTCCGCGCGGGCCATGCGCATCCGGCGGACCCAGTCGCCCAGACCGAAGCCGTCTTCGCTGCGGTAGGTGGCCGACGGCAGCAGGTCGCCGTTGGCCTTGGCATAGGCCGCTGCGTGTTCATAGGCCAGGTCCCACTTGGCTATACGGGCGTCCCACTCCATGCCGATGCCGTCCAGCCGTTTCACATGCTCCGGCGTTACCTGGAAGGAGTCGGGCCGGGTCTTGCGGGCAGCGCGGAGGTTCGACATCCAGACGCCCAGCCGGAACCCACCGGCCGTGACGTAATTGGAGGGCACCAGCAGGTTGCCGTGCTCCTCGGCGTACCGGGCGGCTTCCTCAAAGTTGTGCTCCCAGTTCTTCTCCCGCAGGCTCTCCTTGCCGGAGGGTGCCGCACTCTGCTTGTGGGGCTTTTCGTCCTTGAGCAGCTCGTCCAGCTCGCGGCGGTGCACCTCGCCCAGGCGCGGGTCGCCGGTGCGGCGGTACTGACGCTGACGGTAGAGCCAGCTGCCCAGCCAGATGCCGTTCTCGGTCTTATAATTCAGCGGGATCTCCAGATCTCCGTGCTCTGTCCGATACTTCCGGGCCAGCTCGAAGCGCTCCCGCCAGGGGTCGTATTTATCCCAGACCATCCCGATCTCGTCCAGCTGGGCCTTGCGTTCCGGCGTGACGCGGGCGCTGGAATTGTCCGGGTTCTGCCAGGCGTAGCGCTGGCGGGCGATCCATTTGCCCAGCAGGATGCCGTCCGGTGTGACATAATTGGAGGGCACTTCCAGATCCCCGAACTGCTCAGCGTACCGCTTAGCGGCCTCGAAGTTTTCCTGCCACTTGCGGACATTCCGGTTGACCCAGTTGATGCCGATGGCTTCCAGCCGCTCGACCTGCTCCAGGGTCAGCTCGCCGTTCTTATAGGCGCTGCGCTGGCTGCTGAGCCAGACGCCCAGCGCGAAGCCATCCGGCGTAACGTACTTGATGGGTGCTTCGAGGTCTTTGTGTTCGAGATAATAGCGGGCGGCTGCGGCGTAGCTCTGCTCCCACAGGTCGGTGGAAGCGTTCCACACCATGCCGATGCCCTCCAGCCGCTCGATGCGGGCGCGGCTCAGGTTGCCGCTGACGTAGCGCTGACGGTTATAGACGATCCACTCACCCAGGGCAAAGCCGCTGCGGTCGCGGTAGCGCACCGGCACCAGCAGGTCGCCGTGGTCATCGCGGTACTTCTGCGCCGAGACAAAGGCCTTTTCCCAGGCCAGCTCTGAGCGCTGCTTCCAGCCGATGTTCAGCTTGTCCAGCCGGGCGATGCGGTCTGCATCCAGACGGCCCGGCTTCTGCCCGGCCCGGACCTGGCGCTGCGTTTCCAGCCAGCGGCCCAGAGGCAGGCCGTCCTCGGTCAGATAGTTATAGGGCAGCTGCAGATCGCCCCGCTCTGCGGCCACAGCCGCCGCCGCTGCATAAAAAGCATCCCACCGGGCTTCCAGTTCCTTTTTCAGGCGGCAGTACAGGTGATAGCTCTGGCGCATGGGCTTCTGCTGCTGGAAGCCGGGGTGTTCGCTGCCTGCGCGGAGCATAGCGGTGGTGCATTCCTTTTGCAGCACACGGCCATTGCCCAGACCGTCGAACCGGGCGGTCAGGTCGAACACCGGGATGGGCTTGCGGCCGCAGGCCACCAACGCCCGGCAGAGCATCTGGCGGAACCGGCCTGCCTCGCCGGTCTCGCGGACCAGAATGGCACCCGCCAGCCCCTCAATGGGCTGCTGGACGCCCGGCGAGTTGACGCAGAACAGCACCTTCGGCCCCGTTTCGGTGGAGGTGCAGAACTGTTTCACCGCCTCGGCGTCGCGCAGGCAATCACACTCGGCACGGTAGAAATGGGCATTCGGATCCACGGTGCGGAGGAACTCTTCCAGCTGTTCCTGCACCTCGTCGAGGTAGTCCTCCGACTCAAAGATGGCCAGATAGCGGCCCTGGGTGTCGGTCAGGACGCGGGGCATCAGGGCGATGGGGTTCTCGGCCTGCCGCACCGACCAGTTGATCTCATCGTATTGTGCGCTCAGCGCGTTGGTCTGCGCGGGCAGGTGCAGGTTCTTGATCCGGGCGCGGAGCAGGTTCATCTGCCCTTCCTGCGGCCAGAGCATCGCGGCGTAGTTCGACGGCACCGGCAGGGTGCCCAGCGCCATTCCCTCGCCGACCGTCATCCGGGAGACGACCGTCCCCTCGAAGAGTTCCGCGGCCGCCTGGCATTTCTGGTCGGTGCTGTTGGGCACTGTCAGGCCCAGCAGCTTTGCCTCCGGGCACAGACGGAGCAGCCGCTGGGCCGATTTTGCCCAGCAGGCCGCCGTCACTTCATGGTAGCAGTCGAAGATCAGGTAATCCGGCTTGCGTGAGGCCAGCCGGACCCACTCCTCGGCCGACGCCTCGGCCAGCACACCGCAGTCGCAGAAGATGAGGTTCTCCGGCAGCACACCGTCGTTGTAGCGGCGGACATCCTCCCTGCGCAGGGTCAGCCGCGCCGCACCGTACACCAGCCAGATGAACGACGCCTGCGGATGGTCCGCGATGAGCTGCCATGCAATGCAGCTCTTGCCCGTGCCGGTGGCATGTTCCACTGCTGCTTTTCCGTTTTGTTCCAACGCAGCGGCAACCTTTGCATACGCCTCCGCGTTGACCTTGTTCAAACTGATCGGCATCGTTTTTCTACCTCCAGGAGCGATCTTCTTGCAAAGAATTTTTCTTATAAATCTATTATGGCAAAAAGCACTTTCTTGTCAAGCATTCCCGGCAAAAAAGAAGATTTCGGATAAAAAATACGATATTTTTCCCATTATTTTTTGGTCATCCCAACCAACTTCCGGCATAGCTTCGGGCATCCTCAAAACGAAACACCGCACAACCGCCGGGCGCAGCCCTCCCGCAATGCCCTGTTTTTCCGCAGCACAGCGCCTCCGTCTGCGAAATGTTCCGCCGCCCCGGAAGCAGCTGCAAACACAAAGACCGCCTGCCGAACGTTTCCTTCAGCAGACGGTCTTCAGTTGCGCCAGCGTGAGTCGAACACGCGGTGGGGGAGTCAAAGTCCCCTGCCTTACCGCTTGGCGATGGCGCATTGTCGTGAGTATAAGTATAGTAGAATGTTCCCCATTTGTCAAGCAAAAACATCGTTGACAAAACCGACCCGGTCCCTTATGATAAAAGAAAAACGAAAGGGGGATGGTCTATGGGCCCCTGGTATTATGAGGTCGTCAGCTTTGACGGCGACTATGTCAACCTGCGCCGCACCGACATCGCCAGCGACGAGCTGAACCCCGTTGCGCTGGCGCTCCTGCCACCGGAGATCGAGGTCGGCAGCAAGATCAAATGCGAATACTTCCAATACGAGATCATCGGCTGAACGCAGAAGAACGCCCGGAGTGCAGATCGTGCGCTCCGGGCGTCCGTTTTTGCTCTTCAGTTGCGGTAGCAGCGGTCCTGCCCGACGAGCCAGTCCTCACACAGGCGCTGGGCCTCCTCCACACTGCGGCTGACGCAGTGGAACAATGCACCGTGGAGCGAGCAGTAGGAGTAGCGGACTTTGGGCACCCCATTGGGATCTCGGAATTTTTCACAGCGTTCCTGTCCGGGCATCAGATAAAGTTGTTCCATAAAGCCACAGCTCTCCTTTGTTTCATCTTGGGTGTGCCGTGCACACGCCGTGTCCTATTGTAGCACTTCCCGCCGCCGGGCGCTATTCGCTGTTTCCACAAAAAACCGGACGGAACTTCGGGGCTTCTTCCCTCTTGACAATTCCAGATCTTGTGATAAGAAGCAAGCCGCAGCTTCTTTCCCTCTTGTAAAATCCGGCCAAAACGGTTATGATAGAACCAAATAAAAAACAAAGGAGCATCAACCTATGCGTGCTTATGAGCGACTGTTAAAATATGCCCGCGTTTACACCACATCCGACCCCAATTCCGGCACCCATCCCTCTGCCGAGCGGGAGTTCGACCTGGCCCATATCCTTGTGGAGGATCTGAAGGCCATCGGCATCGAGGACGCCTTTGTGGATGAGCACTGCTACGTCTACGGCACCCTCCCCGCCACCCCCGGCTGCGAGGACAAGCCTGCGCTGGGCCTCATCGCCCACATGGACACCGCACCGGACGCTTCCGGTGAGAACGTGAACCCCGTCCTGCACGAGAACTACGATGGCCGCGACGTCACCCTGCCCGCCACCGGCATGGTCATGAAGGTCTCCACCTTCCCCTTCCTGAAAGACCTGAAGGGCGAGACCCTCATCACCACCGACGGCACCACGCTGCTGGGTGCCGACGACAAGGCCGGTGTGGCGGAGATCCTGACCGCCGCCGAGACCCTCATCGCCGAGGGCCGCCCCCACGGCAAGCTCTGCATCGCCTTTACCCCCGATGAGGAGATCGGCGAGGGCGCTTCCCTGTTCGACATCCCCGGCTTTGGGGCCGACTTTGCCTATACCGTCGATGGCGGCGATGTGGGCGGCATCGAGTACGAGAACTTCAACGCCGCCAGCGCCACCGTCACGGTCCACGGCTTCTCGGTCCACCCCGGCTCCGCGAAGGACGCGATGATCAACGCCTCCAACGTGGCCATGGAGTTCCACCAGGCCCTGCCCGTCATGGCCCGCCCGGAGACCACCGAGGGCCGTCAGGGCTTCTACCACCTGTGCCAGATGTACGGCGATGTGACCGAGGCCAAGCTCGGCTACATCCTGCGCGACCACGATGCAGGCAAGCTCCAGTTCAAGAAGGACAACCTTCTGCACATTGCCTGCTACCTGAACGGCAAGTACGGCGACGGCACCGTGGAAGTGGAGATCAAGGACAGCTACCGCAACATGATCGAGAAGATCAAGCCGCACTTCCATCTGGTCGAGAACGCCCGCAAGGCCATCGAAAAGGCCGGTCTGACCCCGGAGGAAGTCCCCGTCCGCGGCGGCACCGACGGTGCCGTCCTGAGCTGGAAGGGCCTCCCCTGCCCGAATCTGGGCACCGGCGGCTTCAACTTCCACGGCGTGTGCGAGTGCACCACCGTCGAGCGGATGGACAAGGCGGCCGAAGTCCTGCTGAATATCGTGGAGATCTACAGCAAGTAAATACAGAGACAGCAAAAAAGGAAGAGCGGCGATGTCGCTCTTCCTTTTTTGCTTGTCAACCCACGTTGATATGCCCCACCGGCAGGATCTTGCGCTTGTTGTCACCGGGCTTGACCGTCAGGCTGATGGCCAGCGAGACCGGGCCCACGCGGCCCATGAACATGACCAGCATGTACAGCAGCTTGGCCCCGACATTCAGCTGGCTGGTAACGCCCACCGACAGGCCAACCGTGCCGAATGCCGAGCAGGACTCAAAGATGGCGTCGATGACGGACACGGCATCCGAGGTGTTGTAGTAGACCACCACCGCCGAGCCCAGCGATGCCACAATGCCCAGCATGATGATGGTCAGTGCGCGGTAAACGGTCTTGGACTCGATGTGGTGCTCGGCGATCACACAGTCGTCGCGGCCCTCCGCCACGCTGCGGATGGTCAGGATCAGCACAGCAAAGGTCGTCACCTTGACGCCGCCGCCCGTCGAACCCGGTGCCGCACCGATGAACTGCAACACGCTCATCAGGAGCTTGGTGACCGGCCCGCAGGCCGCCAGGTCGATGGTGTTCATGCCCGCCGTACGGGTCGAGACCGACTGGAAGAGCGATGCCATCACCTTGCCCGGAACCGACAGCCCGCCCATGGTGGCCGGGTTCGACCACTCCATCAGACAAATGAGCGCCGCGCCGCCGACCCATAGAATGGCCGAGAACGCCAGCACGACCTTCGCGTGGAGGGACAGGCGGCGTTTTTTGCGAAATTCGCCCAGCTCCACCCAGACCATGAAGCCCAGACCGCCTGCCATGATGAGGAACATGACGACGGCCTGCACGTAATAGTTGTTGACATACGGCGCCAGCGACGAATACGGCCCAAACCGGCCAAACAGGTCAAAGCCCGCATTGCAGAACGCCGAGATGGCCGTGAAAATGCTGATCCAGACCCCTTCCAGCCCGAACTGCGGCACAAAGGCACACGCCAGCAGCACAATGCCAATGGCCTCGAACAGGAATGCCAGCCGGATGACGATCTTCAGCACCTCGGTCGCCTGCGAATAGCCGCTGGCCGAAACGCTTTCGCCCAGCAGCCGCAGGTCCCGGAAGCCCATCCGCCGCTTGGCCGCCAGTGCAAAAAAGCTGGTCAGCGTGACCAGGCCCAGGCCGCCGACCTGGATGAGCAGCAGGATCACCACCTGCCCGAACATCGTGAACTGCGTCCACGTATCCCGCACGACGAGGCCCGTCACGCAGGTCGCGCTCGTTGCGGTGAACATCGCATCCACCACGCCCAGCCGCCCGCTGCGGCTGGCGATCGGCAACGTCAGCAGCAGCGTCCCCAGTGCGATCACCAGCACAAAGCTCACGCAGATGATCTGTGTCGCATTGCTGCCCACCAGCCAACCTTTGGGGTGGTTCTTCTTTTTTCTGGTTTTTCCCATGAAGTGCTCCTTCTCCCGCACCGGCAGCCTCTGCGCTCCCGATGCAGCATCGTTCTTGCCTCTCCCGTTCCGGGGTCGGCATCTCCCTTATAGGATACACCTTTTTTCTTTTTCGTTCAACTTGATTTTCTCTCCAACTTGCGGTATTATAATGAGGTATGGTTCTGTCTCTATACCTCAGCTGGATAGAGGGTTCGCCTCCTAAGCGAAACGCCCCCGGTTCGAATCCGGGTAGGGACATCCTGTTACGAAATGCGAAGGTCATTTTTCCCATGGAAAAGACGATCTTCGCATTTTTCATTTTGAACCGATCACCAAAATTAGCCAGCTAATGCCATTAGCAGAATTTTCAGTTCCAGCTAATAAAATCAGGCTTCCAGCTAATGAAGCCCCATAAAGCACCTTTTGGACTCTGTTTTCCGGCTCTCTGCTAAAATTGGCAGCCGCTTTTCTGTAAATCCATGTAAATACAAGATAATTTGTGTAAATCTATTTTCCACATTCCCGCCCAAAACCGTGCAAAACACTTTTCTCCATACATAGCGCGTTCACTCGCTGTTCTCTCGGAACAGAAAGAGGAACGCGCTTTTTTGTTTTCGGGCTGAACTTCCCGAATCCACCAAAGGAGGGTTTACCGATGAAAAAAGTTCTGACCGTCACGATGGACGGTATCCGCTACCACGCTTCCCGCCCGACAGATTGCCGGCACTGCTTCTTCTGGAAGAACCGAAAGAAGGGCTGCGTTCTCGGCAAAGAGAACTGCTACTATCTGATCGAGCCGCCCAAAGGCCCCAGCAAGTGCGAAGGCTGCCCCTACAAGCGGGCAAAGCCCTGTGTGCTGGTTCCCTGCTACAAAGACCTGATGGCACCGCTGGAGAAACGAGGTGATGCCAAGTGAGCCACAAGCGAAACGAAGCTCTGCGCCATGTTCAGCATTCCATGCACCATGTGATCGCCGCTGGCGAAGGTTCTGACCGTGCCCCGGACAGCTGCAAGCTGTGTCCGTACTATCGGCCTGATTTCAAATTCCGCACCTGCCTGTACGCCCACTGCCCCTATAAGAAGCAGGTCAATGTATTCCGTTCCACACCTGAAAAATGGGATATTCTCTATTTTCAGGCGTTGAATCTCATATGCCTGTTCTGCGATGATGTTTTTTGGCTCAGAGTTCTTGCGGTGTTGCCTTCTTGTTCGAATCGGTATGCCTGATTCTATTTTTTCCTTTTTTATCCTGTAACGCCGGAGCCATTTTTTGATTTGTTCTTTTTCCAGTCCAAGACTTTCGGCAATCTCTCTGTGCGTTTTTCCCTCTTCTCGCATGGAAAGAATCTGCTTTTCGTATTGGTCGATTTTTGTATATTTTCTAGACATAGCAAAGCCTCCTCATGTAGTTTTATTATCCTACATGGGGAGGTCTTTTGTCTATTGTCTACTTTTTACGGACCAGTTCAGTTTTGTTTTTTCTCTGTCTACTCTAGGGGTAGCATATCAGTTTCCAGCATGGTGAGCGGCTTTTTACTACAAGTATGAGGAATCAAAGAAGTCTTTTAAGGTGATTCCCAAGCCCAGACAGATTCTTTCGATGGTTTCTAGAAAAGAATGGTCAAATTGGAGGAACGATCAATCCTGATGGGAACAGTCTTTATTCTCTTTGTCTATGCCATCGTCTATATCGGGAAGATATTGATAGAACACCTTTTTCTCAAAGACCCACCGGGCAAACAGCGCATATCCGGCAGGTGCCAGAAGGATCAGCGGCGGGCAGAATGCTGTCAGCAGGCCGAACGCAGCCAGCACCACCAAAAGCAGCAGACTTTTGTCAAAATGGAGCAATGCCATGGCACCGGACTGCAATACCGTCTTTTTGACCGGGTCGTCGAATCTTGCCGCATAGGCTGCGTTGTAGATCATCCAGGCCAGCCCACAGGTACTCAGCACCGTAAAAATGATCCAGAGATTACCCGTCGCTGCCTGTTGCCCCTTGAGGTAATGGGTCATAAAGCAGTCAGCCAGCAGAATGCTCTCCGGCACTGCCAGAGCAAGAAAGCTCAAAGTTGCCTGTCGGAAGCTCCGGCGGAAGGCCCGGAAAAATTCCTCGCTGACCGTTCCCCGGTCCTCAATTAGGGACTTGTTCACTGCATAATAGAGGGCTGTGCTGGAAATGCCCAAGGTAAACAGCGGCAGGCTTCCTATTAGCCACAGCAGGCTGAGAATCACCATATCCGCAACCCTGGTTAAGAAACGGAACAGAGGGGCATCCAGGTCGAAAAAGTCATTCATAGGGTATCACCTGGTTTACTTCTGGAGCACAAAGGCCTCATAGGGGCGCAGGGTCACAGCGCCGGTGGGAGCGGTGTCAGGATAATTGCCGATCAGGCGCCGGGCCCCCGCAAAATCAGCGGGAATTGTGAAGGCCGCGTCCTTGTCTGAGAAGTTGCAAGCGATCAGGTAGTTCTCGCCGGTCTCGGCCAGGGTACGCCGGTAGGCAAAGACCTGGGGGTTCTCCTCGGCCAGAAGCTGGAAGGAGCCGTAAATCAGCCCCAAATGGCTCTTGCGCAGGGCGATCATCTGCTTGTAGTAGTTGAGCACCGAGTCCGGGTCTTTTTCCTCGGCGGCGGCGTTGATGGCGGTATAGTTGGGGTTGACCTCAATCCAGGGGGTGCCGGTGGTAAAACCGGCGTTCGGGGAGTCGTCCCACTGGACCGGGGTGCGGGCGTTGTCCCGGCTGCGGAGGGCCAGGCACTCCATCATTTCGTCTGCAGAAATCAAGCCTGCGCCGGTCAGCTCCTTGAAGGCGTTGAGACTTTCGATATCCCGGTACTGGCTGAGATCTTTGAAATAGGCGTTGGTCATCCCCAGTTCATCGCCCTCATAGATGTAGGGAGTACCCTGCAGGCTCAGCAGGCAGGTGGCCAGCATCTTGGCGGAGAGGGGCGAGTCATCGCCCCAGCGGGATGCAGCCCGGGGCTGATCGTGGTTGTCCCAGAACAGGCTATTCCAGGCTTTG
This sequence comes from Faecalibacterium sp. AF28-13AC, assembly GCF_003478405.1. NCBI lineage: Bacteria > Bacillati > Bacillota > Clostridia > Eubacteriales > Oscillospiraceae > Faecalibacterium > Faecalibacterium sp. AF28-13AC. The sequence goes on along the minus strand of NZ_QUFG01000001.1, from coordinate 63,122 downwards.
CCGTCCAGGCCGGTCTGCCAGTGACTGAGAATTTTCTTGAGCTGCATAAAATCGTAGCGCTGGGTGGTCCACTTGCCCAGGGGTCCGTCCCCAATGCCGACGTGATCAAATTGGAAGACCATGTTCAGCTCCTTGCCGTCCAGCCCCGCATACTGGGGGGCGTTTTCCACCGTGGCGCCGGGGGTCTCGCCCACCGTCATAATGTCGTATTTCGAGAGGACCCGCCGGTTCATCTCCTGCAAAAATTCATGGATGCGGGGCCCATTGACATAGTAGGGACCGCCATTGCCATACAGTCCGTGTTTCTCGCCATCCGGAAAGCGCTGGTCCTTGGAAATCATACTGATGACGTCCATCCGGAACCCGTCGATGCCCTTGTCAAACCACCAGGTCATCATGTTGAACACTTCGTCCCGGACTTTGGGGTTCTCCCAGTTCAGGTCGGGCTGCTTGGGGGAGAACAGGTGCAGGTAATACATATCGGTCTGGGGGTCGTATTTCCAGGCCGAGCCGCCGAAGCTGGCGCCCCAGTTGTTGGGCTCGTGGCCGTCTTTGCCCGGCTTCCAGATATAGTAGTCTCGATAGGGGTTATCCACCGACTTGCGGCTCTCGATGAACCAGGGGTGTTCGTCCGAGCTGTGGTTGACCACCAGGTCCATCACAATGCGGATGCCCCGCTGATGGGCCTCGGCCAGCAGGGCGTCGAAGTCCTCCATGGTGCCAAACCGGGGGTTGATGGCCCGGTAGTTGGAGATGTCGTAGCCGTTGTCATCCATGGGGGAGTCCATGATGGGGCACAGCCACAGCACATTGACCCCCAGATCCTTCAGGTAATCCAGCCGGGAACGGATGCCGTTCAGGTCCCCGATGCCGTCCCCGTCCGAGTCCTGGAAGCTGCTGGGGTAGATTTGGTATACGATGCTTTCTTTCCACCATTTGCGGTCCATGGCAATTCCTCCTTATTCTGCGGGGATGGTAACCCCGTCGTCGTCGTAGCGGTCATAGCTGGCTCCGGGCCAGCCGATCATCCGGATGGTGGCGGGGTCGCTGTCGGCCACCGTCTGGGCGGGGTCTGCCACCGGGATGCAGGCGCCTTTGCGGATGAACAGAGGTACCTCGTTGAGGGCCACCTTCACAAAGTGGGTGCCGGCGGGGAGGACTTCCTGTGTGATGCGGCCCTCAGGGCCGAACTTGACAAACAGCATCTCCTCGGGCAGATACACCATCCGTCCGGTGGCGTTCTGGGTGTAGACCGGGGCAATCATCACCTCATTGCCCAGCATCAGCTGGTCCTCGGTCTGAAGGGCGATCTCGTCTTCGGGGTAGACGAAGGCCAGGGGCTTGAACAGCATATCGCCGTTCAGCGCTGCCTTCATGTATTCGCTGTAGAGGTAGGGGATCAGCCGGTAGCGGGTCTCGATGACGCTGCGGAAGTCTTCGGGGCCCTCAAACTGGTAGAACTCCTGCCGGCGGGTGTCGCAGCCTGAGTGGTTGCGCATCAGGGGGGTGAACACCCCCAGCGCCAGCCACCGCAGCAGCAGATCCCGGCTGGTGTCGGCGTTGAAGCCACCCAGGTCGGCTCCCACATACAGGAAACCGCACATATTGAGGGAGGGCAGCATCTTGAGGTTCAGCAGCAGGTGGCTCCACCAGGAGTGGTTGTCGCCGGTCCAGACGCCGCCGTACCGGTGCATCCCGATGCAGGAAGACCGGGAGAACAGCAGAAACCGTTTGCCCGGGGCAATGCTGGCCAGCCCCTCCGAGGCGGCCCGGGTCATGTTGTAGCCGTAGAGGTTGTGGACCTGGTCGTGGCGGACCATTTTGCCGTCCACCTTGTGATAAAAGCGGGCGTAGTCTTCCGGCGCATTGGACAGATTGAGCCAGCCGATGGCCTGGCCAAAATGATCGATGGTGCCGTCTTCATGGGGAACCGGCGGATGATCCAGCCGCTCGGCCAGCCCCTCCCGGGAGTAGAAGATGGCGGGCTCGTTCATGTCGTTCCAGAAGCCCTCGATGCCGCAGTCGGTCAGAGCCTTGTACTGGCTGCCGAACCAGGCCCGCGCCTCGGGGTTCAGCACGTCGGGGAAGTGGCTCCACCCCGGCCAGACGGTTCCCTCAAAATCGGTTCCGTCGTCCCGCTTGCAGAAGTAGCCCTTTTCCTTGCCCTCGTCGCAGACCGAATAGCCTGCTTCCTCCTTGACGCCGGCGTCGATGATGGGCACCAGCCGGACGCCCTGCTCTTTCATCTTGGATACAAAGCCGGAAAAATCGGGGAAATTCTCCGGGTTGACGGTGAAGTCCTTGTAGTGGTCCATGTAGTCGATGTCCATGTACACCATGTCCAGGGGAATGTGGGCCTGGCGGTGTTTGGCCACCACCTCTTCAAAGTCGGCCTGGGTCTTGTAGCCGTAGCGGCTCTGGCCAAAGCCAAAGGCAAATTTGGGCGGGATGTAGCTGCGGCCGATGATGGCCCGGAACTGCTTGACCACATCGCAGGCGCTGTCGCCGGTGATGACGTAAAGGGCCAGGTCGGCCCGCTCACAGGTGACTTCCAGCCAATCCCTGCGGGTGAAGCCGATGTCAAACCGAATCCGGGCGGGATAGTCGAAGAACAGCCCCAGATTCTGCTGGCCTGAGATCACGATGAAGTTGTGGGCGGCGTACATTCGCTGCTTGTTTTCGGTGTGGAGGCCGTCGTCCACATTGTCGCTGACGTAGACAAAGCCCCGCTTGTTGATGCCGCGGTTGGCTTCGCCCAGGCCGTAGACCCGGTCGCCCTCCGCCAGGGGGCAGGCAAAGCAGAAGCCGGACTCGCTGGTTTTGACCGTTCCCACAGGGGGTTCGCCTTGGCTTGCAGGGATTGGTGCGACCACCGATTCGGTGTCAAAGGGGACACCATAGAGATACTTTTGAATCATACCGTTCTCCCAAATAAAAGTGACTGAGTGGTTGTTTTGTCAGACAGAGCGCCCCGTCTCCGGAGCGCTCTGAAAGAATATCAATTAGCCCTTAACAAGAATACAAATTAGCCCTTAACCGAGCCCACCACAATGCCGGAAACGAAGTACCGCTGCAGCAGGGGATAGATCAGCAACAGCGGGATAACTGCAATAACGATCTTGGCTGCATTGAGGTTGGTGTTGCCCAGGGAGGCAGAATCCACCACGGCAGACAGATTGCCCTGCTTGATCAGATCTTCCACGTTGATCTGCAGACTCTGGATATAGGTCATCAGGGGATAATAGGCGGCTTTGGACATGTAGATCAGGCCGCTGTAGAAGTCGTTCCAGCTGCCCACAATGCTGAACAGGGATACGGTGGCCAGAACCGGCTTGGAAATGGGGATGAAGATCTTGGTCAGAACCTGGAACGGGTTGGCGCCGTCAATGAAGGCGGCTTCCTCAAGCTCTTTGGGAACGGCAGCAAAGAAGTTCATCACCAGGATGACATTGAAGATGGGCACGGCTCCCGGCAAAACCAGGGCCCAGACGGTATTGAGCAGGCCGTAGGATTTGACAACCAGGAAGGTGGGGATCATGCCGCCGTTGAAAAGCATGGCAAAAATCATCAGGTTTGCATAGATGTTGCGGCCCCGGAACTGTGCGTTGGTTTTGGAGAGGGGATAAGCCATCAGTACGATCAGCACAAAGTTGATGATCAGGGCCAGCACAACCCGCTCCACCGAGATCAGGAAGGAGTGCCAGAACTGGGAGTCCTCCAGGATCTTCTTATAGGCTGCGGTGCTGAATCCCACCGGGATCAGCCCTACCATGTTGCCTTCCACTGCTGCAGAGGAGGAGAAGGAGATGGCAACAATGTTCAGCAGCGGCAGCAGACAGACTAGGCCCAGCAGAATAATAATGATGTAGATGATGACAGTGCGGAGTTTATCAACTTTCATTGCCAGACGGACCTCCTTAGAAAATTTTGCTGTCGGTGTACTTCTGAGCCAGCTTGTTGGCGCCGATCATCAGAACAAAGGCGATCACGGACTTCAAAAGGCCCACGGCGGTACCGAAGCTGTACTGCAGGCCCTGCAGGCCGACGCGGTACACATAGGTGTCCAGAATATCACCGGTGGCATAGACCGATGCGCTGTACAGGTTATAGACCTGGTCGAAACCGGCGTTCAGGATGTTGCCCAAATTCATGACGGCCATCAGGACGATGGTGGTGCGGATGCCGGGCAGGGTGACATGCCAGACCTTTTTCCACCAGGTGGCGCCATCGATGGAAGCAGCCTCGTAAAGGGTCGAGTCGATGGAAGTGATGGCTGCCAGATAGACGATGGAGCCATAACCGAACTCTTTCCAGGTGTCGGTCAGGATCAGCAGGGGCTGGAACAGGGAGTTGCTGCCCAGCCAGTTCAGCGAGGTGCCCAGCATTGCGTTGACGGAGCCGTCCAGGTTGAACAGATTCTTGACGACCAGAGCCAGCACAACCCAGGACAGGAAGTGAGGCAGGTAAACCACCGTCTGAACCGACTTTTTCAGGGTCCGGTTCTTGACCTCATTGAGCAGAATCGCAAAGGCGATGGACATGATGGTGGTCAAGACGATTTTGCCCAGGGCGATGATCAGGGTGTTGCGGAACAGCTCAAAGCTGTCTGGCATTTCGAACAGGTATTTGAAATGTTTGAGGCCCACAAAGTCAGAACCGAAAAAACCTTTGGCGGGTCTGTAGTCCTGAAAGGCCATGATGGCGCCGAACATCGGAACAAAGTTGAACAGAATCAGGAAGATGAAACCAGGGAGCATCATGCCGTGGTAATACAGTTGATAGGCCTGGTTTGCGTGGCTCTTTTTGACCTGATTTTTCATCCGTTTCCACCCCCTTTGTTACTGTGCAAAGTATTCCTGGACTTCCTGGGCGATTGCGTCGCCGCCCAGACGCTTCCATTCGCTGACAAAGGTATCGAAATAATCGATGGGCTGTGCGCCGGTCACGATTGCCACATAGGCCTCCAGCTCGGTCTTGTCCAGGGTTGCCTTTTTCTGCTCGCTGGTGGGGGTGGTGGGGGGATACTTGGGGGTGATCCATTCGGCGTTGCCGTTCTTTTCCAGCGCATCGATGGATGCGCCCAGGCCGATGATGCGGGACTCATAGAAGTGCCAACCGCCCAGGGTTTCCTCAGTGACGTTCTGGGGATCCTTCAGGTAGTCCAGAATGGCCTGGGAAGAGCCTCTGTTCTCGGCAATGGTGGTTTCCTCAGGGGTCATCTCGCCGTTGATGACGGCCATGTGCTCGGTGTAGTAAATGGAGGGATTGTTGGAGGGCAGGACTTCCATGTAATAGGGACGGCCCTCGTTGTGTCCGCCGGCGTTGATGTAGGCGATGACCTCCGGCGCGGTTTCCGCGGTGGCGCGGGCCAGATCGTCATAGAGGATGTTCAGCATTTCCACTGCCACCTGGGGATACTTGCAGTCCTTGCTGACCACCAGGAACCGCTCGGCGGCGTTTTCGTGGTAGGTGTGGACGATGCCGTTGTCATCGGCCACTGTATAGGCGATGTACTCGGCCTCCGGCACCAGGGCCTTGACGCTGCTCAGACGCCAGTCGGGGATATGCCATGCGCCAAAGACGATGCCCAGCTCGTTGTTGATCATCATGGCGTTGATGTCATCGGTGGTGCGGGTGCCGAACTGGGGATCCAGGATGCCCTCCTCGTACCACTCGTTCATCTTGGCCCAGGCAGCTTTGACTTCGGGCGCCAGGGTGGACCAGCTCATGGTGCCGTCGGGGTTTTCGATCCATCGGTCGATGTAGCCGCCCATGGCGTTGGCGATGCACATGGCATCGCCGATATCATTGCCGGAAAAAGCCATGCCCACGGTGCTGTTGCCGCCGCCTACATTGGCGTCCACAAAGGCCTTGGCCACAGCGGCGATGTCATCCAGCGTGATGCACAGGTCGCCGTCGGGGTCGGGGTTGATGCCCAGCTTGTCCAGCCAGTCCTTGCGCATCCAGCACAGGACAGGGACGCTGTTGTCGGGGTTCGTACCGGGAATACCCATCAGCCGGCCGTCAAAGGTTGCCATGCTCAGGCAGCGGCCGTCGTAGGAATCGTAGAGGCTCTTGATGTAGTCAGAGGCGTACTCCTCGTACACATCGGTCATGTCATAGGTCAGGCCGTTGTTCACCATCTCGACAAAGGTGTCGTAGCTGATGACGGTCATGATGTCGGGCAGTTCGCCTGAGGCGACGCAGGTGGCCAGCTGGTTGGTGAAAGCGTCACCGCCTGCTTCAAAGCTGTCCACCAGATCCACGTTGAGCTTGGATTCAATGTAACGGGTGTAGGCGTTGTCTTCAAAAGTCTGGCCTTCCGGGAACAGGGCAGCGGCAGAAGGTTCCGCAAAACGGCCCAGGGTGATGGTCAGGGTGTCCACATAGGCTCCGTTTTCGTCCTTGGCCACAGAAACGGCGGCAGATTCATCGCCGCCTCCGCAGGCGGTCAGTGCGGTGAGTGCGCAGGCAACGGTGGCAGCCTTCAAAAATGATCTACGCGAAATCTTTCTCATGATAAAATCCTCCACGATGTTCAGTCAGATTTTCCGGAATTCGTTTTTTGTCTGCTCCATCCAGGATACAAAAAACAAATCCTCTTCCAGCTTGTATATGTCTCGTTCTGACAGGCTGCGCAGCGTGTCTTTTTGACGAGCTCATTGTACAATACCGAAGAGGATTTGAAAAGGGTTTTGCGCAACGTTTCCTACGAAACTGATAAATACCACAAAAATTATTTGTGGGTTTTGCGCAACGTTTCCTACGAAACTGATAAATGCCACAAGAATTATTTGTGGGTTTTGTGCAGATCTTGTGACCAGGGCGCGGCGTTGGGGGTTGATTCGCGCACCGAGTTGCGGCGGATCAGTTCAACAGGCTGAACGTAATTTTTACACTCCACCGGTTCCTGCCGAATCAGACGCACTAGCAGTTCCACGGCGGCCTCTGCTTTGGCCGGGACGTTCTGACGCACTGTCGTCAGAGGGGGATGCATGAGTTCTGCATAGATGCAGTCGTCAAACCCGGTGACGGAGACCTGCTCCGGCACCTGTATGCCGTGGTCCTGCAGATAATTCATCACTTCCGCCGCATCATAGTCAGAGGCCAGGGCCACAGCCCCGGCCTGGACAAAGCGATCCAAATAGTGGCCGTACATGACACGGCGCAGAGAAAGATCCTCAGGGAGAAGAATATGGCGCTCTTCTCCGCAGTCAATCCCGGCAGAGCGCATCTGATGCTGAAATCCTTTCCAGCGGTAATGGTCTGCGCCGATATCACACTCGGCGGCAAAGATGGCCTGGGTGTACCCGTTGTCCAGCAGATACTTTGCAATCATGGCGCCGCCGCCGAAATCATCAGTCCCCACGTTGACGTAGTGGTACTCCGCTTCGGGATAGGTGTCAATCAGGACCATATATTTGTTGAGTTGCCTGCGCAGCTCCTTGTATTTCTTTTCGTCCAGTCCCAGGACGACAAGACCATCCACATTCCATCGGGAGGCAATCTCTGCCACCTGGTCCGTATTTTTGTCCTGGCCATTGATCAGCATGACATAATATCCGTTTCGATGGGCTGTCTCTTCTACACCAGACAGAAGTTCTGCCACAAAGGTATCGCGCAGAGAAGGGATGCCGTGGACACAGTTGTAGCCCAGCACCAGTCCAATGATGCAGGACCCTTTGCGGGTCAGCTCACGGGAAGATGTATTCGGGACATAGCCCTCCTGGTTCAGAATTTCCGAAATTTTCCGGATCATTTCCTTGGAAACTTTTTTTGTGTTGCCGTGCAGCACATTGGACACTGTTGTCCGGCTTACACCAACTTGATCTGCAATATCCTGCAAACGCTTCATGGCTGTTCATACGCTCCCTGTTTGATCAGTTGAAACACAAACGGTTTTCAACGTAATCATAGCATATTCATACAGGAATTGCAATCCGAATGATCCTTTGATCTTCAATGAATTCTGAACTCAAATAAAGACTTTTTTGATATGAATACCCAGTAGTGCTTAATCATCTGTTTGCAGGATGATGAAAGCAAGAAAAAGGGCTGCTGCACTGGCTTCTATCCTTGTGCAACAGCCCCATCTTTCGTTTTCTTCAAAAAGCAGGATCCTGCGAAACCGCAGAGCAGGCCGGTTCCATCACTTGCCCAGATGCCAGATGTCGCGGTCGTACTCGGCAATGGTGCGGTCGGAGGAGAACAGGCCCGCTTTGGCGATGTTCACCAGGCACTTGCGCCGCCAGCCCATGGGGTCGCAGGCGTAGTCGCTGAGGGCCTGCCCCTTGCGCACGACGTATGCGTTGAAGTCCGGCAGGGTCTGGAACCAGTCCTTGTGGATCAATTCGTCGTGCAGGCGGGTCAGATTTTCGGCATGACCCGCAGCCAGCATCTCCGGCCCGGTGAGGAACTCGATGGCGCGGCGGATGTTGGCATCGCCCTCCACCCACTGGGCCGGGTCGTAGTCGCCGACGGCATAGCGGTGGATGACCTGATCGGAGGTCTGGCCGAAGATATAGATGTTCTCTTCCCCGACCTGCTGGCTGATCTCCACGTTGGCACCGTCCATGGTGCCCAGGGTCAGCGCACCGTTCAGCATGAACTTCATGTTGCCGGTGCCGGAAGCCTCCTTGGAGGCAAGGCTGATCTGCTCGGACAGGTCGCAGGCCGGGATGAGTTTTTCGGCAGCGGTGACGTTGTAGTTCTCCACAAAGACCACCTGCAGCCACTGGGACACCTCCGGGTCTGCGGCGATGACCTTGGACAGGGTCAGCAGGGCGTGGATGATGTTCTTTGCGATGGTATAGGCCGGTGCTGCCTTGGCACCAAAGATGCTCACCAGCGGGACGGCAGGCAGATGCCCTGCCTTGATCTCGTGGTACTGATGGATGAGGTACAGCAGATTCAGCTGCTGGCGCTTATACTCGTGCAGACGCTTGGACTGGATATCGAACATGGCATCGGGGTTCACCGTTACCTTCTGGGTGCGCAGCAGCCACTCCGCCAGCGCCGCCTTGTTGGTCTTTTTCACGGCGGTCAGTTCGTTCAGCACGGTCTCGTCGTCGGCAAAGGCCAGCAGCTTTTCCAGCTCGGCGGCGTCCTTGCGGAAACCGGAGCCGATGTGCTGTTCCAGCGTAGCGGTCAGGCGCGGGTCGCACTCCAGCAGCCAGCGGCGGAAGGTGATGCCGTTGGTCTTGTTGTTGAACTTTTCCGGGTACAGCTCATAGAAGCCGTGCAGCTCGGAATTTTTCAGGATCTCAGTGTGCAGCGCTGCCACGCCGTTGGTGGAGTGGGTGAAGTGGATGTCCATGTGGGCCATGTGCACCCGGTCGTCCTTGTCGATGATGGCAAGGCTCTCGTCCTTGGTGCGGGTGCGGGCCAGAGCGTCCAGCTTTTCGATGATGGGCATCAACTGCGGCACCACGGCATCCAGATAGGCGCGGGGCCACTTTTCCAGCGCCTCGGCCAGAATGGTGTGGTTGGTGTAGGCGCAGGTCCTGGTCACGATCTCCACGGCTTCCTCAAATTCGATGCCCCGCTCCCCCAGCAGCCGGATGAGTTCCGGGATGACCATGCTGGGGTGGGTGTCGTTGATCTGGATGGCGGCGTAGTCGGCCAGATCGTGATAATTGCAGCCGCGGGCCGCGCACTCAGCCAGAATGAGCTGGGCACCGGCAGAGACCATCAGATACTGCTGGTACACCCGCAGACGGCGGCCAGCCTCATCGGAATCGTCCGGGTAGAGGAAGAGGGTCAGGTTCTTGTCGATGGCGGTCTTGTCGAACGCGATGCCGTCATGGACGATGCTCTCGTCGATGGTGTCCAAATCGAACAGGTTCAGGGTGTTGGTGCGGCCCTCGTAGCCGGTGACGGCCAGCTTGTACAGCCGGGCGGTGTACGCTTTGCCCGCCAGCTTCACCGGGTAGGTGATGTCGGTCTTTTCGGCCCAGCTGTGGGCGGTAAGCCACGGATCGGGCTTTTCGTTCTGGACGCCGTCCTCAAAGGACTGATGGAACAGACCAAAGTGATACCGCAGGCCCACGCCATCGCCGGGCAGATTCAGCGTTGCGAGCGAATCCAGGAAGCAGGCGGCCAGACGGCCCAGACCGCCGTTGCCCAGAGAGGGTTCCGGCTCGACCTCTTCAATGTCCGACAGGCGCTTTCCGGCTGCCGCCAGTGCATCGCGGGCTTCCTCGTACAGACCCAGATTGATGAGGTTGTTGGACAGCAGCTTGCCGATGAGAAATTCGGCGCTGATATAGTACAGCTTGCGCCCGGTGACCGGCTGCACACGGTCGGCGCTCTTCTGCCGCACAAGCTCCAGCAGTGCCAGGTACAGCTCCTGATCGGTGCAGTCCGCCAGCAGCTTTCCGGTGAGGCTCTGTAACGTTTCGGTAAAGCTCATAAACGCATCCTCCTTTGATACAGAAAACAGATTTGACATCTATGATTCAAGATATACCACATAAAACAATCAAAATCTTGCCCAAAAGGTGCAGACTGTGGTACAATCCTATCATCAGGAGGTGAGACGATGCAAAATCAGGCTTCTTTGCAGGAGACGAAGCAGCACGGTGCCGTGCGGTTCCCTTTCAATCTGTATCCCTGCACCATTCCGGGAGACTTCCCGCAGGTGGCGCTCCACTGGCAGGAGAGCATGGAGCTGGTCTTCGTCAAGCGGGGCGCGGGGCTGGTGCAGGTGGGTGCTGTGACCTGCCCGGCCTACCAGGGGGATATCTTTATTTTTACGCCCGGCACCCTCCACGCCCTGCGGCAGAGCGAGGGGCAGTGCATGGAATACGAAAACATCATCTTTGAGCTGGAGCTTCTGGGCGGCGCAGAGGACCTCTGCGCCGAGAAGTATCTGCTGCCGCTCCAAAGCGGGCGCTTGTCGCTGCCGGCACGTCTGACCCCGAACGACCTGTGCTATCTTCCGGCTGCTGCCTGCCTGCGGGAGATAGAGGAAGCCAACCGCGCCAAGCTCCCCGGCTACGAGCTGCTGGTCAAGGGGGCGCTGCTGCGCTTCCTCTCCCTGCTCATTGCGCAGGGGAAGCAGCAGCTCCCCGCAGAAACAGCCGACACCCAGCGGCTGAAAGCCGTTCTGCAATGGCTCTCGGCCCATTATGCCGAGGCGCTCCGGGTCGCCGATGCCGCCGGGGTCTGCTCCTTCAGCGCCAGCCATTTCATGCGCTGGTTCCGGCAGATGACCGGGCAGAGCTTTATCGCCTTTCTGAACGAATACCGGCTGAACGCTGCTGCCGAGGCATTGCAGACCACAGACGAGACCGTCCTGACCATCGCTTCCCGGTGCGGCTTCGAAAACCTCTCCTATTTCAACCGGGCGTTCAAGGCGCACTTCGGCATGACCCCGCGGGAATACCGAAAAAAATAAGCAAACCGAGGCCGTTCCGCTTCTCTGGAAAAGAGAGGGAACGGCCTCGGTTTTTTGCGCATCAGACCTCCGGCGGCGGGCAGCAGCTCTCGCGCGGGATGAGCTTGTGCGGCACGATGATTTTGGTTGCCAGAAGGTTCGGGTTCTCGATGTGGTTGATGGTCTGGCTGGCGGCTTCCATGCCCAGCTGGTAGGGGTTGACGTCCACGGTGGTCAGCTGCGGGCTGGTGATGCGGGAGAACAGCGAGTTGTTGAAGGACACGATGGACAGGTCTTTCGGGACACGCAGCCCCAGTTTGCCGCAGAACTGCTCCAGCACCACGGCCAGGATGTCATCGCTGACCAGCATGGCGGTGGGGTGGTCCGGCGCGGTGAGCAGGGCCTTCAGCGGTCCCTCGTAGGCGTCATTCAGCGTGTTGACCTCCACGCAGTCCTCTTCGCGGGGGGTGATGCCGTGTTTGAGCAGGGACATCTGGTAGCCCCGCTTGCGCTCTGCCGAGAACAGCAGGGCGTTGCTGACCCCGAAATAGGCAATGCGGCGGTGGCCCAGTTCATAGAGGTAATCGGCGGCTTCCTCTCCCGCAAGGGCGTTGTCGTTGTCGATGTAGATGGTCTGGTTGGCCGACTGCGCCGCCTTGCCCACAATGACATGGAGCAGCCCTTCGCTGCGCAGGTACGCCGCCACCGGGCAGTCCTTTTTGGAATAGAGCAGGATGAATCCATCTGCCTGTGCGTTGGCGACCATGCTCTGGATGGCGTCCAGGACCTCGGCATCGTCCTGCCCGGTGATGACCGTGTTCACATACCGCCGCTGGTTGCAGAACTGCCCGATGCCGCGGATGATCTCCAGATGAAAGGCGTTCTCGTAGACGTCCCGCTGCGAGGAGGGCAGAATGATGCCGATGGTCTTGGAAAACGCCTCCACCGGTTCGGCCTCAACGTTCGGTTCATAGCCCAGCTGTGCCATGATGCGGCGCACCCGCTCCTTGGTCTCTCGGCTGATGGAGGGGCTGTCCTTGCAGGTGCGGGACACGGTGGAAGGTGAGACCCCCGCTGCCGCTGCGACATCTTTGATGGTAACTGCCATAGTCTGTTCCTCCTGTATGATCTGCCTCTATTGTAAAGCCGCACGCACACAATGTCAATGTTTGCGCAACGAATCGCGCAAACTGCGCAAAGCCCATCCAACGTGCTCTCGACAATTTTCACAAAGAAAGCGGCAGCTCATTGTGCAAAATGCGGAAAATATAGTTTCGTCCCAAAAAGCTCTTGTAAAAACCGCGTCGTTGGATTATTCTTGTTGCGTAAAGCAGTGCAATCAATGTGCAACAATTGCACGAAATCATGCAATCAAAGGAATAAGGAGGAACATCATGGCAACAACAAAAGCAGCTCCGGGGAAAAAGGGGCTCATCAACTTCGACTTTTTGCAAAAGCTGGGCAAGGTGCTGATGACCGTCATCGCCGTCATGCCCGCTGCCGGTCTGATGATCAGTCTGGGCAAGCTGGTGCAGATGGGCGGCGGTGACCTTGCGGCCGTCATGACCATCGGCACCACCATGGAGAACATCGGCTGGGCTGTCATCAACAACCTGCACATTCTGTTCGCCGTCGCCATCGGCGGCAGCTGGGCAAAGGAGCGCGCAGGCGGTGCCTTTGCGGCGGTGCTGGCATTTGCCCTCATCAACGTCATCACCGGCAACATCTTCGGCGTCACCAGCGCCATGCTGGAAGACCCCAATGCCGTGACCCACACCCTGTTCGGGCAGGAGATCGCCGTCAACGGCTACTTCACCTCTGTGCTGGGTGCTCCGGCGCTGAACATGGGCGTCTTCGTGGGCATTATCGCCGGTTTTGTGGGCGGCGTGGCTTACAATAAATACTACAACTTCCGCAAGCTGCCGGATGCGCTGGCCTTCTTCAACGGCAAGCGCTTCGTGCCCATGGTGGTCATCGCCTACTCGGTGGTCATTTCCATCGTGCTGTCGCTGTTCTGGCCTGTGGTCCAGACCGGCATCAACAACTTCGGCATCTGGATTGCCAACTCTTCCGAGACTTCCCCTGTCCTGGCACCGTTCATCTATGGTACGCTGGAGCGTCTGCTGCTGCCCTTCGGCCTGCACCACATGCTGACCATCCCCATGAACTACACCTCGTTCGGCGGCACCTACACCATCGCCACCGGCGTCAACGCTGGCAGCCAGGTATTTGGCCAGGACCCGCTGTGGCTGGCCTGGGCCAACGACCTCATCAACTTCAAGAAGGCCGGTGACATGGCCGCTTACAACAACCTGCTGGCCACCGTCACTCCCGCCCGCTTCAAGGTGGGCCAGATGATCGGTGCGACCGGTCTGCTGCTGGGCATCGCGCTGGCCATGTACCGCCGGGTGGACGCCGACAAGCGCGCAAACTACAAGTCCATGTTCATTTCCACCGCACTGGCCGTCTTCCTGACCGGCGTCACCGAGCCGCTGGAATTCATGTTCATGTTCTGCGCGATGCCGCTGTACATCGTGTACGCACTGCTGCAGGGCTGTGCCTTCGCGATGGCGGGCATCATCCATCTGCGCCTGCACTCCTTCGGCAATCTGGAGTTCATCACCCGCATCCCCATGTCCCTGCAGGCCGGTCTGGGCGGCGACATCATCAACTTTGTGATCTGCGTGGCCGCGTTCTTTGTCATCGGCTACCTGGTGGCATACGTTATGATCGGCAAGCTCAATCTGGCAACGCCGGGCCGTCTGGGCAACTATACCGATGACAACGCGGACGATTCCGCCGCCGACGCCAAGACCGAGAAAAAAGCGGACAAGAAGACCGATAACGGTCAGGCCGAGCGCATCATCGCCCTGCTGGGCGGCCGGGAGAACATCGTGCTGGTGGACGCCTGCATGACCCGTCTGCGTGTTACCGTGAAGGACCCTGCCAAGGTCGCTGACCTCGCCGCATGGAAAGCCGAGGGCGCCCTGAGCCTGCTGGTCAAGGGCGACGGCATTCAGGCTGTGTACGGCCCCAAGGCAGACGTTCTGAAATCCGACATCAATGATATTCTGTAAAATGCTATGAAACTGTTGACATTGAATACCCACAGCCTTATCATACCGGAGCATGAGGCAAAGCGGGAGATTTTTGTAGACTTCATCGCGAAGGAGCAGCCGGAGGTGTTCGCCTTGCAGGAGGTGAACCAGACGGCCTCAGCTCCGCTGCTGGGGGATGTCCCGGTCGGGTACTACCCCTGCCCCGGCAACAATGTGCCGCTGAAAGCGGACAATCACGCCGCTGCGGTGGCAAAAATGCTGGCACAGCGTGGCATCCATTACGATTGGAGCTGGCTCCCGGCAAAGACCGGCTACGACATTTACGATGAGGGCGCGGCGGTGTTCAGCCGTACGCCCATCACTGCCGCCGAGAACCTGCTGCTGAGCAAGTCCGACGATTACAGCTGCTGGAAGACCCGCCGCACCCTGGGCATCTGTGCAGGAGATGTCTGGTATTACACCGTGCATCTGGGCTGGTGGAAGGACGAAGTGGAGCCTTTTGCCCCCCAGTGGGAAACGCTGTCGCGGGCGGCGGGCACAAAAAAGACCGCTTTTCTGCTGGGCGACTTCAACAGCGAAGCCGATGTGCGGGGCGAGGGCTACGACCTCGTCCTCCGCAGCGGCTGGCAGGACACCTATCGTCTGGCACAGGAGCGGGACGAGGGCTACACCGTCGTGCAGGCCATTGATGGCTGGCGGGATGCCCCGGACGCCGAGGCCAAAAAGCGCATCGACCAGATCTGGTGCTCCAAAGCGGTTCCCGTAAAAAGCAGCCGGGTCGTGTTCAACGGCCTGCGGGAGCCGCTGGTCTCCGACCATGCCGGCGTTCTGATCGAATTATAAAAGGAAGGTACACGAAGATGCAGAGAAGTGCAGGCATTTTGCTGCCCATCAGCAGTCTGCCGTCCCCTTACGGCATCGGCTGCTTCTCGCAGGAAGCATACGACTTTGTGGATTGGCTCAAGGAGGCCGGACAGACCTACTGGCAGATCCTGCCGCTGGGGGTGACCAGCTACGGCGACAGCCCCTACCAGAGCTTTTCCGCCTTTGCGGGCAACCCATATTTCATCAGTCTGGACGCACTGGTGGAAGAAGGCGTTCTGACCGCCGCCGAATGCAAAAAGACAAACTTTGGCCGCAAGGCAGACGACATCAACTACAGCCGCCTGTACACCGAGCGCGGCCGTCTGCTGCGGCTGGCCTACTCCCGCAGCGACATCGGCCACAACGAAGTGTTTGCGGCGTTCTGCGAGAAAAACAAGTGGTGGCTGGACGATTTCGCCCTGTTCATGGCGGTGAAAGACCGCTTTGAGGGCAAGCCGTGGATCGAGTGGGCGGAGGATATCCGCCTGCGCTGGCAGCCCGCCATGGACTACTACCGCCGGGAGCTGTACTTTGAGGTGGAGTATCACAAGTATCTCCAGTTCAAGTTCGACGAGCAGTGGCGCAGGCTGAAAGCCTATGCCAACAGCAAAGGCATCCGGATCATCGGCGATATCCCCATCTATGTGGCGCTGGATTCGGCCGACGCATGGGCAAACCCCGGTCTTTTCCAGCTGGACAAAGAGAACCTGCCCACGGCCGTGGCGGGCGTTCCCCCGGATGGCTTCTCCCCCACCGGCCAGCTTTGGGGCAACCCGCTCTACCGCTGGGAAGCCCACCGCGCGACCGGGTATCAGTGGTGGATCACCCGCCTGTGGTACTGCTTCGAGCTGTACGACGTGGTGCGCATCGACCACTTCCGTGGGTTCGATGAGTATTTCTCCATCCCCTACGGCAGCGAGACTGCGGTGGAGGGCCACTGGGAGAAAGGCCCCGGCATCGAGTTGTTCCGTGCCGTGGAGCAGGCGCTGGGCAAGCGGGAGATCATTGCAGAGGATCTTGGCTACATGAGCGACACCGTGCGCCAGCTGGTGCGGGACAGCGGCTTCCCCGGCATGAAAGTGCTGGAATTTGCCTTTGACTCCCGCGATACCGGCAGTGCCAGCGACTACCTGCCCCACAACTACCCGGTGAACAGCGTGGCCTATACCGGCACCCACGACAACGAGACGCTGGTCTCGTGGTACCAGACCGTCACCGACGCCGAACGCGCCATGGTGCGGGATTATCTGTACGACTACGCCACCCCGGAAGAGCAGCTCTACAAGAGCATGATCGCGCTGATCTTACGCAGTGCGGCAGCGACCTGCATCGTCCCCATGCAGGACTGGCTGGGGCTGGACAACTCCGCCCGCATCAATAAGCCCTCCACCGTAGGCCAGAACTGGCGCTGGCGTCTGAAAAAGACCCAGCTGACCAAAAAGCTCCAAAAGGAGATCTGCCAGCTGACCGCCCGCTACGGCCGGATGAACTGGGCGTAAGGGGAAAAGCCAACAGGCAGGCGACAAATCATGCCCCCAGCCTATCTGCGGCGTGGCGGCTGCGGTTCAATGAGCGCGTTCTGGAATAGGCCGAGGACTCTCGCCTGCTGGATTTCGCGCACATGGAAGAAGAGAGCCGCGCGGAGGTTCCGCGCATATCTGCACCTCCAACGGGCACCCTACCGTTGGAGGTGTTTTTTTATGGATTCTCTGACGCCCTTCATCCGGCACGAGCTGGAAGACAGGCCCGGCGCTTCGGCAGCCCCGGAGGCCGCATGCAGCCGGTGTTCCCCTCCGCTGGGCAAGGAGCCGGACCCGGTCCAGCCGCCCAGCCCGCCCGACGGCCCGGACGTACAGCTCCCGCCGCCGGAGATCCCGCCCAACGAGCCGTCCGGAGTGCCCATGACCGACGGCACCCCCGTGGCCTGCCGCCAGAAGAATGCGGCGGCGTTCCTCAAAGGGCAGGTGCCCGGCGTGATGGCCGAATACGCGCCGGGGCTGTTCTCCACCGAGCAGCGGCTCCACAGCCGCCAGCCCGCCCCGGACGACTCCGAGGGCGTTCAGGACCTTGTCGACTGGCGGGAAGACGCCCCCTACGGTTAAGCGACTGTAAATTTTTCAAAGAATTTTCAATTAGTGGTTGAAATCTGCGCCATGTTCTTTTATTATGGTAGCAAACAAAGCAAAGGCAGGTAAAGGAACTATGGCAGAAATCAAATACGAAGTCGTTCAGCGCATCGCGGTGCTTTCTCAGCGGCCACGCGGCTGGGAGCGTCAGCTCAACCTCATCAGCTGGAACGACGGCGACCCCAAGTACGACATCCGCGACTGGTCCCCGGACGGCACCCGCATGGGCAAGGGCATCTCCCTGAGCCACGACGAGCTGGCCATCCTCAAGGGCATCCTGGACGATCTGGAGCTGTAAGATGGGCGACCGCGAAGAGTTTTTGTCCCTCTGGCACCAGCACGTCACCCGCTCCGGCAGCGAGAAGCTGCTGGAATGGCTGGACAAGAAGACGGATTTCTTCACCGCACCGGCTTCTACCCGCTTCCACGGGGCCTGCGAGGGCGGGCTGTGTATGCACAGCCTCAACGTCTACCATGCACTGCACGACACCTTTTTCACCGAGGGCGACAGCGAGGAGACCTTTGCCATTTGCGCACTCCTGCACGACCTGTGCAAGGCCAACTACTACAAGGTCGGCACCCGCAACGTGAAAAACGACGCCACCGGCCAGTGGGAGAAAGTCCCCTTCTACAGCGTCGAGGACCTGTTCCCCTACGGCCACGGCGAGAAGAGTGTCTTCCTCATTGAGCGGTTCATGAAGCTGAAGGTCGAGGAGGCCGTGGCCATCCGCTGGCACATGGGCGGCTTCGACGATGCGGCCAAGGGCGGCTGCTTCGCCATCTCGGAAGCCTACGACAAATATCCGCTGGCCGTCAAATTGCACATCGCAGACCTGGAGGCCACCTATCTCATGGAACACCGGACCAGCAGCGTAAGATAACAGACATGACAAAAGACGACCGGAAGCGCAATGCGTTTCCGGTCGTCTTTGTGTTTTGTATTATCCCATCAGTGCTTCCAGCTGATGCACGATGTCCACCGAAAGGTAGTCCAGCCGGGTAGTGGGTTTCCAGTCCTTCTGTGCAAAGGGAGATTCCCGCACTTCTTCCGGTTCGGGTGCTTCGGCAGCTTTGGGAGCTGGTGCAGGCTCTGCCGCCTGCGGGGCGGGGGTACTCTGCGGAGCCGCTTCCGGGAGCGCCGGTTCCTGCGCTGCCTGGCCGGGGAACACAATCACCGGCAGGCCGGGCTGGTCCAGCACCGGGGGCTGAGGCGTCTTGGGCGGCAGCAGCTCATTTTTGCGCGCCTGATCGCAGAGTGCTTCCAGTTCCGCATTCTCCTGCCGCAGCGCGACCACTTCGCGCTCACAGGCAAAAAGGCGGGTCTGATAACGCCGGATCTCGGCATTTGCTGCCGACAGGCGGCGGTTCAAGGCTTCCACTTCACCCGACTGCAGCCGTGCAGCGGGCTGAGAGGCCGTGCCATGGGGCCCGGTCTCTGTTCCAACCTGCGCCATAGTTTCCTCCACTTCCTGCACCTTGCGCAGAGCGCGGCGGTATTCGCTGGCCGCAGCGGCACTGTACCGCTCCACACAGCGCAACACGCTGTTTCTGCGGCAGCTCAGCCATTCGGTGTGCAGCCATACGTCCTGCGGTAGCATCCTCCTGCCCTCCTCACACCTCCGTGCAAAGAGCTCACGCCATTTGCTGTTTTTACTTGCGCTTGTTCAGGATCGCCAGCAGCTCGTCATAATAACGGTTGTCGCTGCTCTCCTCTTCCACGGGCTTTGCAGCACCGGCAGCGGGAGCCGAAGCGGCAGCTGCGCTGTTCTTGGCTACCGCCACATCCGAGCTGAACACAGCCGACGGAGCAGAGCTGACGGAAGCGGCGGCACCGTTCAGGGTACTGCGCAGGCCTTCGGGGATCTTGTTGTCGAAGCCGGTGGCAACGACGGTCACGCGCATCTCATCGGACAGGTTCTCGTCGAACGCAGTACCCCAGATGATGTTCGCATCGGGGTGTGCGCTCTGGGTGATGAGACCGGCAGCGGTCTCGACATCCTCCAGGCCGATGTCCGGGCTGGAAGTGATGTTGATGATGACGCCGTGTGCACCGGCGATGCTGGTCTCCAGCAGCGGAGAGGAAATGGCAGCCTTGGCGGCGTTCTCTGCCTTGCCGGCACCCTTTGCGCTGCCCACGCCCATGTGTGCGTAGCCTGCATCCTTCATGATGGAGCGCACATCGGCGAAGTCCAGGTTGATGAAAGCCGGCACGTTGATCAGGGCGGAGATGGATTCCACGCCCTGGCGCAGCACGTTGTCGGCGGCCTGGAAGGCATTCATCAGGGTGATCTTCTCCTGGCTGATCATCTTCAGGCGCTCATTGGGGATGACGATCAGGCTGTCCACGTGCATCAGCAGGTTTGCGATGCCCTGCTCGGCCAGGCCCATCTTCCGCTTGCCCTCAAACGAGAAGGGCTTGGTGACGATGCCGACGGTCAGGATGCCCAGGTCATGGGCGACCTCCGCCACAACGGGAGCCGCACCGGTGCCGGTGCCGCCGCCCATACCGGCGGTGATGAAGACCATCTGCGAGCCCTTGAGGGCATTTGCGATCTCGTCCTTGCTCTCCTCGGCCGCACGCTGGCCGATCTCCGGGTCTGCACCTGCACCGCGGCCCTTGGTGAGCTTGGAGCCCAGCTGCACCTTGGTGGCAGCATGGTTCTTGGTCAGCGCCTGCTGGTCGGTGTTCATTGCGATGAATTCGACGCCCTGCAGGCCGTCGCTCACCATGCGGTTGACTGCGTTGCCGCCGCCGCCGCCTACGCCGATGACCTTGATCGTCGTAACGTTTTCGTCCATTTCTTCGTCGAGCATGAGTGCCATAACTTTTGTCCTCCATTGCGGATGTTATCGTAGACCTGAGCATTTCGCACAGAATTATATCAAACCTACATTTATATAACTGTATCGTACCATCTTTTTGTTCCGATTGCAAGATGATTTTGCTTTTTTGAAGAGGTTTTTTTCGCAGATGGGTTTCGGGAGCGCTCTTCACGGCGAATTTGTGCCCCCAAAGATGACAAAATCTCCGTAAAAGCGGCATACCCCCGGTCGATATGTTCCGGGTGCCCGATCACGCTGGTCCCGGACGCGGCCAGCGCCGCCACCACCAGTGCAGCCCCGCCCCGCAGGTCCGGCGCAGCCAGCTCCGTGCCCCGCAGCACCCCGCCCGGCCGGATACACAGCGTTCGTCCATTGACCTGAACCTTCGCGCCAAGACGTTCAAAACCGGCCGCGCAGCCGAACCGCCGCTCAAAGATAACGTCTTCGATGCTGCTCTCCCCCTCGGCGCAGAGCATAGCCGCCGCCAGCAGCGGGGCCGCATCCGTGGCAAGGGCCGGGTAAACGCCCGTGAACACCCGCCCGGCCCCATACAGCCGCCCGAAGCGGGAGAGCCGGACGCTGTCGCCGCCCTTCTCCACCCGGCACCCCATTTGTTCCAGAATTTCCAGCACCGGCGCATAGAGCGAAGCCGGGCAGCCGCTCAGTTCGGCGCGCCCGCCCGCTGCTGCCACCGCGCAAGCCAGCGTGGAGGCAAAAATGCGGTCCGGCAGAGGCGAAAACACGCAGCCGGAAAGGTTCCTCCGCCCCTCGATGCAAAGGGTGGAACTTCCCGCCCCCTGGATGTGTGCGCCGCAGCGGTTCAGAAATGCGGCCAAGTCTGCGATCTCCGGCTCCCGCGCCGCACCCCGCAGCACGGTGGTGCCTCTGGCGCAGGCCGCTGCCAGCACGAGCGTCTCCGTGGCCCCCACGCTGGGGAAGCGCAGGATGATCTCTGCCCCGTGCAGGCCGGACGGAGCCGTCAGCACCAGCCGGCCGGGGCCTGCCTCCCACTCCACCGCCCCCATCTGGCGCAGCCCGGCCAGATGCAGGTCGATGGGCCGCGCCCCGATGTTGCACCCGCCGGGCAGGCTCGTCTCGGCACGGCCCAGCTTTGCCAGCAGCGGCGCACAGAAGAGGATGGACGCCCGCATTTGTTCGGCAGTTTGCCCCGGAAGGCTGCTGTTCTGTGGGGCACCAGAGACAAGGACATCCTCCCCTTCCCACCGGGCCGCACAGCCTGCGCCCCGCAAAAGCGCCAGGCTCGCCGCCACATCCGAAAGGCGCGGCACGGCCCGCAGGCGCACATCGCCGCAGAGCATCGACGCCGCAAGCAGCGGCAGCACGCTGTTTTTCGCCGCCGGGATGCGCACTGCACCGTTCAGCGGGCGGCCGCCCATCACCACGATCCGGTTTTCCATAAATGCAGCCCCCATTTCGCAAAAGATACCCCACGGTATGCGAAATGAGGGCTGCATGTGCATTGGAATTTGTCGTTTTGTTTGTCCTTCTCCGTCCTGCTTCGCGTACCAGCGCCCCCCAAAGGGGGAGCCTTTGGCAGACCGGAAGCGCAGCGTGGTTTCCGGAAACAGGCGGGTCCTGCACTCTTTTTATGTCTCGCCCCTCGAAACGGACAGAACAATGCCCATTTCGCCCAGAAGCATCATCAGGCTGGTGCCGCCGGAAGAAAAGAAGGGCAGGCTGATGCCGGTGTTCGGGATGGTGTTGGTGACGACGGCCACGTTCAGCACGGCCTGCAGCGCCACCTGCACCACGAAGCCCACCACCAGCAGCGCCCCGAACCGGTCGGGCGCTCTGGCTGCGATGGTGATGCCCCGCCACAGCAACAGCACGAACAGCCCCACCACTGCACAGGCCCCGATGAAGCCCAGCTCCTCGCAGACGATGGAAAAGATGAAGTCGTTCTGCGGTTCGGGCACGAAAAGGTGCTTCTGGCGGCTGTTGCCCAGCCCCAGCCCGGCTGCCCCGCCCGACCCGATGGCATACAGACTCTGGATGGTCTGGTGCCCGTCGCCCAGCGGGTCTGCAAAGGGATCCTGCCAGGAGCGGAGGCGGTCTGCTGCGTATGGCACCAGGTCCGGCATGATGACCACCGCCGCCGCGATGGCCCCGGCACCGCCCACGCCCGCCAGCACGAACCACCGCAGCCCGGTGCCGCCCACGAACATCAGCACGGCACCGATGCCCAGAATGAGCAGTGTACCGGAAAGATGCGGCTCCAGCAGCATCAGCGCCGCCACCACGCCCAGCACCAGCGCAAAGGGCAGCACCCCCACGGCAAAGCTCTGCATCCGGTCATGGTTGAGCGAGATGATGTGGGCAAACACCAGCACTACCGCAAATTTTGCGATCTCGCTGGGCTGCAGGGTGCCCAGCCCCGGCAGCACCAGCCACCGCTTGCAGCCGTTGTACTCCGGCATGAACAGCACCGCCGTCAACAAGAGCAGCGAAACGCCCAGAAGCGGCCACGCCAGTTTGTGGAAGATGTGGTAATCCACCCGGCTGGCAAGGCCCATCCCGGCGATGCCCAGCGCCGCATAGAGCAGCTGCGGGCGGAGGTAGGCGAAGGCATCGCCCCGCCGGTAGAGCGCCACGGCCCCCGATGCGCTGCCCAGCATCACCAGCCCAAAGCCCACCAGCGTGAGCACCAGCACCAGAAAGGGCAGGTCCGGCGCAGGCAGAGCCCGCAGTCCGGCCCGGTGCCGCCCGCCGGGCCGGGCCGCAGCAGTTTCTTTCATCCGTTCACCCCCTGTCCTCTTATTGTACGCCGGAGGCCGGGGCGTTAGTCTTTTTGGAGCCGCCGGTACATAAAATAGCGGCGAAGGGAGATGATGTCATGCCTCTCCGCACCCTCCCGGAGCAGGCCTTCCGCCGCCGGGCGCGGATGGTGGCCGTGGTATTCTGCGCCGTCTGCCTGGGGCTGGCGGCGCGGCTGTTTTATTTGCAGCTGCGCACCAGCCGCTGGTACACCGACCGCGCCCTCGGCCAGCAATTGCGGGACACCGTCGTGCCCGCGGACCGGGGCAAAATTTACAGCGCCGACGGCGTTCTGCTGGCAGCGAACAGCAGCTGCTGGACGCTCCGCGCCTCGCCCCGCGAGATGCCAGACGACAAGCTCTCCCTCGCCGCCGAGGGCCTTGCGGACATCCTGGACCTCGACGCGGACAGCTTGCTGGAATCGTTCCGCGACCGCCGCTCCAACGACTGCCTGCTCCGCTACCGGGTGGACCGCACCACCGCCGACCGGGTGCGGGCGTTCTGTGAGGACAACGGCATCACTGGCATCCGCATCAATCAGGACTCCAAACGGTGGTATCCGCAGGGGCAGTTCCTCGCGTCGGTGCTGGGGTTCACCAATGTGGACAACGCCGGGGTCTCCGGGCTGGAGCTGCAGTACGACGGCCTGCTCACCGGCGAGAACGGCGTGGTGCTGACTGCGGTCAACGCCTGGGGCTACACGCTGGAACAGAGCTACGAGACCGAGCGTTTTCCCACCGAGGGCGACGGCCTGCGGCTGACCATCGACACCCAGATCCAGCACTATCTGGAAAACGCGCTGGGGTACGCGGTGCAGGAACACCATGTGGCCGCGCGGGCCGTTGGCATCGTGATGGACGTGAACACCGGGGCCGTTCTGGCCATGTCCACCACCCCCTCCTACGACCCCAACGAGCCCCGTGTCATCGCGGACGAAGCCGCCCGGAACCAAGTGGAGAGCCTTTCCGGCGAGGCGCGCCGTGCCGCCCTGCAGCTGGCCCAGCAGACCCAGTGGCGGAACAAGGCCGTCAGCGACCTCTACGAGCCGGGCAGCGTCTTCAAGCTCATCACCTGCGCCGCCGCGCTGGATGCCGGGGCCATCACCCGGCATTCCAGTTTCTACTGCGGCGAATCCATCTCGGTGGCCGGGACACGGTTCCACTGCGCCAACCACAAGCGCCACGGGGCCCAGACCGTGACCCAGGCGCTCGAAAACTCCTGCAACCAGAGCTTCATCCAGATCGGTGCCCGGCTGGGCCGGGAGGCTTTCTGCAGCTACTTCGCCGCCTTCGGCCTCCGGGAGCCCACCGGCATCGACCTGCCCGCGGAGCCGAAGAAAAGCCTGTACTACACCGCCGACCGGATGGGCCCGGTGGAGCTGGCCTCCTGTGCCTTCGGGCAGAGCAGTAAGATCTCCTACCTCGAAATGGCAGCGGCCGTCTGCGCCGTAGTCAACGGCGGGAAGCTGATGCGGCCCTACGTGGTTTCCGACATCCTCGCGCCGGATGGGAGCCTCATTGAACACATCGGCTCCGCCTGCACCCGGCAGGTGCTCAAGGCCGAGACCAGCGCCGTCATGCGGGAGATGATGGAGGCCGTCGTTCTCTACGGCGGCGGACGGAACGCACAGATCGCAGGCTACCGGGTGGGCGGCAAGAGCGGCACCAGCCAGAAACTGGACAGCGCCGACGAAAAAGCCCGCATCGCCAGCTTTGTGGCCGTAGCACCCATCGACGACCCGCAGTTCCTCTGCCTCGTCTGCCTTGATGAGCCCCACAGCTGGACCACAGCCGGCGGCAGCCTCTCGGCCCCCGTCTGCGCCGAGGTGCTGGAACAGACTCTCGTTTATAAGGGCATCCCCCGCGCCGCTGTGCCGGATGCAGCTGCCTCCGAGCCCACCGCCGCCGACCTCCCCGCCGACGGCGACAGCTTCGATGGCGCCTAAGGTGTGTCTGAAAACAAAGAAAATGACGGATATTTCGCAAACACAAGCAGGATTTAAGGCAAAGAGCCGCAGGAATCCTTTGTGGATTTCAAGGCTTTTTAACGCAAAATCCGGCTGCGTTTGTAGAAATAGACTATATTTTCGACTTTTCAGATACACCCTAACAAAAAAAGACCGCCGAAGCGGTCTGAAGGTTCGTTGTTAATTCTGCTGCGGCTGCTCGCGGAACCGGATCTCACCGGTGGCCGCATCCATGGACTCGACGATGGCGAGGCTCTCCAGCTGGATGCCCTTGCTGCGGATCAGCTCGCCGCCCTGCTGGAAGCCCTTCTCGACGGCGATGCCGATGCCCTCGACGGTGGCCCCGGCCTCATTGGCCAGTTCCAGCAGGCCCATCAGGGCGCAGCCGTTGGCCAGGAAATCGTCGATGATGAGGACATGGTCTTCCGGGGTGAGGAACTTTTTGGAGACGATGACGTTATAGATTTTTTTGTGGGTGAAGGACTGGATCCTGGTCTCGTAATTGTTGTAGTCCAGATTGATGCTCATGGACTTTTTGGCAAAGACCACCGGCACATTGAACTCGCTGGCGACCACTGCTGCAATGCCGATGCCGCTGGCTTCAATGGTCAGCACTTTGTTGATGGGTTTGCCTGCAAACAGGCGCTTCCACTCTTTTGCCATCTCACGGAACAGCGGGATGTCCATCTGGTGGTTGATGAAGCTGTCCACCTTCAGCACGTTGCCCTCGCGCACGATGCCGTCCTTGCGAATCCGATCTTCCAGCAGTTTCATTTCAGTCTCTTCCTCCAAGCTTTTGATACAGCATTTCGATTTCACCTAGTATACCGGATTCCCCTACCAGATTTCAAGGTCTTTTGGGCAATTTCTCTCTTGTTTTCTCCAAAAATTCGAGTATACTGAAGGTAATCCTCGGAATACGAGGCCGAGGAGCTGCGGAGGTCGTGGAGAGCCTCCCGCACTGTGGGATACGAAGGACAAGAAGGAGCAACACCATATGAAAACAGGATTGGTCTTGGAAGGCGGCGCGATGCGGGGTATGTTCACCGCAGGCGTTCTGGATGTGCTGATGGAACATGACATCACGGTAGACGGTGCCATCGGCGTGTCGGCCGGTGCCGTGTTCGGCTGCAATTACAAGTCGCATCAGATCGGCCGCGCCATCCGCTACAACACCCAGTACTGCAACGACCGGCGCTATGCCAGCTTTAAGAATCTGCTGCGCACCGGCAATCTGTACAGTGAACAGTTCTGCTATCACGATGTCCCCGAAAAGCTGGACCCGTTTGACGAAACGGCCTTTGCGGCCTCGCCCATGGATTTTTTCGTCGTCTGCACGGACGTGAAGACCGGCGAACCCATTTACCACAAATGCCGCACGGGTGACGCCGAGGACGTCCGCTGGATGGAGGCATCGGCTTCCATGCCGCTGGCCGCCAGGATCGTCCAGATCGGCCACTACGGCCTGCTGGACGGCGGCGTCGCCGACTCCATCCCCATCCGCTTTTTTGAGTCCATCGGCTACAAGCGCAATCTCATCATCCTGACCCAGCCCAAGAGCTTCGTCAAGAAGAAGAACCCCCTGCTGCCCGCCATCCGGGCGCGCTATCTGCGCTATCCGGCCTTTGTGGAGGCCGTGGCCGACCGCCACGAGCGCTACAACGAGACGCTGAGCTACATCTCCATGCTGGAACAGGCCGGTGCCGATTACGTCATCCGCCCGCCCATCCCGCTGGAGATCGGCGCCATGGAGCGTGACCCCGATCAGCTCCGCCGCGTCTACGAGACCGGCCGCGCCGTGGCACAGATCCAGATCGACAAGATCAAAGCCTTCCTCGACGCCGCCAAGGCGGAACCGGAAGCTTAACAAGCAGCAAGCCCCGCCCTGCATCGCACACATTCCCGTGCGGTGCAGGGCGGGGCCTTGTTCGTGACTGGCGGGCATTGTGGTCAAACGACCCTGACAAATGACCTTTCACCCAGGCATCTGTCACACGGTAAAGTCGGAAAAGATGTTTACTATGGACAATCCCATTGGTTCTGGTTCAATCCTCTCCTATCCAAAGGAACGCCTATCGAAGTAACCATTGACCCCCAAAAACCAGAAAGAAGCATTGTTGCCTCCTGGGAAATTTAAGAAAAACGGTGACTTTCCGCATTGTGGAACGTCACCGTTTTCTCTTATGCTGTGCAGTGGTCGTTCACTGCACGGATTGATAAGAAGGAGAACTTAAATTTCATACCATCTGATCTCATTGGCATCCAGATGCAGGTCAAAGCTGTTGCCATCCGTCGTATAAACTGTGGTATCCTGCGGATCGTACGTGTTGTTCACAACGCAATACTTGCCATTTTTGACATAAGCATGGACTTCCACATTGTAGTTGGAACTGAACCAAGTGTGCAGTTCCTCCTCGCTGTGGGCACTCCACAAGATGGCTCGGTAAAGGGTGCGGCTGTTGGCAAAACTGTAAGGCACACCGCTGATGTACACGGCACGACCCTTGCCGAAGTCGTGTGCCGCCATCTGCACTTCCTTATTCCGCTGCACCAGCACTTCGGTGCCTTCCAGGGCATAAATGTTCTTCTTTCCCTCACCGAAGTCGATGGGCTGGTCAGCATCCTGCAAGATGAAATGATTCGGATGCTCTTCCCAGTTGTACTTGTCGTAGTTCAGGGTAAAGCCGTTTTCTTCCTCCACGCCCAGAACACTG
The DNA here is from genome assembly GCF_003478405.1 of Faecalibacterium sp. AF28-13AC. Classification (NCBI taxonomy): domain Bacteria; kingdom Bacillati; phylum Bacillota; class Clostridia; order Eubacteriales; family Oscillospiraceae; genus Faecalibacterium; species Faecalibacterium sp. AF28-13AC. The sequence continues at coordinate 35,418 of NZ_QUFG01000001.1, read as the reverse complement.
GCCATCTGGAGGATATGGCCCTGATACGGGTGACCGGAAGGCTCACCCACGCCGATGAAGCCGCCGCCGTTCCAGACGAACTTGCGGATAGCAGAGGAGATCTCCGGGTCTTCCCACCAGATGCCGCCAGTGTGGGCGGTGTCTGCATCGCCGACATTGATAATGACATCCAACGAATCCAGCAGCTTCGGATCGTTCTTGATATCCTCAAAGCTGATAAATTTCACATCAAACGGTGCGCCGGACAGCATTTCGATCACGCCCGAATAGCTGTAATTCTGCTTGTAATAGAGGGCGTGATGCACCATGTGACAGCCCCAAGCCCGCATTTTACCCCAGCAGTTCAGCACGGCCACCCGTTTGACACAGTAAGGCGTAGTGCCCTTGATATTCTCGTACAGTTCGCGGAACTCGTTGCAGACGCTCTCCACGTAGTCCACGAACTCCGGGAACTGCAAGGCCAGTTTCAGATAGCCGCCATAGCCGATGCGGTCGATGGGCTTGCGCAGGATAGCGCGGCGGGCTGTAACCCAGTTCTCCTTGGCTTCCCGCACCGGGTCGCCGCCCTCGTGGAAGGTGTCGGGGAAGAAGTACGGCAGGAAACGGCCTTCGGTGTACTTCACGCCCTCAATGTCAGAGATCAGGCGCAGCGTGGAGCCATTGCCCACGCTGCCCACCACGGCATCCAGCCCGATGGTCTTGAACTCCGGCATGAAAGGCTCGGTGCCGATCCAGTGATCGCCCAGAAACATCATCGCCTCGCAGCCGCACTCGTGCGTGATGTCCACCATTTCTTTGGCCAGCTTTGCTACTTCGCGCCGCTGGAACGCCTGGAAATCACGGTATTCCTTGCTGGGCACACGATACTGGTTGTTGTAGTAGCCCTGGTCGATGATATACTCCGGGCGGAACTTGTAGCCCACTTCCTGCTCAAACTGATTGAGGATATAGGGGCTGACGGAAGCAGAATAGCCATACCAGTCCACGAATTTTTCCCGCTTGAGTTCATCGAAGATCAGGGTGAACTGATGGAAGAACGTGGTATAGCGGATGACGTTCACATACGGATGCTCTGCAATGAATTTCCGCAGACGCTCCATGGAATATTTGTGGGTTTTCGGCTGGCGCACATCAAAGGTGATCTGATGCTCGAAATTCGTCCAGCCGTTGGTGGTGGCATTGTACATATGCACCGGGTCCCAGATGAGGTAGGCAAGGAAACTCACGGTATACTCATGGAACGGCACCGCCTGCACGGTCACGCTGCCATCCGCATAGCTCCACTGTTCTGGCGGCACAGGCTGACCGGTGGTTCGATCCATGACCTCCCACCAGCGGGTGATGTCATCGTGATCGTTCACTTTCATCAGCTCCGGGCTGATGCCTTTCATCAGAGGGATGGTCACGGTGTCGCCGGGGGCGGTGTAGAAGCCCGTCATAATGTAGCACTGCTGCACCTCGTCCGGGTTTGCTTTGGCCCATGCGTTATCCTTGCGCGTGGTATAATAGGTAGAATAGATCTTTGCATCGGCGTTTTTCAGTTCCTGCGGGAAATCCGTACCATCGCAGTCACGGATGGCATCCGCGCCCCACTTTTTCAGAATCTCCAGCGTTTCGGGCACCACATCCAGGTCGGTCGGAATGGTAACGCGCCCGGTCTTGCACTTATCTTCCATAGTTTTCCTCTCTTATCCTCAATCCTGATAGGTTGCGTTGTAAATGGCCAGTACCGCCAGCAGCAGTGCCACGCCCACAAGCATGATGCCAAGCCCTGCCAGCTGTCCAGTCATTTTCCAGCCTGCCACAACCAATGCAATGGACAGCACAAACAGCACGATCATCAGCACGATGCGCAGGGCAGGATGCGTTTTCCAGAATGTTTTCATGTTTTGTCACCTTATCCTTTCAAGCCGCCCACCGTCATGCCCTGCGTCAGCTGCTTCTGCACACAGATGTACAAAATCAGAGTGGGCAGCATCACCAGCACAAGACCTGCGTACATGGTGCCGTACTGCGCAGCACTCTGCTGAGCCTGCATCAGATTCAGCAGACCCACCGGCAGAGTACGGGGTGCGTTGGTGGAACTCATCAGGGTCATGGAGATGATGTACTCATTCCAGAAAGACAGGAAGTTGAACAGAATAATGGTGATGATAGACGGCTTCGCCATTGGGAAAATGATACGGGTCATTGTAGAGAAATAGCTGGCACCGTCGATGTAGGCTGCTTCTTCAAAGTCGTGGGGCAAAGTGGCAAAATAGCCCGACAGCAGATAGATGGTAAAGGGCAGCGCCGTAGCTGCATACACGACCGCCAGAACGAACAGGTTGTTCAGCAAAAAGCCGCTGCCGATATGGTTTTTCAGCCACACATCACCATCACGCAGCATCAGGAAGATGGGAACTACGATATAGTTGACATTGATGAACAGACCTGCCATAAACAGCGTGTTCAGCAGCTTGCACCCCTTGAACCGGAAACGGGACAGGCAGTAAGCTGCCGGCAGCGCAATCACCAGCAGCAGCACCAGAGCCAGTGCTGTGACCAGAACGGAGTTGAGCATATATTCGCCCATCTTGGCTCCATTCCACGCATTGACGAAGTTCTGCCAGTAGAATCCGGCAGGCAGTGCCCACGGATTGCCGTAGAACTCCGAGTTCTGCTTGATGGATGCCATAAACACCCATGCCACCGGCACAATGATCGTCACAGCCAGCAGGATCAGCACAAAATAGATAAAAAATTTGTACAGGCCCTCCGCCGAACGGGAGGATTTTTCTTCCGTTTTCTTCATAGTTTTCCTCCTTAAAACTCCAGCGGTTCACGGCTGGTGGCACGATTGACACAGGCGGACAAGGCGAACGAGAACAGGAAGATAACCACACCGATTGCCATGCTGTAACCGTACAGACCTGCATCTTTCTGGCTGTACATATAGTTCAGAGCCACATCCGAGGCACCGTTCGGCCCGCCGCTGGTCATCGCCTTGACAAACAGGAACGCCATATTGATGGTGGAAATGATAAAGAAGGTCAGGGTGGTACGGATGTTCGTCCAGACCAGCGGAATCGTGATCTGGAAGAACTGGGTCAGACGGCCCGCTCCGTCCAGATTGGCACTCTCGTACAAGCTGGCAGGCACCGAGGACATGGAAGCCATATACATCACCATATAGTAGCCCACAGCCTGCCAGACCATTGCAATGATGATGGACGGAATGACCAGCTTTTCGCCTTTCCAGAGGATAGGGTCAGTCATATCCCGGAACAGCCCGATGATGCTGTTCAGCATACCATTCTCCGGCTTATAGATGGCAGAGAAAATACCGGAGATGACGACCACAGACAGGATGTTCGGGATGTAGAAAATGATGCGGAAGAAATTCTGCCCCTTGATTTTTTCGCGGGTCAGGATGGCTGCAAACACCAGCGCAAACGCAAAGGTGATGATGGTAACGACCACCACCAGCAGGATCATGTTCTGCATGGAGCGGATGAACTGGGTGTCCTTCAGCAGATGCTGAAAGTTTTTCAGCCCGACAAAGGTTTCGTTTGGCGAGTAGGCTCCACGCTCATACAGGCTCATGCGGAACACATTGAGGGTTGGCAAGATCATAAAAATGAAAAACAGGATGGTGGCCGGTGCCACACAGAGGAACACGAACCGTTTGCGGCTTTTGTCAGATTTCATAGACAAACCGTTCCTTTCTACTGGAATCCAGAAACCCAAAAAAGCGGAGGCGGTCAAAACCGCCTCCGCTGGGCAGGGCCTTGGAAGCTGTTTTCGGATGCAGCTTCGTTCTTACTCGATGATGTTGGCGCGCATCTGGTCGCTGGCGGACTTGATGCCGTCGATCCACTGCTGCTCGGTCATGCTGCCGGACACCAGAGAGTTGACAGGGTCGAAGAACACGGTGCGCACTTCCACGCCGGGGATGGCAGTGAAGGAAGCAAAGTTGCCCATAGCTGCCTTTGCGCCGTTGTCGTAGATGGAGTAGAACATCTTGTTGTCGCCTTCCAGACTGTCGGCGATGCCCAGCACAGGCTGGATCGCACCGCTCTCGGCAAACAGCTTGCAGGCTTCGTCGCTGTACAGGTAAGCCACGAACTGCTTGGCGGCATCCTGATGCTCCGCACCTGCCGGGATCCATGCCTGCTCAAACCATGTATAGCTGTACTGATCGCCGCCAGCCTTGACTGCGGGCAGAGCAGTCATGCCCCACTCGAAGCCATCCGCACGGGGAGCTTCGGCCATCTCGCCCACGATCCAGGTACCGTTGGGCATGAACAGAGCCTTGTTATCCAGCACCAGCTGCTGATTCTGGGTAAAGTCCTGATCGTTCGCCTGTGCCGGAGTGATGGGGTTGGTGTAGGAGGCCAGTTTGGTCACGATGTCAAAGCAGGTCTGTGCTTCGGCAGTATCCCAGATGCCTTCTTCATAATGGGTCGCCTTGTTGAAGAAGTCGGGGCCGCCTGCTGCATACATCAGCGCATAGAAGAACGCATCAAAGTAGCCGGTGGTGGGGTAAGTGAACAGGTAGGTGCCCTCAGCGGCAGCCTTGTCACCCAGTTCCCACATTTCATCCCATGTGGTGGGCACATCCCAGCCCTTTTCCTTCAGGAAACCGGCGTTGTAGAACAGGCCGCAGGGGCTGTAGAACATGGGAGCCAGATAGGTTTTGCCGTCGCCGTAGGGGTTGGTCAGGGAGGTGTCGGTAAAGCCGCCGGCGATCTTCTCGCTGACTTTCTTGCTCTCGCCGGGAACCGTCATGCTCAGCACATCGGTGATGTCGGCGATCAGGTTGCCCTTGATGAACTGCTCGGTCAGGGCAGCTTCACGGCCGGTGGCCAGATGAACCACGTCGGGGTAGTCGCCGCCCTGCATGGAGGGGCCGATGACGTCCTCCAGCTTTTTGTCGGTGGTCAGGTCCACCTTGATGCCGGTCTGGGCGGTAAAGGCCTCGGTGACCTTTTTCCACATCTCAGCACCGTAGCCGGTCTCGATGGCAGCAACCTTGATGGTGACGTCCGCAGCCACTGCGGAAGAAGCAGCGGCAGAAGATGCCGTGCTGGACGCGGTGGAGCTGGCAGCACCACCACAGGCAGCCAGGCTCAGTGCAGCGGCACCCACGCCAGCCGCTTTCAGAAAATTGCGACGAGAAATGCGTTTCATAGTGTATCCTCCATCATAAAGATTCCGTTCAAAACCACAACCGGGACAAACAGGTTTTGTCCGAGGGGGTCGTGTGATTTATTGACTTCAATATAGAGGTTTTCACCCTTTGCAACAAGATGTTTGTTGTTTCGTTTTTTATAAATCTTGCTTTTTAGAATTTTCCTTCAGCAAAAGCACTAAATTCGTCCCGTCTGTTTTGGTACATTCTTCCCGTTTGTAACCGGTTTGACATATTTTTATTCTTTAACGGCATCAAAAATATTTATCCTGTCCAAAATCAGGGCTTGCATTTTTTCTTCTTTGCCCCTATAATGAAAAAAACGCACGATTCAACGCATCGGTTTTTGCGATTATATTTTTAGCTTCTTGTTTTTGTTTTTATGTTTATTGCGTTTCGCTGTAAAGGAGCCTGTTATGAGCACCGAACGCTTTGATATCCGTCATGCTCCCGCTCCCCGTGAGTCCTTTCGCTTGCTGTACATCAGCAAAAGCAAATTCGGCGGCGACTGGAACAGCACGGCTCACACCCATTCCTGCACGGAGCTGTTCTACTGCCTGAGCGGAGAAGGACAGTTCTACCTGAGCGGGCAGCTGTCCCCGGTCAAGCCGGATGATATGGTCATCGTCAATCCACAGGTGGAGCACACGGAATTGAGTCTGAACGCTTCACCGCTTGAATATATCGTTCTGGGTGTGGCTGGCATTGAGATCTTATTCGGCAAGGCTGATTCTTCTTATGCTATCTTCAACTGCCGTGAAAACCGGGAACGGATGGTCACTCTGCTGCATATGCTGCTTGCTGAAGCCGACCGCAGTCTGGATGGCTGCGAAACCGTCTGTCAGGACTTGCTGGAGGTGCTGCTGATCTGGCTGGTACGCTGCACAACGCTCTCTTTGCAGGTGGAAGAAACGCCACGGTCTGACAGCCGGGAGTGCGTAGAGATCAAGCGATATCTGGACAGCAACTTCCGGGAGGACATCTCGCTTGACCGTCTGGCAGAGATCGCACACATCAATAAGTATTATCTGGCCCACACCTTTCAAAAGGAGTACGGCATCTCTCCCATCACCTATCTGAATTGCCGCCGCATTGAGGAAAGCAAATATATGCTGGGCAATACAGGTTACAGCTTGGCTCAGATCAGCGAACTAATGGGCTTTTCGTCCCCCAGTTATTTTTCCCAGTGCTTCCGCAAAGCGGAAGGGCTGACTCCCAACGAATACCGCCGTCAGGTACGGCAGGGACAACGCCCTGCCCCGGCAAAACGGCATGAAAGATAAAGAAACGAGGAACTTCAAATGAAACCTGTCACCGAACCCATTCTCTGCGCCGCTGCATCCGCCTTTGATTTTGGTGGGCCGATGGTCTGCGATCCACACCACTATGGTGAGGGCCACATCAATGACACCTTTGTGGTCTGGCGGGCAGATCATACCAAACGCTTTATCTTACAGCGTATCAACACCGCTACATTCACCGATCCCGCAGGACTGATGGAAAACATCTGTGGCGTGACCCAGCATTTACGGGCAAAGATTCAGGCAGAGGGCGGCGACCCTGGCCGGGAATGCCTGAATGTCATTCCCACTCTGTCCGGCGCATCCTACTATATCGACACAGAAGGCAATGCCTGGAGAGCCTACGATTTTGTAGAGAATACCATCTGCCTGCAACAGGTCGGCTGTGAGGCAGACTTCCGCACTGTGGCAGAAACGCTGGGCAAGTTCCAGAACCAGCTGGCCGATTATCCTGCTTCTACCCTCCACGAAACCATTGCCCGTTTTCACGATACGCCCAACCGTTACGCAAACTTTGAAAAAGCCCTTGCCGCCGATGCACTGGGTCGAGCCAAAACCATTGCGCCGGAGATTGCTTTTATCCATGCACGGAAAAAGGACTGCCACGTTCTGCTGGATCAGCTGACTGCTGGTGAGATTCCGCTGCGTGTCACCCATAATGATACCAAAATCAACAATGTTCTGCTCGATGAAGCCACTGGCAAAGGCATCTGTGTCATTGACCTCGACACCGTGATGCCGGGTCTTTCGGCTTATGATTTCGGTGATTCCATCCGCACCGGTGCCAACGACTGCGCCGAGGATGAACCCGACCAGAGCAAAGTCCATTTTGACCTGCATCTGTACGAAGTGTTCGCCAAAGGGTATCTCTCCACTGCCGGGGCATCCATGAGCATGGCAGAAAAAAAGAGCCTTGCATGGGGTGCAAGGCTCATGACGCTGGAATGCGGTATCCGTTTTCTGACTGACTATCTGGAGGGCGACCATTATTTCCATATTGCTCGCCCGGATCACAACCTCGACCGCGCCCGCACCCAGTTCACACTGGTGCGGCAGATGGAAGAGGTTTTCGATCAGATGCTGGAAATCGTCTGCCCGGACAATCACTGATTTCGCAATCTCCTCCATTCGGATACAGCAAGAAGCATGGACGCTCTCCTTTTCGGGGGCGTCCATGCTTCTTTTTACAGCTTATCCCTACTGCGCCATGACCTCACACTTTCCGTGAGCGAGCCGGACAACGCCGCTGCGCAAACAGGGGCAGGAACTTCGTTCGAAGCAAACGGTGACCCCCTTACATGAGCAGCACAACCTCTACTTATTTTTGTGTCTTAACAATTCGGAAACAACTCCCGGAAATGCGTTTTGAGCGCAGCGGTAGAGTGCAAGAACCGTCCCGTGCCCACAAATTTTTTATTCTTGAAAATTTTCTGTCCATCCGTGACTTCACTTCTCAAACTCTTGCGAGTTTTCCAAGTGATCTTGTTGGGGTAGCGTTTGTCGGGGCAACGCCCCTCCATCTACTGTCGCAGACCGCGCTGCCGCTTAAAAGCCCCACTGGGGCTTTCATTGCTGCGCTGCGCTTCGCAAACGCGGTCCAACCCCAAACCCTGCTCATCATTCGTGCCTTACGGCACGAATGGAACGGCGTGTCGTGCTTACATAACTTCACCGAGGAGTTATCGAACAGACAGGAGGTACAATGACCAAAACGAATGTTCAATCGACCCCTAGCAATTCCCAGCACCACGACACGCCGAACAACAAAACGCACGTCATCAAGTTCCGAGTGACGGAACGTGAAAAACTGGAACTCGAACAAACCGCAAAACTCCTTCATCTCTCCCTGTCCACCCTCATCCGCCGTGCGCTACACAATGCGAAGATCGAGCGCACTGTTGTCGTTGTCGGCGGTGGAGAAGAAACCCTGACTGCCGTTTCCATTCTGCTTGCTCAGTGCAGCAGGGTGGGCGGCAACCTCAACCAACTCGCACGGCACTTCAACTCCGGCGGCGCAGACACCGAGCAGATCCGGGCGAAAATCCTTGACGAACTTGCAGACTTGACCGCATTTCGGCTGCACGCCGAGAAAGTTCTGGCTGAACTGTATGGCAACGCTCAAGCATATCGCCTCTAAGAATTCAGACTACACTGCCATCGAAGCGTACCTCGTTTACCAGCATGACGAGTTCACCGGAAAGCAACTTCTTGATGAACAGGGCAAGCCGAAGCTGCGGGAATCCTACCTGCTCAATACGCTTGAGTGTGGCGATTTCTCGTTTGCAACGGCCTGTCTGCTGGCAAACCGCAAGTAAAGACTGCCAAGCGACCCGCAGCATTTGAGGAGCAGCACCGTGCAGAGCTGACAGCGTACCGGGCGGCAGCAGCCTATTTCAAGGCAAACAACATTACAAAGCTGCCCAGCCCGAAAAAGCTGGAAGCCGAGTATGCGCAGCTGGCATCCGAAAAGGCGAAGTTCTACGAGCAGTACAAGGAAGCTAAAGAGGAACTGCTCAAACTGAAAACCGCAAAGCAGAATGTTGCGTCCTTTTTCCGGGAGGAAGAACCGGCGCAGCAGGAGAGATAAAGGAGTGTGCGTATGATCAATCTGAAAATTGACCCGGAGTTCCAGTCCCAGATTCCTCCTCTGACCGATGATGAATTTAAGCAGCTTGAAGAAAATATCCTCAAGGAAGGCAAGCTGATTTCTCCTTTGATCGTTTGGAACAACACTCTTGTTGATGGACACAATCGTTATGCCATTCTCCAGAAGCATCCTGAGATTTATTTTTCCACCATGCCGCTCCCGTTTGAAAGCAGAGAAGAAGTCCTCGCTTGGATCTGCAAAAATCAACTGGGGCGGCGCAATTTAACCCCAGAGCAAAAGAAGTTCCTCATTGGAAAGCAGTACAGTGTAGAGCATCGGAAGCCCGGTGGAAACGGCAACAACCAGCACACGGCTGCTGCCAAGAAAACCGCCCCGGAGGAATTGTGTCAAATTGACACAATTCCTCCCACCTCTGCGGAAGCAAGCATCCGCAAGCAGATTGCAGAGCGGAACAATGTCAGCGAATCCTACGTTGCCCGTTCTGAAAAGTTTATGCGCGGCGTTCAGATCATGGAACAGATGGTGCCCGGTATGCAGGAGCAAATCCTGTCCGGGCAATTCAAAGTCCGTGATGCCGATATGCACCGCCTCGCCAGAGCTGATTTTCCGAACCGCAAGCAGATCGTGCACGAAATTCTGCACCCGGAGGACCGCCCTGCTCCGCAGAAACAAATCTACGGAATCAACTATTCTGCACTGGAAGCTGCCGTCCGGCGAATCCAGCAGGATGTTGATTTCCTGATGAAGTATCTCCCTAAGGTGCCTGATGATGCCTATGTGAAAGTGGAGACCACGAAGATTCTCAAACAGCATAAGGCATATATGGCACAGTTTGAAGAACTGCTGAACGATGAAAAAATCGCATAACGATAGGCACTTGTAAGCCATCAACGAGCCACCAGCCGCAAGTGCAGGGCGGAAAGCATCCGCGCCCTTGCGCCTGATAAAAATTGGAACTTTTATTTTCTCGCCAGAATTTGCCACGGTGGGACGATCAAAGGAGCGTGCGTTTGAACAAAAAGAAAAAGTCCACAAACACTTCCCCTTATCCCGATGAAGCCATCGACCGTCTGGCACGGGCATTCTACCCAGCCATCCTTGCCTGCTGGAACAGCGAGGAAGGGCAAAGAGAATTTGCCGCGTGGCAGGCAGAGCAGGCCCATCATATCCCCAGCAAAGAAAAACAGAGCGTTTCCGACGGGGAACGCCCTGTTGTACATATCGCTGTCGTATGTAGATTTAATCGCAAGTTTTACAAGCAGTGCAATTCTCAACAACTTGTTTGCGATATGCAATTTACGGTTGTTGCCAACGAATCAAATCGTGAATTGCGATGGCAGGGTGCGTCCTATTCAGGGGCGCACCCTGTTTTTGTTTTGTACAAGGCTGTGCGCTCACATCTTATAATCCAGCGCAGCCTTCAAAATGCTTCCACTGCACCACAACCTCTGCCACGGTCTTGCTATGGTCAGCGCATTTCGTAGATGTTACCGCAGTATCCCATAGGTTTTCTCCGCCACCGGCTCGCACCACTCGTTAGAGGTGCCTTCACCGGGCACTTCCACGGCCAGATGAGAGAACCAGCAATCGGGTGCAGCACCATGCCAGTGCTTGACCTCCGGGGGAATGTTCACCACATCGCCCGGATGCAACTCCAGCGGAGCTTTGCCCCATTCCTGATAGTAGCCCCGGCCTGCCACGCATACAAGAATCTGTCCGCCGCCCTTTGCAGCATGGTGGATGTGCCAGTTGTTCCGGCAGCCCGGCTCAAAGGTGACGTTGTAAATGCCAGCCTGTGCAGTGGACAGGGGTGCTAGATAGCTTTTTCCGCTGAAATATGGTGCAAAACCGTCGTTTGGCGCGCCGATGGGGAACACCATTTCACTCTGGTGCTTTGCCTTGGCATCCTCTGCAGCGTCCTCTGCCCAGACTTCCTTGGCCATGCGGAAAGCCGCCCACGCCTTGGGCCAGCCCGCATAAAATGCCGCATGGGTCAGGATCTCTGCAATCTCACACCGGGTAATACCGTTGTTTTTTGCTGCCGTCAGGTGATACCGAAACGAGGAGTCCGTCAGTCCCTGCGCCATCAGTGCCACCACCGTCACAAGGCTGCGGTCCCGGAGGGAGAGCTTGTCCTCCCGGCTCCACACCTGCCCGAACAGCACATCATCGTTAAGTTCTGCAAACTTTGGCGCAAATTCGCCCAGAGCATCCCGCCCTGCTGTCTGTTTTACTGCCATTATACGTTCCTCCCCATCTCGTAAGCCTGTGCCATGGCAGGCGTACTGCGCACCGCACCCGGCTCGTAAACGCCACTTGCTACAAGAGTGCCTTTTTCCATGGCTCCCTCTACACAGTCTGCATAGCCCCGGAAGCAGGCCAGCGTAGTGTCCGCAGAGGCTCTTTCCTCGTCCGCCATGGTGATGATGTAGTAGAATTCCTTGTCTTTGACCTCAAGCCACCGTGCCACGGTACGGTCGATCACTGCCTTCAACTGGGCACTGATAGCGTAGAAATATACCGGACTTGCCAGCACAATGACATCGGCGTCGATCATCTTTTGCAGGATGTCTGCCATATCATCCTTGTGGACGCAGGCACCAGCGTGAGCGTTGCAGTAGTAGCAGCCGGAGCAGGGAGCTACTTTTTTCTCGGCAACCCGGATCTTTTCTACCTTGTGCCCAGCGTCCTGCGCCCCACGCAGAAATTCATCGCACAGGATATCAGAGTTGCCGCCCTTCCGGGGGCTGCCTGACAAAATCAATATCTTCTTGCTCATAGGAACCTCCTTGACAGCGGAGCGTGTCCGCATTATGATGTTGATAGAGTTTGATCTTATCATACAACTTGAAGTGCACTTTAAGTCAAGGACTTTTTGAAAAAACGGAGGTTTCAGATGGTCTATACCGTAGGCGAAATGGCGCAAAAGCTGGGCGTACCTGCCTCCACCCTGCGCTACTACGACAAAGAAGGGTTGCTTCCCTTTGTGGAGCGTTCCTCCGGCGGCATTCGGATGTTCCGGGAAAACGACTTCGAGTGGCTGCAGGTCATCCGCTGTATGAAACAAGCCGGAATGTCCATCAAAGATATTCGTCAGTATATCGAGCTTGCCATGCAGGGAGACGACACCATTGACACCCGGTTGGAAATGTTCCAGCATCAGCGAGAGGTGCTCACCCAGCAGATTCAGCAACTGCAGCACACGCTGGAAACTGTGGAGTATAAGTGCTGGTTCTACGAGACAGCCAAAGCCGCCGGAACGGTGGATGCCCCCGGTGCTATGACGGATGCGGATGTCCCGGAGCGGTTCCGTGCCATCCGGCAGGAGCTGCGGGGCAGAGCAAAGAATGAAAAAGCAACGCTAAAACGCCGTTCCGATTGCTTCCGGAACGGCGTTTCTCTTAATCTTCTAATCCGTGACTTCCTGCCACATTTCGCAGATATTCTTCCGGCTCGCCGTTCAGAATCAAATCTGCATAGCCTAGCGGGTCATTGCAGATGAGGTAATCCAGCTCTGTCTGCTGCGCCATGGTTACATCCAGCGCATCCTCGACCCCGGTGCAGTCAATGGAGATCATTCTCCCATCCCGGAGCAGCAGCTCCACACAGCCGGTGTCCATGTTAAAGTGACAGGCCTTTGCATCGTACTTCATAATCTCGTCCTCCTGAAATCATCATCTGGTTTGTGTCGGTCAATCTATGATTTCGGATTTTATCTTCCACGGATACCTGCGTGGAACTTGTCGGGGCAAGGCCCCTCCATCTGCTAACGCAGACCGTTCCGTCGCTTAAAAGCCCCACTGGGGCTTTCATTGCTTCGCAAACGCTAATTTTCCGAAGAAAACAAATAATCCGAACCCATCTCCTATCGGAAACAAGTTCGGATCATTTTTGTTTGGTCCGAGTGGCGAGAATCGAACTCACGGCCTCTTGAACCCCATTGTGCTTCTCTTGAAAACACAATGTACAATCCGATACTGCCTAGACTCAGTATCGTTAAATTTCAAATGTATTATATCATTCTGTTTCATTGGATGTCAAGACGTTTCATTCCTTTTGTGGTCAAATTGTGGTCAAACGACCCCGACAAATGACTTTTCTCCCCCAGCTAAGTTACATCGCGCAATTTCGATTTTCATCAATCGAAGTTGCGCTTTTTGTTTGCACGAATTATCTATAAGGAGGATTTGTCAACCATGTCAATGAACCATCGTTGTTTTTTCATCCTTGACAGAATTGTATGACCCTTGACTACTTTTACGGACAGGCCGGAGAACTCTTTTCGTTCTTCCGCATTCCAAAGGCTCTTTTTCAGGAGCAGCGGTTTCAAGATCTGTCAACCGATGCAAAAACTCTGTACGGCATCCTGCTTGACCGTATGAGCCTTTCTGTTAAAAATGAATGGTTTGACAAAAAAGGTCGAGTGTTCATCATCTTCACAATTGAGGATGTCAAGAGGACTTTGCGTTGCGCAGACAACAAAGCGACCAGACTACTCCGGGAACTTGAAGAATTTGGTTTGATTGAACGAAAACGTCGAGGGCAAGGAAAGCCATGTTTGGTGTATGTGAAAAACTTTTCGTCAGAATCTTCAAAGGAGAGTGTCAAGAATCGTGATAATGACGATTCTTGTGGCTCTAAAATCGCTTGTCAAGACCCGGTAAAATCACGAGGTATTAAGAAGAAAGAGAATAAAACAGAGATGAATAATACGAATCTTATCCTTTCCGACGAATCGGAGAAGATGAAGAATCGCGAACTGCTCGAAGAATATTTTTCATGCTCTTTGGAGATGGACCTTCTTCTCCGGCTCTGCCCGGATGATGAGGATACCATCTATCAGATCGTGGATCTGCTGGTTGACACCTGCACCACCAATCGCAAGATGCTGCGCATTGCTGGGGACGATAAGCCCGCCGAGGTGGTACGCAGCCGGTTTATGAAGCTGAACGCCGACCATATTCGCTTTGTGCTCAAGTGCCTTGCAGAGAACAGCAGCCCGATCCGAAACATGAAACAATATCTGCTCGCTTCTCTGTACAACGCACCCACCACGATGCAGCTTTCCTATCAAAACCAAACCAACCACGACTTAGCGAATCGGAGATGATGAAAATTTCAAAGAAAGCAACCACGATTGCCATCGTCAACCAGAAAGGCGGCACCGGCAAGACCACCACTTGCGAAAATCTGGGCATCGGGCTGGCGATGGAGGGCAAAAAAGTCCTGCTGGTGGACGCTGACCCGCAGGGCAGCTTGACCATCAGTATGGGCTGGCAGCAGCCCGATGAACTGCCCACTACCCTTTCCACCTTGATGGTAAAAGCCACGAACGACCAAAGTATTCCGCCCGGTGAAGGCATTCTGCACCATGCGGAGGGCGTTGACCTGATTCCGGCAAACATCGAACTGGCAGGGCTGGAAGTGTCCCTTGTCAACTGCATGAACCGGGAAAAGATGCTCAAACAGGTGCTGGAAGGTGCGAAGCACGAGTACGATTTCATTCTGCTAGACTGCACTCCTTCCCTTGGGATGCTGACCGTGAATGCACTGGCAGCGGCAGATACTACCCTGATTCCCGTGCAAGCGCAGTACCTGTCCGCGAAAGGCTTGGAACAGCTCTTGCAGACCGTCCAAAAAGTCCGACGGCAGATCAACCCGAAGCTGAAAATTGAGGGTATCCTACTGACCATGACCGACAGCCGCACCAACTATGGACAGCAGATCGACAATTTGATTCGAGGTACCTACGGCAACAAGATCAAGGTGTTCGACCAGACCATTCCCCGGTCTGTCCGTGCTGCGGAGATCAGTGCCGTGGGTAAGAGCATTTTCCAGCACGACCCCAAAGGCAAAGTGGCAGAAGCCTATAAATCTCTGACAAGGGAGGTGATGGCGAATGCCGAAAAACAGCTTAAACGTGTCGCTGAAAGGGGCAGATGACATTTTCTCCACCGAGGAATCCCGGCAGGAACAGCAGCGGGAGCAGGTGCAGCAGATTCCCATCGGAGAGCTGTTCCCTTTCAAAAACCACCCCTTTAAGGTCTTGGACGATGAATCCATGCAGCGCACCGTAGAGAGCGTAGAGCAGTACGGTGTGCTGTCTCCGCTGATCGCCCGCCCACGCCCGGAAGGTGGCTACGAGATCATCTCCGGGCACCGCCGTCAGCACGCCGCACAGCTTGCCGGGCTGGAAACCCTGCCTGTCATCGTCCGTCAAATGGATGATGATGCCGCAGTTCTGCTTATGGTGGACAGTAATCTCCAGCGTGAGAACATCCTGCCCAGTGAAAGGGCTTTCGCCTACAAAATGAAGCTGGAAGCAATCGAACGAACTGTTGGACGACCAAAAAATGTGGGACAAGTTGTCCCAGATTATTTCGGGAAACGCAGTACAGAGGTTGTTGCTGAAGGAACAGGCGAAAGTTATAAGCAAATCCAGCGTTTTATCCGCCTGACCAGCCTTATCCCGGAACTGCTGGACATGGTGGACGAAAAAAAGATTTCCTTCAATCCTGCTGTGGAATTGTCGTATCTCGACACGAACCAACAGCGGGATTTTTTAGAAGCGATGCAAGACACCCAGAATGCGCCGTCCCTTTCTCAAGCACAGCGGCTTAAAAAGCTGGCGCAGGAAGGGCACTTCTCGTATGACGTTGCCTTTGCGGTCATGGGAGAAGAGAAAAAGGACGAGCTGGATAAGGTGGTCATCAAAAACGACACCCTGCGGAAGTATTTCCCGCGCAGCTACACCCCGAAACAGATGGAGGACACCATCATCAAGCTGCTGGAACAGTGGCAGCGCAAACAACAGCGGCAGAATGAACGCTGACTCATACCGTAACGAAAGACCCGATGGGGTCTTTTTCTTTTGCAAACAAAAGGAGAAAACGCCTATGAAAAACAACGCTACCCGTACCATCCGCTCCGAGGAGATTACCATTGACGTGCGTATCTGCGCTGCATTGGCGGCAAATCGGGACGGCGAGGTCTACCTCGCAGCCATTGCCCCGGACATGGAGCTGACCGTCATCACGCTGGACGAGGCTCCCGACATCCTGCCATGCTTTGAGGAGGACGATGCCTGCCTGAACCTTCCCAACACCTCGCTGCTGCTCTGCTACAACTCGGCGCAGGTGCTGAAGATGGGCGGCAAGCACTACCTGACCGGCCCGGTGATTCTGGTCCGCACCAACATGGACGGCGAGGTCATCTCGCTGACCATTGATGAGGTCTACCTGTTCCAGAAGTATCTGGCAAGCCATAGCATCACCCTGATGGCAGATGGGCAGAAGCTGACCTGCATCTGCATCGACTGAGGTGTGCCATGCTGAACTTTTTTATCGGTTTCGCATTTTTTGAAGCAGGTGCCTTTTTCGGCTTCTTCGTGGCGGCTCTGATGCAGGCGGCACGGAGCGGCGAAATCAGTCTGAACGGAAAGGAGGATTTGCATGGAAGAAAATACCCTGTCGGTGCTGAAAATTGCGCCGGGACAGCATCCGCAGCAGGTCGAGATTGACAACGACCTGAAAGCCTTGCAGCAGGCTGTGGGCGGCTCGATTGATGCTGTTTACCCCTTTGCAGACCCGGTGGCCATCATCTGCAATGACGAGGGCAAGCTCATGGGACTGCCCCTGAACCGTGCCCTGCGGGATGAAAACGGAGAAATGTATGATGCCGTTGCCGGAGACTTTCTGGTGGTGGGTTTGGGCGAGGAGGATTTTGCATCCCTGCCCCCGGAACTGGCGCAGAAGTACGAGCAGCTTTTCCATCAGCCGGAAGCCTTTCTGAAGCTGGGCAACCGTCTGTTAGTGCTGCCGGTGCCTGATGAACCTCCCGCAGAAAAGCCCCGCACCAAGCCCCCGGCAGAGCATGACCGCTAAAATCACCCTGCTGCACGGGAGGTGATGGCATTGCAGGAAGAAATCGAACAGAAGTCATTCAACATTATGATCTCCACCACAAAGCTGTCTGCCCGGACTGTCCTGCGGGCGGTAAAGGCGGCGTTTCGGCTGTACCAGTCCAAGACATCCCAAGGTAAGCAAAGTGTCCGCACTCTTCTGCGGCAGAACCGGGGTGTGTCCAGCGTGGAGATCAGCAAGACCGGCATCCGTGGCTTAGAGCGGTACGCCAAAAAGTACGGCATCGACTACGCCATCCGCAAGGACACCTCCGAGGTGCCGCCCCGGTATCTGGTCTTTTTCAAGGCCCCGGATGCAGAAGCATTTCAATCGGCGTTCAAGGAGTATTCGGCATCCCTGCTGAACAAGGATAAACGCCCCTCGGTGCTGGCACGATTGCAGGAGCTGGTGCAGGCTGCGGCAGAACTCCCCGGCAAAGTCCGGCACAAGGAACAGGAGCGCGGCCTATGACCACGAAAAAGCTCACAAAATGGCTGGCACTGTATCTGCCTTATATTTTGCTGGGGCTTGTGGCAACCAACTTCGGTGAAGCGTGGCGGCTTGCCGAGGGCAAGGAACTGGGCGATAAGATCATGTCC
Organism: Faecalibacterium sp. AF28-13AC; assembly: GCF_003478405.1. NCBI lineage: Bacteria > Bacillati > Bacillota > Clostridia > Eubacteriales > Oscillospiraceae > Faecalibacterium > Faecalibacterium sp. AF28-13AC. The sequence goes on along the minus strand of NZ_QUFG01000001.1, from coordinate 17,836 downwards.
ATGATGGGCACCATCCCGGTGGCATTTGCAAACCCTCTGCCCAGCCTGTATCCGCTGGATTTGCTGGTAGGTTTGTGCTGCGGCGCAGGGTTACGGCTGGCGGTTTATCTGCGTGGCAAAAATGCCAAGAAGTACCGCCACGGCATGGAATACGGCTCTGCCCGGTGGGGCACTCCGAAAGATATTGAGCCGTTCATGGCTCCCAAGTTTGCCGACAACATCATCCTGACCAAAACAGAACGGTTGATGATGAGCAACCGTCCGCCGGACCCCAAGAATGCCCGGAACAAAAATGTGCTGGTGGTGGGCGGCTCCGGCAGCGGCAAGACTCGGTTTTGGCTCAAGCCCAACCTTTTACAATGTCACAGTTCCTATGTGGTTACTGACCCGAAAGGTAGTATCGTGGTCGAGTGTGGGAACGCACTTCTGAAAAACGGCTACAAGGTCAGGATTCTGAACACCATCAACTTCAAAAAGTCGATGCACTACAACCCCTTCGCCTATGTCCACAGCGAAAAGGATATTCTGAAACTGGTCACGACCCTGATGACCAACACCAAGGGTGAAGGGTCCGGCGGGGACCCATTTTGGGAGAAATCGGAGCGTCTTTTGCTTACTGCCCTGATCGCTTATCTGCATTATGAAGCCCCGGTGGAGGAGCAAAACTTCGCCACACTGCTGGAAATGCTGAACACCATGCAGGTGCTGGAGGACGACGAGGAATACCAGAACCCGGTGGATCTGCTGTTTGAAGAACTGGCAAAAAAGAAGCCCAACAGCTTTGCCGGGCGGCAGTATAAACTTTACAAGCTGGCTGCCGGCAAGACTGCGAAATCCATCCTGATTTCCTGCGGTGCCAGACTCGCCCCCTTCGACATCCAAGAGTTGCGTGACCTCACCATGTACGATGAGCTGGCGCTGGACACGCTGGGCGATAAGAAAACGGCGCTGTTCCTCATTATGTCGGACACGGATTCCACCTTCAACTTCCTCATCAGCATGGTCTACACCCAGCTTTTCAATCTGCTTTGCGATAAAGCAGATGATGTGTACGGCGGCAAGCTGCCCATCCATGTGCGGTGCCTGATCGACGAGTGCGCCAACATCGGGCAGATTCCCAATCTGGAAAAGCTGGTGGCGACCATTCGCAGCCGTGAGATCTCCGCCTGCCTTGTTTTGCAGGCGAGAAGCCAGTTGAAAGCCATCTACAAGGACAACGCAGATACCATTGTGGGCAACATGGACAGCCAGATTTTTCTGGGCGGCTCCGAACCCACCACCCTGAAAGACCTGTCGGAAATGCTGGGAAAAGAAACGATTGATGCGTTCAACACCTCGGACACCCGTGGTAACAGCCCCAGCTACGGCACCACTTTCCAAAAGATGGGGCACGAATTATTGAGCCGGGACGAGCTGGCGGTGCTGGACGGCGGCAAGTGCATTTTGCAGCTGCGTGGTGTCAGACCTTTTCTTTCTGACAAATACGACCTGACCCAGCATCCCAACTACAAGCTGACCTCGGACTACGACCCCAAAAACACCTTTGATATTGAAAAATATCTGAACCGCAAAGAAAAAATCAATCCCAATGATGAATTTGTTGTGATTGATGCTGATTCGCTCCCGTCTGCCTAACCCGGTAGGCGGTTTTATTTTTGACCGGAGAGGTACACCAGAAAATCTACTCCGCCGCAGTTCGCGGCACAACATCTATGGTTTCGGGTGTGTACGGACGGTCTTCAATTTTTTCAAAATAAAGGAGAAACGACTATGGAATTCTTTAACTCTGCTATCGAAGTCCTCCAGACCCTCGTTGTTGCCCTCGGTGCCGGTCTCGGCGTGTGGGGTGCTATCAATCTGCTGGAGGGCTATGGTAACGACAACCCCGGCTCCAAGTCTCAGGGCATGAAGCAGCTCATGGCTGGCGGCGGTGTCGCTCTGGTGGGCATCACCCTGATTCCTCTGCTGTCTGGTCTGTTCGGCTAAGAGCCGCAGGCGGGTTTTCCCGCCTGTACATACGCAATCGCTCTATCTTTGCTGTGGATAACAGCCCTTTATCATAAGGAGCGCATTGCGGTACGAATCTCCACCCATCAATGAAAGGCGGTGCTATTATGCAGTTTTTGACCCACATTATTTTTCTCTTGAACCTGCTCAAGACCCTTATCAACCATTTCAGCTAAGGACGGTGACTGAATGGAAACCGTTCTCAAAGCCATTGCCGACTGGATCAAAGGCATCCTGACGGCAGGCATTATGTCCAATCTCAGCGGGCTGTTTGATGATGTGAACACGCAGGTCGGCAATATCGCCCAGCAGGTGGGCACCAAGCCCTCCAGCTTTGAACCGCGCGTTTTCGCAATGATCGAAGCCCTTTCTCGGAATGTGGTGCTGCCCATTGCGGGCATCATCCTGACTTTCATCGCCTGTTACGAGCTGATCGAGATGATCACTCAGCACAACAACATGGCACAGTTTGAGCCTGCACTCATCATGCGCTGGATTTTTAAGACCGCTGTTTCGGTATGGCTCATCAGCAATACTTTTGACATCGTGATGGCGGTGTTCGATGTCACCCAGAAGGTGGTGTCCGATTCCAGCAGCATCATTGCTGGAAACACCCGTGTCAACGACATTGGATTATCCATGCTGCAATCCAGCCTTATGCAGATGGACGTTGGCCCCCTGTTCGGGCTTTTCCTGCAATCCTTTTTCATCGGCATCACCATGCGGATATTGAGCATCGTGATCTTTGTCATCGTCTACGGAAGAATGATTGAAATTTACTGCATGGTAAGCCTTGCGCCCATTCCCATGGCAACTTTCGGCAACCATGAGCAGAGCCACATGGGGCAGAACTACCTGAAATGTCTGTTTGCGCTGGGTTTTCAGGGCTTTCTCATCCTCATCTGCGTGGCGATTTACGCAGTGCTGATACAGAGCGTGGCGATTTCCGGGGATGCCATCAACTCCATTTGGAGCATTGTGGGCTATACCATTCTGCTCTGTTTCAGCCTGTTCAAGACCAGCTCCGTGACGAAATCCGTCCTCGGAGCGCACTAAAGGAGGTGTTTGATTGGCTGCGTATATCTCTGTGCCCCGTGATTTGACCAAAGTCAAATCCAAAGTGGCGTTTAACCTGACCAAACGGCAACTGCTTTGTTTTGGCACAGCGGCTCTCATTGGAGTGCCGCTGTTTTTTGTTCTTCGGGATTCCGGCGGCAACACTGCCGCCACCCTCGGTATGATGGCGGTGATGCTGCCGGCGTTCTTCCTTGGGATGTACGAGAAAAACGGTCAGCCCTTGGAAAAGCTGCTGTCGTACTATGTGCAGTCCCGGTTTCTCCGCCCGAAGATTCGCCCCTACAAGACCAACAACTACTATGCACTGCTTATGAAGGGAGGCATGACCCATGATCCCGTTTTGGAAAAAGACCGATAAGCACAGCAAGCCGCAGTCTGCGCAGAAGCGCAGGCAGAACGCAAAGCCTGCTGTGCCCCGGACCGCCCAGCAGTCCATCCCCATGCAGCGGATGTTCGAGGATGGCACTTGCCGGGTGAAGCCGAACTATTATACTCGGACGATTGCCTATCAGGATATCAATTATCAGTTGGCGCAGCAGGAGGATAAGACTGCGATTTTTGAGGAATGGTGTTCATTCCTCAATTTTTTCGACAGTTCCATCAAGTTTGAACTGTCCTTTGTGAACATGGCAACGGACAGCACAGAGTTTGAGAAGAGCATCCGCATCCCGTACCAGAAAGATGGCTTTGACGATGTTCGCGCCGAGTATTCTCAAATGCTGCGTCAGCAGCTTGCCAAGGGCAATAATGGTCTGACTAAGACCAAGTTCATCACCTTTGGTGTGGAGGGTGAAAGCATGGCGCAGGTCAAGCCCCGGCTCGACCACATCCAAAACGATTTGCTCAACAACTTTCACCGACTGGGGGTGCAGGCAAAGCCCCTGAACGGTGTCCAGCGGCTGAAACTCATGCACGATATGTTCAACATGGACGGTGCCAGCAAGTTTCACTTTGACTGGAAGGACCTTGTGAAAAGCGGCCTTTCCGTGAAGGATGCCATTGCCCCTACCGCCTTTGCGTTTAAGAACAGCCGCACCTTCCAGATGGGCGGTATCTTCTGCGCCGCCAGCTTTCTGAGCATCACGGCATCCGACATCAGCGACCAGCTTTTGAAGGACTTTCTGGATATGGATTCCTCGCAGATTGTTACCATGCACATTCAGAGTGTCGATCAGAATCGTGCCATCAAGACGGTCAAGCGCACCATCACGGAACTGGATCGCAGCAAGATCGAGGAGCAGAAGAAAGCCATCCGTGCCGGATATGATATTGACATCATTCCGTCGGATTTGGCGACCTACGGCAGAGATGCCAAAGCCCTGCTCAAAGAATTGCAGAGCCAGAACGAGCGGATGTTCCTTGTCACTTTTCTGGTGCTGAACACCGGGCGCACGGAGCAGGAGCTGGAAAACAACGTCTTTCAGGCCAGCTCCATTGCCCAGAAGCACAACTGCAATCTATGCCGGTTGGATTTCCAGCAGGAGCAGGGCTTGATGAGCAGCCTGCCGCTGGCAGACTGCCAGATCGAAATTCAGCGGGGACTGACCACCAGCAGCACGGCTATCTTCATCCCCTTTACCACGCAGGAATTGTACCAGAGCGGAAAAGAATCGCTGTACTACGGCTTGAATGCCCTGTCCAACAACCTCATCATGGTGGACCGTAAAAAGCTGAAAAACCCCAACGGTCTGATTCTCGGCACTCCGGGAAGCGGCAAAAGTTTCTCAGCAAAGCGTGAAATCACCAACGCTTTTTTGGTGACGGACGATGATATTATTATCAATGATCCCGAAGGCGAATACTCGCCGCTGGTGAACCGGCTGAAAGGTCAGGTCATCAAAATCAGCCCCAACAGCACCCAATTTGTCAACCCCATGGACATCAACGCCAACTACTCCGAGGAGGATAACCCACTTTCCCTGAAAGCTGACTTTATCCTTTCTCTCTGCGAACTGGTGGTGGGTGGAAAGGAGGGTCTGCTGCCGGTGGAGAAAACCGTCATTGACCGCTGTGTGCATCTGGTTTACCGCAAGTATTTTGCCGACCCGTGCCCGGAGAATATGCCCATCCTTGAGGACTTGTACAACGCCCTGCTCCAACAGGACGAAAAAGAAGCCCACCATGTTGCCACCGCACTGGAGATCTACGTCAAGGGCAGTCTGAACCTGTTCAACCACCGCACCAACGTGAACGTCAATAACCGCATCGTTTGTTATGACATCAAAGAGCTGGGCAAGCAGATGAAAAAGCTTGGTATGTTGGTGATTCAGGATCAGGTTTGGGGTAGAGTGACCGCAAATCGCACTGCCGGAAAGTCCACCCGATACTACGCCGACGAATTTCACCTGCTTCTGAAAGAGGAGCAGACCGCCGCTTATTCCGTGGAGATTTGGAAGCGTTTCCGCAAGTGGGGCGGCATCCCGACTGGGTTGACCCAGAACGTGAAAGACCTTCTTTCTTCTCGTGAAGTCGAGAATATTTTTGAGAACAGCGACATGATCATCATGCTGAATCAGGCAGCGGGAGACCGCCAGATTCTCGCAAAACAGCTCAACATCTCACCCCATCAGCTTTCCTATGTGACCCACTCCGGCGAGGGCGAGGGTCTGCTGTTTTTCGGCAACGTGATCCTGCCCTTTGTAGACCGTTTCCCCACCGATCTGGAACTCTACCGGATTATGACCACCAAGTTAGGTGAAATCTCGGAGGGCGCGCAGAAATGAGCAATCCGAAGCTGAACATCAAAGAGGAATCGTCCGCAAAAAAGACTCGTTCACCCCCGAAAAAATCCAAGGTGGAGCAGTCGGTGCCCAGAAAGAAGAAGCTAAAAACCGATGCAGAAAAGACCGCCGAAAAAGCCCAGCATCTGCGGTTTGGCAAGGCGGAACTAACCCCGGACGAACTGAGCCGGTTGAGTAAGGTGCAGAAACGGGAGATGTACGCTGCCCATGCCGCCCGGTCTGCGGTGCATCACGAAGTTGACCAGTACGAGGATGAAAACGTCGGTGTGCAGGCGTTGAGCGAGGGCGAAAAAGCGGCAGGAAATGTCCGTGATATTTCAAAAAGCCGCTATGCCCGGAAACTCAAGAAGAAAGCCAAGATGCAGGGCAAGAAAGGCTCCAAAACCCCTAAATCTTCCGCATCGGAGCCGACTGCGGCACAAGATGCAGACGCATCCGGCACCGGCGAGGGCGGCTCCAACTGGCTTTCACGCTGGAAACAGCGGCAAGAAATCCACAAAAGCTACTATGCCGCCGCCCGTTCGGGCACGGCGGCGCAGACCGCAGGCGGCAAAGCGGCATCCAATGGCGCATCTGCTGCCCGGTCCGGCGTGGAACAAGCCGTAGAAAAAGGTAAAACTGCCGTCAGCACTGCCTTGAAAGGGCTGGCGAATGCCGCCAAGAGCAACGCACACGTTCTGGTGATCGTGGGCGTTTTTCTTTTGCTCATCCTCATGGTCATGTCGGGTTTTTCCTCCTGCGGCATCCTCTTTTCCGGCGGCACACAGGTGTCCGGGCAAACCATGTACTCTGCCGAGGATCGGGACATCCGGGGCGCAGAACAGGACTACAAAAAGCTGGAAAAGGAACTGGACAAAAAGATCAAGCACACTCCCACCGACCACCCCGGCTACAACGAGTACCAGTATCACCTTGACCCCATCGAGCACGATCCGTGGCAGTTGACCTCATTTCTCACGACTCTGTACGACGATTACACCCGGTCAGAGGTGCAGGGCAAGTTGAAGGAGACCTTCAAAAAGCAGTACAAGCTGACCACATGGGTGGAGGTGCAGACCCGGTATATGACCGTGTGGGTCATGACTCCCGCAGGAATCCCGGTTCCCACGCAGGTGCCCTATGAGTACCGCATCTTCCACACCAAATTGGTAAACAAAGGACTGGAAGTCGTTATCCGGGAAGAATTGAATGCCGACCAGTGGAAACGGTACGAGATTTTCCAAGACACCTTGGGCGGCAGACCCTACCTTTTTAATGGAGGCTTGCCGCCCGGTGGCTCCGATGGCTCTGGCGCGCCGGGCATTGATTATAAGGTTCCAGCGGAAGCCTTAACGGATGAGGAATTTGCCGCCATCTACAAGGAAGCCCAAAAGTATGTGGGTACGCCCTATGTGTGGGGCGGCTCTACCCCGGAAACTGGCTTTGACTGTTCAGGCTACGTTTGTTGGGTGTACAACCAGAACGGCTACGATGTGGGAAGAACTACTGCAAACGGATTATGGCAGAAAAGCCAGCACATTTCCGAAGCAGAAGCAAAGCCCGGTGATCTGGTTTTCTTCAAAGGCACCTATGACACCCCCGGCATGAGCCATACTGGAATCTATCTCGGCAACGGCATGATGGTCAGTGCCGGAGACCCCATCAAGTACGCGAACATTCACTCGTCCTACTGGGATAAGCATCTCGCCGGGTTCGGACGGCTTTCAAAATGATTGGAGGAATTACTATGAGCGAAAAATCGGATAAGCTGCGGGCGATGCTGGCAAAAGAGAAGGAGCGCCGCATCAAGCTGAACAACCGCATCGAGATTTTGGAGCGGCGCATTCAGGAGGAAGATTCTGCCGAGGTCAACGAGATGGTGCGAACTGCAAAGGTCACGCCGGAACAGCTTGCTGCCCTGCTGCGGCAGTCTGCTAACACTACCCCGAACCCGGCTGCGCTGTCTGCCGTGGGAGCAACTTTCGAGAAGGAGGATGCAAATGAAGATTAAGAAACTGGGCGCACTGCTGGCATCGGCAGTGCTGTGCGCTGGCATGGCGGCTCCCGCCTTTGCCTTTGAGGGCGAAACCGCCCCGGTGGAGCAGCCGGTTCTGCCGGAGATGGTGGAGGATATTGTCACCGTCACGGACGAAACCTCTGGTGCCCTGACCCCGGAGGGCAACCTGACGCTGGTGGACGACTACCACACCAACTATTCCGATGGCAGCGGACAGCAGTTCATTACGCTGGTGTCGAAGTCGGGAGCCACCTTTTATCTGGTCATCGACCGCAACGCCAAAGGGCAGCAGACCGTTCACTTTATGAACCTTGTTGATGAAGCAGACCTTTTGACACTGATGGAAGAGGATGCCGCCGATGCCTACACCGCCGAAAAAGAAGCGGCGGCGCAGGCAGAACAGGATAGGCTGAAAGCTGAGGAAGAAGCCAAGAAAGCTGCGGAAGAAGCGGCGGCATCCGGCGCGGAACAGCCCAAGGAAAACAAGGTCACAAAAATCGCATCCGGCTTTTTGGGCGTGGTGGTGCTGATTGCACTGGCGGCAGGCGGCGGCTTCTATTTCTATCGTCAGCAGATGCAGAAGAAAAAAGCCGAAAAAGAAGCCCTTGACCCCGATACAGATTACACCGAAGACAAGGGCGATTTTGAGATTCCCACCGATGTGCCGGACGAAGATGATTCCCCGGACGAGCAGGACACCGAACCCATCTGATTTTAAGGCGGCGTTTGCCGCCGTACATATTGCAATCAGAAACCGATTGGAGGGATTTTTATCGCAAAATTAGTCGTGGCAGAAAAGCCCTCGGTGGCCATGTCCTACGCAAAAGTTCTCGGTGCGACCAACCGGCAGGACGGCTACCTTGAGGGCAACGGCTATCTCGTCAGCTGGTGCGTTGGTCATCTGGTGGAATTGGCACCGCCCAATGTTTATGATGCCAAATACGTCAAGTGGAGCATTGCAGACTTGCCCATCCTACCGCAGAAGTGGCAGTATCTGGTGTCTGCCAGCACCAAAAAGCAGTTTGGCATCCTGCAAAAGCTCATGCACCGCCCGGATATTGACAGCGTGATCTGTGCTACGGATGCAGGATAGTGCGGTTGGGTGACTCAAGAGAAAGAAAAAAGAGACCTCATCTCGTCAAAAAACTAAATCATAAAAGCATCAAAGAGGGCATTCAAATGAAACAAAATCGAATTTTTGACCAGAATAGTTCTCAAAAAGCACGTTCTTGGCACTATAATATGGACACCAACCGAGCGGAAGCCCAGTTCGCTGATGGCTCTGCCATTGCCATTGACTGCCTTGCCATCGAGGACGAATACGGCAATACCCCGGCACAGCGAGCTGAACTTGATTGGCTACTATACAACAAGCCCTTGGAGTGCGTCCAGCTTGTGCTGAGTGGTGAGATTGAGCATTATCTCTCACTTGGCTGTGACCATGGCAAACTGAAAGACTAACCTCTAAATAGGCCAAACAACCCGCTACTTGCAGTCGCTGCAAATGGCGGGTTGTTTGCTTATTTTAAGTTTTTCCTTTGCTCATAGTAGTGCAAAATCAATGTAGTGCAAAATCAATGGCCCAACGGTCAAAGAAATCACAAATATCAGGCAAATCTACTGGTTTCTTATAAATGTCATTCTAAAATTCAATGGATTTTGCTATTTCTAGCACTTGTTTTTTCGACACGAAAGTCGATTTAACCCTATATTTTATGTATCTCTCGATGATTTCAAGTTTGCCATTTTGGGGGCTTGATTATTGAGAAAATTCTAAATTCCAAAAAGGTCTATCATTTTCATCAATCGCATCGTTATTGAGAATAAGCACTGCACCACCACTTAACAGAGGAGGCAGCTGTAAATAGCTTATATTATTTATTGAGAAAATGAAACGCTATTGCAACAGTTGAATACTGTATATTTTATCAAATTGATACGGATCTGATAGCAACACCTTACCGTTTGATATCACAAGAATGCTTTCGCCTTCTTTAAGATACGACAACTGAAGATTTCCTTTCAAGTAGTTTGATACGCCATAAATTATATAATTGTCATCCGTATCATATAATTGATTTTTTGCAGTCGCATAAATACAATTGTTCTTCAGGTCAACTTCTTCAATTATAAGTTCCGATTTTTTTCTTCCGAATGTATTCGATTGAAATAGAATGCAGAGAACCACTGCCACAAATGCTATGCCAACCATAATCTTCCGTTTGCATTTCATTTTATCAACCTCTGTATGAAAGGAACAGCGTATAAAGCGATTGTGTTATTCTCAATGCCCCTGTATAAGAAGTTGGATATGAAGAACCATCAATTGTGCTTCCATCTTTATGGATTCCGATAGCTACATACCCAGCTCCAGAAATATATTCTACAAGAGGACCACCACTAAAGCCACCTGTCAAATCCCAATCGCCCTTGAGATATTTTGAAGTCTGACTTCTAATATACCCAGAAGATTTACACATCCGATATCTCGCATCGGCACCATTTATTTGGCTCGGATAGCCATAAGCATACACCAACTGTGATGATGAATAATTGCTAGACTGCCAATGTAACCCAAGCCATCCCGTTTTCGTTCCTAAATTATTCTTGAGCGTAATAATCGCCCAATCCTCCGAACTTGTTCCAGCAAGATAAGAATCACTAACAATCATCGAACTTGCCGATACATTTTCGCTTCCAAAAGGTTTACTATTATCAGATCGAGCAGGTGCGACATTTACCGACTTAACGTAGGCTTTTTCCTTTATACTGTATAGATTATGTGCTGCTGTTGCAAGTGCATTAGGCCCAATCATAAATCCAGAACCATAATTTGTCCCTCCATTATTGGTCGTTATCTGTAGGCATACCGTACTACAATATGGTGTTGCCGTTGGATTATCAACAACAGTGATATCATTGCTTCCGATAATCGCATACAGATCGGATAGATCAATATCCGAAATCTTTCCATTTGGAAAATAGCCTGCAGTTGTCTCTCCATCCGTGAAGGAATTGGTTTCAACTATAATTTCCTCTATAGATTCTTCTTTTGTATCAAAATCGTATCTATGGTATCTCTCGATATGAGATTTGCTTCCATCACTTTGATTATCTGCAAAAGCAGTCAGCCCAGAGTTAAGCTCCATTGAAGAAAGAGCCACAATCCCACTTGCTTTCAAAAAAATTCTACGAGATATTTTTTCACTAGCTATTTTAATTTTCCTTCTTTACTTTTAGAGTATACACAAGATTTCTTATACATCAGTTGCTCTGCATTGGAAACACCTCCGTAAAATTTTTCATACGTTAGAGCCATCCTTATTTTAGATTTCAACTTTTACTTTCGCAAAAAAATAAATACCACTGATTTTTTATCCAATAGCCGTGCTAAGATTTATCTCTATGGGATTCAACACATGCGTCTGCTGGCACAACCAAGCCCAATTGTTCACTGTAGTAGTAAACAAGTCGTCATAGTTGTTGTCATATGCAAAATCAAATGTGTCATGAACGGTAATCAAGTAATACATTATAGAATTACCAATCATGAAGCCTGTTCCAGAGGTGCTTACCCTATGCAATGCATAGAATAAATCTGCATTATCAGACTTTTGAATTGTAAAAGACCAACTTCCTCCACTAAAATCTTTCAAGCCACTATTAAGTACTTTGTTTTTATAATTATTAAAAACTGTTGTCGTGTTTAACTTGTCAAGCAATGGCGTCGAAGAATCCGTCACACTCTCAGAATAGTCAATATTATATACAGAGAATTCAACCATAAGAGCCGCACATTCATATCCCTTATCCCGTGCAATTTGCGCAGCTGCCAACCATGCAAGCTGTGTATTATTTAACAAATTTCCAGATGCACGTGTTTGATCTTCATCTTTCATCTTATCGATAAACTTATTTAATTCATCTATCGACATTCCCGAAAAATCAACATGATACTTATCATTCATGCTTTGAATAACAGGATTGCTAGCTTTACGGCTGCTTATGTTAGCAGCATAAGACACAGTATTTATCGAAAACAAAAAACACACTGAAAGAATTAATGATACGAACCTCTTCATAACGAACCTCCTTAAATTCTGTACTCTACTATATAAATTGTGTGCTTCTCATCATCCCAGACAACGAGACTAAAATTCACATCTTCAGAATGTAAAAGCAATGTATTCATTTCGGCTTCCGAGCGTAGTTCCTTATGCTGACTATTATCATAAAGAAAAAAATTTCCACTTGCAATTTCAGGAATCACAAAATCTAATCCAAAATATGACGACACATTTTTTAATATAGAAGATATGGTTGGAGAATCATTAATTTTCTCCCATGAATCGAGTTGATGAATAATTTTGGCTGCATCCACATCGTAGTATACCGCTAACATTATCCCATCATTTTGCAATCCGCCATAAGCCTCATATATCAACGATTCAGAGTATGTTGCTTTTCCAATTTTGAATTGTTTCAAATAATCTCGTTTTTCATATTTGCTTTTTCTTCCAAGCATAAAGCCCAAAAGCAAGCACAGTGCGACTATAGCTAGGTATCGGATAACTCGCGTTGGTCTCGCCTTTATAATTACCTCACACCTTTCTAACTTGCTGAAATATATAACAAACTCCACTTATCTACTGGTACTTCCGGTAATGGTTTCGCTCCGTCCATCGGAATAGCTAAAGGTCGCAGAATACTCAAGCCTATAAGATTTTCCGGGCTTAGTGTTAAAGCTACTGCTCACCATGCAGGTTGAGGTCGTGCTGCTGTTTGAGCAGCTACTTACTTTTTGCCATGTTCCAATTGTCCCCTTTTCATAGAGAACGCCTGAAACGCTGATTTTCTTTACTCCAGTTCGAGTCTGGGCATCAACCTGATAGTATGTTTGGTAAATAGATCCGTTGACCGTACTATCGCCTACATACCGTTCAGACTTTTCAGCGGCCATTGCGGTGCAGGCAAAGCTCAAGAGAATCACCGCTGAAACAACAATGGACAACAAACGCTTTTTCGACATAGACATACACCTCCGTTTTTTTGCTCCCATCAAGAGCCTTTGTATAATCAACGCAATTCGCATTCGCTTCGTTTCAATTTTCAGGAGAAAATTTTTCAAATTTTCCATCTTTGTAAGTTCAGACAAAAAGAAAGCCAGACATTTGTGAACTCTCACAAGTGTCCAGCTTTCTTAACGGATACCTTCCGCAATTTTCATAATCTCATCGTATGGAATGTTTCCCATAACGGTATGTGTAATCCCCCGATGTTCCCAACTTAGAGTATAAACATTCTTTCCATGTTCATCCGTACTGGTTCCAAGTACACCATCTGCTTCTCCGACCTTTACGGTTTCGTACACTGTATGCTCATTATCAAACAGGGACTGCTGCCCTGGCTGGATAATTGAGCAACGGACTGTGTAGCTTTCCTCTGTTTCTTTTGACGAGTAAACATGTAAAAAGTTTTCTGCTCGCTCAAATTTCTGCACATCGTCCATTTCAAAGCCGTTCGGCACATAATGGTCGCTGTATCCATCCGGGAGTCACTCCAGCGGTTCGCCATCCACCTGATAAGTCAGCTGCATCTCAATGGGCAGAAATTTTTGAATCATCGTATAGACTGCCCTGCGGAAATCAGCGCTGACCGCAAGAGCACCAACCGTCAGCATTACGAGTGTCAATGCCGCAATTAGTACTCGTTTCAACACTGGGTGGTGCTTTTTCTTCTTTAAGGCCTCTGTCATTCGTTCGTCCCATTGGGACGTATCTGGGTAGATTTCCTCAAACTGCTTTGGCGTTGGAAGCGAATCCAGTTCTCTTTGCGCATCTGCACGAAGTGCCATCATCAAAGCCGCATCAAATGAAATGTCTGTCCGCTCACTCATGGCTGTTCATCTCCTTCCATAATAGTTTTCGTCCTCGAAAGAGCCGTGTTCGTACCACTTCATCCGTTAATCCCAGCGATTTTGCAATCTCACGGTTTGTATATCCCATTGCCAAAAGGCGTAGCGGATCACGGTACATCGGTTTCATTTGGCCAATCAGTTCTGTTAGACGTTCAATGTTATCGGTGCTAACTGCTGCATCATCCGGCACCGGAGCGGCATCTGGTTCGTTTGGGACATCTTCCAGCAATTCTTCTCGTTGTTTGCGAAGCATATCATATGCACGGCTTCTACTACAACTAACGAGATAAGCAGCGAGTTCGTGACAGTTTTCTCGATGAATTTTAGAAAAATTTTTTGCAACGTACAAAAATACCTCTTGTAGCACATCCTCTGCCAGATACGAATCATCCATGATTTTGTAAGCGGTATGGTAAACCAGCCGTTTGTATGTATTGTACACCTCGGTAAAATCTTCTTCAAAGTTTCGATCATCAAGCACACTTAGATATAACGCAAGCAACGCAGTCACCTCTATTCACATTGATTGTGTGTAGTGTACCACGAACCAATAAAAATGTCGAATACAACCAACTTTTGAAAAGGAGCGTGATGCCATTGACCCAACCGAAAACCGATCTCGCCTATCTCCGCAGCGAGAAAGCCAAAGCAGAACAGCAGCTGCGCTACTACCAGCACCGGGAGAAAATTCTGGAACACCAGATACCGGAGCTGACCCGCAAGGCCCGTGTGCATCGGCTGTGTACCCGTGCCGGAATGCTGGAAAGTTTTCTGATTGCGCCGGAAGAACTCACCAACGATCAGGTGATGGAGCTGCTGAAAATTGCGTTCCGTCAGCCGGAAGTTGCGCTGGCTCTTGCAAAGATGATTCACGACCTGCACGAAAGCCGCAGCGTTCCGCACCCTTTAGAATAAAGGGCGCAATTATACACCGTTCCGGTGAAATTGCGGTCTTGCAGACGGCTCGATGAAATCGAAGCTGGCGTTTGTGCGCCAGCCCGATTCCATCCCAAGGAAAACTGCATTTTCCTTGCGCTGCTTTGCAGCTATCCTTTTGCGGCTCCCGCCTGAGATCGAAGCGCATGGCACTCCGTTCTAAGGCGGCGAGCAAAACCGAATACAATTCCAGACCGTTCACCAAGAGCAATCTTGCTGGGCGGTCTTTTTGTTTGGGGGTGATGCCTATTCCGTGTCCGCATTTCAAAATTACCATCGTCAAGCGCAGCCAAGGGCAGTCCGCTGTTGCCGGGGCCGCTTACCAAAGCGGCGAACGGCTGTTCAGCGAGTACGACCAGAGAACAAAATTCTACAACAAGAAGAAAGAGCTTGTCCACGCTGAGATCATGCTGCCATCCTATGCGCCGCCCGGATATGCAGACCGGGCGACCCTCTGGAACGCCGTAGAAGCTGTGGAGAACCAGTGGAACTCCCAGCTTGCCCGGCGCATCGTGCTGGCGTTCCCGGTGGAGGTGCCGAAGGAGCAGTATTTGTCCATGATAAAAGAGTTTTGTCAGGAGCAGTTTGTTTCCAAAGGGATGATTGCCGACTTTGCCATCCACGACAAGGGAGATGGAAACCCACACGCTCACATTCTGCTGACGCTCCGGGCAATAGATGAACACGGCAAGTGGCTCCCGAAAGCCAGAAAGGTGTACGACCTTGACGAGAACGGTGAGCGCATCCGGCTCGCTTCCGGCAACTGGAAGTGCCACAAGGAAAACACGGTGGACTGGAACGACCAGAAGTATGCCGAGGTCTGGCGGCATGGCTGGGAGACCATTACCAACCGCTATTTGGAAGCGGCTGGCCGCCCGGAACGTGTTGACCTGCGCTCCTTTGAGCGACAGGGCATCCAGCAGATACCGACCGTGCATCTCGGTCCCGCCGCACACCAGATGGAAAAGCGTGGAGTGGAAACTTTTCTCGGCAACCTGAACCGGGATATTCGCGCCGCCAATAGCCTGATGCAGTCCATCCGCAGTGCGATTCGTGGGCTGCAACGCTGGATCGCAGACCTGAATGAAAAGAAGCAGATTCTTTTGGATGCACTGGAACAAGCCAAGGAGCCAATGCTGTCCGACCTGCTGGTGGATTACTTCAACCTCCGCAACGAGCAGCGCAGCGATTGGTCTGGCAAGGCAAAACTGAAATGCACTGTCCGAGACTTTGAGGAAGTCAAACGGGCGGTGGACTATCTGAAAGCCCATTCTCTGAACACCATCGAGGATCTGGATACCGCAATTTCTAACCTGAACCAGACCGCCGCCCCTCTCCGTAGGCAGTTGAAGCAGAACGAAAACCGTATGCGGGCAATCGCCCAGATCAAGGATGCTGCCGCCGCCCATGCCAAGCTGAAGCCCATCCACGACACCTTTATCAAGAAGAACTTCAAGTTGACCAAGGACGCTTATGCCGCCCAGCACAAAGAGGAGCTGGACACCTTTAATAAAGCTGTCCGCACTCTGATGAAACTGAACGGCAGCACAGCGGTAGATTTTTCGGCATTGGATGCCGAATTTTCTGCGCTGCAATCCGGCAGCGCAGAACTGCGTACCAAACTGGAAACCTTGCAGCCGGATGTCTCTGCCCTGAAAAATATCCGCAAGTATATCGACATGGTGCTGAATAAGCAGCAGCTTTCCACACCGGGCGGCAAGCCCCCGGAGAAGGAATCGGTGCTGAAACAGCTGGAGCAGCTTCAGCAGAAAAAGTCCAACTACAAAACGATTTCTACCACCCCAAACCGCGAAGAATCGCTCTAAACGATCTTTCTGTCACCGATATGCCGTTGCAATCAGTGGCAGAAGTACATAATTCATTTGTTTTTTGCTGGCTTTTGGCTATTCTCGCTGGCTAGTGAGTAGAGGCGTACTTTTAAGGCAGAAATTTTCTCCAACACCCCCCATTTTAGGCCACTTTTTCTGTTAATAGTAGAAGCGCCTCTTTGAAAGCCGGTCA
Organism: Faecalibacterium sp. AF28-13AC; assembly: GCF_003478405.1. NCBI lineage: Bacteria > Bacillati > Bacillota > Clostridia > Eubacteriales > Oscillospiraceae > Faecalibacterium > Faecalibacterium sp. AF28-13AC. Next base: position 1,140 of record NZ_QUFG01000001.1, on the reverse strand, counting down.
TTTGTGACCTTTTTGTTAATTCTCAAAAAGATGGTTGTCTTTGGGCTGTTTTCGTTGCCTACCTATTGAGAGGATTTTTTCAAAAGCGGAGATTTGGTCTCAAGAATTACAATTCAATTACAAGTTTCTCACCAATGCTACGAAACAGGCGTTCTCGATGCCTACCAAGTGTAGGGCATCTTTTTCAAGACCATTCTCGGACTATTATGACGTTTTGTTTACAAAATTGCTTGCAATGCTACGAAATGGCCTTTTTCATCGGCTACCAAGTAGAAGGATGTTTTTCGTCCGTCAAAGTCCAGAAATCTTCCATATGTTCCTTGACAAGTGAATAGTTCAATCGTCCGGTACTTCACAAAAGGTACTTCTGTAACTCGCAGCCCGGTCATAACGAAGACGGGGTGGCTGAAATGCCAATGGTGCGGTGCAAGCCCGCCGCCGGACGATTCCCCACTCCTAGGGAAGTCGAGGACCAATATGGGAGACCTTAACTTATTAACGCAGTTGAGCACTTGTTTCGTGCTTTTCTGCGACTGGAGAATTGGAACCCTCCAATTCTCGTTACATACTCTTTGTTCCTGATTTCTGCTTCAGCTGGAGGTGATCAACATTTCAGAATATCTTACCACGCAAACTCCGCTGCCGCCGTTTCTCCCATACCCACGCTTCCTTTTGGAACTTGACCTGAGTCAGACTGCAAAAATGACTTATGTGTTGCTACTCGACCGTGCCACACTCTCGCAGAAAAATCTCTGGATAGATGAACGTGGATTCGTGTTTGTCATTTTTACGATTTGCTCTTTGGCTGAGCAGCTAGGGCGCAGCACGGTCAGTGTTTCCAGTGCGCTTAAGGAATTGGACGCTGCGGGATTGATTGAGCGCAGACGAACGCGGTTTTCTTCGCCCAATCACATCTTTGTGAAAATTCCAAATGTTGAATAGTTCTGCGTTTTTCACGATTCAAGAACCGCCAAAATCACGATTCTGTGATGCAGATTCTTAATGGCATCTGCAAAAGATATTTTTCCTATGCAGTATAGCAGCCTTTAAGACTGTATCGAAGAAAACTTTCACCTAACCAACGTAATAAAACAAAAAGAGAAAAACGAATAGAATCCATCCATTCCTTTCCGTATTTGC